>JAVKHN010000009.1:0-60093 GCA_031459935.1 Candidatus Sysuimicrobium calidum | reverse complement strand
GAGGGGGACTGGTCGTGGTAGGGGGGGCGCACGCATACGGCCCCGGAGGGTACGCGGGAACCCCGCTGGAGGAGGTACTGCCCCTGTCCACGGAGGTCCGGCACCGGATGGGGATCGTGCATGCGGCCGTGGTGCTGGTCCTGGACACCTCCGCCAGCATGGCCGGCCTGAACAACGAGCCCGCCAAGGTGGAGCTGGCGAAGGAGGCGGCCCGATCCGTCCTCGACTCCCTCGGGGAGCGGGATCTGATCGGGATCATCGCCTTTGACCAGGAGTACCGGTGGCTAGTCCCCCTCACCCCGGCCCGGGAGCGGGATCGGATCGGGGAGCGCATCGCCCGGCTGCGCACGGGCGGGGGGACAGACATGTGGCCGGCCCTGCGGGCTGGGGCCGAGGCCCTGAGGGGAGTCCGGGCTCGGGTGAAGCACATCATCGCCCTCTCCGACGGGCAGACGGATCCCGGGGATTTCCAGGGGCTGGCGCTGCGGATGCGGGCGGCGGGGATCACCCTGAGTGCGGTCTCCGTGGGCCGGGACGCGGACGTCTCCTTCATGCGGCGGCTCGCGGAGTGGGGAGGGGGCCGACACTACCACGCCCGGGATTCCTACACCGTCCCGCAGCTCTTGACCACGGAGGTTACCCTCACCCGTCGGGCTTACTTCGTGGAGGAGCGGTTTCTCCCCCGGCGAACGGGCACCGCCTTTCTCTCCGGGATTCCCGCAGTCCCGCCCCTCCGGGGATATGTGGCCACCTCTCCGAAACCTGCAGCTCAGGTTCACCTCCTCTCCCCCCACCGGGACCCCCTGCTGGCCACGTGGCAGTATGGGCTGGGGCGGGTGGTGGCCTTCACCTCTGATGCGGGGCTTCGGTGGGCGTCGGAGTGGCGGCGGTGGCTTCACTTCGCCGCTTTCTGGTCCCGAGTGGTACGGTGGGCGATGCGCCCCTCCCTGGAGCCCCTGGAGGTGCGGGTAAACTTAAGGGGTGCCGCCCTGGAGATGGTGGTGGACGCGCGAGATGCGGGGGGCAATCCGCTGGACGGATTCACGGTGATGGGCACCCTGGTGGGGCGGGAGACGCAGAGGATCCGGTTCGTGCAGACCGGGCCCGGGTGGTACGAGGCGCACGTGCAGCTCGATGCACCCGGTGCCTACGCGCTGGCGGTGTCCGCTTTCCTCGACGGTCGGAAGGTGGGGGCCGCTTCGGTTCCCGTGGTGCTCCCTTATTCATCGGAGCTGCGGTCTAGCTCCGGTGGGATGTCCCTTCTGGAGCGGATCGCGGAGGTGACGGGCGGGCAGGTGGTGCGCCACCCAGCGGAGGTCCTCCGACGGGATCCCTCCGCCCGCACTCCTCGGAATCTCGCTGACCTGCTTGTAGCACTGGCCCTCGGCTTGGTCCTAGGGGAGGTGGCGAGCCGCCGGATCCCCGCGCTCCAGGCCGCCTGGCAGGAACTGGTCGCCCGCCTTCACCGATCTGGGGCGCGGGAGCTGGATCGAGCGTACGAGGAAGCAGATCGGTGGAGGTTTCCGGAAGAACCCCTTCCGGCCTCCACGGAGGCGCTCACGCGGCTGTACATCATCCGGCTGAGGCAATCCAAGGAAGACCAGGAGGGAGTATGAGGGCAGCTCGCGCGGACGTGGGCGTGTTCGGTGGATCGGGGTTCTACCACCTCCTGGAGGAGGTGGAGGAGCACCGGATCGAGACGCCTTACGGTCCTCCCAGCGACGCGGTGACCATCGGGCAGGTGGGCACCAAGCGCGTGGCGTTCTTGCCCCGGCACGGCCGGGACCACAGCATCCCGCCCCACCGCATCAACTACCGGGCCAACCTGTGGGCCATGCGAGAGCTGGGTGTGCGGTGGATCTTCGGACCCTGCGCGGTCGGTAGCCTCCAGCCCCACATTCGGCCCGGGGACTTCGTGCTGTGCGATCAGTTCGTGGACCGTACCCGGGGCCGGGCGGACACCTTCTACGACGGCCCCATCACCACGCACGTGAGTGCTGCAGACCCGTATTGCCCCACCCTGCGAAAGCTGGTGGCGGAGGTGGCCCGGGAGCAGGGGCTTCCCCTGCACGAACGGGGGACTGTGGTGGTGATCCAGGGCCCGAGGTTTTCCACCCGGGCGGAGAGCCGCTGGTTCCACGTGCAGGGGTGGGACGTGGTCAACATGACCCAGTATCCTGAAGCGATCCTGAGCCGGGAGCTGGGAATCTGCTACGTGAACATCTCCCTGGTCACGGACTACGACGTGGGCCTGGAGGGGAGGGCGGATGTGGAGCCCGTGAGCGCAGAGGAGGTGATGCGCATGTTCTCGGCGAACAACGCGAAGCTGCGCGCGCTCATCCTGGAGGCCATCGCGCGGCTGCCGGGAGAGAACCCCTGCCCCGTCTGCCCGTACGCGCTGGATCGGGCGCGGGTGGTGACGCGGTGAGCCGCGGGAGCCCGACTGCAGGAGGTGAGACGATGCCGGGAGGAAGGAACCCCACCGACCCGCCGGGCCGCATTCTGGGCATGGTGGTGTTCGTGGTGGGGGTGGCCCTGCTCATCTACGTCTTCCACACCGCGTACAAGGAGCTGGCGGCCGGCGCCCTAAGCCGGCTCACGTCACCGACCCCGCAACAGGGGCCGGATCTCAACCTGGTACTGGCCCTGTTGGTGCGCGCCCTGTTCCTCTTCCTCCTCGGGTACCTCGCCTCCGCCATCGCGGGGCGGGGGATCGGAATGTATCAGGCAGCCCGGGCTCCGGAACCCCAGGAGTGAGGGGAATGCGGGTGGTGGACCTGCGCAGCGACACCGTCACCCAGCCCACGGAGCGGATGCGGGAAGCTATGGCGCGGGCCCGGGTGGGGGACGACGTGTATGGGGAAGACCCCACCGTGTGTGCCCTGGAGGAGCTCGCGGCGGAGCGGATGGGGAAGGAGGCAGCCCTGTTCTGCGCGAGCGGCACCATGGCGAATCTGGTGGCCATCCTCGCGCATACGCAGCGGGGAGACGCGGTGCTGTGCGAGGCGACCTCGCACATCTGTGAGCACGAGAGCACAGGCCTCAGCGTACTCGCGGGAGCCGTCCTCCGTCCCATCCACGGCGAGCGGGGCTGGATTCCCCCGGAGGCCCTGGAAGCGGCTTTGCACCCCGCAGGTCCTCCCTCCTTCCTCCCGCGCCTGGTGTGTCTGGAGAACACCCACAACCGGGCGGGGGGCGTGGCCATTCCCCCGGAGCGCATCGCGGCCACCGCCGCCGCCGCCCACCGGGCGGGCCTGGCCGTGCACTTGGACGGAGCCCGTATCTTCAATGCCGCGGTGGCCCTGGGCAAGCACGCTCGCGTGCTCGCGGAGCCGGTGGACTCCGTGATGTTCTCCCTCTCCAAGGGGCTGAGCGCACCCGTGGGCTCCATGCTGTGTGGCAGCAGACCCTTCATCGAGCGCGCGCGACGCTGGCGACAGGTCGTGGGCGGTGGGATGCGACAGGCGGGGGTTCTGGCCGCCGCGGGGATCGTGGCCCTGGAGGAGATGGTGGATCGCCTCGTGGAGGATCACCGGAGGGCCAAGGCGCTGGCGAGAGGGCTCACCCGGATCCCCGGCGTGGTGGTGGACCCGGACCAGGTGGACACGAACATCGTCCTGGTCCGGGTGGATCGGGATGCCCGCCGGCTCGTCGCCTCCCTCGCGGAACAGGGAGTTCTCTGCTTTGCCCTCTCCCGATATGAGATCCGGCTCGTCACCCACCGGCACATCTCGGACGAGGACGTGGCCTGGACGGTGGAGGCCTTCCGGCGGGTCCAGGTCTCCACATAAAATCCGAACGAATTTGCGAAAGGGAGGAGGAATTCCCGCATCATCTGCGTATACTTCTTACAAACCAAACGGAAAGGAGGTAGCCGAGCCATGGCGGCGAAGAAGGCGGCCGGTAAGAAGGCCACCGCCAAGAAGACCTCCGCCAAGTCCACGGCGAAGAAGGGCGCGAAGAAGAAGCGGTAACGCTTCCCCAAGCGCTCGCGCTTGCCTCGGGACCTTTCACGGTCCCGGGGCTTTTCTGTTTTTAGAACCGGTACCGCAGGCCGATCCCGTACGAGGGCTCCTGGAACACGTCCCGCAGGTGCAGGCCGATGGCAAGAGCGGGCTGAACCGCATAGTGGAGGGAGAGGTGGAGGGTGGGGCGGTTGAAGTTCGTGAGGTCCAGGGAAACCTGCCATCCCCCTCCCGGTTGGTAGTCGAGCCCTACGCCCACCTGGGAGTCTACAAGCCCCGCCCGTCCTCCGAGGACCTCCGTGAGGCGGAACCCCACCTGGAGTTGCATCAGGTTCTCCCGTCCCACGTCGTGAACTCCCAGGCGGTAATAGCGGCCCTCCCCTGGCGTCACCCACAGGTCGAGATCGTGGCGGAACTGGGTGCGGCTGTTGTACCACACCGCGTACGTGACGTGCAGGTTGGGGAGGAGGAGAACCCCCTCCTGGACCCGCTGCAGAACGGGTTCCAGGCCCTCCACGGTCCGGTCAATCTTGCCCATGACCTCGTCCACCCGGCGGGCGGCCGCCCGCGCGTCCGTGAGGAGCGCCCGCACCTCCCGCAGCTGCGTCTGGTTGATCAGGCCTTCCTGGAGATCGCGGCTCATCTCCTCCACGCGCCGGGCGGTCCGCTCCACGCTGGCCGCGATGCGCTGGACGGCAGAGACCGCCTCCTCCGTGGAGGCCACGGACCGGCGGAGCCGGGCGGCGGTCTCTCCCCGGGCGGTGACGTCCTCCGTGAACCGGCGGACCTCCTGGGCGGTGCTCCGGAGGTCCTGCGCGAAGTCCCTCAGGCTGCGGGCGGTGTGGGTCACCTCCGTTCCCACCACCCCCGCCACCCTCTCCACCTGCCTTGCCGTCCGCTCCACGGACCGACCCGCGCCTTCCAGGTGTTCCGCGGCCCGTACCAAGGAGGCCCGGAGCCGGGGGTCGGCCATCGTCTCCTGAATCGCGCCCAAGGTCTCGTCCAGACGTTCCACCACGCCCTGGGCGGACTGGATGAGGCGACGCACATCCTGCACCGCCGTCCCCACCTCTGCCGCGAGGGCCTCCACCCTCCGGTAGATGTCCTCCACGGTACTGGCCCGGTCTCCGGTGACCACCGCGTCCGGCGGGATGGATGCGGCTTGCTCGGAGGGGAGAATGGCCAAGTAGCGATTCCCCAACAGGGTGCTGCTGGCCACCTGGAAACGGGATCCCACGGGGATCCGGATCTCGGGCCGGATGCGCACCCGCACCGCGGCCCGGTTATCGGGTGTGAGGCGGAGGGTGCGCACCTCCCCCACCTGCACTCCCGCCATCCGGACGGGAGTGCCGGGACCGAGTCCCTCCGCGCTCTCGAACACCACGGTGAATTCATACCCCCGTTCGAAGAGCGGAACCCGCCCCAGGAACACCGCCAGGGCTACCAGCAGCACGAGGCTCAGCAGCACGGCCAGCCCGACTCGGGCCTCGGTCCTCACCGCCTTCCCTCCTCTCCCCCGGGGGTGGACAGTGAACTCGCGCGGAGGAACTCCAGGACCAGAGGGTGGTCCGACTCCCACAGGGCCTGTGGAGGGCCCACGAGGACAAACCGGCCTTCCTCCAGCACCGCGATGCGCTGGGCCACCCGAAAGGCAGTCACGAGGTCATGGGTGACGAGCACCGTGGTGGTCCCGGTCTGCCGTTGGACGCGGAGGATAAGCTCGTCCACCGCGCGGGCGGTGACCGGGTCGAGCCCCGCGGTAGGCTCGTCGTAGAGGAGAATGCGGGGTTCCAGCGCCAGGGCCCGGGCGATGCCCACCCGCTTACGCATCCCCCCCGACAGATCCGCCGGCATCCGGTCCTTGGCTCCCTCCATGCCCACCAGCTTCAACTTCTCCAGGACTTTTTCCTGGAGGGTGTGCTCCTCCATTCGGCGGTGGCGACGGAGAGGGAACGCCACGTTTTCCCCCACGGTGAGGGAATCGAGGAGGGCGGAGCCCTGGAAGACCATCCCCATCTGCATGCGCAGGGCGGCCAGCTCCCGGTCGCGCAGGGCGTGCACCACGTGGCCGTCGATCCGGACCTCACCCCGATCCGGATGCAGGAGTCCCACCACGTGCTTGAGGAGCACGCTCTTGCCGGCGCCGCTCGGTCCCAGGATGGCCACGGACTCCCCGGGCTCCACCATCAGAGAGACGCCCCGGAGGACCACTTGGGTCCCGAAGGACTTGTGGAGGTCTGTGAGCGTAATCCGGCCCTCGAGGATCAATGCCTCCTCCGTTCAGAACAACAGGAGATCCAGGAAGTAGTTGAGGGCGAGGAGGAGCACGATGGCGGTCACCACGCTGCTGGTGGTGGCTCGCCCCACGCCTTCCGCGCCGCCCGAGGCCCGCATCCCCTTCGTACAGGCCACGAGGCCGATGGCGGCTCCGAAGACCGTGGCCTTTCCGAGCCCCTTGAGCACGTCCGCGAAGTCCAGGAACTCCCGCACGGAGCTCAGGTACACGGGTCCCGGTACCCCCGTGAGAAGGGCGACCACGTAGCCCCCAAATCCACCGACCGCGTTCGCCAGGAGGACCAGGACGGGCAACATTCCCACCAGAGCCATCACCCGAGGCAGCACCAGGTACTCCACGGGATCCGTGGCCATCACCTGGAGGGCGTCTATTTGCTCTGTGACCCTCATGGTGCCCAGTTCCGCGGCGAACCCTGCGCCCACCCGACCCGCCACGGTCACCGCGGTGAACACGGGGGCCGCCTCGCGGGCCATGGACACCGCCACGAGCCCCCCCACGAACCCCTCGGCCCCCATGGCCAGGAGCTGCCGGGCAGTCTGGAAGGCGAGGACCATGCCGGAAAACGCTCCCGTGAGCAGGACGAGGGGGATGGACTCCACCCCTGCCCGATCCATCTGCCGGAGGGTCTCCTGGACCTCCCACCGGAGGCGGGTGAGGGCTCCGAGGACCCGGAGGAGGAGCAGCGCTCCCGCTCCCAGCTCCTCGAGCCAGTTCAGCACGGCGCGTCCCACCACCTCCCACACCGGCGGCCTTGAGCTGGCTTGACGGACCTCCACGCTCATGTTAGGTTGATCGCGGCTCGGGTGCGTGCAGAAGCCTGGCGATCCTTCCTGCGCAAACGGGATCCGATGCCCGTGCCGTCGGGCGAGGGAATCCCGTGCGGGGTATATGTGGCGGGCGGCTTCTGCTGCCCGCTTTCATTTTACCGGGACAGCGCGGGTCGGCCGCGAAGAGACTGAAAGTAAGGAGGGGAGAGCATCCATCGGGAACCCCGGGTGAACGAACGGATTCGAGCGCATGAGGTCCGGCTGATCGGGCCGGGCGGAGAGAATCTCGGAATCGTTCCCATCCACGTGGCCCTCCAGCGGGCGCGGGAGGCGGGGTTGGATCTGGTGGAGGTGGCGCCTCAGGCGGAACCGCCCGTGGTCAAGATCATGGACTACGGGAAGTATAAGTACGAACAGAGCAAGCGGGACCGGGAGGCGCACCGGAAGGCCAGGACCATGGAGTTGAAACGGATCCGGATGACCCCGAAGATCGGGGATCACGATTTCCAGACGAAGGCGAAGATGGTGTACAACTTCCTGCAGGAAGGGCACAAGGTGAAGGTGGAGATGTGGTTTCGGGGTCGGGAGGTGGTGCACCCGGAGCTGGGACGCATGATCCTGGACCGGCTCACGGAGTACGTGTCGCCCATCGCCACCGTGGAACGTCCTCCCTCCATGGAGGGGCGGAACATGGTGGTGGTGTACAACCCGGCCCGGCGGTGAGGAGGCGGGAGGATGCCTAAGGCCAAGACCCACCAGGGTGCGCGCAAGCGGATCAAGGTGACGGGCACCGGCAGGCTCCTCCGCCGCCGTCAGGGCGGAGGGCACCTGAAGGAGAAGAAGCGGGCCCGTAGGCTGCGCAGCCTCGCGCAGGAGGTGCCCGTGGCGTCCCAGGACACGAGGCGCCTACGGGCCCTGATCCCGTACGATCTGGGGTGAGGGGAGAGGAGCATGCCGAGGGTAAAGCGCGGGAAGACCGTACGTCGCCGCCACAGGAAGATCCTGAAGCTGGCGAAGGGCTTCTGGGGTAAGAAGAGCCGCTGGTTCAAGCTGGCGAACCAGTACGTGATCCGGGCCCTGCGCAACGCGTACCGGGATCGCCGGCAGCGCAAGCGGGACTTCCGGCGTCTGTGGATCGTCCGCATCAATGCGGCTGCCCGCCAGCACGGCCTGTCGTACAGCCGGCTCATGCATGCCCTGCGCCAGAACGGCATCGCCCTGAACCGCAAGGTCCTCGCGGACTTGGCGGTGCGGGACCCCCAGACATTTGCGGAGATCGTTCGGAGCGCCACGGCCCGTTCGGGGTGATCACGAGCCCCAAAAACCCGCACATCCAGGAACTCCGGGCTCTGACCCGTCGGCGGGAGCGGTGGGCTCAGGGCCGGGTGGTGGTGAGCGGGGTCCGGCTCGTGGAGACCATCCTGCGGGTGGGGGGGCAGATAGAAGAGCTCCTGGTGGCGGAGCCCGTGCCAGAGCTGGAGAGCCTAGCCCGGCGCACGGGGATCCGGATGCTCCGGGTGGGGCCACGGGTGATCGAGGCCTTGGCGGACGTGGAGACCCCCCAACCCGTGTGCGCGGTGGTCCGGATCCCCGCCATGCGCCCGCTCTCCTCCCTCCGGTGGTCCCGGCTCGTGGTGGCGGACGGGATCCAAGATCCAGGGAACATGGGGGCCCTGGTCCGCACCGCGGATGCCGCGGGGTTTGATGCCCTGGCCGTTCTTGAGGGAACCGTGGATCCCTTTCACCCGAGGGCCATCCGCGCGAGTGCGGGATCCTGCTTCGCGCTTCCCATCGTGCGGGCCACAGGGGAGGAGGTGCAGGGGGAGCGGGTATACGTGGCGGACCCCAGGGGAGCGGTGGACTACCGGGAGGCGGATTACACGCCGCCTGTGGTCCTCGTGTTCGGGAGCGAGGGGACCGGACCCCGGCACCCCTGGCCTGGCTCGGCCCGAGTCCGGATCCCGCTGCTCGGCACCGCGGAGTCCCTGAACGTGGTGGCCGCGGCGGCCGTGCTCCTGTACGAGGCCCGGCGCGGTGGCTGAGCGGGCCCGCCCCTGATATACTACCGGCATCGGCGAGCGCATCCCAGGGAGGAGCGGTGGAGCAGGAGATCCGAACCCTTCGGGAGGAAGCCGAACAGGACATCCAGCGGGCCGAGACCTCGGAGGCCCTGGAGGCCGTCCGCCGCAGGTATCTCGGCAAGCGGGGCCGGCTCACCCAGCTGCTGCGGAGCCTGGGGAATCTCCCCCCGGAGGAGCGGGCCCGGACGGGCGCCCTCCTCAACGAGACCAAGGAGTGGCTCGTGGCGCAGCTGGAGGCCCGGGCAGGGGTCGTCCAGGCCCTCGCTCTGGAGAGGCGGCTGCGCGCGGAGGCCATCGACGTCACCCTCCCCGGCCGCCGCCCCATTCCCGGGCGGCCGCACGTCCTGGGCCGCACCATCCAGGAGATCCTGGAGATCTTCCGTTCCATGGGGTTCGAGGTGGCAGAGGGGCCGGAGATCGAGACGGAGGAGTTCAACTTCCGCCGTCTGAACATCCCGGACGATCATCCCGCCCGGGACATGCAGGACTCCTTCTACCTGGATCGGGAGCACCTTCTGCGGACCCAGGTCACCGCGGTGGACGTGCGGGTGATGGCGGTCCGCAGGCCTCCCATGCGGGTGGTGAGCATCGGCCGCTGCTACCGCCGGGATGCCCTCGATGCCACCCACGCGCCCGTGTTCCATCAGGTGGACGGATTCCTGGTGGACGAAGGCGTGCGGTTCTCGGACCTCAAAGGGGTGCTCTCCCGGTTCGCCCGGGAGATGTGGGGTCCGCAGACCCGGATCCGTTTCCAGCCCTCCTACTTTCCCTTCACGGAACCCAGCGCGGAGATCGCGGTGTACTTCGGCGGCCGGTGGCTGGAGATCGGGGGGTGTGGGATGTTCCATCCCAGGGTTTTGGAGATGGCGGGAATGGATCCCGAGCGGTACACCGCCTTCGCCTTCGGGCTGGGCGTGGAGCGGCCGGCCATGGTCCGATACGGCATCGGCGATATCCGCCTCTTCTGGGAGAACGACCTGCGCTTTTTGAACCAGTTCTAGGAGGGCGGGATGCGGGTTCCATGGACCTGGCTCCGGGAACTGGTGCGCACACCGGACCCCCTCGATCCCGAGGCGTGGGCGGAGCGGTTCCCCATGCTGGGCCTGGGCGTGGAGGCTGTGGAGCGGTGGGAGGATGACTGGGTGTTCGACCTGGAGGCCACCACGAACCGACCCGACTGGCTGGGGATGGTGGGGATCGCGCGAGAGGTGGCGGCGGCCACGGGCGGGGAGGTGGTGGTTCCACCCATGGGCGTGGAGGAGGAGGACCCTGCGGCGGAGACCCTGGCCTCCGTGACGCTCGCGGAGCCCAGCCTCTGCTACCGGTACGTGGCCCGGGTGATCGTGGACGTCCAGGTAGGTCCAGCCCCCAGGTGGATGGCCGAGCGGCTGGAGAAGTGCGGGATCCGCAGCATCAACAATGTGGTGGACATCACCAACTACGTGATGCTGGAGCTGGGGCAGCCTCTTCATGCCTTCGACTACGACGAGCTCGTGGGGGGCAGAATTGTCGTGCGGGCCGCGCGCGGAGGAGAGCGGCTCGTGACCCTGGACGGGATGGAGCGGGTGCTGCCGGAAGGGACCCTGGTGATCGCGGACGGGGAGCGGCCCGTGGCCCTGGGTGGAATCATGGGTGGCGCGGACACCGAGATCCGACCCACCTCCCGCCGGGTGCTGTTGGAGTCCGCGTGGTTCAACCCCGTGGCGGTGCGCCGCACCGCTCGGGCCGTGGGATTGCGTACGGAGGCGAGCACCCGGCACGAGCGGGGTGGGGATCCGGAGCGGGTCCGGGTTGCCGCCGCCCGCGCCGCGGAGCTCATGCGCCGCTACTGCGGGGGACGGGTGCTGCGGGGCGAGGTAGACGTGTACCCCACCCCGGAGCCCCCCCGCGTGGTGGCCCTGCGGTACGACCGCCTCCGCAGGGTGCTGGGAGCCGAAATCCCGCAGAAGGAGGCCGAAGGGATCCTGCAGAGGTTGGGATTCGGTCTGGAGCCCCAGGAGGATCGGGTGGTGGTTAGGGTTCCCTCCCACCGCCGGGACGTGGAGCGGGAGGAGGATCTCATCGAGGAGGTGGCCCGGCTGTGGGGCTACGACCGGATCCCGGAGACCATGCCTCGCGGCGAGATGGGGGTAGGCAGGCTCCCGGAGGAGCTTGCGCGGGAACGGGAGGTGCGGGAGGTACTGCTCCGCGGTGGCCTCACGGAGGTGTTCACCCTTTCCCTCCTCCATCCCCGGGACCTGGACCGCGTTCGGATTCCGCCCGACCACCCGCTCCGGAAGGCGCCCAGACTCCTGAACCCCCTCACGGAGGAGCACACGCACCTGCGCACCACACTCCTTCCCTCCCTCCTCGAGGTCCTGCGCACGAATCGCGCCCGGGGGATCCCGGACGTGCACATCTTCGAGATCGGCCGGGTGTACTTCTCCACCGGGGAGGAGTGGGAGGAGCGTAAGGTCGTGGGGATCGCCCGCATGGGCCGGGTGCTTCTGGGTCGCTGGAACCTCCCGGAGGAGTTCGGTGAGACCACCTTCTACCACCTGAAGGGGGTTCTGGAGACCCTCCTGGAGGCCCTCCACATCCCGGACTGGCGTCTGGTGCCGGAGGCTGCTCCGTGGCTCCACCCCTATCGCTCCGCTTCCGTGTGGATTGGAGCAGAGCGGATCGGATGGATGGGGGAGGTACACCCCCAGGTGGCAGAGGCCTACGATCTGCGGGAGAGGGCATATGTGGCGGAGATGGCCCTGATGCCCCTGCTCGTGCACGCTCAGCCCCCGGAGCTCCGGCCCCTTCCCCGTTACCCCGCGGTGGATCGAGACCTGGCGGTGGTGGTGCGGGAGGAAGTGGCGGCGGCGGATCTGGTGGAGGAGATCCGGAAGGTGGCGGGCCCAGTGCTGGAGTCGGTGGAGCCCTTCGACGTGTACACGGGACCGCAGGTACCACCGGATCACAAGAGCGTGGCCCTCTCCCTCCGGTTCCGGTCCCCGGACCGCACCCTGGAGGCCCGGGAGGTGGAAGCGGTCCTGGAGGGGATCCGGGAGGCTCTGCGGCAGCGGTTCGGTGCCCGAATCCGGGGCGCATAGAACGCAGGAACTCCCCGTGGTGCCGCGAATCCTGCGGTGGAGGGAGCGGCATGACATGGGTGGATTGGATCGTCCTCGCCCTGACCCTGCTCATGATCCTCTCGGGGCTGCAGCGGGGTCCTGTGCGCACCTTCCTTGAGGCGTTCTTTCTGGCCCTTGCCTTCGGGGCCACCTCCCGGTTCTACAAGCCCGCAGCCCAGGCCCTCTTCGGCCGGGACTTCCCCTGGCCTGACTGGGCGGCCACCGTGACCTTTTTGGGGATGCTGGTGGTGCTCGTGGTGGTGGGCAACTACCTCACGGCGGCCATCACAGGTCGGAGGGCCGCCGCCGGCATCCAGATCCTTCTCGGCGGACTTCTGGGGGTGCTCAAGGGAGTCGTGCTCTCCATGGTCTTTTTGGTGTTCCTCCTGGCTGCGCCTTTTGCCCCGGCGGTGCGACCGGATGTGGAGCGGTCCCTGCTCGCACCCCCCCTAGCCAGCTGGGAGGCGGCCGCAGTGCGGAGCCTGAATGGCGTCCTTCCCTGGAGGATCCCGGAGCTGGGGCCTGGCGGGGAGTCCTTCTGAAATGAAGAACCTGGAGCTCGCGTCCCTGCTCAATGAGATCGCGGACCTGCTGGAGCTGAAGGGCGAAAGCCCCTTCCGGGTGAATGCCTACCGCCGGGCTGCCCGGGCCCTGGAAAGCCTCACGGAGGACGTGGAGGAGCTGGCGGTCCGGGAAGCGCTGGAGGAGATCCCCGGGGTCGGTAAGAGCATCGCGGAGAAGATCCAGGAGTACCTGCGCACGGGCAAGATCGCCTACCACCAGGAGCTGCTACAGGAGCTGCCCGCGGGCATCACCACGCTCTTGCGGATCCCTGGGTTGGGACCCAAGACCGCCATGCTCATCTACCAGTACCTGGGGATCACCACCCTCGAGGAGCTGGAACAGGTCGCGCGGTCGGGGCGGCTGGCGGGCCTTCCCCGCATGGGACAGAAAACGGTGGAGAACATCCTCCGGGGGATCGAGCAGGTGCGCCGGGCGGGGAAGCGGCTGCCGCTGGGAACCGTGCGGCCTTATGCTCAGGAGATCGTGGCCCGATTGCAGAGACTGCCGTCCGTCCGCGGGATCAGCGTAGCTGGCAGCCTGCGCCGGATGAAGGACACCATTGGCGATATCGACATCCTCGTGACCAGCAACGTGCCTGAGGAGCCCATGGAGGCCTTCGTGCGGATGCCGGAGGTGGGGGAGGTGCTCTCGCACGGCACTACCCGCAGCAGCGTCCTGCTCCGGGTGGGGGTCCAGGCGGATCTGCGGGTGGTGGAGCCCGTCTCCTTCGGTGCGGCGTTGCAGTACTTCACGGGGAGCAAGGAGCACAACATCAAGCTGCGGGAGCGGGCCGTGCGGATGGGCCTCAAGATCAACGAGTACGGGGTCTTCCGGGGGGAGCGGCGCATCGCGGGCCGGACGGAGGAGGAGGTGTACGCCGCGGTGGGACTTCCCTGGATCCCGCCGGAGCTGCGGGAGGATCAGGGAGAGCTGGAGGCGGCGGAGCGCGGAACGCTCCCGAAGCTCGTGACCCTGCAGGACATCCGGGGCGACCTCCACATGCACACCAGGTGGAGCGACGGCGCCGCCACGGTGGAGGAGATGGCCCGGGCCGCCCGGGAGCTGGGCTACGAGTACATCTGCATCACGGACCACTCCCGGAGCCTGAAGTTCGCGGGCGGGGTGACGGTGGAGGACCTCCGGCACCACATCCGGGACGTGCGCCGTCTCAGCGAGCGGCTGGAAGGGATCGTGGTTCTCATCGGCTCTGAGGTGGACATCCTCCCGGACGGATCCCTGGACTACCCGGACGAGGTCCTGGCGGACCTGGACGTCGTGATCGCCTCCGTGCACACCCACTTCCGGATGGACGCCCAGGCCATGACGGAGCGCATCGTGCGGGCCATGCACAACCCCTACGTGACCATCCTCGGACATCCCACGGGCCGGCTCGTCCAACAACGGGACCCGTATTCCGTGGACGTGGAGCGGCTGGTGGAGGCCGCCCGCAAGACCGGTACCATCCTGGAGGTGAACGCGGCCCCGGAGCGGCTGGACCTCAAGGACGTGCACGTGCGGCTGGCAGTGGAGCACGGGGTCTTGGTCTGCATCAACACGGACGCCCACAGCCCCGCGCAACTCCGGTACATGGAGCTGGGGGTAGGCACCGCCCGCCGGGGGTGGGCGGAGGCGAAGGACGTGTTGAACACCCTGCCGCTGCGGAAACTGATGGAGGTGCTGGGCCGCAAACGCCCTGCTGCCCGCAGGAGGCGCTCCGGGTGATCGCGGAACGCACCCTCTCTCCCCTTCCCCGCAGCTTCTTCGCCCGGCCCACCCTGGCGGTGGCGCGGGAACTCGTGGGAGCGCTCCTCGTGCGGGTCCTGCCGGACGGAGTGCGGCTCGTGGGACGCCTCGTGGAGGTGGAGGCGTACCTGGGACCTCAGGATCCCGCAAGCCACGCCTACCGGCGCACTGCCCGCAGCGCCATCATGTGGGGCCCGCCGGGAATCGCCTACGTGTACTTCACGTACGGCAACCACCACTGCCTCAACGTGGTGACCGAGCCCGAGGGAACGCCCGGAGCGGTGCTGCTGCGGGCCGCGGAGCCTCTGGAGGGTCTGAGGGTCATGCAGCGGCTGCGGGGTGTGGAGGAGGTGCGGCTGCTGTGCAGCGGCCCGGGCCGGCTCACCCAGGCCTTCGCCATCGACCTCTCCTTCAACGGAATCGACCTCACCCGGCCAGGCCCCCTCTACCTGACCCCGGGAAGTCCGCCCCCCCGCATCCGCGCCACCCCGCGCATCGGAATCCGGCGCGCTCGGGACCGCCTCTGGCGGTTCGTGGACCCTGAAAGCCCCTTTCTCTCCCGGCCGGTATACAATGGCGCGGGGACGTAGGCATGGACGAGCGGACGCTTCGGGTCCTGGAGTTTTCCAAGATCCGGGATCGGCTCCGGCAGCTAGTGGAGACCGCTGTCGGCGCGGAGCTTGGGGTGGAACTGGGACCCGCCACCGACTTCCGGGAGGTGCAGGAGCGGCTCGGGGAGACCGCGGAGGCCCGGCTGCTCCTGCGGGAAGGGGAGCTACCCCTGCGCGGGGTGCACGACCTGCGGCCGCACCTCGCCCGGACCCGGATCGGAGGAGCCCTGGCGCCGGATGACCTCCTACAGGTCCTCCAAACCGCCCGCACCGCCCGGAAGGTCAAGGGGGCCGTGCTTTCCCGGGCCGAGCGGGTACCGCTCTTGGCGGCCCTGGTCCGCGATCTACCTACCTTTGAGCTCCTGGAGGCGGAGCTGGAGCGGGCCATCGGGGAGGACGGAGCGGTGCTGGACTCCGCAAGTCCGGAGCTTGCCTACATCCGGCGGCAGCTACGGGCCACAGAGCAGGAGCTGCGGGCAAAGCTTGAGGAGCTTCTGCGCTCGCCCCGCTGGAGCCGCATGCTCCAGGACCCCATCGTCACCGTGCGGGGCGAGCGGTACGTGGTGCCCGTCAAGCAGCAGTACGCACACCAATTCCCCGGCATCCTCCACGACCAGTCCAGCAGCGGCGCCACCGCCTTCATGGAGCCCCTCGTGGCCGTGCAGCTCGGGAACCGCATCCGGGCCCTGCGGGGGGCGGAGGAACGGGAGATCCAGCGGGTCCTGAATCGTCTGTCGGAGCGGGTAGCCGCCCGGGCCGCGGAGCTGGAGCAGGCGGTGCGGATCCTGGCCCGCCTGGATCTGGCGTTCGCCAAGGCGCGTCTTGCAGACGAGCTCGATGCGGTCCTACCGGAGCTCGTTCCCCATCCGCAGCTGGAGCTCGTCCAGGCCCGGCACCCGCTCCTTGTTTATGCCCAGCGAGCGGATCCGCAGCGGCCGGTGGTGCCCGTGGATGTGCGGCTCGGGATGGAATCCCGTACCCTGATCCTCACGGGCCCCAACACGGGCGGCAAGACCGTGACCCTCAAGACCATCGGACTGCTGCAGCTCATGCTGCAGTCGGGGCTGTTCGTTCCCGCCTCCCCCCGCAGCCGCATGGGCGTGTTTCCTCAGGTGTTCGCGGATATCGGGGACGAGCAGAGCATCGAGCAGTCGCTCTCCACCTTCAGCAGCCACCTGCAGGCCATCGTGGAAATCCTGAGGAACGCCCGGCCCGGCTCGCTCGTGCTCCTCGACGAGATCGGCGCGGGAACCGATCCCGCAGAGGGATCGGCCCTGGCCCGGGCCATCCTGGAGACCCTGCACGAGCGGCAGTGTCGCGTGGTGGCCACCACCCACTACGGGGAACTCAAGGCCATGGCCTACGAGCGGGCGGGCGTGGAGAACGCCTCCGTGGAGTTCGACGTGGAGACCCTGCGGCCCACCTACCGGCTGCGCCTGGGGATCCCCGGAAGCAGCCATGCCTTCGTGATCGCGCAGCGCCTGGGGCTGGACGCCGCGGTGCTGGAACGGGCCCGCAGCTACCTCCGGCGCGGGATGGCGGAGATGGAGGCGGTGCTGGCAGGCCTCAGCGCGGATCAGCGGCGGATGGAGGCCGCCCGGGAGGAAGCGGAGCGGCTTCGCAAGGAGGCCGAGGAGGAGCGCCGGCGGTACGAAGCCTTACGGGCGGAGCTCCAGGCGGAGCGGGAGCGGCTGCTGCGCAGAGCCCGGGAGGACGCTAGAGCTCTGGTGGAGCGGGCCCGCGAGGAGGTGGAAAGGCTCCTGGCGGAGCTGCGGGCCCGGCGTACCGTGCGGGATGCGGAGCAGGCCCGGACGCAGCTTGCGGAGCTCGTGAAGGCGCTGCAGGAGGCGCGGGCCGAGGAGCTCGGAGAACCCCTGGAGACCGTGGCTCCCGGCGACCGGGTGCGGGTCGCCTCCCTGCGGGCCGAGGGAACCGTGGTGGGCGTCACGGAACGGGACGAGGTGGAGGTGCAGGTGGGCCGGTGGAAGGTGCGGGTCCCCCGCTCCAACCTGCGGGCGGCCACCGGCGGAGTGCCTTCCCCCCGACCGCGGGTACCGTCCATGGATTCTCCTGCTGCGCAGGCCCCCACGCGCCTGGACCTCCGGGGCATGAGCGTGGACGACGCGGTGTATGAGCTCGAGCGGGCCCTGGACGCGGCGCTGCTTGCGGGGCTTCCGCGTCTTGTGGTGGTCCACGGGAAGGGAACGGGCGCTCTCCGTCGGGCCGTGCGCGAGGCCCTGGCCGCCCATCCGGAGGTCCGGTTCCGCTCGGCCCCGCCGCACGAGGGCGGGGAGGGTGCCACCATCGTGGAGCTTTCGCCGTGAGGATCGTCCGCCTCGAGGTGTACGGCTACGAGCTCACCTATGCCCATGGGGCCTACGGGATGTCAGGGGAACGTGTGATCTCCACCCTGCCCTCCACCGTGGTGCGGGTGGTCACGGACGAAGGGCTGGAGGGGTGGGGGGAGGTGTGCCCGCTGGGCTCCACCTACCTCCCGGGGTTCGCGGAGGGGGCCCGGGCCGCCCTCAGGGAGCTCCTCCCACCGCTTTTGGGCCTGGATCCCCGGGATCTTGCCGCCATCCACCGCCGCATGGACAGCACCCTCCGGGGGTTCGCGTTCGCGAAAAGCCCGGTGGACATCGCGTGCTGGGATCTGCTGGGCAAAGCCACCGGCCTCCCCCTCTACGTGCTCCTCGGTGGGTTCCACCAGGCGTGGTTTCCCCTTTACGTGGCCGTTCCCCTGCGTGACCCGGAGGAGATGGCGGCGTTCGTGCAGACGCAGCGCGCTCAAGGGATCCGTCGATTTCAGCTCAAGATCGGCACCACGCCGCAGGAGGATGCTGCGCGGGTCCGCACGGTGCTGGAAGCTGTCGGGGAGGACGACGTGGTGATCGCGGACGCGAACGGAGCGTACCGCCTTTATCCCGCCATGCTCCTAGCGCGGATGCTGGACGGGCTCTTTCAGGTGCTCCTGGAGCAGCCCTGTCCGACCCTGGCGGAGTGTAGGGCGGTCCGGCGATCGAGCCGGCTTCCCATGATTCTTGACGAGGTGGTGACGGACCTGCGGGGAGCGCTGGCGGCCGCGCGGGCGGGGGCAACCGGCATCAACCTCAAGATCAGCAAGTTCGGGGGCCTCACCGGATCGCGCTTGGTGCGGGACCTGGCGCAGGAGCTGGGGCTTTCGCTGATCATCGAGGACACGTGGGGCGGCGATCTCGTGACCGCCGCCACAAGCCACCTGGCTGCCAGCACCCGGCCGGAGGTGCTCCTCGCGGCCTCCTTCATGAACGACTGGGTCCTGGAGCACATCGCGGGGTATACCCCGCGCTCCCAGGACGGATTCGGAGCCCCGCCTCCGGGGCCGGGTCTGGGCGTGGAGGTGGACCGGAAACACCTGGAGCTACTCTTCGCCACCGAGGGGGAAACGGCATGAGCCGGAGGGTGGAGATCGGAACGCTGGTGCGGGCCGCGGTGATCGCGGGCGTGTACGCGGCAGTCACCGTCTCCCTGGGGGAGCTCGGCTACGGACCGGTGCAGGTGCGGGTCTCCGAGGCCCTCACCGTGCTCCCGTATCTCGATCCCGTGGGCGGGACCGTGGGGGTGGTGGTGGGGGTGTTCCTGGCGAACCTGGTGGGTCCGTATGGCTTTGTGGACACGGTGCTCGGCACCCTGCTGAGCCTGCTGGCTGCCCTCCTCACCGCCCGCATGCCCCGGGCGTGGCTTGCGCCGCTTCCGCCCGTGGTGATCAACGCATTGGGTGTACCGCTGTACCTCCAGTTCCTCGCGGGCGTACCGTACTGGCCCACCGTGGGAACGGTGTTCCTGGGCCAGCTCGTGGCCTGCTACGGGGTCGGGTATCCGTTGCTCCTGGCCCTCCAGGCCCGCCCGGAGATCCTGGGCTGGCCCTCGCGGAGGCAGCGATGAGTGCAAGGCTTCCGCCGGAGGAACAGCTGGCGCTTCTGCGTCGGGGAACTGCGGAGATCGTCTCGGAGGAGGAGCTGCTCTCCAAGCTGCGGGAGGGGCGGCCGCTGCGGGTGAAGCTGGGGCTGGATCCCACGGCCCCGGACATCCACCTGGGGTTCGCGGTGGTGCTGCGCAAGCTCCGGCAGTTCCAGGACCTGGGGCACGAGGCCATCCTCGTCATCGGAGACTTCACCGCCCTCATCGGGGATCCTTCGGGCAAAAAGCAGACCCGCCCCATGCTCACCCCGGAAGAGGTGGCGCGCAATGCCGCCACCTACCGGGCGCAGTACAGCCGCATCCTGGACCCGGAGCGCACCCAGGTGGTGTTCAACAGCCAGTGGCTGGCGCCCATGCGTTTCGCGGACGTGATCCGGCTCGCCAGCAAGGTGACAGTGGCCCGGATGATGGAGCGGGACGACTTCACGGAACGATGGCGGGAAGGGATTCCCATCGGCCTCCACGAGCTCCTGTATCCCCTCTGTCAGGCGTACGACTCCGTGGCCCTCCAGGCGGACGTGGAGCTCGGAGGCACGGACCAGAAGTTCAACCTCCTCATGGGGCGGAACCTCCAGCGGGAGTTCGGTCAGCCGCCCCAGGTGGCTTTCCTCATGCCGCTGCTGCCGGGACTGGATGGCGTGGAGAAGATGAGCAAGTCCCTGGGCAACTACATCGGGGTCACCGAGCCCCCGCAGGAGATGTACGGCAAGGTGATGTCCCTGCCGGACCCCCTAATGCCCACCTACTTCGAGCTGTGCACAGAGCTCCCCGAGGGGGAGCTCCGGGAGCTTGTGGAGGGCCTGGAGCGGGGAACCGTACATCCCCGGGACGCGAAGCGCCGACTTGCCCGGGAGATCGTCCGCCTCTGGCACGGGGAGGAGGCCGCCCGGGTTGCAGAGGAGGCCTTCGATCGGGTCTTCGCCCGCAGGCAGCTACCGGAGCAGATCCCGGAGGTCTCCCTCCGGGAGGCGGACCTGCTGGAGGGGCGCCTGCCCATCGCGCACCTGGTGGTGCAGGCGGGCCTCGCCCAGAGCCGCAGCGAGGCGCGTCGGCTCGTCCTCCAGGGCGGCGTGAGCCTGGATGGGAAGCGACTGGAGGATCCGGAGGCGCGGGTAGAGGTCCGGGACGGCATGGTGCTGCGGGTGGGCAAGCGTCGGTTTGCCCGCATCCGCCTGCTCCGGTGAGCCATGGCCACCGTGTGGATCGGCACCTCCGGGTTCAACTACCGGCACTGGGTGGGGGTGCTGTACCCGGAGGATCTTCCGCCGCGCCGGTGGCTACCCCACTACGCGAAGTACTTCAACGCGGTGGAGCTCAACGTGACCTTCTATCGCCTGCCACCCCGCAGAACCTTCGAGGCGTGGGCCCGGCAGGTCCCAGAGGGATTTCGGTTCGTGCTCAAGGGCAGCCGCTTCATCACCCACATCCGCCGCCTGCGGGAGGCCGAAGAGGCCCTACACCGGTTCTTTGCCGCCGCGGAGCCCCTGGGAGACCAGCTGGGCTGCGTCCTGTGGCAGCTTCCCCCCCGCTTCCGGGCGGATCCAGACCTTCTGGAAGCCTTCCTGCAGGCGCTTCCCGGCCGGGTGCGGCACGCCTTCGAGTTCCGGGACCCCTCCTGGTTTGCGGAGACGGTCCTCCGGCGGCTGGAGGTGAAGGGCGCTGCGGTGGTGGGGGCGGACTGGCCCTTCCAGGTGCTGCTCCCGGGCATGAACCCGCAGCCCCTGGATCGGCCTGTGGTACGGGTGCCCCGTGTGGCCTGCTGGAGCTACCTGCGCCGGCACGGACCCGGGTCCCTCTACAGCAGCCGTTACCCGGAGACGTTTATCCACCAGGACGCCGCCTGGATCCGGGAGGAGCTGCGCGGGGGACGTGACGTGTATGTCTTCTACAACAACGACGTGGCGGGATATGCGGTGCACAACGCCCTCTCCCTTTCCCGACAGGTGCACGCGCCCCTGTCGGCTTCGTGATGGAGCCCACTCCCTCCCCGGTACTCCGGCACAGAGCCCGGGCTGTGGACCTCCAGCTGGAGGCCTTCTATGGCCGGATGCCGAGCCGGGTGTCCGGAGATCCGGTGGGGGTCCTCGTGCACGCCATCCTGTCCCAGAACACCTCGGACCGGAACAGCGATCGGGCCTTCCAGCGGCTGCGGGTCCGCTTTCGCACTTGGAGCGGAGTGCGGGATGCCCCCCTCCGCACGGTGGAGGCCCTCATCCGGCCCGCGGGCCTGGGCGCGACACGGGCTCGCCGCATCCGGGCCATCCTCTGGGCTCTCCCGGAGGTCCACGGCGAACCCTCCCTGGAGTTTCTCCGGAACCTGCCCCCGGGGGAAGCGAAGGCGTGGCTTTGCCGGCAGGTGGGGATCGGACCGAAGACCGCGGCCATCGTGCTGCTGTTCGGTCTGGGCCTTCCCGCTTTCCCCGTGGACACCCACGTGTACCGGGTCGCGCGGCGGATCGGACTGCTGCCTTCCGGGATGTCCCGGGAAGCCGCGCACGGGTGGATGGAAGCCCTGGTTCCGCCCGCCCGGCACGCCTCCTTCCACCTCCTGCTGGTGCGCCACGGCCGGGAGATCTGCCGGGCCCGTGCGCCGTGGTGCCCCCAGTGCCCGATCCGGGAGTCCTGTACGGCCTACAGGGAGCGCACTTCCTCTCCCGGCTCGCGGTGACGCCTATCCTCGAACCGACTTTGACAGGTTTCCCGGATCCGCTACAATGGGCCACGCGAGGTGAGGTGGCATGATCCGACCGCCCCTTGAGGTGCTGCTTGAACGTGTGCCCAACAAGTATGCCCTGGTGATGCTGGCGGCGAAGCGGGCCCAGCAGCTGGGCACGGGCCAGCTGCCGCTGGTGGACGTCGACTCCCAGAATCCGGTCACCATGGCGCTTGAGGAGATCGCGGCCGGCCGGGTTCGTCCGGAGTGGCCCCGCGAGCCCCTCGCCATCTTCCGGGACGTCTAACGGGATCCTCCCAGGATCTCCTCCGCGGGGGCATACGGGAGTCCGTGGGCCTCGGCCACGCCCGGGTGGGTGATGGTGCCCTTCACCACGTTGAGTCCCCTCCGGAGCGCCGGATCCTCCCGACAGGCCTGCTGCCACCCCTTCGCGGCGATCTCCAGGGCGTAGGGGACGGTGACGTTGGTGAGGGCCACGGTGGAGGTGCGGGGGACGGCCGCGGGCATGTTGGTGACCGCATAGTGCATCACCCCGTGCCGCACGTACACGGGATCGCTGTGCGTGGTGGGCCGGATCCCCTCGATGCACCCACCCTGATCGATGGAGACGTCCACGATGACGGACCCGGGCTTCATGGCCTTCACCATCTCCTCCGTCACCAACCGCGGCGTGCGGGCTCCGGGGACCAGGACCGCGCCCACCAGCACGTCCGCATACGCCACCGCCTGCTCGATGGTGTAGGGGTTGCTGGTGAGGACCTGGAACCTACCGTGGAGCACGTCGTCCAAAAACAGCATCCTCCGGAAGTTTCTCTCCAGGATGGTGACCTGTGCGCCCATCCCCAGCGCCACCCGCGCGGCATTCGTGCCCACCACGCCGCCGCCCAGGATGACCACCGTCCCCGGTGCGACGCCGGTTACCCCTCCCAGGAGGGTGCCCTTCCCGCCCTGTGTGCGCTTCAGATGGTAGGCGGCCTCCTGTACTGCGAGCTTCCCTGCCACCTCGCTCATGGGAGTGAGCAGAGGCAGCTCCCCGTCCGGGAGCTGCACGGTCTCGTAGGCGATGGCCACCGCGCGGGAGGCCACCAGCGCCTGGGTCAGCGGAGCGTCCGCCGCGAGGTGCAGAAAGGCAAAGAGCACAAGCCCTTCTCTCAGGTATCGGTACTCCTCAGAAAGGGGCTCCTTCACCTTCATCACCAGGTCACATCCCCACACCTCCGAGGGGTCCCGGACGATGTGGGCCCCCCGGCGCCGGTACTCCTCGTCTGCAAACCCGCTCCCCTCGCCGGCTCCTGCCTCGATGAGGACCTGATGGCCGGCTTGCACCAGCTGCATCACGCCCGCGGGCGTGATGCCCACCCGGTACTCCTGGTCCTTGCGCTCCCTGGGCACCCCGATCCGCATCCTGACCTTCCTCGGTGCTTTCCGGCGACTTCCCGGCGATCCGCTACCATGGTGGCATGAGGGCCCCATCAGGATCCACCTGGCTTTGGCCTGCGCTCCTCCGCGGCCTTCTCTTGCTCCTTCCCGGACACGCGGTGGACGTGGCCACCTTTCAGTCCTGGGCCCTGCGGATGGCCCAGACGGGGCCCTTCCGCTTCTACGCTCCGGAGAGCTTCGTGGACTACACCCCCGGTTACCTGCTCGTGCTGTGGCCTGTGGGGATCCTGGCGCGGCACGTGCCGCAGGCGGGCCCGGTGCTCGTCAAGCTTCCCCCCGCCCTCGCGGATTTCGCGGTGGCAGGGGTACTGGCGCGGCTTGCTGGATCGCGGGCCGCTTCCTGGTACCTGTGGAACCCCGCGGTGCTTTGCGTCGGAGCCCTGTGGGGGCAGGCGGAATCCGTGGCCATGGCCTGGATCCTCGGGGGTTGGTGGGCGCTTCAGAACCACAGAGAAGCTCTGGGAGGAGCCCTCCTGGGGTTGGGGGTCCTCACCAAGCCCCAGTACGCCCTGGTACTGCCCGTGATCGGCCTGTGGGCGGTTCGTACCGGAGAACTGCGGCGGGAGAACTGGGGGCGGGTTGTGGGAGCCGGGGCCGCGGCTGTGGTGCTCCCTTCCCTCTGGTTCGGCTTGACGCCCACCCGCCTTGCCGCCCTTGTGCTCCAGGCCGCCCGGGTCTACCCCTACGGCTCCGTGAACGCCCTGAACCTGTGGCACCTCCTCGGGCTCAACTGGAAACCCGACGCCACGCGGTGGATGGGGATGCCGGCCAGCGTGTGGGGACTCCTGCTCGTGGGGGCGGTGGGAGGGACGATCCTGTGGCGGTGTCGTCGAGCTCGTGAACCCGGGTTCTTTTACCTGGCTGCGGCCACCCTCTTCCTAAGCGCCTTCAGCCTGGGCACCCGGATGCACGAGCGCTATCTCTTTCCCGCCCTGCCCCTTGGGATCCTCGCCTGGAGCCACGGACGGGCGGGGCTCCCGGAGGTCCTCGCCCTCTCCTCCTTGCTCCTGGTGGATCTCCTCTACGGCCTCGCCTACCTGAGCGCGCACCCCGCAACGCGGACTCCCCTCAACCACGCGGCGTGGAACCTCTTCACCCCTCCTGTGACCGCCGTCCTCTCCTTCCTGCATCTGGCGCTGCTGGGGTGGATGCTGCTTCTCCTTGCGCGGAAGCCCGCCTGAGATCCCGCCAAAGCCGCCACAGCTCCGCCAGGGCCCGGAGGATCACCCGCAGGCTTGCTCCACTCTGCCGGCCCCACCGGCGGGGGTAGTGTGGAACCCCGACCTCCGCGATGCGGGCTCCCGCGGCCGCGACCCGACAGAGCAGCTCCGTGCTGATGAAGGCCCCGTCGCTTCGGAGGGGCAGGCGCTGCACCACCTCCCGACGCATGAGCTTGAAGGCGCAGTCCACGTCCCGCACCCGCACCCCGAAGGCCCATCGCATGAGGAGGTTCCACGCCCGCCCGATGAGGCGGCGATGAAACGGGTCCTGCCGTCGGAGGCGGTAGCCCACGATGAGGTCCCCTCGGTCTGTAAGGGGGATCAGGCGGCCTAGGTCCGCGAGGTCGAACTGCAGGTCCGCGTCGCTGAAGAACACCCACTCGTACCGGGCGGCCGCAAGTCCCGTGCGCAGGGCCGCCCCGTAGCCGCGGTTGCGATCGTGCTGCACGAGCCGCACCCGAGGATCCTCCTTCATGAGGCGGCGCACCACCTCCGCGGTGCGATCCGTGCTCCCGTCGTCCACCACGATGACCTCAAACGGGTCCGCGTACGCGGGCAGCACCTCCAGCGCCCGGCGCACGGTCTGCTCGACGTTGCCCTCCTCGTTGTGGGCGGGAAAGAAGGCACTCAGGGAAAGCTTCATACCCATGTGGGCATCCAGATCCACCACCGCAGCCACCGGGCGGGCACGGGATATGCCACGAGAACCGGCAGCTGGAACGCGAAGATCGTAGTCGCCAGCAGGAGGTACGCCCGCACCCACTCCTTCCCCACCCGCTCCTCTACCCCCTCCAGGGCCTCCGCGATGGCGAGGTACGCGAAGGGGAGGGCGGGCAGCATGTGGTAGATGAAGAGGAGCCGGCCGATGAAGGCGTAGGGAAGGTAGGAGGAGAGGAATCCGAGGAGGATGAACACGTCCCTCCATGGGCCGGTGGAGAGCGCCCGCCGGGCCACGAGTCCGACCGCGGGGAGGATGGCCCACCACACCGCGGGATTCCCCACCGCGAAGATGCCCGTCATGATCCCCGACTGCACCTCGTAGTGGTACCACATGGGCCGCAGCAACAGGGGCCAGGTCCACCAACGGCTCGCATACGGATGGGTAGCCACCAGGGTGCTGTGGTACCGGTACATGTTCTCGTGGAGGCGCAGGAGATCCGCAAGGCTCTCTCCCCGCAGGAGGTGGGGGAGGTAGGAGGCCGCGTAAGGGACCGCGGGAAGGAGCAGCAGGGCGGCGAAGTTGAGCCCGGGAGCCGGGAGCTCTCCTCGTCGCAGGGCCAGGAGGCTGGCCACGAGCAGAATCCCCACGCTCGTGAGGCCCGTCCACTTCGTGGCCGCTGCCGCACCCGCACAGAGCGCCGCGACGAGATACCATCCTGGGCGGCGGGTGCGGAGTCCGGTCCACCACGCGGCGTAGGCGGCGGTGCAGAAGAGCAGGAGGAAGATCTCGGGTTTCGCGATGCGGGACTCCACGAGGAGGAGGCTGTCTACGGTCCCCAGCACCCCCACCACGAAACCCTTCCGGGAGTCCTGGAACACCGCACACCCCAGCGCGTGGAGGACCGCTATCGCCAGCACCCCCGCCAGGGCGCTTGCGAAGCGCCATCCCCAGGGGGTGAATCCGAAGACCCGTACGCTCCCCGCCAGGAGGAGCTTGGAGAGGGGCGGATGGGTCCACTCGTAGAGGGGCTGTCCCGTGAGGTACTCCTGAGCGGTGCGGGCATAGTAGATCTCGTCAAAGAACTGCTTTGGGGGCTCCCCGAGCCGCCAGAACCGCAGCGTGGCAGCCACCAGCAGGAGGAGCACCACTCCCCACACGGAGCGCATCACCGCCATTGTAACCGTCCCTTTCGGGTCCTGGCTTCCTCTGCGGGGCCGTGGGATGGTAAAAAGGAAGGGGGCGGCGTAGCTCAGAGGTCAGAGCACGCGGCTCATACCCGCGGTGTCGTGGGTTCGAGTCCCACCGCCGCCACCAGTGGTACAACCCGCGGCTTCGCGGGGACTCCGAGTCCCGGGGATGGCGTCTTCGGTGTCTGTGGATCGCCTGGTCGCCCGCATCCAGAGAGCGGTGACCGAATGCCACCTGTTTCCACCCGGTGCCCGGATCCTAGTGGCGTGCTCGGGTGGAGCCGACAGCACCGCCCTCCTCCACATCCTGCGACGTTTCCCCGAGTCCTGGGACCTGCAGCTCGCCGTGGGCCACGTGCACCACGGCCTGCGCCCGGAGGCGGACGAGGACGCGAACTTCGTCCAACGCCTGTGCGCGGAGTTGGGCGTTCCCTTCCATCTGGAGCGGCTGACCGGTCTCAGGGCGCAGGATCCCAACCTGGCGGCCCGTGCCCGGGAGGCCCGTTACCAAGCCCTGAGCCGGATGGCGGCCACCGTCGGTGCCTCCGTGGTGGCCACCGGCCACACCCTGGACGACCAAGCGGAGACGGTGCTTTTGCGGCTGGTGCGGGGTACGGGCGTGGCGGGGCTCGGGGGGATCCCTCCCCGCAGACCCCTTCGGCCGGGGATCGAGGTCGTCCGGCCCTTGCTGTGGACCCGGCGCGAGGAGCTCCGGAGGTTCCTCTCCGCCCTTGGCCTGTCCTGGCGGGAAGACCCCACGAACGCGGATCTCGCGCGCCAGCGCAACAGGATCCGACATCTGGTGCTTCCCCTGCTGGAGCGGGAAAACCCGCGGGTCCGGGAAGCCCTGGCGCACCTGGCAGAGATGGTTCGGGCAGAGGAAGCCTGGTGGGAGGAGCAGCTGGAGACCCTTCGGGAGGCCCTGGTGGTCCGCAGGGCGGAAGACGCTTTGCGGGTGGACCGCCTGGGCTTGCGGGAACTCGCCCCCGCCCTCCAACGACGGCTGCTCCGGGCGCTTGCGGAGGAGCTGGGAATCGGGGCAGATGCCACGTTCGTTCACGTGGAACAGATCCGCCGTGCGGTCCTGCGGGGGGAGACGGGAAGTGAGTTTGCCCTGCCAGGGGGAGTGCGGGCCCGGCTGGCCCGGGAGGTGCTGATCCTGGATCGGGGGAGCATGCAACCTCCTCCGGCCGTGGAGGTGCCGCTTCCCGTGCCAGGGGAGGCCCTCAGCACGGAACTCGGGCTTTTCGTGGAAGCGAGGATCGAGCCGGTAGAGGGAACCGGGACGGCTCGGGGGGAGTGGGAGGTGGAGCTGGATCCCGCGGTGAGCGAGCGGGGGTTGGTGCTCCGCAACCGCCGGCCCGGGGATCGGATCCGGCTTCGAGGGGGGCATCGTAAGGTGCAGGACGTCCTCACGGAGGCTGGGGTTCCACGGTGGGAGCGGGAAGGGGTGGGAATCGTGGCCACCCGGGATGGCGAGGTCCTCTGGGTGATCGGTTACTGCGCGGCCGCGCTTCCTCCCTCCCGGGGTGGCCGGTGCCTGCGGATGCGGGCGTGGCGGCTGGAGGCGGGAGGCGGGGGCTCGGGATGCTATAATGGGGCGGCCGGAGGTGGCCGGTAGGGAGGAGGATGTGGCGAACCGGTACCTACGCAGTCTGTTGATCTGGTCCATGGTGATCACCGTGGTGCTGTTCGTCCTGGTGCCCATGTACCGGAGCACCCGGACGCCCCCGCATTACGTGGACTTCAGTCAATTCCTGAGCTGGGTGGAGGCGGGACGGATCCGGGACACCGTGGTGTTCAACGAGGACTCCAGCACCATCTACGGCACCACCCGCGACGGACAGCCTTTCCGGACCACCTATTCCCGGGAGACCACACCGCAGATCCAGCAGATGCTGCGGGAGCGGCGGATTCCCTTCCGCATCGAGGCCTCTGCCCGCAACTCGCCCTGGCCAAACCTCCTCAGCAGCTTTCTGCCCGTGCTCCTCATCATCGGGCTGTGGTTTCTGATGATCCGGCAGGCGCAGTCAGGCAGCAACCAGGCCATGTCCTTCGGGAAGAGCCGAGCCCGGCTGCACCATGAGTCCAAGCCCCGGGTGACCTTCGAGGACGTGGCGGGCGTGGACGAGGCCAAGGAGGAGCTGCAGGAGATCATCGAGTTCCTCAAGCACCCCAAGAAGTTCCAGGCCTTGGGGGCCAAGATCCCCCGAGGGGTTCTCCTGGTGGGACCGCCGGGGTCCGGGAAGACCCTGCTGGCGAAGGCGGTGGCGGGCGAAGCAGGGGTGCCCTTCTACTCCATCTCCGGCTCGGAGTTCGTAGAGATGTTCGTGGGGGTGGGTGCGAGCCGGGTGCGGGACCTGTTTGACCAGGCCAAGAAGAGCGCCCCGTGCCTGGTGTTCATCGACGAGATCGACGCGGTGGGCCGGCAGCGGGGCGCAGGGCTCGGAGGCGGGCACGACGAACGGGAGCAGACCCTGAACCAGCTCCTGGTGGAGATGGACGGGTTTGATCCCAATGCGGGCATCGTGGTCATCGCGGCCACCAACCGGCCCGACATCCTGGACCCGGCTCTGCTGCGCCCAGGCCGTTTCGACCGCCGCATCGTGGTGGACAACCCCGACACCAAGGGCCGCAAGGCCATCCTGGAGGTCCACCTGCGGGGCAAGCCCCTGGCGGAGGACGTGAACGTAGAGCTGCTCGCCAAGCGCACCCCGGGGTTTTCCGGCGCGGACCTTGCGAACCTCGTGAACGAGGCGGCGCTGCTGGCCGCCCGCCGCAACAAGCGCAGGATCACCATGGCCGAATTCGACGAGGCCATCGAGCGGGTCATCGCGGGGCCGCAGCGACGCAGTCGGGTGCTCTCCCCCCGGGAGCGGGAACTGGTGGCCTACCACGAAGCCGGGCACGCCCTGCTCCGCAAGCTCCTGCCGCACGCGGATCCACCCAGCAAGGTGACCATCGTCTCCCGGGGCATGGCCCTGGGCTACGTGATGGGGATGCCCCCGGAGGACCGGTATACCCGCACCCGGGCGGAGCTGCTGGACGAGATCACCGTGGCCATGGGGGGGCGGGTGGCAGAGGAGCTCGTGTTCGGGGAGGTCACTACGGGGGCGGAGAATGACTTCGAGCAGGCCACGGACATGGCCCGCCGCATGGTCACGGAGTACGGCATGTCCGAAAAGCTGGGCCCCATGTCCTTCGGCAAGCGCCACGGTCCCATCTTCCTGGGACGGGACCTGGTAGAGAGCCGGAACTACAGCGAGGAAGTGGCCTACGAGATCGACAAGGAGGTGCGCCGCATCATCGACGAGTGTTACGAACGGGCCCGCTCGACCCTTGAGGCGAACCGGGACAAGCTGGAACGGATCGCCCGGGCCCTGCTGGAGAAGGAAACCCTGGACGCGGAGGAGCTGAGCCGGCTGGTGAGCGGACAAAGCTTGGAGCCTGCACCCTCCCCTGCGTCTGCGCCGGCTCCCCAGGCGGCTCCGGAGCCCGTGAAACCCGCTGCACCTCCCCTTCCGAGCCTGCGGCCCAAGCCGGAGGCCGGGTAAGCGGAGATCCAATCCCCACGGCCCCCTAAATAGGGGATCTCTACAATAGACAATTGGAGGTGGTCTGCATGTCCGCTCGGTTGCTGACCCGACGGGAGCTGCTGAAGACCGCGGGGGCGCTCCTCGGCATGGGCGCCTTCCGCCTGCTGGCCCCGTACGCGTACGCGGGAGCTGCGGGCCAATCCCCTCTGCGGGTAGGACTCCAGGCCCACCGCACGGGGATCGGAGCCGTGTACGGGAAGTGGTACGAGCGTACCGCCCGCGCCGCGATACGGACCATCAATGCCCAGGGGGGGATCGCGGGCCGTCCCGTGCAGCTGGTGGTGGAGGATGACGGAACGGATCCCAGGCGCGGGATCGAGGTGATGGAGAAACTGGCCCTGCAGCACCGGGTGGACTTCATCTTCGGCACCCTGTTCTCCAACGTGGTGGTGGCGTGTGCGCCCCGGGCCGCGGAACTGAAGATTCCCTACCTGGTGGTGAGCGAGGGGTACCACGTACCCTCCGGGAAGCTCAACCGGTGGACCTTTCAACCCGGAATCACCGACGTGCGGTCCCAGGTGACCGCGGTGGCCCCTTGGATCGTGAGGAACCTGGGCCGGCGCATCGCCATGATCTTCCCGGATTACGCCTTCGGCTACGACCACCGGGACTTCTTCACCGCCGCCGCCCGGCGCCTGGGTGCGGAGATCGTGGCCCTGGTTCCCATTCCGCCCACGGAGACCAGCTTCGTGAAATATTTCCCCCGCATTCCCCGAAACGTGGACGTGATCTACCACGTAATGGTGGGACCTGCGGTGCTCACCTTCGTGCGGGAGATGGGGGAGTACTTCGGCCGGCGCCGGCCGCAGCTGTTTGGCTTCATTGACTCTCTGGAGGGCGTGGACCTCGGAAGCCCCGGCCTGGAGTTCCTGGAGGGCACCTACTTCTGGGAGGCCTTACCCCGGTACGCGGGGCAGTACAACACCCTGTGGGAGCGGCGTTTCCGGGAGGCCGTGGGGGTGGACGCGAACGGGGCCAGCAGAACCGACCCCCGGGACGTCTCCACCTACTCCCACATGTTCGGGGTGTGGGAAACCCTGTTCGTCATCAAGGAGATCGTGGAGCGCAGCGGCTACCGCAACCGGAGCCGGGAGGACTACCGGGCCTTCGTGGAGACCCTGGAAGCCACGGAGCGGTTCGAGGAAGGGCTTGGTCACCCCCAGGGGCCTAAGCGGTTCGTGGGACAGATCCACCAGGCCTTCGGCCAGCAGTTCATCTCCCGAGTGGAGGGCCGGAAGCTGCGGGTGGTGCACCGGACTCGCATCGAGGAAAGCCTGTACCCGCCGGAGGCGGATTACCGCAAGCAGCCCCTGTAGCCTGCTGCATGCCCTCTCCCGGGCTGCTCGCCCTCGCCCTCCTAGACGGCACCACCTCCGGGCTCCTGCTGGCCCTCACGGTGGTGGGCTTCTCCTTCAGCTTTGGGATCCTGCGCATCGTGAACGTGGCCCATGGCGAATTCTTCATGCTGGGCGCGGTGCTGGCGTGGGCGGTCGTCACGGCCACGGGGAGTTTCCCCCTGGCCCTGGTGCTCGCGCCTGCCGCGGTGATGGCGCTGGCGGTTGCGGTGGATCGACTGGTGCTTCGCCCCCTCCGCTACGCGGCCCAGCCCACCGTGGTGGCCACCCTGGGGGTGCTCTACGTGCTCCAGCAGCTCACTCTTCTGCTTTACGGCCCCGAAGCCCGGGGCGTCGCCGCGCCCTTTGGGGCCACGGTGGAGTTCCCGTGGTTCGGATACTCGGGCTACAAGCTGGCCGTGGCCGGCCTGTCCGCGGCACTTCTCGCCGGCCTGGGCGTCCTGCTGCGCCGCACGGATCTGGGCTTGATGATGCGGGCCACCCGGCAGGATCCGGAGATGGCGGTTGCCTTGGGCGTCCCGGTGGAACGGGTGTACACCACGGCGTTCGCCCTCGGTGCCGGGATGGCCGCGGTGGCGGGGGTACTGGTGGTGCCCGTGCAGCAGGCTCACTACCTCATGGGCCTCGATGTCCTGTTGCTCTCCTTCGTGGTGGTCATCCTGGGAGGATTGGGGAGTCTAGGGGGAACGGTGGCCGCGAGCCTTCTCGTCGGGTGGATGGACAGCTTGGTCTCTCTGTTCTTCACCCCCACCCTTGCTCGCGTCTTCACCATCCTGGTGGTGGCTTTGGTCCTGGTGGTGCGGCGGGGCGGACCATGGGCCGAGCGAGCGGAATGAGGTCAGGGAAGCACCGGGTCTGGGGGCTGCACCTCGGGGTCCTGGGGGGGCTTGGCGTGCTGCAGTTCGTTCTGCCTCCCTACCATCTCGGCGTGGTGACCCGGATCCTCCTGTTCAGCACTTACGCCCTGGCTTACAACCTCCTGCTGGGCTATACGGGCCTGTTGAGCCTGGGGCACGCCCTCTACTTCGCCGCTGGCATGTACGGCGCCGGGCTCCCGGTGTACTACCTGGGACTAGAAGCTCCACAGGCATTCCCCGTGGGCGTGCTCGGGAGCGCGGTGATGGCGGCCCTGGTGGGGATTCCCGCTCTCCGCACCACAGGGCTGCGCTTCTCCATCGTAACCCTGCTGTTCGGGCAGACGGGCTATCTCCTTACCCTGTACTTCAACCGCATCACCTGGGCCGATCAGGGCCTCTCCCTTCCCCTCCAGGTCCCCCCTGTCCTCCGATACCACCTGGCCCTGCTTCTGTTCGGCGTCTCCCTTCTCGGGAGCCTGTGGATCGTGCGGTCCCCCTTCGGCCGGGTCCTGGTGGGGCTGCGGGAGCACGAGGAGCGCACACATCTGCTGGGCTACGATCCCTTTCTGTACAGGTGGGTAGCGCATGTCCTTTCCGGAGCCCTCTGTGGCGCCGCGGGGGCCGCGTATGCCCTGCTGTTCGCCTATGTGGGAAACGCCTTTGCGTCCGTTCTGTACTCCGTGTACCCCCTGCTGTGGGTGCTGGTGGGCGGAGCGGGCACTGCCCTGGGGCCGCTCCTGGGCGTGGCCCTCGTGACGTACGCGGTGGAGGTGGCGAGCGGTCTCACGCACGCGTATCTCGTGGTGGTGGGAGCCGCCCTCATCTGCCTCATCCGGGTGTTCCCTCAGGGCATTCTCGGAAGCCTGCGGAAGCGGGGAGGGCGGTGGCTTCCATGAGGCCCCTGCTGGAGGCGGTGAAGGTCCGGCGTACCTTTGGGGGGCTTGTGGCCGTGGACGATGTGGACTTTCGGGTGGATGCAGCGGAGATCCGGGCCCTCATCGGGCCCAACGGTGCGGGCAAGACCACCCTCGCGAACCTCCTCACCGGCCGATTGCGTCCCACCTCCGGGCGCGTGTACTTCGAGGGGCAGGAGATCACCTTCCTCCCCGCCCACCGCCGAGTGCAGCTGGGCATCGCGTGCACCCTGCAGATCCCCGCGGTGCTGCGGGGCCTGTCGGTCTTTGAGAACGTCCTGCTCGCGGTCCAGCGGGCCGAGCTCCGTGGCCCGCTCGGCTTCCTCCGACCGCAGGGGGAGACCCTGGTGGTCCGGGTTTGTGAGGTGCTGGAGGCGGTGGGGCTTCTAGACACGTGGGAAGAGCCGGCCGGAGCTCTCCCGTACGGTCACCAGCGGCTTGTGGAGCTGGCCATGGCACTCGCCCTCCGACCACGGCTCCTGGTGCTCGATGAACCCACGCAGGGCCTGAGTCCGGAAGAGATCGCCCGCTGGACCGGCCTGATCCGTCGGGTCGCGCAGAAGACCACCGTGCTCCTCATCGAGCACAACCTCCCGGTGGTGCTGGATCTCGCGCACCGGGTGACGGTCATGGATCGGGGCCGCATCCTCTTCGAGGGGACCCCGAGGGAGGTGGAGGAAGAGCCTGCGGTGCAGCGGGCGTACCTGGGAGCGGGAGGATGAGGACGCTGCGCGTAGAGGGGCTGGTGTGCGGATACGGTGGCGCGCCGGTGCTGCGGGGAGTCTCCCTGGAGGTGGGCCCCGGGGAGGTGGTGGGGCTCCTCGGCCGCAACGGCGCGGGCAAGACCACCCTGATGCGGGCCATCATGGGACTGGTGCGGCCCGTGGAGGGCAGCATTCGGCTGGACGGCAGGGAGCTCACGCAGCTTCCGCCCCACGAGATCCCCCGGCTCGGCATCGGGTACGTCCCGCAGGGCCGCCGGCTCTTTCCCGAGCTGACGGTAGGCGAGAACCTGCGGATGGGGTTGCGGGTGCGGGGTTCAGCCGAGGAGGTGCTGCCGTGGGTCCTGGAGCTGTTCCCGATCCTGCGGGAGCGGTGGGACCAACCTGCGGGGACCCTCTCCGGCGGTGAGCAGCAGATGGTGGCCATCGCCCGTGCCCTCTGCCTCCGCCCGCATTTGCTCCTCCTGGACGAACCGCTGGAAGGGCTGATGCCCGCACTGGTCCAGCGGGTACTGATGGTGCTCACACGCCTCACCCAGGAGGGAGCGGGGGTTCTGCTCGCAGAGCAGCGGGTGGAGGCGGCACTCCGGATCCTGCACCGCGGGCTTCTCCTGGAGGGCGGAGAGATCCATCCCCTCGGCACCCGGGAGAAGCTGTCCCGGGATCCCGAGCGCCTGATCCGGGCGCTGGGCGTGCGGAGAGGGCCGCTCTAGGACTCTCGCCCGGAAGACGCCTCGGGCTCCGGGGGACCGCCCAGATAGGCACGTTGCACCGCGGGGTCCGCCTGCAGATCCCGAGCGGGACCGCTCTGGACGATCCGCCCCCGTTCCAGAACATATGCCCGGTCCGCCACGGAGAGAGCCGCCCGTGCATTCTGCTCCACCAGGACCACGGAGAGTCCCTGGGCACACAGCCGCCGGAGGAGACCCAGCAGCTCCGAGACGATGAGGGGGGCGAGTCCGAGGAGGGGTTCGTCCATTAGAAGCACACAGGGCTCGCTCATCAGGGCCCGTCCGATGGCCAGCATCTGCTGCTGGCCTCCGGAGAGGGATCGGGCCAGGGCTCGCTGGCGCTCGGCCAATACCGGAAAGAGGGAGAACACCAAGCGCAGCCGCTCCTCCATCCGAGGCCGCGACAGCCCCCGCCCGAATCCGCTCAGCAGGAGGTTATCCAGCACGCTGAGGGTGTCGAAGAGCTGTCGGCGTTCGGGGACCAGCGCCAAGCCGCAGCGGACCCGATTCTCCGTGGGGAGCGCGCGGAGCGATCGGCCGTCCAGCAGAACCTCTCCGCGATGGGGGAGGAGGCCCAGGATCGCCCGGAGCAGAGTGCTCTTGCCGGCCCCGTTGGGTCCGATGACGGCCACGAACTCCCCGGGAGCGCACTCCAAGGTGGCACCCCGCAGGGCCTGTATGGGCCCGTAGGAGGCGTGGAGGTCGTACACCTGTAAATGCCCCCGCAGGTCGCGGGCTTCCTCCGGACTGCCTTGAGCTGGGAGCGGCTTCATGCCTGTGCCCTTTGGCCGCTGCGAAGATCGCCAGGGATCGGGGTTGCCACCTGGACCCCGCCAGGGCCCAGATAGGCGGAGATCACTTCCGGGTGCGCCCGAACCACGGCAGGGCTCCCCTCCGCGATGCATCGTCCCTGGTGCAGGACCAGGACCCGGTCCGCCACCTGGAGCACCATCCCCACATCGTGCTCCACCAGCACCACCGTGGTGCCCTCCTCGCGGATCTCCTGGATGAGCCGTGCGAGCTCCCCTCGCTGCTCCCCGCTGAGCCCGGAGGCCGGCTCATCCAACAGGAGGAGCCGGGGCCGGAGGGCCAGGGCCCGGGCGAGCTCCAGCAGGCGCAGGGATCCGAAGGGGAGGTTTGCAGCGATCTCGTGGGCGTGTGCGGCGAGCCCCAGCCGATCCAGGAGCGCTTCCGCCTGACGGGTGGACCGTACCTCTTCTCCTCGGTTGAGGCCCAGGAGGGAGGTGAGGAAGCCGGTTCTCAGGTGGAGGTGCATGCCGAGCCGGACGTTGTCCAGCACCGTGAGATCCCACACCACCCGCGGAGTCTGGAAGGTACGCGCCACCCCCAGGGAAGCGATGCGCTCGGGGGGCAGCGTGTGGACGGGGAACCCGAACAGGGCGAAGGTCCCGGTGGTGGGCCGGAGGAGTCCCGTGATCAGGTTTAAGACCGTGGTCTTGCCCGCGCCGTTGGGGCCGATGATGGCGTAGATCTCCCCTGGGCGAACGGTGAAGGAGAGGCCGTCTACCGCCACGAGTCCGCCAAAGCGCTTGGTCACGCTCCGGACCTCCACCGCGGGATCGCTGCCATGTGCAGGGCCGATAGGATCCGTGGGTACCTGGGCGGGTGGCGGGGGAACCGGCCGCTCCAGCTGGATCCGGAGCTCCTGAGCCGGACGGCGTGTCCAGTAAGTGAGCAGGGGCCACAGCCCTGTGGGGGCGGCAATGACCGTGGCGGCGAGCAGGAGGCCGTACACCACGGCTTCGTACTCCGCGGAGGCACCGCCTCGGAAGAGCTGAGGGAGCAGGCTGCGGAGCAGTTCCCGGAGCAGGGTGACGATGGCGGCACCCAGAACGGCCCCCGGGAGGTGGTGGATTCCGCCGAGGACGCTCATCACGAGGACCGCGATGGAGAGCTCGAACCCGAAGGGGGAAGGACTCACGAACCCGAGCTCGTAGGCGTACAGGCCGCCGGCCACCGCGGCGCACGCGGCGCTGTAGGCGAACAGCTGCAGCTTGTAGCGGGTCGGTGGGATACCCAGGCTGACCGCGGCCACCTCGCTCGCGCGAATGGCAGCGAGCGCCCGCCCCGCCCGGGAGCGCAGCAGGTTGTGCCCCATCCGGAGGGAGAGGAGCACGAGTCCCCAGGTAAGGTAGTAGTAGGGAAGGGTTCCTCGGAGCTCACCGAGGGGACCCAGGTGGAGTGGAGGAACACCGCTCAGACCGTTCGCCCCGCCCGTGAGGTCCTGCCAGTTGCGGAGGATCACCTCCACCACCACGTTCAGGGCGAGGGTACCCAGAACCAGGTAGTGCCCACGCAGGACCATCACGGGTGCTCCCAGTGCATAGGCCAGAGAGGTGGCCACCAGCACCGCCATGCCGAGGGCCACCCAGGGGTCCCAGCCCAACCGGACGGTGAGGAGGGCTGCGGTGTAGGCCCCGATGCCGTAGAAGGCCGCCTGTCCCAAGGAGACCTGACCGGCCTGGCCTGCGAGCAGCGTAAGCCCGATGGCCAGGACCGCATGGAGTCCGATGACGAGGGGAATGGTTAGGGAGAGGCGATCCCGGAGGACCCATGGCAACAGGAGCAAGAGCAATAGACCCCCTCCCCGGAGGAGCCAGGTGCGGTTCATTCGGTGAGAACCTCCTCTCCCACCAGTACGCCCTGGCGGAGGGCCAGGACCGCACGGACGAGCAGGGCGATCACGAGCACCCCAAAGGCGATGGCATCCCGATAGCCGGAGGGGAGCACTCCCGCCACCAGGGACTCCACGATGCCGAACAGCAGGCACCCGAGTACCGCGAGCGGATAGCTGGTGAGTCCGGCGGCCACCGCCCCCACGAACCCCTTGAGCCCCAGCATCAGCCCCATGTCGTAGGTGGCGAGGGTGAGAGGGGTGATGAGCACGCCCGCAAGGCCCCCGAGCGCTCCCGCCAGAGTCCAGGCCATGGCTCCCATGGTCTGGGGACGGATGCCCATAAGGCGCGCGGCGAGATCGTTGATGGCACAGGCCCGCAGGGCCTTGCCGTATAGGGTGTATCCGAAGAACCCATACAGCACCGTGAGGGCCACGAGGGCGGTAAGGAGGATCCACACGCTCTGACGCGCCACCACGGCTCCCAAGATCCGCAGGGGAGGTCCTTGGGAGAAGGGCGGAAGCGCATACGGATCCGTTCCCCAGAGCAACAACAGCAGGCCCTTCAGGGTGAGGTGCATGGCGATAGTCACGATGATGAGCACGAGGGGACTTGCGGTGCGCACGGGACGGATACCGGCCAGGTAGGCCAGCAGTCCCACTAAGGCGGACGCCGTGGGTGCCACGAGCAGAGCGCCTTCCACCGGCCACCCCGCACTCACCAGGGTCGCGGCGAGGAGGGCTCCCAGCGCCGCGAGTTCCCCCTGGGCCACGTTCACCGCCCGGGTAACGGAGTAGATGACCACGAGGCCAAGCCCCAGCAGGGCGTAGATGGCCCCATTGACGATCCCCGCGGCGATGAACTGGGCGAGCTGCTGGCCGAGGGTCACGGCGACACCTCCACAAGCCGTCCCTCGAAGTCCTCGACCCAGCTGCCCTCCTGGAACCAGCTCTGTGGGGCCGCTTGGCCCCAGAGCGTCTGACGGCGGGGATCGTGCAGGTGCCAGCGGATCGGTTCGAACTCGGGATCCACGGTGAGGTAGTCCGAGGTATACAGCTCCACCCGGTGGCCGTCAGGATCGCGGAGATAGACGAACATGGCGTTGCTGATCCCGTGGCGACCGGGTCCCCGTTCGATCTGGAGGGTGCACTGGGCGGAGGCTAGGATGTCCGCTGCCCGCAGGACGCCCTGGACGTCCGGAACCCAGTATCCGACGTGGTGCAGACGGGGTCCCGGGCCCGTGGTGAGGGCGAGGTCGTGTACGTTTCCCTTTCGCTGCAGCCATGCTCCCCAGACCCGGCCTTCGTCATCTACCGTGTACTCCGTCAGCCGGAACCCCAGCACGTCCATGTAGAACCGCATGACGTCCGGCACCTGGGAACTGAACAGGTTGAAGTGATCCAGCCGTTGGATGCCGGGGCCCCGGTAGACGTGGTACTGCTGCAGGAGGGAGGGGTGACGGCCCGCCTGCCGGTAGAAGACCACGGGGAATCCGAATGGATCCTGCACGCGGACCATGCGGGGTCGATCGAACTCCACTTCTTCACGCCACGGAAGTTCCAGGGCCTTCGCCAGGTCGATGACCCGGTTGAGGTCCTCTTCGTCGGCCACCTTGAAGGCAATGTGTCGGAGCCCGGGGCGGGAGTGCAACTGGAGTTTCAGGCTCCACTCTCGCTCCTCGTACCCACGCAGGTACAGGGCGTCTGGTCCCTCGCGGAGGATGGAGAACCCGAGAAGCTCCACATAGAATCGACGGGCGGCCTGGAGATCCGAGACATAGAGGACCACATGTCCAGCCCGGACAACTTGCGGCGCTGGGATTTTCATCCTTCGGCCATCCCGTGAGTTGACAAAAGGCAACAACCTGGCTAGAGTCTTTATAGGTGAGATCCTATAGGATTGTCAATATGCATCCAAACGGGAAATACGCAGAAGCCTACCGGCGCATCTACGAGCGCATCCTGCGAGGGGAGTACGGACCCGGCTACCGCTTCAGCATCGACGCCCTCGCGAGGGAGTTCGGCATGAGCCCCACCCCCATCCGAGAGGCCCTCCGGCGGCTTCAGGCGGAGGGGGTGGTCACGTACGAGCGCTACCAGGGGGCCCGGGTGGCCCAGGTGGACGAGCGGGCCTACACCGAAACCCTCTCGCTGCTCGCCCTGCTGGAGGGGTATGCCACCGCCCTGGCGGCCCCCCACCTCGCCCCGAGGACTCTCCGAGAGCTGCGACACATGAACGAGCGCATGCGCCAGGCGATGGCGTCCTTCGATCTCCCGCTTTTTGACCGCCTCAACCGCCGGTTCCACAAGACCCTCTGCGCGGAGTGCGACCACCGGTATCTGCTGGAGCTTTTACGTTCCACCTGGAACCGCATGGACACCATCCGCCGCAGCATCTTTCCCTTCATTCCGCAGCGGGGCCTGGACTCCGTGAAGGAGCACGATCGTCTCCTGGATCTCATCGAGCAGAGAGCGGATCCGTTGCAGATCGAACACTTCGCACGGCAGCACAAGCTCCGCACCCTAGAGGCCTACTTGAAGTGGAAGAGCCAGGTGGACTCGGAGGAAGTCATTCCAGAAGAGAATCCCCCGAAACCCATGCAGGCACGCCGAGGGTAGCTGTGAATCTGCGCCGCCTGCGAGGATCCATTGTTCCCCTGGTCACCCCGTTTCGGAACGGACGGCTGGACGAGAAGGCCCTTCAGGACCTCATCGAGTGGCAGATCGCCTCGGGTAGCCACGGGATCTCCGTAGGGGGCACCACAGGAGAGGCCACCTCCCTCACCCTGAAGGAGCGAGAACGGCTCATCCGCGTCGCCGTGGAGACCGCGGCCGGACGGGTCCCAGTGGTGGCGGGGGTGGGAACGAACCATCACGAGGAGGCCCTGTTCCTCATCCGCCGGGCGGAGCAGTTGGGTGCGGACGCGCTTCTCGTTCTGGTGCCTTACCACGTCCGCCCCACGCAACAGGGTCTCTATGAGCATTTTCGAGCCGTGGCGCGCGCCACGGAGCTCCCGGTGATCGTGTACAACATCCCGGGACGGACCGCGGTGAATCTGGAGGTGGAGACGCTGGCGCGGTTGCGCCAGGAGTGCCCGAACCTCGTGGGGGTGAAGGAGGCGAACCGGGATTTCGAGCACGTGAACCGGGTCCTCTACTACTGCGGGCGTGACTTCCTGCTCTACAGTGGGATCGAGCTCCTATGCTATCCCATGCTGGCCATCGGGGGAGCCGGTTCCATCAGTGCCACCGCTAACTTGGTCCCCGACCGCGTGGCACGTATGCACGACCTGTGGTTTGCCGGCGACTGGCAGGGAGCCCTCACACTCCACTACGAGCTCCTTCCCCTCAACGACATCCTGTTCGTCGAGACCAATCCGGGACCGCTGAAGTACGCCTTGGGTCTTCTCGGGAAGATCGTCCCCGAGATCCGATTGCCGCTCGTGCTGCCGAGCGAGGAGAACCAGCGGCGCATCCGGAGGGTGCTGCAGCGGTACGGATTGCTCGATGGAGAGAGCGGGCGGGATGTATGAAGCGCGTGCGATTCACTGCGGAGGGCATCGTTCACGAGGGTATCGTTCGGGAAGGGGCACTCTACGATGCGGAGGGACGCCGGTACGATCCGGATCGTGTGATCTGGCTCCCGCCCGTGAGTCCCACGAAGGTCCTCGGAGTGGCCCTCAACTACCCGGAGCACGCCACGGAGCTGGGCATGCGGACTCCGGAAGAGCCGCCCCTGTTCTTCAAACCCATTTCCTGCCTCGTGGGACACCGTGCTCCGGTGGTCTACCCCCGGGGGGTGGAGTACCTGCATTACGAGGTGGAGCTGGCGGTGGTCATCGGCCGGAGGTGCCGCAAGGTGCGACCCGAAGAGGCCATGCAGGTCGTCCAGGGATACACCATTGCCAACGACATCACGGTTCGGGACTTCGTGGGGGACTTCTACCGTCCCCCCGTCCGGGCAAAGGGCTACGACACCTTCGGTCCCGTGGGGCCCTGGGTGGTGGAGGGGGAGATCGAGGATCCTCATGATCTGGAGATGCGGGTGTACGTGAACGGAGAGCTCAGGCAGAGGGGGAACACCCGGGAGATGCTCTGGAAGATCCCTCAGCTGATCACGTGGGTCTCCTCCTTCATGACCCTGGAGCCGGGAGATCTGATCCTGACGGGAACACCCCGCGGGATCAGTCCGGTACGGCCCGGGGACGTGATGCGGCTGGAGATCGAGGGAATCGGAACGTTGGAGAACCCCGTGGTGGCCGAGGAGAACGGTACCGATGCATGAGGAGGAATAGGGGAGAGACAATGCAGGTCCGGCCCGTGCGGCACTTCATCGCAGGCGAATTCGTGGAGGCGCGGTCAGGGCGCACCTTTGCCACCCTGAATCCCACCACGAACGAGGTGATCACGGAGGTGGCGGAGGGAGACCCGGCGGATGTGGATCGCGCGGTGCAGGCCGCCCGGAAGGCGTTCCACGAAGGACCTTGGCCCCGGATGCGGGCGGAGGAGCGCGCGCGGTATTTGCGTCGGGTGGGCGAGCTGATCCTGAAACACGCGGAGGAGATCGGGTTCCTGGAGGTCCTGGACACGGGAATGCCCATCTCACAGGCGGGAGGTTCCCAGATCCCGCGCGCCGCTGAGAACTTCTTCTTCTTCGCGGAGATGGCGTCCAGGATTCTGGGTGCTACCTATCCGAAGGACGGGGAGTTCCTGAACTACACGATCCGGCGGCCCGTGGGCGTGGCAGGCCTCATCACCCCCTGGAACACCCCCTTCATGCTGGAGACCTGGAAGGTCGCTCCCTGCCTTGCTGCGGGGTGCACCTGTGTCCTCAAGCCCGCGGAGTGGTCACCCCTTTCTGCCATGAAGCTCGCGGAGATCATCCAGGAGGCGGATCTGCCGCCCGGGGTGTTCAACGTGGTGCATGGCTACGGAGAAATCGCGGGCGCGGCCCTGGTGGCGCATCCCCAGGTCCCCGTGCTCTCCTTCACCGGAGAGACCAGCACGGGCATAGAAATCCTCCGGAATGCGGCTCCCACCCTGAAACGGTGCTCCATGGAACTGGGGGGAAAGAACCCCACCATCGTGTTCGCGGATGCCGACCTGGATCGGGCCCTGGACGCCGCGGTATTCATGGGCTACTCCCTCAACGGGGAGCGCTGTACCTCCGGGAGTCGACTGCTGGTGGAACGGCGGATCTACGACACGTTCGTGGATCGGTTCGCGGCCCGGGTACAGGCCCTGCGGGTGGGGGATCCCTTTGATCCCGCCACCGAAGTGGGCCCCCTGATCCACCCCGAACACTGGCAGCGGGTGCGGGGGTATGTGGAGCTCGCCCGTGCGGAGAGTGCCACGGTGCTCGCGGGAGGGAACCGCCCGGAGAACCTGCCTCGAGGCAACTACCTCCAGCCTACCCTCATCGTGGACGTACGGCCTGAGATGCGGATCGCTCAGGAGGAGATCTTCGGGCCCGTGGTGGTGGTGATGCCGTTTGAGGGGGAGGAGGAGATGCTCCGCATCGCCAACGGGGTACGGTACGGACTCGCGGCCTACCTGTGGACCCAGGACGTGCACCGAGTACACCGGATCGCGCAGGCTCTGGAGGCAGGCATGATCTGGGTGAACTCCCACAACGTGCGGGATCTGCGAACTCCCTTCGGGGGAATGAAGCACAGCGGGATGGGGCGCGAGGGGGGTGGGTTCTCCTTCGAGCTCTACTGCGAATACCAGACGGTCCACGTGGCCCTGGGGGGGCATGCCATTCCCCGGATGGGCGTGCGGGCGTAGGAACATCCCATTTTCCGGAGCCTTAGCCGGAGCATCACACCCTTGACGGAGGTCGTCAGGAATCCAGAACGGGGAATCGAACGCGAAGGTTCACATCTGGAAGGGAGGGGGGTAGGATGCGGCTTACCGGACGGAGACTGACGCTTCTCTTCGGGGCCTTGTGCCTGGCCTTCGGAGCGGCAAGCGTAGGGACAGGGCAGGTGCGGGAGATCGTCGTGGGGGTGGTGGTGGACATCACAGGACCTGCATCTTCCCTGGGGATTCCGGAGCGGAACACGGTGCAGCTGTACGAGTCGGACTTTGGGATGGTGCAGGGAGGTGGTAGGACAGTACGGATCCGCTGGGTGGTGACGGATGGGGAGACGGACGTGACCCGGACGGTGGTAGCGGTGCGGCGCCTCATCGAGGAGGAGCGAGCTGCGGCCATCATCTGTTGCACCACTTCCCCGGGAACCCTGGCCATCGTGAGCACGGTGACAAACGCAGGAGTCCCAACCATCTCACTCGCCTCGGCCCGGGCCATTGTGGAACCTGTGGATCAGCGGTTCTGGGTCTTCAAGACCGCTCACGATGGCCGAATGAACGTGGACCTGATCACCGCACACATGCAGACGCTGAAGATCCGCCGGGTGGCCTTCCTGGGGACGAACGATGCCTTCGGCCAGGATGGGGATCGGGAGCTGGACGCGTTCGCCCCGCAGCGGGGATTGGAGGTGGTGGCTAGGGAGTACTTCCCGTACGGGGCCACGGACGCCAGCAGCCAGGCGGTCCGGGTGCTCACCAGGAATCCGCAGGCTGCGGTGATCTGGGCGGTTCCGCCGGCCGCGAACGTGGTGGTCCGGAACCTGCGGGATCTGGGTGCCCAGCTCTCCCTGTACCTGAGCCAGGGGGTGGCGAACCGGACGTTCCTGGAGCTGGGAGGGCCCACCGTGGAAGGAGCCTATGTCTCGGCGGGGAAGATCCTGGTGGCGGAGCAGCTGAACGTGAGTGACCCTCAACGGAGGGTCCTCCTGGAATACGTACGCCGCTATGAGAGCCGGTTCGGGCCTGGATCCCGGAGCGCCTTCGGAGGCCATGCGTACGATGCCATGCTCATCCTGCATCAGGCGGTGGGGCGGGTGGTGGCCCGTGGAGGAGGGAATGCAGACCTGCGGCAGCTCCGCCGGGCCATCCGGGACGAGATCGAGGCCGGGACGAAGAACCTGGTGGGAATCGGAGGGATCTTCAACTTTAGCCCCCGGGACCACGTAGGTCTGGACCCGCGGCGGTCCATGGTGATTCTCCAGGTGCGTCGGGGACAGTGGACGTGGGTTCGGTTCTAGAGCGGAGGAGAACGCGTTGACGGCGGGACGGGCCGGGGAGGCGAGAAAAGAACGGGTGGCATTCATCGGTGTGGGGAACATGGGGAGCCGTATGGCCCGCCGTCTGCTGGCCGCGGGGTGGCCCCTCCGGGTCTACGACCGCCGACGGGAGACGACAGAGGCCCTCCAGCAGTTAGGCGCCCGCGTTGCGGATTCGGCCGCACAGGCGGCAGCGGAAGCTGACTTCGTCCTCCTGAGCCTGCCGGATCCAGCTGCGGTGCGGGAGACGACGCTGGAAAGCGGTGGTGTGCTGGGCGCCATGCGTCCGGGGACGATTCTCGTGGATCTCAGCACGGGAGACCCGGGTACAGCTCGAGCGGTGGCGGCGGCCGCCACCGCTCGAGGCATCGCCGCCCTGGATGCACCCGTCAGCGGGGGAGTGGAGGGCGCGGAGCGAGGGACCCTCACCATCATGGTGGGTGGCGAGCGCCCCGCCTATGAGCGCACCCGGCACCTCCTGGAGCACCTGGGATCCCGGGTGGTGTACGTGGGACCTTCGGGGAGCGGGCAGGTGGTCAAGCTGTGCAACAACATGGCCGCAGCGGCTGCCATGGTCGCCGCGAGCGAAGTCCTGCTCACCGGCATGGCCTACGGGCTTCCCCTGAAGGTGCTGGCGGACATCATGGAGAGCGGAACCGCCCAGAGCTGGGTCCTGAGCTACCTCGGCCGCGAGGCGTTTCAGAGCTCATACGAGCCGGGATTCGCATTGGGTCTGTTGCGAAAGGATGTAGAGCTGTTCCTGAGGATGGCGGAGGAGGCGAGGATTGCCGCCCCGGTCTGCGGGCTCGTGGTGCAGGTGCTCCGGATCGCGGCGAGCATGGGCTACCGAGAGAAAGACGTGGGGGTTCTGGCGGAGATGTATCGGACGTTGAACCCCCACGTTCCCATCTCCGTGAGGGGAGGAGACCGATGACGGGTTTCGTGAAGTGGGCACGGGTGGATCCCGCCCTCGCGCAGGAGCCGGACCAGCCTGAGGTGTTCAGCGGCTCCGTCCGGATGCAGCGCATCCACGAGGCAGCAGGGTCCGGCGGCGTTGAGCTAGTGGTGGTGTTCTTTGAACACGGCGCCCGGACCCGGCCCCACATCCACACGACCGACCAAGTCCTCTTCTTCGTGGAGGGAGAGGGAGTGGTGGCCACGGAGACCGAACGACGGCTGGTGCGTGCGGGTGACATCGTGGTGATCCCGGCAGGGACGTGGCACTGGCATGGCGCGAATAAGGGATCGAGTGTCTGGCAGATCTCGGCCCGGGCCCCGGGACCCACGGACTGGAACGCACCGTTACGGGATTGGTCGGAGTGGTGAGGAGAAAGACACCCCTGCGGAGGTGAAGGCAATGCCTGCAGGAACCTGCCGGACGCTCGAAGACATCGTGCAATCCGCCGGGAACATCGTAGATTTCCTGAGGAACAACCCGACGGGTGCCTACGTGTTCGTCAACGTACCTCGGGAGTTCACGAACTGGATCGAGGAACAGGAATCGTGGCGGCAGACGGTGGCCTTCTTCGATCAGACGCACCACATGGAGGACCTCTACATCCGGGGTCCGGATGCGGTCAAATTGCTCTCGCGCCTTGGGGTGAATAGCTTCCGGAACTTCGAGCCCGGGATGGCGAAGCACCTCTACGTCTGTAACGAACGAGGCTATGTGATCGGGGATGCAGTCCTCTTCTACTTGGAAACCGAGCTACTGCAGCTGGTGGGCCGCCCCATGGCCCACAACTGGGTGCAGTTCCACGGGGAGAAGGACGGGTACCGGGTGGAGTTCGAACGGGATGAACGGAGCGCGGTGAACCCCCGGGGCCGCCGGAAGATGTACCGCTTCCAGCTGCAAGGTCCCAATGCGACTCCGCTGCTGGAGAAGCTGAACGGAGGGCCTCTACCGGAGATCAAGTTTTTCCACATGGGGTGGATCTCCATCGCAGGTCGGAGGGTCCGGGCCCTGCACCATGGCATGGCGGGAGTGGCGGGGCTGGAGATCTTCGGCCCATGGGAGGAACGGGAGGAGGTCCGGGGAGCCATCCTGGAGGCGGGGAAGGAGTTCGGATTACGCCAGGTGGGAACCCGGGCCTATCCCACGAACACCCTGGAATCCGCGTGGATCTCCACCGCACTGCCCGCTATCTACACCCGCGAGGACCTGAGGGCGTACAGGGAGTGGTTACCGGCCACAAGCTTCGAGGCCACGGGATCCTTAGGGGGCAGCTTCTACTCTAAGAACGTGGAGGATTACTATCTCACCCCCTTCGATTTGGGAGCCGGACGCATTGTGAGGTTCGATCACGAATTCGTCGGCCGCCAGGCCCTGGAGGAGATGGCCAGGGAACCCCGACGCACCAAGGTAACCCTGGTGTGGAATCCGGAGGACGTGCTCCGGGCCATCGGCACGCTCTTTCAGAAGGGGCCGCGGGCAAAGTACATGGAGTTCCCCCTGTCGAACTATGCCGTCTGGCCCTACGACAAGGTGCTGAGCGAGAACGGAGACGTCATCGGGTTTTCCAAGTACACCGGATACAGCGCGAACGAGCGGGCCGTGCTGTCCCTGGGCGTGGTGGATGTGCGGTACAGCCAGCCTGGTACCCAGGTGGTGGTGGTGTGGGGCGAGGAGGGCGGTGGAACCCGGAAGCCGGCGGTGGAGCGCCACACCCAGGTGGAGATCCGCGCCACGGTGGGACCCGCTCCGTACTCGGAGCCCGCGCGCCAGTACCGGGCGATGGTGAGAACCCGGTAAACACAGGGGAGGTCGCCCTGAACGCGTGGAAGGGGCGACCTCCCCGCTTGACGGAATGCGGGTCTTTGCGTACAGTGAGATCTAGCCATGGGAACGCGACAGGTTGCCCTCTGCCTCTTTCGCTGTCAGTGTATCTGTCCTGGGCGGAAGGCGGTCTGTGCCCGTCGGGTGGCGGGCATCTGATCCCTTCCGCGATCCCCCTGAGGTAGTCGAATAGAGTCCGCGGGTTTCCCCGATCCGGCCGGTGCGGAAGTTGCCCGCCCGGTAGGGGGAGGGATGTTTCGTACCCGGAGGTGGCTCCGTGATCGCGCCGCATGGCGGAGAGCTGGTCCAACGCATGGTACAGGGAGAACACGCACGGATCCTGCGGGAGGAAGCTTGCCGCCTTCCCACGGTGGCGCTCGCGCCCAAGGAGGCCGCGGACACGGTGCTCATCGCGACGGGCGCCTACAGTCCCCTGCGGGGGTTCATGACGCAGGAGACATATCGGTCCGTAGTGCACGAGATGCACCTGCCCACCGGCCTTCCCTGGACCCTGCCCATCACCCTGCCGGTCTCGGAGGAGCTCGCGCGCAGCGTTGGCCGGGGGGACGGGCTCGCGCTGCGGGCTGGGGGACTTTTGGCAGTGATGGAGGTGGAGGAGATCTACCGGCGGGACCTGGAGGAGGAGGCCCGGTGGGTCTTCGGCACCACGGATAGCCGGCATCCGGGCGTGGCCCGGCTGCTGGGGGAGTCCCCGTGGGTGGCGGGCGGGGAGGTGTGGCTCGTGGACCGGCCGCCGCCTGCGTTCCCGGGACTGGAGCTGGATCCCGTCGCGACCCGGGCGCACTTCGCGCGGGCAGGGTGGCGCACGGTGACCGCGTTCCAGACCCGAAACCCCATCCACCGAGCCCACGAGTACCTGCAGAAGTGTGCCCTGGAGGTCACGGACGGGCTGCTGCTGCATCCGCTCGTGGGCGAGACCAAGGGGGACGATCTGCCGGCCGCGGTGCGCCTGCGCACCTATGAGGTGCTCCTGGAGGCGTACTACCCTCGTGACCGGGTGCTCCTGGGCGTCTTCCCCGCTGCCATGCGCTACGCGGGGCCACGGGAGGCGGTGTTCCACGCGCTCGTGCGCAAGAACTACGGGTGCACCCACATCCTCATCGGCCGGGACCACGCGGGAGTGGGAGGGTTCTACGAGCCGTATGCCGCCCACCGCATCTTCGACCGGTTCGATCCGCAGGCCATCGGCATCGTGCCGCTGTTTTTCGGGGAGGCCTTCTACTGCCGGCGGTGTGACGCCATGGCCACGGAGCGCAGCTGCCCGCACCCCTCGGAGGAACGTGTAAACCCCAGCGGCACCTGGGTGCGGCAACTCCTGCGTTCGGGGCAGCTACCGCCGCCGCACGTGATGCGGCCGGAGGTCGCTCGGATCCTGCTGCAGCACTTCGCTGGAGCGCAGGGACGCCCCGTGGAGAGCGTGCGCTGAGAGAGGAGGGAGAGCATGGCGGTACAGGTGACCGGTTCGGAACAGACCGCACAGATCACGTGGGATCTCGTGCTCAAGCGCAACTCCATCGAGCGGCTCAAGCAGGAGAAGTTCCCCCTCGACATCGTGCAGGAGCTCCCGGAGCTCATCGCGCGAGGGTATGAAGCCGTCCCCGAAGAGGACATCGTGCGCCTCAACTGGTGGGGCCTCACCCACGACAAGCCCAAGGTGGGCACCTTCATGGTACGCATCAAGGTCCCCGGCGGCCGCATCCTGCCCGAGCAGCTCGTGGCCGTGGGCCGGATCTCCCAGCGGTACGGGCGCAACTACGGGGAGCTCACCACGCGCCAGGGGATCCAGCTGCACTGGGTGCGGCTGGATCGGCTCCCAGAGGTGCTCCAGGAGATCCAGGCGAGCGGCCTCACCACCGTGGGCGGGGAGGGGGATACGGTGCGCAACGTCACCAGCTGCCCCGTGGCGGGGGTGGACCGGGAGGAGCTGTTCGACGTACGGCCGGTGGTGGAGGCGGTGGCCCGCTTCTTCTACGGGAACCGCGACTACAGCAACCTCCCCCGTAAGCACAAGTACACCATCAGCGCCTGCCCCGCCCAGTGCAACGCCCCGGAGATCCATGACGTGGCCCTGGTCGGCGTACTCAAGGACGGCCGACGGGGGTTCGCGGTGCGGGTAGGCGGGGGGCTCTCCGCCACGCCGCGTCTTTCACGGGACCTGGGAGTATTCGTGCCCGCAGAACCCATAGAATGGGTCATCGAGGTCCTGCGGGCCATCACGGACACCTGGCAGCACAACCTCCGCTACCGCCTGAGCCGCGCCAAGGCCCGCATCAAGTTCCTGGTGGACGATTACGGCCCGGAGGGTGTGCGGGCCATGGTGGAAGAGCGCCTGGGCCGGAAGCTGGAGGACGGCTCGGCCCCTCCGCCCGTGCGGGACACGGACCACCTCGGCATCCACCCGCAGAAGCAATCCGGTCTCGTGTACGTGGGGATCCCGGTGCCCATGGGATGGGTGCGGGGGGATCAGCTGGTGGCCCTGGGTGAGCTCATCGGGGAGTTCGGGGGGGACGCGCGCTTCACCCGCATGCAGAACATCATCGTGACCGGTGTCCCGGAGGAACGCCTGGAGTGGCTCGTGGAGCGGCTGCGGCAACTGAAGCTGGACCCGCACCGCCATAGGCTCTACGGCCGGTCCATCGCCTGCACGGACCACCAGTTCTGCAACTACTCCGTGGCGGAGACGAAAGGGAAGCTGCAGCAGATCCTTGAGGAGCTCGAGCACCGGTTTGGTCCTGCGGTGGAGGGTTTGCGCATCTACACGGACGGATGCCCTCATGCCTGCGCCCACCACTGGGTCGGCGATATCGGACTGCAAGGCACCACCACGCAGCACCCCACAAAGGGCGTGCGGGTGGAGGCGTACGATGTGTGCCTGCGCGGAGGACTGGGAATGCGGGCCGCCATCGGGAAGCCGCTTCTGCGCCGCATTCCGGAAGACCAGATCACAGAGGTGATCTGCCGGCTGGTGGAGACGTGGCTGCGGGAGCAGGCCCAGCACGGCACGGAGTACACCTTCCGGGACTTCGTGGACGCGCACCCGGACGAGGCGCTGCAGGCCATCGCGCTCGGCAGGGCCGCTCCCGCAGAGTCCGTTCTCCGACGACCCGTGGTGCGCATCCCTGGCATGTTCCTGCCCTTCACGGATGGAGCGGACCGGGTCGAGGTGGAGGCGAAGACGGTGCGGGAGGCTTTGGAGACCCTGCGCAGGCAGTACCCCAAGCTTGCGGCCCAGCTCCTCACCCCGGACGGCCAGGTCCACCCCTCCATCAACCTCTTTGTGGACGAGGAGGACATCCGGGGGCTACAGGGGCTCGATACTCCGCTGCGTCCCGGACAGGAACTCACCATTCTGCCCGCCCTCTCGGGCGGATAGATGCGAGGAGGTGCGGAATGCCGCGGCGGCTCAGCTTCGACGACCTGGAGATCGGGGAACTCGCCATCACGCTTGACGATCGCTCCCCGCAGGAGGTGATCGCCTGGGCCATTGAGACCTTCGGGGACGGCGTGGCGGTGGTCACCGCCTTCCAGGCGGAGGGGATGGCCATCCTGGACATGGCGACCCGCATCCGACCGGACGTGCGGGTGATCACCGTGGACACCGGACGCCTGCCCCAGGCCACCTACGCCTTCATGGACCGGGTGCGGGAGCACTACCCGCAGGCGCGGTTCGAGGTGCTCTTCCCGGACCACCGGGAGGTGGAGACCATGGTGCGGCGGCACGGCGTGAACCTCTTCTACCGGTCCGTGCCCCTGCGGCTGCTGTGCTGTCAGATCCGAAAGGTGCGGCCCCTGGTTCGCGCCCTGGAGGGGCTTGACGCGTGGATCACGGGCCTGCGCCGGGAGCAGTGGGCCTCCCGGGCCAACATCCGAAAGGTGGAGCTGGATCACGACCACGACGGCATCGTGAAGGTGAATCCGCTCGCGGACTGGACCAAGGAGGAGGTGTGGGAGTACCTCACGACCCACGGGGTTCCCGTCCACCCCCTCTACGACCAGGGCTACACCAGCATCGGCTGTGACCCCTGCACCCGTCCCATCCAGCCGGGCGAGGACGACCGGGCGGGCCGGTGGTGGTGGGAGGTGGGCGCTCCCAAGGAGTGCGGCATCCACTGCCCCATCGAGACCGGAGGGTTCGAGCATGAGGCCCACGCCATCCTCAAGGAGGCCCACGACACCGCCCCTGAGCCCGTGGGAGGGCGTGCGGAATGACCGAGGCGCGCATCCCGCTCACGGAGGAGGAAGCCCAGCTGGTGATGGAGGAGGCAGAGGCCCTAAGCCGAGCCGTACGTGAGCCCCAGCGGTCGAGGATGCTGCAGCTCGTGGAGCACGCCCGGGCGGGAGCGGTTCCGGGCGAACTGGTCGATCTGCTGGAAGGACTCGCGGTGATGACGCTGCAGACGGGCCGGGCCCGTGCTCGCGGCCGCGCGGAGGGCGAGCGCATCTGGACGGGGTTGCTTTTGCGCACACCCCGGGGCCAGACGGTGCGGGCGCAGCTGGAGGAGGTGAACCGGGCCCTGCAGGCCCTGCAGGGCCTCGTACTGGAATCCGTGCGGGTAGAGATGCGGACCCTGGGCCACTTCACCGTGAGTTTGCATGCCGGCGGCGTCGGATTGACCCTGGCCGTGCGGGCGGACGGCGTGCAGGTGGAAAGCCTCACCGCAGAGGGGGGAGCGAATACCCCTTTGCGTCGGGGGATGTGTGTGTGGTTCACGGGGCTGCCGGGTTCCGGCAAGACCACCATCGCGCAGCGGGTGGCCGAGCACCTGCGGGCGGAAGGCCATCCCGTGGAAGTTCTGGACGGGGACGTGGTGCGCCAGCACTTCTCCCGCGGCCTCGGGTTCTCCCGGGAGGACCGGCTGGAGAACATCCGGCGGGTGGCGTACGTGGCGGAACTGCTGGTCCGCCACGGGGTGGTGGTCCTGGTGGCGCTGATCTCCCCTTACCGGGAGGGTCGGAGGGAGGCCCGGGAGCGTATCCGGGACTTCCTCGAGGTGTACGTGCGCTGCCCGCTGGAGGTGCTGGTGCAGCGGGATCCCAAGGGCCTGTACGCCCGGGCCCTGCGGGGGGAGATCCCGAACTTCACGGGGCTGGATGATCCGTACGAGCCCCCGGAGGCCGCGGAGCTGGTGCTGGACACCCACCGCGAGTCGCCGGAGGAAAGTGCCCGGAAGGTCCTGGAACTGCTGGCTCACCACGGATGCCGAATCGGGGTACGGGTATGACACCGCGGGTCCTCGTGCTGGAGTCCCGGATGCCCGATGTCCTGGTGGCGCTCGGGCATCAGGCCGGGTGGGAGGTGATCTGTGCTCCCGCGGTGGTGGAATGGGACGTGGATCCCGAGGAGGTGCGGGCGCCGCTTGAGCGGCTGTGCGCGCGGGAGGTGGACTGGGTGGTGCTGCAGACCGGCACCGGCACCGAGCGGCTGTACCGGCTTGCGGAGCATCTCGGGCTCGGGCAAGCGTGCCTGGAGGCCCTGCGAACGATTCCCATCGCGGTCCGAGGACCCAAACCCACCGCGGTGCTCCAGCGTTGGGGGATCCGCCCCACCCTGGCCGCGCCGAGCCCGTACACCACCGCGGAGCTGTGCGCGGCGCTGGATCCGGTGCCGCTCGCGAGCAAGACGGTCTTCGTGCAGCACTACGGGGAGAGAAACGAAGCCCTCCGTGCATATCTGCTTGGCCGCGGCGCTGCGGTGGTGGATGCCCAGCCCTACCGCTGGATGCTTCCACCGGATCCCCGTCCGCTTCGGGAGGCCGTGCGGGACCTGGTAGAAGGAGCGTTTTCGGCCCTCCTGGTGACGAGCCGGCCGCAGGTCACTCACCTCTTCCGGGTCGCGGAGGAGCTGGGATGCGCGGAGATGCTGCGGGAGGCCCTGAACGACCGCGTGACCGTGGCTGTGGTGGGGCCCGTTTCGCGGCAGGCCCTGCTGGACCGGGGCGTCCGGGTGTCCGTGGAGCCGGAGCATCCGAAGATGAAGCCCCTCATCGACGCCCTGCGGGAACACCTGCGAGGGGTGGAGACATGAAGGTGGCGTACTACCCGGTGGTGCTGGATCTGCGGGGCCGGCGGTGCGTGGTGGTGGGTGGGGGGGTGGAGGCCGAGCAGAAGGTGGGGGGGCTGGTGGCGTGCGGGGCGGAGGTGGTGGTCATTGCTCCGGAGGTGACCGAGCGCCTGCGGGCGTGGGCGGAGGAGGGTCGGATCCGGTGGGAAGCCCGCGCTTACCGGCGCGGGGATCTGGTGGGCGCGTGGCTGGTGATCTCGGCGCCGGGCGATCGTGGGGTGAACCGGGAGGTATGGGAGGAGGCGCAGGCGCTTGGGGTTTGGATGAACGCGGTGGACGATCTGGGGCACTGCAGTTTTCTTGCGCCGGCCGTTTACCGACAGGGGGAGTTGGTGGTGGCGGTTTCCACTTCTGGGAGGGCCCCGGCCCTGGCGGTGCGGGTGCGGGACGAGATTGCAAAGCGGCTGGGTCCGGAGTATGCGGCATTTCTGGAGTTGGCGGGAGAGATTCGTGGGGAGCTTGCGCGGCGGGTTCCGGAGTTTGGGCGGCGGCGGGCGGTGTGGTACCGGGTGGTGGACTCCGAGATCTGGGAGCTTCTGCGGGAGGGGAAGCGGGAGCAGGCGTGGGCTCGGATCCGGGAGTTGGTGGAGGGAGTGGGGTGAGGGGGAGGGTGTACCTGGTGGGTGCGGGGCCTGGGGATCCGGAGTTGATCACCGTGCGGGGGCTGCGGGTGCTGCGGGGGGCGGAGGTGGTGGTCTACGACCGGCTGGTGCACCCGCGGTTGGTGGCGGAAGCGCCGCGGGAGGCGGAGCGGATCTTCGTGGGGGGGCAGGGGGCTATGGATCGGCTGTCGCAGGAGGAGATCAATCGGTTGCTGGTGGAGCGGGCGCGGGCTGGGAAACGGGTGGTGCGGCTGAAGGGGGGAGACCCGTTCGTGTTCGGGCGTGGGGGGGAGGAGGTGGAGGCGCTGCGGGCGGCTGGGGTTCCGTACGAGGTGGTACCTGGGGTGACGGCGGCGGTGGCGGTGCCTGGGGCGGCAGAGATTCCCGTGACGCACCGGGCGTACAGTTCGGGGTTTGCGGTGGTGACGGGGCACGAGTGCGGTGGTCCTTCGGATCTGGATTGGGGGGCGTTGGTGCGGGTACCGACGGTGGTGGTGCTGATGGGGCTTCGGCGGCTTTCACAGGTTGTGGATCGGCTGGTGGCCCACGGAGCGGATTTAGACGTTCCTGCGGCGGTGATCAGCCGGGGGACGCTCCCGGAGCAGCGGGTGGTGGTGGGGCGGCTAGAGGAGATCGTGCAGAAGGCCGCGGAGGCCACGCTCCCCTCACCCGCCACCCTGGTGGTGGGAAGGGTGGTGCGGCTGAGCCCGCTGTGGACGGAGCCGGCGCGTGATGCGGCTCCGATTCCGGCGGGCCTGAGAGAGTCCGGGCGATGAGCGGGGAAGGTCCGTGTTGCCGCTGGTGGTGCTCCTGGCCTTCGGGGTGGGGTTTCTGGACGCCGTGCTGGGCATGGGGTACGGCACCATCCTCGCGCCCCTTCTGCTCCTCTCCGGCTACCGCTTGCCGGAGCTCGTGCCCGCCCTCTTGCTGTCGCAGTCTGCCGCGGGTCTGGTGGGCGCACGGTTTCACCATCTGAACGGGAACGCGTCGTTTGCCTGGGGCTCGATTCACCTGCGGGTGGCCCTGGTGTTGGTGAGCGCGGGTCTCGCCGGCGGCCTCGCTGGGCCGTGGATCGCCCGGCAGGTCAGTGAAACCGTGATTCGGGTCTACATGGGGCTGATGATCCTTGGGGTCGGTGGCTGGCTGATGGCCGGCCGCAGGGAGGGCCGTTTCTCGTGGGCACGGCTGGTGCTCATGGGGATCTTGGCCTCGGTGAACAAGGGGCTTACAGGAGGGGGATACGGGCCGCTTCTCGCCGGAGGGCAGATGGTGGCGGGGTTGAATCCCAAAGCCGCGGTGGCCATCACGAACCTGGCAGAGGCGGCAGTGTCTCTGGCCGCGGTGAGCGGATACGCATGGTGGTTTGCCGCCTCCTGGCGATGGGACCTGGTGCTGGCCGTCACCTGCGGCGCGGCCCTGGCGGCGCCCCTGGGCGCCCGTACAGTGCGCCTTGTGGGCGCGGATGCGCTCCGCATTGTGGTGGGGGTCGCCACGCTGTGCCTGGGGCTCCTCGCCCTGCTGTCCGTGCGGGGCGCCTGAGACCGGATCATCCCCCCAGGACCAGCGCCGCTCCCGCCACCGCGGTGGCGCTTCCCATCACCAGGCGCAGACCGCCCGGATCCTCCCCGCGCAGCATCCAGCGGCCAAGTGCGATCACGAGGAGCACCTGGAGGTTGTAGAGGGCCGCGGCGTTGGCCACGGGCGTGCGATGTACCGCGACGGTGAGGAAAAGCAGGGCCACGCTGTTGAACCCGCCGCTGGCGAGGACGTCCGGACGAAGGAGGTGCCGCCAGATGGCCTCCGGCCAGCGCCACGGACGCAGCAGGATCAGCTGCGCGGGGATCGCGGCGCATGCGCCCAGAAAACCGCTGATGGGGACCGAGGGGGTAATTAGGAGACCGGCCCGCCGGGCGGTATCGCCCACCGCAAAGGCCAGTGCCGCGCTCACCGCGGTCAGGACCCCTGCCCAGTTCGTGTCCCGCTCCCACCCCTCCCGCTCCGTGACCACCACCCACAATCCCACGGTGACCAGCACGATTCCCACCAGTTGCATGGGGCGGGGAAGGTCCCGAAGCCACACCCAGCCCACCGCCGCGGAGAACACCGTGTTGCTGAGCCGGACCGCGGTGGACCGGCCCGCGCCGATCTGCTTCACACTGAAAAAGGCCAGGTTCCGGCCCAGCATGCTGGCCACGAGGCCCGCGGTGAGGAACAGGGCCACGGATTCCGGGCGGAGCAGCTGCCCCTTCCCTCGGGCCAGTTCTCCCACCGCCAGAGCGCCGAAGGTGGTGAGGTCTCCGAGAAGGCTCGCCAGCACCCCGATCTCCGGGGGGGCCGGTGGCCGTCCCCCCACACCCGTGGTGAACCGGCGGGTATAGACGGCACTCAGCGCAAACGCAAATGCGGCGAGCAGGGCGAACCCTTCCCCGCGCATCCGCACCTCCTTGACCGGAACGGCTGCGAGTATTGTACCGACAGGGTATCCTGGGAAGAGACTCTGCCACAGAGGAGTCCGCACGGAGCGTGCAGAGCGGACCCGATCGGCTGTCCGTGCGGGCCACGGCCAACGCCATGTGAGGGAGCGGTATGTTTACGGGGATCCCGTCCTACAAGCGACCCTTTGATCCGGAGCGCTTCCGGTGGGAGGGGGTCGAAGCGAAGCTCTACAAGTTCAGCGGGGGGGAGGTCCGAGGGATGGGCTGGCGGGGCGTGCGGCGGTACACCCTGGCAAGTCCGCCAGAGATCCCCGCCGCGTTCGCCATCCGGTACTTCGAGATCGAACCCGGTGGATACAGCAGCTTCGAGAAGCATGAGCATGTACATTTCATCCTCGTGCTGCGTGGCCGCGGACGGGCGGTGGTGGGAACCCGGATCTTCGAACTCGCACCCTACGATCTCCTCTACGTACCGCCCCTCGTGCCGCACCGGTGGGTTAACGAGAGCGATGAACCCTTTGGCTTTCTGTGCCCGGTGGACGCGGACCGGGATCCGCCGCAGCCCCTGGACGATGCGGAGTGGGAGGCCATGGTTGCTAACCCCCTCACCGCGCCCTACGCCTTCTAACCCATCTCCACCAGAACCTTGAGAGCCGACCCTCCGGCCCGCGCGGTCCGGTAGGCCTCCTGGACCTGGTGGAGGGGAAACCGGTGGGTGATGAACTCCGTAGCCCGGATCTCCCCATCTGTGATCCATCGGAGGGCCTCCCGGGTGTCCCGGGGACCCGCAGAGTACGAGGCAAGCAGGGTGATCTCCCGAAAGAAGAGATCGTGGACGTCCGCCGGAGGCGGTACTCCGGGCGGAAGGGGCGCGTACAGCAGGATCACCCCCCCTGGACGCACGGCCCGCACCGCGGATGCCACCGCCGTGGCCGAAGCCGCGGCCACCACCGTGAGATCCACCTCTTGGGACGGAACCACCTCCGGCTCGAGCACCTCATCCGCCCACCGCCGGGCCCGCTCCCTGCGCTCGGACGACGGATCCGCGGCGAGCAGCTCCCGGACACCCAGCCTGCGGGCGAGGGTTCCGAGGATCTGACCGGAGAACCCCACGCCCAGGAGCAGCACCCGGGCACCTGCCAGGCCCTGCCCCCGCGCATCGAGCCCGCGGAGCAACCGATCCGCCCGCCGCAGGGCCTTCACCGCGCACGCCACGGGCTCGGTAAGGGCCGCGTCGTCGAAGCCCACCTCCGGCGGAAGCAGCAAGGTGTCGTGGTCCAGGATCCCCGGAGGAACCCGCACATATTCCGCCATCCCCCCGGGGTCCAGGCGGCTTGCGCGCCACGTGGCGCAGTGAACCTCGTCCCCTCGGAGGCAGGCCTCGCAGTCCCCGCAGGGCGCATGGTGGTGCACGAACACGGGATCTCCCACCCGCCACCCGGTAACCCCCTCTCCCACCGCCGCGATCTCGCCGCTCAGCTCGTGGCCGAACACGAAGGGGGTACGGGGAGCTACGTACCAGTCCATGAGGTCCGAACCGCAGATCCCGCAGGCCCGCACCCGGATTACCACCTCCCCACGGCCCGGAAGCGGGGTGGGGAGCTCTTTGAGCTCCACCTCGTCCGGTGCCCGCAGCACCGCGGCCTTCATGGTGGCGGGAAGAGGGCTCATACGGCGTTCGGCAGGAGAGCGACCTTCAGGGCATCCATGCCTCGGTCCAGCTCCTCGAAGACCGAGACCACCTGCTGGAGCGGACGCGTGTGGGTGATGAGGGAAGCCAGCTCCGCTGTAGCCCGTGACAGCAGCCCGTACGCCCGGTGGGCGTCCTCCGTGGTGTAGTGGAAGGAGCCCGTGACTGCGATCTCGTCGTAGTGCAGGCGGCCGGCATCGAAGCGGACCCGACTGCCCCGGGCGAGCCCTCCGAAGAGGAGCACGCACCCGCCCGGACGGACCAGCTCCACGGATCCCTCCCAGACCTCTGGCCTTCCCGTACATTCCACCACGGCTCCGAATCCCTCAGGCCGTCGGATCCGCAGTTCTCCCATGCACTCCTTGAGGCTTCCCTCCACCACTTCGGCTCCTAGTTCCCGCACGTAGGCCGCCCCTCTCGGCCGGCGGGCGACCACGGTGAGGTTCCGGACCCCCTGCACCTTCAACACGAGGGTAAGGAGGGCTCCCATGGGGCCTGCTCCCACCACCAGGACGTCGTCGGAGGCCCTCAGCCGCTGCGTACCCCGGACCGCACACGCCAGGGGTTCCAGAAGCGCGGCCACGGGGTCCGGGACCGCGGGCGGGATGACGAAGAGATGATGGTGCACGATGTCCGCGGGAAGACGCACGTAGTCCGCGTAGACCCCCAGAGCCATCCGGTCGGGTTCGAAGAGCCGGTGGCAGAGGTTGTCGAGCCCCTCCGCGCAGCGGGGGCAGGCACCGCATGGAGCTGTGGGGAGCCACACCACCCGCTCGCCCACCCGCCATCCCTTCACGCCTTCTCCCACTGCGGCGATCTCGCCCGCTCCCTCGTGCCCGAAGGGGGCAGGTACGGGGATCCGTGCGTGACCCTGCCGGTAGATTTTGAGATCCGTGCCGCAGGTGAGGGCTACGCGGAGACGGACTACGACTTCTCCGGGGGCCGGGTGCGGTACCGGTACCTCCCGGAGCACAAGCTGCCTAGGAGCCTCCAGGTAGGCCTGCCGCATGGAGGTGCGCTCCATCCTGCGTCGATTCCCCTGCCATGCTACCGGGCGATGTCTCCGAGCTCAAGGAAAGCGCGATTTCTGCAGGAACCTGGATGGTCTCGCCCGTAATTCAGCGTGGGACGTGATGACGGAGCCAGGAGGAACCCGTCGATGCGTAAACGCAGCTCTTTCTACGGGATCTGCTTCTGGCTGGTTGTGGGACTTCTCCTGCTCCTCCCGGGTCGTCTTGCCGCACAACCCCGCTCCCTCTGGGTGGACCTTCTCGTGTACGGAGCCACGCCGCAAGGCGTGACCGCGGCCGTAGCCGCGGCCTCCCGGGGCCTTCGGGTGCTGCTTGCGGAGCCCTCCGAGGAGGTCGGGGGCGTGTTCTCCCGCAGCTGGCTCAACACCCTGGACCTGAGCCGGGACCGCTGGGGTAGGCCCCTGTACGGCGGGCTGACCCTGCAGTTCATCCGGAGGCTGGGTAGCTGGGACGGGGTGGAGGTGCGCCGGGCGGAGCAGGTGCTCAGGGGGATGCTCTCCGAAGCCTCCGTGGTCCCCCGCCTGGGGTGGCGGCTGATGGAGGTGGAGAGGGCGCACCGCCGCCTGGAGACGGCTTTGTTCGCGACACCGGACGGGGCGGTGGAGGTGCGGGCCGGAGTTTTCCTGGATGCCACGGACCTCGCCACCCTCGCGGCTGCTGCGGGGGCCCGGTTCACCGTGGGTCGGGAGGATACGGGACTGGATCGCCGTCAGATGGCGGCTGGGCTGATCTTCCGGCTCGCGGGCCTTTCCTGGGAGAGGGTGGGGGCTGCGGTCTGTCCACGCCGTCCGTGCCCCACGGGAAACGGTCGGGTCGGCCGGCTGGTGTGGGGGCTCAACGACCTCACAGCCCGGTACGTTCCCAGCGATCCCGACCGGTTTGCCCTTCGGGGTCTGGAGCTCGCGCTCCAGGACGACGGCACGGTCCTCGTGAAGGGACTGCAGGTGTTCGGGGTGGACGCCACCGATCCGGAGAGCCTCCGCCAGGCTTCCCTCCAGGCCCAGGCAGAGGCGGGGAGGGTGGTGCGCTTTCTCCGGCGGGCTGCCCCCGACCTCTTCGGCACCGCGGAGCTCGTGGGCGTGGCCCCCTCCCTCTACATCCGGGAGAGTCGGCACCTGGTGGGCCGTTACCGTCTGCGGGCGGACGACGTCCTCTACGGCCGCGATTTCCCGGACGCCCTCTCCCTGGGCGGATACCCCATGGACGGCCAGAGCTACGTCGCGGGAGAACCTCCCTACCTCCCCGGCGTTCCCGCCCCCTACGGAGTCCC
>JAVKHN010000008.1:0-61103 GCA_031459935.1 Candidatus Sysuimicrobium calidum | reverse complement strand
CGGAAAATCAAAGCCTTCCGGTCCGGGGCCACCTCCCACCGCTCCGCGAGCCTGGGGGAGACCCGGCCATGCGCGTCCACCCAGACCAGGGTCTCGTACACGGGCATGGCGGGGATGATCCCGAAGACCGGCATGATCCACGGAACCCCGAAGGGTCCTCCCGGTGGCCCGTACGCCACCCGCAGCACTCCTCCCCGCTGCGGCTGCTCCGCCGATCCCGCGAGGCTCACGAGCATACTCCAGTCGAGGAGGGCGCCCACCAGAGCGACGGCGAGGACCCGTAGCATCCTCCTTCGCACGATGCTCACCCCCTGATAACACACTGTCCCGGCCACCCCCTTACCCCAGGGCTTGCCGAGGTTTACAGGTACCCCCCTTCCGGCTCGCATCATGATGCTCACCTGGTCATGCTGCCCGCGGAGGGCGGCTCCTCGCAGGCTCTCCACGAACCCGCTGGTCCAGGCGTGCTGCGGCCGGGTGCGACGGTGACGAATCCTTAGCGTCTGGCCTTCACCGCAGCCCAGTACTCCCGGGCTACGCGGCTGATGGGCACCGGGGCCACCGTGGCCCGCACCGCCACGGGCTCGTGCCGCTCGATCCACGGCCCGCTGCGAGCTCCCCCTCCGTCCTCCCCCCACACCACCACCACCTCCGTCCCCGGCTCCGCATAGGCCGGATCCACCATGGCCAGCGAGAGCACCGCCCGCTCGTTCGCCACGTATCCCGTCCACTGGGAGAGACCGACTCTCTCCCCCCGTGCGTTCTCCACCCGATCGTACTTCCACCGGGCGTACATGCTCACCGGTAGATCCAGGTGCTTCGCCGGTGTCCCCTCCTCCAGCAGACTCTTCCGCACCAGCTGCAGGACGTCCTCCGCCTTCCACACCAGGGTGACCTTCTGGCGGTGCGGACGCCCCATGAGTTGCTCCAGAGCCTCCCGGCCGATAAAGTCGTGATCGAACCTCACGATGCGGCCGTAGCCCAGATCCCAGGGCGTGAGGTAATAGTCCTCGATGTTTGGGGAGTAGAAGCTCCCCCCGATGGCGCCCGTGGCCTCCGCAGAGGTGGCCGGCAGCCACTCCCGGTACGGGCGCAGCGCCTCCCCCGTGTAGATGGCGGGCAGAGGTCCCGCGATCCAGCCGGACTCCAGAGCGTTGGTGAAATACGCCAGGGACCCGATACGCCGGAGGCCGAATCCCTTGCCCGCTTCGAGGATGGCCTGCAGCACCCGCTCCCGGTCCTCCCAGGGCCCGCTCAGCTCAAATCCAGGGGAACCCGTCATGCTGTGCCGCAGGACCCACACCCGGCATCCCGCAATGGGCAGATCTGTGAAGTGGAAGAACTTGATCTCAGGCAGCGGCCCGCCCACCAGCTTCTCCATGAGCGGCGTGGCGTTGGGCCCTTCCAACTCAAACCGGTACAGGGTGCGGCGTCCCGTGGGGTTGTCCGAGAACAGCGGATCCCGCTCGATCCGCACGTCGTATCCGCCCGCCTCCGCGTGGTACTGGACCCAGTTCATGGTGGTGTCCACGCCTACCAGCACGAAGGTCTCCGGCGCCAGGTAGTAGAGCACCGCATCCCCCACGAAGTACCCGTCCGGAGAACACGCGATGAACTGCTTGGCCCGACCCGGCGCATAGCCCCGGAAGCTGTTGACCGCCAGGCGCTCCAGCAGACGGAAGGCATCCCGCCCCCGGATCCACAGGTTCGTCATGTGGAAGGACTGGTCCGACAGTCCCACGGACTCCCACCAGGACCGCTGCTCGTCCCGCCAGTTCGTGAACTCCGGGGAGACGTAGGGGGAGGGCATCGCGTAGGAAATGAACCGGAAAAGGGCCCCCTTGGGGTTCCGGAAGAGGTAGTCCACGAGGTTCGGCACCGAGTCGATGAGTTCCTGCAGGTTCCGCGGTTTCTGTGGCTCTGCCATGGGCTTCCTCCCGACCGGACTGAATGGACCTGCAAAATTCTAACGCCGGGACCCGCCGGCGAGGAAGCGGAGAGCCCTACCCTCGCTCCCGACGGTCACGGATGACGGGTTCGATTCCTGCCACCCGGCACAGCTCCCGGTGGATGCGGCTGGTGCGCTCCACCTGCCCCTTGGCGGGGAAGCGCTCGTAGAAGCCGTCCGACCGGAACATCCGCCGGAGATCGGCCCAGGGTGCCAGCCGCTCCTCCCACCGCTCCACCCGTCCCTCCTCCGGCTCCGCGTCCTCCGCAGCCAGGTCCGTGCAGGCCCGGATCATGGCCTTGAGGGTCACGGGACGGGTCACCATGAAGTTGGGGTTGCCCCAAGCATCCCCCCACACCCGTTCCGCGGCCTTGAGGAAATCCCGCAGGATCGCGTAGTAGTCCTCCGGCCGGAAGTTGCGCTCCTGGACCTGTGGCCAGCTGAGCCGCACCCACCGGTGCAGCTCGTTGAAGAGCTCCGCCTGCAGGATCCACTTCTCCTGCCGGCTGCGGCCGCCCGGCCGGTTGATCCGGTAGCGGAGGGGGCTGGTGGGCTCCTCGTACAGCATGCGGACAATCCGGGCCGCGAACTTCTTCTCTGGCGTGGCCTGCCACCAGCTCACCCGCTCGTACAGCTCCACCAGGTGGCTCTTGTTGATGCGGGTGGGGGTGGCGTTGATGATGACGAACATCTCCGCGGCGAAGTCCTCGCTCCGGCCGTCGAAGATCACGCAGGGCACGTAGATGGTCCTGGCCTCCTCCGGCCGCTCCCGCCGGTAGAACTCCAGGGCCGCAAGCCGGTGCTGGCCGTCGATGATGAGATACTTTCCGAGCGGCTCCTGCAGATTCCCCACGGTCTCGTAGCGATCCAGGGGCTCGAAGCGCAGGTGCTCCGGGGTGAACAGGAGGATGGTGCCGGGAATGGGGGGCTGCTCGCCCGCGGTCTCGTAGAAGTTCTTGATGTCGCGGACCTTGCGGCGCGACAGCTCCCGCTGAAAGGCGCGGTCGGAGCGCTCGATGCGGGCGATGAACTGGGCGATCTCGTCTCCTTCCGGGGCGGATTCCGGCGCGATCTGCTCCCCCTCCCCGTAGTACCGGCTCATGAACCGCACCCGGCTCAGCAGGTCCTCCGCCGGATACGCCACGAAGTAGAAGACGCCATCCTTCTGCCGGATCTGGGTCGCCAGCATCTCACTCCCCCTCCCTAAGTTCCATTACACGGCCACAGGCCAGAGATCCACCGCTCCCCCTTCAGTCCGTGACCACCCGGATGCGGGAGCCCTCGGGCCGCTTCTCCACCACCACTCGGGTGGGAAGCCGTGCGGAGAGCTCCTGGAGGTGGGTGATGATGCCCACCATGCGGCCGCCGGTCTGGAGAGCCTCGATGGCGCAGGCCACGCTATCCAGGGTCTCCGGGTCCAGCGTCCCGAACCCCTCGTCGATAAAGAGGCTGTGGAGGGCCACGGCCCCGCTGCTTCTCTGCACCTGCTCGCTGAGCTCCAGGGCGAGGCTCAGGGAGGCCAGGAAGGTCTCCCCGCCGCTCAGGGTATCCGCGCTGCGCCGCTCCCCCGCGTTGTCGTGGTCCACCACCGCAAACGACCCGTCCTCGTCGTACTCGAGGGTGTAGCGGTGGCTGAACCGCAGGAGACGCACGGAGGCCCCGGCCACCAGCTCCCGAAAGGTTTCCTCCAGGACGAACTCCTGGAAGTGCTCGCTGCGCAGGTCGTCCGCCAGCTGCCGGATGAGGGCGTACTCGGCCTCCAGCTGGGCCCGCTCCGAGTGCAGCCGCTCCGCCCGCTCCACCCGTTCCCGCAGCTGCACGAGGCTCTGCTCCGCGGCGGCCACCCGCTCCACCGCCTCCCGGTAAGCGGCCTCCAGGGAGTCCCGCTTCCCGCGGACCAGTTGCAGAGCTTCTTCCGTCACCGTCTCGCCCTTCAACTCCCGCTCCAGCCGCCGGAGCTGCTGGCGCACGTGGCGGCGATCCGCCTCATAGGTCTCCACGAGCTGGCGTAGCCGGTCTTCCTCCGCCTCCGAGAGCACCGCCTCCTGCACTGCCGGAAGATCCCCAAAGCCCGCCTTCCGGGCCGCAGCTTCCGCCTGCGCCCTCTGTTCTGCCGCCTCCCGCCGGGCCTGCTGCGCAGTCTCCTCCGCCTCCTGAAGCCGGATGGCCAGCTGGGCAACCTCCGTCTCGGCACGGGTCGCCGCCTCGCGGGCCTGCGCAAGGGCTCCCTCCAGACCGCTCACCTCCCGCTCCAGGGCATCCCGTTCCGCCAGGGGATCCTCTGTATCCGTCACCTCCCGGATGCGGCGCTCGTACCCGCACACCACCTCCTCCTCCGCGGCGAGCTGAGCTTGCGCTTCTGCCCACTCCCTCTCCAGCCGGCTCAGCCGCTCCTCCACGTGGCGCCCGCGCTCCCGAACGGCCACCAGCTCCCCACGTTTCGCCTCCAGGGACTCTTTCACCCGCACGTGCCGCTGTCGCCTGTCCCGCATCCGCCGCAGGGCGCCGCGGATCCGCTCCTCGACGGTCTGCCCGGGCTCGGAGGCCACGTGCGGCCCCACCCGCGTCTCCAGCTCCTCCGTCCACGCGCGGACCTGCCCGCTCAGGAGGTCCTGGCGCGCCCGCGCATCCCGGGCGCGCAGCTCGGCCTGTTCGGCGGTGGCCTGGGCTCTCGCGTGGTCCGCCGCAGCCCGATCCGCGGCCAGGCGGGCCTGCTTCAGCTCCTCCTGGGCCTGGAGGACCCGCGCCTCCAGCTCGGCCAGCTCCGGAAGCGAGACTCCTGCGGGGGGGCGGGCCACGGGCTGGGCGCACACGGGGCACGGCTCCCCGGGACGGAGCTGCGCCCTCAGGAGGTGTGCCGCGTGATGCATGCGGGCCTGCTGGAGAGCCCGATCCGCGGCCTCCGCCCGCTCCGTGGCCCGGACGAGTGCCTCCCGGGCGCGCTCCAGCGCCTGCTCCGCTTGGGCGCTCCCCTCCTGGGCCCGTTGCGCCTCGATCTCCAGGGTCTCCGCTTCCCGGGTGGTCCGCGCAAGCTCCTCCCGAACCCGGCCCAGCTCCGCTGCCCGCTCTGCCACCTCCTCCAGCAGACGGTCCACTGCCTCCTCGTACCCGATGTTCTTTAGCTCCCGCTCCGCCGCTTCCACCTCCGCCTGAAGGCCTGCAACCATCGCCTCCAGGCTCTCCCGTTCGGACCGCGCCTGGGCCACTTCGGCCTCCAGTCCCGCCACCCGCTTGCGGTACGCCTCGACCCGGCTGCGGGCGGAAGCAAGGGCCTCTACCACGCCCCGGAGTTCGTCGAGGGCACGGATGCGGTGCCGCAGAACCGGGATCTCCTGAGCCGCCGCCTCCGCCCGCTCCAGCTCCTTTCGGGCCAGATGGTGCAGCTGGCGCGCCCGCTCCAGTTCCTCCCGGATCGCCTCCACGCGTTCCGCGGCGAGGAGGGCCTGCTTTTGGGCCCGCTCCGAGCTCGCAAGCCGTGGCAGGACCTCCCGCGCCCGCTCGGCCTGTCTCAGGCGCTCAGCGGCTGAGCGCACCTCCTTCTCCTGTGCGCTCAGGGCCCGCTCCTGTTCCCGCAGGGCCTCGAGCTCCACGGTCCTCCGGCGGAGTTCCGTCAGGACCTCCAGCCGCTGCTGCAGCTCGCGGAGCTGCCCGCCCAGCTCGTCCCGTGTCCTCTTGAGTCTGCCCACCTCCTCCTCTGCAGCTCGGAGGGCCTGCGGGGTAGCGTCCGCATACTCCTCACACAGGCGCTCCAGTCCCCTGCGGCTTGCCTCCAGGGCCTGACGCTCCTCCTGGGCCAGCTGCCGCATCCGCTCGTAGACCTGCAGCCGCAGGAGGTTGCGAAGGATCTCCCGGCGCTCTCCCGGGGGGCTTTTTAGGAACGTCGCGAACTCCCCCTGGGGCAACACCACGGCCTGGGTGAAGGCCTCGTACGGAAGGCCCAGCAGGTCCTGGACGGTCCGGTCCACCTCCCGCACCCCGCTCGCCAGTACCCGCGTGCCGCCGTCCAACATCTCCTCCAGCACCGCGTGAGCAGGTCCGTTCCGGCGGCCCACCCGTCCCACCCGGAAGCGGCGATCCAGCAGCTGAAACTCCAGGACCACGGACATCCGGTCACGGCCCAGGGAGATGAGCTCCGCATACCGGCGGCTCACCCGCGGGATGCGTCCGTAAAGGGCGAAGATCATGGCATCCAGCAGGCTGGTTTTGCCCGCGCCGGTGGGCCCCGTGATGGCGAAGAGGTCCAGGGGGGCGAAGTCGAGGGTCTGTCCCTCCTTGAAGCAGGTGAACCCCTCCACAAGCAACTTCAGCGGCCGCACGCGACCTCCTCCGCCCGCTCCCGAAACCGTTCAAAGGCGGCCACCAGCGCCTCCGAGGGCTCCGTGCCGTACCTGGCCCGGTGGAACAACCGGTAGAGCTCGAGAGGGCTCAGGTGGCGGCGGGGCGAGGCCGGCGGCGCGTGCTTCGTCTCCGGGAGCTCCACCCGCACCACCACCGCCTCGGGCAGGATCCGCCGCACCTTGGTCCCGATGTCGGGATCCGGAGCACGAAGCGGCACGGTAACCCGGATCCATCCTCTCTCCCGGAGCTCCGGGGCCCGGCGCTCCAGGTCCTCCAGGCTGCCCCGCACCTCCAGGAGGGGCTTTCCTCCCCGGTAGGGGACGCGCTCCGGGCGCACGGGACGGCCGGGGACCGCGTCCGGAAGGAAGACGAAGGATTTCTCCTCTCCCGCCTCGTTGAAGTCCAGCTGCAGCACGCTTCCCGCGTACTCCGCGGGGGCAGGGGAAGCGAGAACCCGCTGGGGGCGGTGTACGTGCCCCAGGGCCACGTAGTGGGCATGGGGTGGGAGAGCCTGGGGGGTGGCAGCCCACGCCTCGCCCACGTGCACCTCCCGCTCGGACCCCGAGAGCACCGCGCCCTCCACGAAGGCGTGCGCCACGAGGAGGTTCACCGCGTCCGGTCGGAAGTGCCCGCAGAGGTGCTCCACGATACGCTGGAGATGGTGCGTGTACCGCTGGCGGACCTGGGTATCTGTTCCCGCAAGGTCCAGGGCTCGTACGAAGGCTCCCGGAGGGGCGAAGGGCACCGCGGCCACCACCGCCCGCTCCCCGGATCGGGTCACGAGCTCCAGCACTCCGCCGTCGGTAGCCCGCAGGGGCCTGCTGACGGCCCGCACATGGACAAGTTCCGCGAGGGTTCCCCACGCCTGAAGCCGCACCGGGCTGTCGTGGTTCCCCGCCACCACCACGGTCTGCACCCCGGCGGTCCCGATGCGCTTGAAGAACTCGAAGACCACCCTCTCCGCCTCCGCAGGGGGAAGGGGGGAATCGAAGACGTCCCCGGACATGAGGAGGACGTCCACCCGCTCCCGCTCGAGGAAGTCCGCGAGGTCCTCCAGGGCCGTGGCAAGCTCCGGCAGCCGGTTCACCTGCCGCCAAAGCCGACCCGCGTGCCAGTCGCTGGTGTGGACGATGCGCATGGCTAGAGGCGCGTGAAGGGGTCCTCGTCCTCCGGCAGCGCAGCCTCGCTCTGCCGGGTGGCCCAGGCGGGGAAGGGGAAGCGCACCAGCAAGGGGGTGGGGATGTCGGGCTGGGAGACGATCATGGTCCCGGGCTGCAGCAGCTGCGCCCGCAGCCGGGCGGTGCGCGTGAGCCAGCCGTACTCGCCCCGCTCCGCCTCCGCGGGATCCAGGCGGCCCACCACCTTGAGGGCCGCGTTCGCGAGGACGCGGCGCTCCACCTCGCTCGCGGTCTGCTGGCAGCCGAACAGGGAAACCCCTAACGACCGGCCCCGCTCCGCGATGTCCAGGAGCACGTCCCGGATGGGGCTACCGCCCTCCCGGGGCGCGTACTTGTTCAGCTCGTCCAGGACCACGAACACAAGCGGCCGCGCCGTCCCCTGCCGCTCCTTTTCCTCCATCATGCGCTTGAGGAGCACCCCCACCACGAACATCTGGGCCTGGGCGGGCAGGGTATGCAGATCCACCACGGTGACCTGCTGCGCCTGCCAGTCGATGCGCCACCCCACCGCGTCCCGGTCTCCCCGCACGAGGTGTCCCATGCGATCCGCGGCGGCGTGGAGGCGCCGGCGAAAGGCGTCCAGGGTCCCGGGAGCCGCGGGAACCCACCCGTCCAGGATCGGCGTATCCAGGTACTCCACGAGGTCCCGGAAGGTGACGAGCCGGCGCTCCTCCACGGTGAGGCCAGGATCTTCGGGATCGCCCTGCTCCGCCAGGCGGCGCAGCTGGTTCTCCACCCGGGCCACCACGAAGGACACCTGAACCCGGGCATCTTCCGCTTCCGCGAAGCAGAACCGCAGCAGTCCCTCCCGGCAGAACTCCCGGAGGGTCCAGAGATACGGCCGCACACCGGTGCTGCGGCTTCCCACGTCCGGGATGGGAGTGCGGGAGTGGCGTTTGGCGGGGGCGTAGAAGGCCACGCTGCAAAAGGGACCCACGGGGAGGCCCAGCCGCGCGTATTCCGAGCGGGCCGCCTCGTCCATCCGGAGGTTGGGGTGGTCCAGCCACAGGAGGTCTTCCCCCTTCACGTTGAAGACGAGGGCCTTCGCGTTCGTGGCGTCCATGCCGAGGGCTCCGGAGTGGAAGAGGGCGTAGAGGAGGAAGGTGGCGTAACTGGTCTTCGTGGCGACTCCCGAGACCCCGCTGATGGAGACGTGGGCGCCCCGGGTGCCGTCCAGGAACTCCAGGTTCGCATAGACGGGTTCGCCCGTGCGGGTGAGGCCGATGGGAATCCTGCGGGCGAAGGTGTCGAAGTACAGGGCCCGTTGGAACTCCTCCCCCCGCACCACCCGGGCCCGGTCTCCCGGGGAGGGCGGGACGAACACCTCGGGGTCAATGCGGGTGACCTGCACATGGGCCGCGTACGAGACATCCGCGGGCAGCATCCCATCCGTGACCCGGAAGGCGTCGGTGTCGTAGTAGGTGCCCTCGTAGCGCTTGCGGACCTGATCCACCACCCCGTAGAACCGCACCCGTTGCCCACTGGGGAGCGCGGTCTCCGCCACCACGAGGTCATCCAGCTGCACCACCCCGCCTTCCTGCACGCCGATCCAGAACTCCAGAGGGGTGGCGTCCAGGGTTCCCAGGACCACACCGCCGTCCGGGGTACCCATCTCAGGGAATCGGACTTCCGGCCGAGTTTCGGTCTCCACGGGAACGCACCTCCCGGACGATGAGGGCTTGGATGTGCCGCCGGAGCAGAAGGCGATCCCCGAGCCGCCGGCGCAGCTGCGCCTCGAGGGCGCCGATGGGGGCTAGGTTCTGGGGCGCCCGCGGATCCATGCCCCGGGGCCGCACGAACCGGGGCAGGGCCCAGGCGGTGGCGTCCGCAAGCCGCTGCGCACCTTCCCGGCCCACGGTCTCCGAGACCTCCAGCCGCACGATGCCGGAGAACGGGGGATCGCCCGCTGCGGGAGGGGTCAGCCGCAAAAACCAGGAATAGCGGGCGAACCGGCGGGCACTGTGGAGGCCAAACAGGGGTGTGCGGGCACCCGTAGGAAGTTCCCGCAGGATCTCCGGAGAGGAGAGGTAGAAGCGGGAGATGTGCTTGATGAAGCCCACCGCAGCTCCCCGCACCGGAGCCGCGAAGGTGAGGGGACCGTCCACCACCACCAGGGCGCGGTCGGCATCCGCGAGTTCACGGGCAAGACGCTCCTCCGCCAACCGCATCTCCTCCTGCAGTTTCTGCAGGGGTGCCTCCACATCCCGCCTCTCCGTGCTCACAGGGCGGTAGGCGGCCCCCGGCATCACGGGGACCGGCCGGTCCAGGGACCTGCCGCCCCCCACCACCAGGAGCCGGTCCAGAATCCAGGGCCCGAACTGGGCGACGCCGTCCTGCACGCACACGCTTCCCGCCGCGAAGCTCCCAAAAGCCCCGTACGCGACCGACTCCCCTTCCACCACCACCCGGGCATCGATGCGCCGCACCCCGTCCACGAAATAGATGCGATCCGGGAGGAAGGGCTCCGCGGGGATCAGGGGGCGCCACGCGTCCTCCGGCAGCTCTACGTCCAGGAGCACATCGAGTTTCTGCCCCTCCGGCTCCTCCTCCGCGGAGAGCTCCGGGCCGTAGTCTGCATCCCACGGATCCAGGCGAATCCTCAGTTCCCCAAACATCCGGCCCCCTAGAGGAAATCGTACTCGAACCCGTGTTCGAATCGCAAGACTTTTCCGCGGCCCCAGGGCTTCACCCAACTGGTGTTCGGGCTCTGAGGAGCACTCTCCTGCTGGAAGAAGGCTAGAGGCGGCCGAGCAGGAGACCCAGGGTGCTCACCGCGGCCACCGCCGCGGCGGCCACAGCATCGTGGGAGGTGTAGCGCAGCTGCTTCATGCGGGTGCGGCCTTCCCCGCCCCGGTAGCACCGGGCCTCCATGGCGAGCGCGAGCTCCTCCGCCCGCCGGAAGGCGCTCACGAAGAGCGGAATCAGCACGGGCAGCAGGGCCCGGGCCCGTCGGAGGGGCCCCCCGGACTGGAAGTCCGCACCCCGGCCCATCTGGGCCTTGATGATTTTCTCCGTCTCCTCCACCAGCGTGGGGATGAACCGGAGGGCGATGGTCATCATCATGGCGAGCTCGTGTGCGGGAACTCCCACCCGCCGGAGAGGGTTCAGCAGGCGCTCCAGCCCGTCCGCGATGGCCACGGGGGAGGTGGTGTAGGTGAGCAGGGAGGTGCCCACGATGAGGAGGACCAGGCGCGCGGTGACGAACAGTCCCTGGATCAGTCCCTCGCGGGTGGCCACCAGCGGCCCCAACCGCACCAGCACCGTCCCTCCCTCGGGGGCTCCGAAGAACAGCTGCAGCACGAGGGCCAGCAGGAGCAGGAAGAGGACCGGGCGCAGGCTCCGGAGCGCAAATCCGACCGGGATCTGGGCGAGGGCGAGCGTGACACCGAGAAAGGCTGCGAACACCGCGAATCCCCAGAAGCTCCTCACGAGAAAGAGCGCCACCATGAAGGCGGTGGTGGTCAGCAGCTTGGTGCGGGGATCGAGCCGGTGCACGGGGGAATTCCGGGGGATGTACTGACCGATGGAGAGGGAGCGCAGGAGCTCCACGGTCAGCTCCGCAGAGCCTGCACGATTTCCGCGCAGGCCTCCTCCACGGTGAGGCGATCCGTACGGACGGGCAGGCCCGCCGCCCGAAGGCGCAGGAGCACGTCCGTGACCCGTGGCACGTCCAGGCCGATCTCCCGGAGGCGCACGGCCTCCCGGAAGGCCTCCCGTACGGGTGCGTCCAGGTAGACCAGACCCTGGTGGAGCACCACCACCCGCTCGCACACCCGAGCCACATCGTCCATGCGGTGGGAGATGAGCACCACGGTGAGGCCCGGGCGGTCCGTGCGCAGCTTCCGGATGAGCTCCAACAGCGCCCGCCGTCCCTGCGGATCCAGGCCCGCCATCGGCTCGTCGAGGATCAGGACCTCGGGCCGCATGGCCAGCACCCCCGCGATGGCCACCCGCCGCATCTCGCCCCCGGAGAGGGAGAAGGGGGATCGGTGCCGGAACGCCTCCGGCGGGAGGCCCACGAGCGCCAGGGCCTCCTCCACCCGCTCTGTCACCTCCTCGGGTCCCAGGCCCAGGTTGCGGGGGCCGAACGCCACATCCTCGAATACGGTCTGCTCGAAGAGCTGGTGCTCGGGGTACTGGAAGACAAGCCCGATGCGCTGACGGATCTGTTTCAGGTTCACCCCCCGGGCCCAGAGGTCCACCCCTCCCACCCACACCCGTCCGCCCGTGGGCCGCAATAGGCCCGCGAAGATCTGCACCAGGGTGGATTTGCCCGATCCCGTGGGCCCGAGGAGCCCTACCGACTCCCCTCGGTGGATGGCGAGGCTTACGCCTCGCAGGGCCACGGAGGCGAGTGGGGTGCCCGCGAGGTAGACGTGGGTGAGATCCTGGCACGCGAGGAGACTCTCGCCGCTCACCGCACCCCCTCCCGGGCCCGGAGGATCTCCTGACTCAGGGCCTCGGGGGTGAGGGGCAGAGAGGAGAATCGCACCCCACGGCGTTGCAGGCAGTGGGCGAGGGAGACGACCTCCGGGAGGTCCAGGCTCAGGGCCCGCAGCTGATCGGATCTGCGGAACACCTCCACGGGAGATCCGTCGAGGGCAATCCTCCCGCGGGAGAGCACCACCACCCGCTCGGCCAGGGCGGCCTCGTCCATGTCGTGGGTGATGAGGAGGACGGTGATGCGTTCCCTGCGCAACCGCTGTACGGTCTCCAGCACCTCCCGGCGGCCCTGGGGATCCAGCATCGTGGTGGCCTCATCGAGGATCAGGACCTCGGGGCGCATGGCCAGCACCCCCGCGATGGCCACCCGCTGCTTCTGACCTCCGGAGAGGAGGTGCGGCTCCCGGTGGCGGTGCTCCCACATGCCCACCACCCGCAGCGCCCACTCCACCCGATGGGCGATCTCCTGGGGGGGAAGCCCCAGGTTCTCGGGGCCGAAGGCCACGTCTTCCTCCACCACCGTGGCCACGATCTGGTTGTCGGGGTTCTGGAAGACCATTCCCACCCGCCGCCGGATCTCCCAGAGGTGGCGGGGATCTCGGGTATCCATCCCCGCCACCCACACCTCTCCCTCCGTGGGCAGCTGGAGGGCGTTGAGCAGCCGGGCTAGGGTGGACTTCCCGGAGCCGTTCGCACCCACCAGGGCCACGAACTCCCCGGCCCGGATGGTGAGGTGAACGCGGTCGAGGGCGCGGACCTCTTCGGGTGTTCCCTTCCGGTAGACGTAGGAGACATCGCGCAGCTGGATGAGGACATCCCCGGAATTCCCCACCGCAAGCTACTTCTCCACGAGCTCCAGATACGCCATGGGAGCAGCATCCCCCCGGCGGGGCAGATCCTTGACGATGCGGGTGTATCCCCCCCGGCCCCGCTCGTAACGGGGGGCGATCTCCCGGAAGAGCCTGCGCAGGGCCTCTCTGTCCAGGATGAGGCGGGCCACCTGCCGCCGGCTGTGGAGGGTTCCCTCCTGAGCGAGGGCGATGACCTTGTCCGCGATCTTCTTCGCCTCCTTCGCCTTCGCCTCCGTGGTGTGAATGCGCCCGTGCTTGAGGAGGGCGGTCACGAGATCCCGGAACAGCGCCCGCCGCTCCCCCGTGTCCCGTCCCAGCTTGCGTCCCCTCACGCCCGTGCCCATGGCTTCCTCCTACGCCCGGGCCTCCTCGCCCTTCCTGCGCAGGGACAGGCCCAACTTCGCCAGCTTCTCCACAACCTCGTCCAGGGACTTCTTCCCGAAGTTCTTCACGCTCATGATCTCCTCTTCCGTACGCTGGATGAGATCCCCAATGGTATGGATGTTGGCCCGCTTGAGGCAGTTGTAGGGTCGGACGGAGAGATCCAGCTCCTCGATGGGCATGTTGAGGAGCTTCTGAAGCTCAGGATCCCGCACCGCGCCCTCCTGCGCCGCCCCCTGCTCCGTCATGCCGCCGATGAGGCGGAAGTGGTCAATAAGGATGCGGGTGGCCTCCGTGATGGCCTCGTCCGGGCGCACGGCCCCGTTGGTCCACACCTCCAGCACCAGCCGCTCCATCTCCCCGCCGTGGGAGACCCGGGCATCCTCCACCATGAAGTTCGCCCTCTGCACGGGAGAGAAGACGGAGTCCACGGGGATGACGCCGATCACGTGCTCGCTCCGGCGGTGCTTCTCCGCGGGCACGTAGCCCTTGCCCCGCTCCACCACCACCTCCATGGCCAGCCGGGCGTCCTTCCGGTCAATGGTGGCGATGAGGAGGTCCGGGTTCAGGATCTCCACCTCCGCGTCGGGCTGGAAGTCCCGGGCCGTCACCTCGCGCTTGCCCCGAACTTCCAGGCGCAACAGCTTCGGCTTGTCCGTGTGCAGCCGTACGGCAAGCTCCTTGAGGTTCAGGATGATCTGGGTGACGTCCTCCACCACTCCGGGAATGGTGCTGAACTCGTGGAGCACTCCCTCGATCTTGACGGACGTCACCGCGGCTCCCGGGATGGAGCTCAACAGGACCCGACGGAGGGCGTTGCCCAGGGTGGTGCCGAACCCCCGCTCGAGGGGCTCCACCACCAGCCGGGCGTACGTATCGGAGAGCTCCACGTACTCCACCCGTGGCTTGGTGAGTTCCCACAGACCGAACACGCTCACACCACCTCCCCTATCGCGAGTAGAACTCCACCACCAGCTGCTCCTGGACCGGGACGTCGATCTCCTCCCGGCTGGGGAGGGCCAGGACCCGGCCCGTGGCCGTTTCCGGATCGAATTCCAGCCAGGAGGGGGGGCGGGTGGACCTGGATTCCAGGAGCACCTGGATGCGCTCGTTGTGCCTGCCCCGCCCCGTGAGGCCGATGGTCTGCCCCGGTCTCACCTGGTAGGAGGGGATAGTGACTTTGCGGCCGTCCACCGCGATGTGGCCGTGGACGATCGCCTGCCGGGCCTCCTTGCGGGAGGAGGCCAGTCCCAGGCGGTAGACCACGTTATCGAGACGCGTCTCCAGCAGCTGCAGCAGCCGGGTGCCGGTCACGCCCTTGGCCTTCGCGGCCTCCTCAAAGTACCGCCGGAACTGCCGCTCGTAGACCCCGTAGATGCGGCGCAGCTTCTGCTTCTCGCGCAGCCGCAGCCCGTACTCCGAGGCCTTCCGCCGCACGCCCCCCGCGTGCATCCCGGGCGGGTACGGCCGCTTGACGAGCGGGCACTTGTCCGTGTAGCACTTCTCGCCCTTGAGGTAGAGTTTCACGCCCTCCCGGCGGCACAACCGGCACACCGAACCCGTGTAGCGTCCCATCCGGACGATCCTCCTTCCCTCTCCTAGACCCGCCGGCGCTTGGGAGGCCGGCACCCGTTGTGGGGAACCGGGGTCACGTCCTTGATGAGGCTGATGTCCAACCCCGCACTCTGCAGGGACCGAATGGCCGCCTCCCGTCCCGGTCCCGGTCCCTTCACGTACACCTCCACGGTCCGCACCCCGTGCTCCATGGCCTTCCGGGCCGCGGCCTCCGCGGCAAGCCCTGCGGCGTACGGGGTCCCCTTCCGGGACCCCTTGAACCCCTGGGTGCCCGCGCTCGCCCAGGCCAGCACGTTGCCGTGAGGGTCCGTGATGGTCACGATGGTGTTGTTGAAGGTGGACTGGATGTGGGCGTGCGCGAGCGGCACATTCTTCCGCTCCCGCCGGCGCCGAGTTCCCTTCCGTGCCATACCGCCTCCTTACTTCTTGGCCTTCGCCCGCCGCCCGGTCCCCACCGTCTTGCGGGGGCCCTTGCGGGTGCGGGCGTTGGTGCGGGTGCGCTGACCCCGCACGGGAAGCCCTGACTTGTGGCGCAGACCCCGGTAGGAGCCGATCTCGATGAGGCGCCGGATGCTCATGGCCGTCTCCCGGCGGAGGTCTCCCTCCACTCTGTAGCTGCGCTCGATGAAGTCCCGGATCCGGGAGACCTCCGCCTCCGTGAGGTCCCGCACCCGCACGCCCGGACGGATCCCGGTGTGCACCAGGACCTCGTAGGCCCGCGACCGACCGATGCCGTAGATGTGGGTAAGGGCGATCTCCACGGGCTTGTCCCGTGGAAGATCCACTCCCGCGATCCGTGCCATCTCCCCCTCCCTAGCCCTGCTTCTGCCGGTGCTTGGGATTCTCGCAGATCACCCGGACCCGCCCGTGACGGCGGATGATCTTGCACTTCTCGCACATCCGGCGCACGGAGCTCCGAACCTTCATGCAAATCCCTCCCTTCGGGAACCTCCCCGCGGAAAGGCCACTTACCGGTACCGGTACGTGATCCGGCCCCGGGTGGGATCGTAGGGGCTCAGCTCCACCTTCACCCGATCCCCGGGCGAGATGCGGATGAAGTGGATCCGCATCTTCCCGGAGATGTGGGCGAGAACCCGGTGGCCCGTGTCCAGCTCCACCCGAAACATGGCGTTCGGGAGGACTTCCACCACGGTCCCCTCAACCTCGATGACGTCCTTCTTCGCGGACATCCCTCTTCCGCGCAAAAATCAATCTTACCTGTTCTGTCCGTCCTCGTCCAGGAGGGTGAGGATCTCGCACCCCTCCTCCGTCACCGCCACCGTATGCTCGAAGTGGGCGGAGGGTTTGCCGTCCGCGGTGCGCACCGTCCACCCATCCCCATCCACCACCACCCGCCACGTTCCGAGGTTCACCATGGGCTCGATGGCGAAGGTCATCCCGGGCCGCAGCAGAAGCCCCTTTCCGGGGCTGCCGAAATTCGGCACCTGGGGGTCCTCGTGGAGCTCCCGGCCCACCCCGTGGCCCCCGAACTGCCGGACCACGGAGAACCCGTGGGCCTCCGCGAAGGACTGGATGGCGTGGCCGATGTCTCCCAGGTGCGCTCCGGGGCGTACCAGGGCGATGGCCCGGTACAGGGCCTCCTCCGTCACCCGCACGAGTCGCGTCACCCTCGGGGGAACGCGGCCCACGAGGACCGTGGTGGCCACGTCCCCGTGGAATCCGTCCACGTACGCTCCCAGGTCGATCTTTACAAGGTCCCCCTCCCGCACGACCCGGCTACCGGGGATCCCGTGTACGATCTGGTCGTTGAGGGAAACGCAGATGTTGGCAGGAAAGCCCCGGTAGCCCTTGAAGGAGGGAATCCCGCCCTCCTGCCGGATGGCCTCCTCCGCCACCCGGTCCAGGTACGCGGTGGAAACCCCGGGTCGCACCGCCGCGGCCACCACCCGCAGGGCCCGGGCTGCAGCCCGGCCCGCCCGGCGCATCCGGTCGATTTCCTCCCGCGTCTTGATGTAGATGCCCCGGGTGCGCACCCCACTCACGTTCGTCCCATCCCTGCCTCGTCCAGGATCTCGCACAGCCGACGGGTAACCTCCTCCAGCCCCGCGGCTCCGTCCACCTCCCGGAACACGCCCCGCGCCCGGTAGTATTCCACCAGGGGAGCCGTCTGCCGCAGGTAGACCTCCAGGCGCCGGGCCACGGCCTCCGGTCGGTCGTCCGGGCGCTGGTACAGCTCGCTCCCGTCCACATCGCACCGGCCCGGCACCCGAGGGGGGTGGTGCTCCACGTGGTAGACGTGGCCTCCGGCCCGACAGATCCACCGCCCGCTCAGGCGGCGCAGGAGGGTTTCCTCCGAGACCCGGAAGAACACCACCAGGTCCAGCCGCCGATGCATCCGGTCCAGGAGGACATCGAGACCCTCCGCCTGGGGGAGGGTGCGGGGGAAGCCGTCCAGCAGAAACCCCTCCCGCGCATCGGGTTCCTGGAGCCGCTCCTCGATCAGACGCAGCATGACCTCGTCCGGGACGAGCTCCCCCCGGTCCACGTAGGACCGCGCGAGCCGACCCAGCTCCGTGTCCCGTGCGATGGCCTCCCGCAGCATGTCGCCCGTGGCGATGTGGGGGATCCGGTAGCAGGTGGAGAGGCGGGCGGCCTGGGTCCCCTTGCCCGCCCCCGGAGGTCCCAGGAACACCACGTTCATCGCAGAAAGCCTTCGTAGTGCCGCATGAGGACGTAGGCCTCCAGCTGCCGCATGGTCTCCAGGGCCACCCCCACCACGATGAGCACGGAGGTACCCGCCAGGTAGAGGGTGAGGCTGCTGGCGGCCCGGAAGAGGAGCGGCAGGACCGCGATGGCGCTCAGAAACAGAGCGCCCACGAAGGTGAGGCGCTCCGTGACCCGCATGAGGAACTCGCTGGTGGGACGGCCCGGCCGGATGCCGGGGATGAACCCCCCGTACTTCTTGATGTTGTCCGCGATGTCGTCGGGGTCAAACTGCACCGCGGTGTAGAAGTACGTGAAGACGATGATGAGCACCGCGTAGAGCACGGTACCCAGCCAGTACTGCCCGGGCTGCAGACGCATTCCCCAGTCCACCAGGGGCTGCCAAGGCACGAAGCTCGCCACGGTGCTGGGGAACTGCAGGACGGAGATGGCGAAGATGATGGGGATCACGCCTGCCTGCACGATCTTCATGGGCAGGTGGGTGGTCTGCCCGCCCAGCACCCGGCGGCCCACCACCCGCCGGGCGTACTGGACCGGGATGCGGCGGGTGGCCTGGGTGATGAAGATCACGGCCACGATGCTCGCGAGCACCAGCACCACGTCCAGGAGGAACAGGAGAAACGAAGCGGAGCCCACCTGGATGGTGGCCAGGGTGGTCGCGATCTGCCGGGGGATACGAGCCACGATCCCGCCGAAGATCAGGAGCGACACGCCGTTGCCGACCCCGTGCTCCGTCATCACCTCTCCCATCCAGGTGAGGACCATGGTGCCCCCCACCAGGGTGGAGAGGATGAGGGCCCAGTTGAGGGGGCTGAAGTCCGTGATGGCCCGGCCCTGGCTGAAGGCCTGGATGAGCCCTGTCTGCCCCCATGCCTGCAGGGCCGCGAGGGGGATGGTGAGGTAGAGGGTGTACCACCCGATGCGGCGACGGCCCGCCTCCCCTTCCTCCCGCGCCATCTCCTTGAGCCGGGGGAAGGCCACCTGCAGCAGGCTCATGATGATGGAGGCGGTGATGTAGGGGATCACCCCCAGGGCGAAGATGCTGAAGTTCTCGAGCGCTCCGCCCACCAGCAGGTTCAAGAACCCGAACGCCGTTCCCTGGGCCGCCTGCTGGAACTGCTGCCGTACGGCCTCCACGTTCACACCTGGCACCGGGATGTGGGCCCCCACGCGGAACAGGGCCAGCATGAGGGCGGTGAACAGAAGCCGGCGCCGGAGGTCCGGAATCCGGAGGGGGTTGGCGAGCCCGCTGATCACGAAATCACCTCCGCGCGTCCCCCGACGGCCTCGATGGCCGCCCGGGCGGAGGCGGTAAACGCGTGCGCCCGGACAATGAGGGGACGCGTGAGGGTTCCGGTCCCCAGGACCTTGATGCGGCCCTTCCGGGAGACCACCCCGACCTCCCGCAGCCGCTCCGGAGTCACCTCACTGCCCGGCTCAAACCGCTCGAGCTGCTTCAGGGTTACCTCCACGTACGGTGGCCGGGGCAGCCCTCCCGTGTGGGAGGCTCCGTACGCTCGCACGCCCCGCTGGAACGGCAGCCGCTTGGAGAGGGGCGTCTGTCCGCCCTCGAATCCCGGCCGGGGCCCTTTTCCGCTACGGGCCTTCTGTCCCTTGATCCCCCGGCCGGCGTACGTGCCATGTCCGCTGCCGATCCCTCTCCCGACCCGTTTGCGCCGGCGCTTGGCGCCGGGTGGGGGACTCAAGTTATCCAGCCGTAGCGGCATCCTCTCCCTCCTCCACGGGCTCCACCGCCACCAGGTGGTGGATCTTCCGGATCAATCCCGCAACTCCAGGGGACCACGTCCGCACCACGGACTGTCCCACCCGGCGCAATCCCAGGGTCCGGACCGCGGCCCGCTGGTCCTCCGTGGTGCCGATGAGGGATCGCTTGAGGACGATGCGCACCCGTCCCTTCATCTCCTATCCTCCCACCGCGGCCCGCCCCAGCAATTCCTCCACCTGCTTGCCACGGGCCGCGGCCACCTCCTCCGGGGTACGGAGCATCCGCAGGCCCTTGAAGGCCGCCCGGGTGAGGTTGATGGGATTCGTGCTGCCCAGGGCCTTGGTGAGCACGTCCCGGATCCCCGCCGCGTCCATCACGGCCCGGACCGCGCCGGCGGCGATGACCCCGGTCCCCTCGCTGGCGGGCTTGAGCAGAACCCGGGATGCCCCGAACTTCGCGATGACCTCATGCGGGATGGTGGTACCCCGCCGGGGAATCCGCACGAGGTTCTTCTTGGCATCCTCCACGGCTTTGCGGATGGCATCGGGGACCTCCGCGGCCTTCCCCATCCCCACGCCCACCACGCCGTCCTGGTTTCCCACCACCACCATCACGCGGAAGTTGAACCGCTTGGCCCCCTGCGTGACCTTCGCCACCCGGGTGATGGACACGGTCTTCTCGAAGCTCAGGGTGACCTCGTTGGGGCTTACGGGCTCCGCCATGCTGCGCCTCCTAGAACTCCAGGCCCTCACCGCGGGCCCCCTCCGCCAGGGCCCGCACCCGGCCGTGGTATTTGTAGCCCCCTCGGTCGAAGACCACCCGCTCGATCCCTTTCGCCTTTGCGCGCCGGGCCAGGAGCTGTCCCACCAGCCGGCTCTGCTCGATTTTCGTGAGCCCTTTGAGCTGGTCCCGGATCTCCAGATCGAGGGTGCTGGCCGCGGTGAGGGTGTGACCCCGTTCGTCGTCGATCAGCTGGGCATAGATGTGCTTGAGGCTACGGAACACGCTGAGACGGGGGCGCTCGGCGGTTCCGAACACCTTTTTCCGGATGCGGGCGTGCCGGATCTTCCGCCGTTGGTTCCGGTCCTCCTTCAGGATCATGACCCTCACCTACTTCCTCCCGCCCGCGCGACCCGCTTTCCCGGGCTTCAGTTTCAGGACCTCACCCGCATACCGGATCCCCTTCCCCTTGTAGGGGTCTGGCGGCCGGATGGCCCGCAACTGGGCGGCCACTTGCCCCACCAGCTCCTTGTCGATCCCCCGTACCACGATGCGGGCGGGGACCGGCACCTCCAGGGTGATGCCCGGAGGAGGCGTGAACATCACGGGATGCGAGAATCCCACCTGCAGCATCAGCTTCCCGCCCTGCAGGGCGGCACGGTAGCCGGTGCCCACCAGCTCCAGCTCCCGGGTGTATCCCTCCACCACGCCCCGCACCATGTTCGCCAACAGGGCCCGGGTGAGGCCGTGGAGGGCACGATGGTGCCGGAGATCGGTGGGCCGCTGGACCACGAGCTTTCCGTCCTCCACGACGATGCGCATGTCCGGGTGGAGGGTTTTCTCGAGCTCCCCTTTCGGCCCCCGCACGTGTACCCGCGATCCATCCACCCGGACCTCCACGCCGGGGGGGACGGGAACCGGCATCCGCCCGATGCGACTCATGGTTCTCCCTCACCACACAAAGCAGATCACCTCGCCCCCCACCCCGGCCGCCCTCGCCTGCTTGTCCGTCATCACTCCCCGGGAGGTGGAGAGGATGGCGATCCCGAGCCCCCCTTGCACCCGGGGGAGCCGGTCCCGGCGCACGTAGATGCGGCGGCCGGGCTTGCTGACCCGCCTGAGTCCCAGGAGAATCCGCTGCTTCTTGGGGCCGTACCGAAGTCGGATATACAGGATTCCCTGCTTGCCGTCCGGTTCCACCCGATAGTCCGCGATGAAGCCCTCCTCCTTGAGGATCCGGGCGATCTCCGCCTTGAGCCGGCTCGCGGGAACCTGGACCTCCTCATGGCCTGCGGCGTTCGCGTTGCGGATCCGGGTGAGCATGTCCGCGATGGGATCCGTGACCTTGCTCATGATCCTTCCCTACCAGCTGGCCTTGGTCATGCCGGGGATCTCACCCCGGTAGGCGAGCTCCCGCAGGCAGATCCGGCACAGTCGGAACTTCCGGAACACGGCCCGGGGCCGTCCGCACCGCTCGCAGCGGCTGTAGGCCCGCACCCGGAACTTGGGGGGCCGCTTCCACTTCTCGATCAACGCCTTGCGCGCCATACTCCCTCCCTAAGAGGCCGCGGCGGCTGGCTCCCGCTCCCGGAAGGGGAGGCCCAGCAGCCGCAGCAGCTCCCGGGCTTCCTCGTCCGTACGGGCGGTGGTGACGATGGCGATGTCCATGCCGCGGATCTTGTCGATCCTGTCGTAGTCCAGCTCCGGAAAGATCAGCTGCTCCCGGATGCCCAGGTTCAGATTCCCCCGGCCGTCCAGCTGACGCTCGCTGATCCCCCGGAAGTCCTTGATGCGGGGCAGGGCCACGTGGATGAACCTGTCCAGAAACTCCCACATGCGGTTGCCCCGAAGGGTGACCATGACCCCGATGGGGGCCCCCTTGCGCAGCTTGAAGGCCGCGATGGACTTCCGGGCCCGGGTGATCACGGGCTTCTGACCCGCAATGATGGCCAGCTGCTCCGCCGCCCGATCCGCCTGGCGGGGGTCCTGTGCTCCTTCCCCGACCCGCATGTTCAGCACGATCTTCTCCAGGCGCGGGACCTCCATGGGGTTTCGGTACCCGAACCGCTGCTGCAGGGCCGGCCGGACCTCCCGCAGATACTTCTCTTTTAACCTCGGAACCATGACTCCCTCACGCTTTGTCGATCAGCTCCCCGGACTTCTTCGCATACCGGACACGCCGCCCGTCGGGCAGTACCCGTACCCCCACCCGGGTGCGGTCCTTGGTCTCGGGGTCCACCAGCATCACCTTGGAGGCAGGGATGGGGGCCTCCTTCTCCACAATGCCGCCCTGCGGGTTCTTGGGGGAGGGCTTCATGTGGCGTTTCACCAGATTCACACCCTCCACGATGATCCGCCCTTTCTCGGGAAGCACCCGCAGGACCTTGCCCCGCTTCCCCCTGTACTTCCCCGAAATGACCACCACGAGATCCCCTTTCTTCACGTGCATCCTGACGCGGTTGGCTCCGATGACGGGCATCTCAGAGCACCTCCGGCGCCAGGGAGATGATCTTCATGAACTGCTTATCGCGCAGCTCCCGGGCCACGGGTCCGAAGATGCGGGTGCCTCGGGGATTGAGCTGCTCGTTGACGAGCACCGCCGCGTTGTCGTCGAAGCGGATGTACGACCCGTCGGGACGCCGGATCTCCTTGCGGGTGCGCACGATGACGGCCCGCACCACCTCTCCTTTCTTGATGGGGCTGTTGGGCACCGCCTCCTTCACGGAGGCCACCACGATGTCCCCCACCCGGGCGTACCGGCGGTTGCTCCCGCCCAGGACCCGGATGATGCCGATCTCCCGAACCCCCGTGTTGTCCGCCACCTTCACCCGAGACAGGTTCTGCAGCATGGTCTATCCCTCCCCGATCTCCACGCCTTCGGGGCTTTCGCCTACCTCCTCTTCGGTTTCCACCGCGGCGGGGTGGGCCCGCTGCAGGATCTCCACCACCCGCCACCGCTTCTCCCGGGAGAGGGGACGGGTCTCCATGATGCGCACCAGGTCTCCCACCCGGCAGGCGTTGTGCTCGTCATGCGCCTTCACCTTCTTGTGCCGGCGCACGGGCTTCTGGTAGAGGGGGTGGCGGGTCACCGTCTCCACCCGCACCACCACCGTCTTGTCCATCCTGTCGCTCACCACTTCCCCGACCAGCACCTTCCGCTTGCCCCGCTGGAGTGCCGCGCGCACCGTTGCCCCTCCCACCTACACCTGGACCCCGCGCTCCGCGAGCACGGTCTTCAGGCGGGCGATGTCCCTGCGGACCTCCCGCAGCCGCGAGGGGTTCTGAGCCTTCCCCGCACGGATCTGGATCTGCAGGCGGAAGGCCTCCTGCAGGGCCTCATCCAGCCGCCGCTGCAGCTCCTCCGTGCTGAGCTCCCGCATCTGCTGCGCCTTCAATGGACCATCCCTCCCGCAAGCTCCTCTCGCCGGACGAACCGCACCCGCACGGGGAGCTTGTATCCCGCGAGTTCCAACGCCTCCCGGGCCACCTCTTCCTCCACCCCGCCGAGCTCGAAGAGGACACGCCCCGGACGTACCACGGCCACCCAGTACTCCGGGTTGCCCTTGCCCCCGCCCATCCGGGTCTCCGCGGGCTTCCGGGTCACGGGTTTGTCGGGAAAGATCCGGATCCACAGCTTTCCGCCCCGCTTGACGTGGCGGGTGATGGTGCGGCGGGCAGCCTCCAGCTGCTGGGCGGTGATCCACCCCGGCTCCATGCACTGCAGGCCGTACTCCCCGAAGACCACGGTGTTCCCGCTGTACGCCATGCCAGTGCGCCGTCCCCGGTGCTGCTTGCGGAACTTCACCCTTCTCGGCATCAACATGGTGCGCCTCCCTCTCCTAGGCCCGGGGCCTCAGGGTGCCCGCCTCCCGACGGGACTCGGGGAACACGTCCCCCCGGTACACCCACACCTTGACCCCGATCCGGCCGTACTTGGTGAGGGCCTCCGCCACCCCGAAGTCGATGTCCGCCCGGAGGGTGTGGAGGGGAACCCGGCCCTCCCGGTACCACTCGGATCGGGCGATCTCCGCGCCCGCGATGCGGCCCGAGACCTCAATTTTAATGCCTTTGGCGCCCGCCCGCAGGGCCCGCTGCACCGCCTGTTTCATGGCCCGCCGGTGGGCCACCCGACGCTCCAGCTGCTGCGCCACGGTCTCTGCCACCAGCTGCGCCTCAAGCTCCGGCCGGCGGATCTCCTGGACGCTCACCTGAACGTCCTTGCCCGTGAGTGCGCTCAGCTCCTGGCGCAGGGCATCGATCCCCACCCCGCCGCGTCCGATGAGGATGCCAGGGCGTGCGGTGTGAACCGTTATCCGGATGCGGTTGCCCTGGCGCTCGATCTCGATGCGGGAGATTCCCGCCCGGAACATCTTCTCCTTGATGTACCTCCGGATCCGGAGATCCTCGTGGAGCTGAAGCGCGAAGTTCTTGTTGGTGCCGAACCACCGGGACTCCCAGTCCCGGATGATCCCGATCCGCAGCCCCACGGGGTGTACCTTCTGTCCCACCGTCAGCCCTCCTCACTCCCGCTCCGCCACCACCACGGTCACGTGGCAGGTGTGGCGGCGGACGATGTCCGCCCGGCCTCGCGCCCGCGGCCACAGCCGCTTCCACATGCCGCCCCCGGGCCCCCGGTCCACGGAGATCCGGGACACCACCAGGGTATCCCGGTCCAGCTCCAGGTTGTGCTCCGCATTGGCCACCGCGGACCGGATGGCCTTCTCGATCACCCGGGCGCCCCGCTGGGGCAGGGCCCGGAGCACGGCCAGGGCCTCGTTTACGGGCAGCCCCCGGACCACGTCCGCGACCCGGCGGACCTTCTTCGGCGACATCCGGATGTATCTGGCGACGGCCCGGGCCTCCATGGCTACTTCTCCTCCCTCCGCCGCACGGTGGTGGTACGCTCCCCACCTCCCCCGCCGTGTCCCCGGAAGGTGCGGGTCGGCGCGAACTCTCCCAGCTTGTGGCCTACCATCTGCTCCGTGATGTAGATGGGCACGTGCTTGCGGCCATCGTACACCGCGATGGTATGCCCCACGAACTCCGGGGTGATGGTGGAGCGCCGCGACCAGGTGCGGATCACCCGCTTCTCCCGCCGCTCGTTGAGGGCGCGGATCTTCTCCAGCAGGTGCGCATCCACGAACGGACCCTTCTTCTTGGAGCGCCCCATCCTCCTCCCCTCACTTCCGGCGCTTCACGATGAACCGGGTGCTGGGCTTGCGGGGCCTGCGCGTCTTCTTCCCCAGGGTGGGCTTCCCCCAGGGGGAGACGGGGCTCGGCATGCCCACGGGCGAGCGGCCCTCCCCGCCTCCGTGCGGGTGGCTGCGGGGATCCATGGCCACTCCGCGCACCGCGGGCCGCCACCCCAGCCACCGTCGCCGACCCGCCTTTCCGTACTTGATGGCCTCGTGCTCCACGTTGCCCACCTGCCCCACGGTGGCCCGGCAGCGGATGTGGACCTTCCGGAGCTCGCCGCTCGGCAAACGCAGCAGGGCGTATTCCCCCTCCTTGGCCATGACCTGGGCTGCGGCTCCCGCGGCCCGCACCAGCTGCCCACCTCGCCCGGGCACCAGCTCCACGTTGTGCACGAGCGTACCCGTGGGGATGTTCGCGAGGGGGAGGGCGTTTCCGGGCTTGATCTCCGCGTTCTCCCCGCTCATCACCACGTCCCCCACCTGCAGCCCTACGGGTGCCAGGATGTAGCGCTTCTCGCCATCCGCGTACTGCAGGAGGGCGATCCGAGCGGAGCGGTTCGGATCGTACTCGATGGCGGCCACTCGGGCCGGGACGCCGTCCTTGTCCCTCCGGAAGTCGATGAGGCGGTACAGGCGCTTGTGTCCCCCACCCCGGTGCCGCACCGTGATGCGGCCCTGGTTATTGCGACCCGCGTGCCGGTGAAGGGAGACCACCAGGGAGCGCTCCGGGGAGTCCTTGGTGATCTCCTCGAAGGTGTAACCCGTGGCGATCCGCCGGCCCGGGGTGGTCGGTCCGTACTTCTTGATGCCCATCTCTCCTCCTACGCGAACTGCTCCAGATCGATTTTGTAACCGGGCCGGAGGGTGACAACAGCCTTCTTGCGATCCGGTGTTCGGTAGGAGTGCGGTCCCCTCCGCCGGGTCTTCCCGGGAATCCGGATGGTGTTCACCTTGGCCACCTTCACCCCGAAAATCCGCTCCACCGCCTCCCGGATCTCGGGTTTGGTGGCGTCCCGAGCCACCTCAAACGTGTACTTCCCCAACTCGACGCCCCGCATGCTCTTCTCCGTGAGGATGGGGCGGCGGAGGATCTCCCGGAGGTCCCTCACGAGAGCACCTCCTCGATCTGGGGGATCGCGTCCCGTTCCAGAAGGATGTGGTCCGCCCACAGGAGGTCCGCCACGTTCAGGGTCCCGGGGCCCAGGACCAGGACCTGGGGCACGTTGCGGGCGGCTCGGCGTACCAGTTTCTCCCCGTCCCGGGCGATGAGGAGGACCCGACCCGAAAGTCCCATCCGCTGCAGGAACGCCACCACCTCCCGGGTCCGTCCCTCTGCGACCCCGAACCCCTCCACCACCCGCAGCCGGCCTGTGGCCACCGCGTCCGAGAGCACGGAGCGCACCGCGAGTCGCCGCATGGCCTTCGGCAGCCGCTGGGCGTAGTCCCGGGGTTTGGGCCCAAAGGCCACCCCCCCGCCCACGAAGATGGGAGCCCGGATGTCCCCGTGGCGAGCGCGGCCCGTGCCCTTCTGACGCCAAATCTTCCGGGTGCTCCCCGCCACCTCCCCCCGGGTCTTCGTGGAGGCGGTTCCCGCCCGGGCCTCCGCCCACTGGGCCACCAGGGCCTGGTGGACCACGGCCTTGTGAGGCTTGATGCCGAAGATCCCTGCAGGAAGCTCCACCTGGCCCACCGCACTGCCCTGCGCGTCATAACTGGTCACCAACGGCATCCCCATCACTCCTGCGCCTTCGCCTTCCGGACCATCACCAGCCCCCCCGGGGGCCCTGGCACCGCGCCCTTGAGAAGGAGGAGGTGGCGTTCCGGGTCCACCCGCACCACCGACAGCCCCCGGATGGTGACCCGCTCTCCGCCCATGCGTCCGGGCATGCGCTTGCCCTTCCACACCCTGCCCACGCCGCTCGTGCCGATGGATCCCACGGCCCGGTGCATGAGGGAGACCCCGTGGGAGTCCCGCTGGCCGCCGAAGCCGTGCCGCTTGATGGCTCCCGCGAACCCCTTGCCCTTGCTGGTACCCGTCACGTCCACCTTGTCCCCTTCCGAGAAGGACGCCACCGTGATCTCCTGCCCCACCCGGTACTCCTCTCCGTCCTCCATCCGGAACTCCCGGAGGACCCGGTGGGGCCGCACCCCGGCCTTGCGGAACACGCCCCGCAGGGGCTTGTTCAGCCGGTGCTCCGGTACCGGCTCAGCTCCCAGCTGCACCGCGCGATAGCCATCCCGCTCCGGGGTACGCAGTCCCACCACCACGTTCGGCGTGGCCTCCACCACGGTTACGGGCACCACCGCGCCCGTGCGCTCGTCGAAGATCTGCGTCATCCCGAGCTTCCGTCCTAAGATCGCCACCATGGGACCACCCCCTTCGACCTCCTACAGCTTGATCTCGATGTCCACGCCCGCGGGGAGGTCCAGCGTCATCAAGGCGTCCACGGTCTTCTGGGTGGGCTCCAGGATATCAATAAGCCGCTTGTGCGTGAGAATCTGGAAGTGCTCCATAGACTCCTTGTCCGTGTGAGGAGATCGGATCACACAGTACACGTTCCGGTCCGTGGGAAGCGGCACCGGGCCGCTCACCCGGGCTCCGGTTCGCCGCACGGTCTCCACGATCATGGCCGCGGACTGATCCAGCAACCGGTGATCGAAGGCGCGTAGCTTGATGCGAATGCGCTGTGCCATGGAACTCCTCCCTAGGCTCTCGCGGTCACAGGCCGCCCTCGGACGATGCCTTCCGCCACGTTCGGCGGCACCTCCTCATAGTGGGAGAACTCCATGGTGTACGAGCCCCTCCCCTGGGTCATGGACCGGAGGTCCGTGGCGTACCCGAACATCTCCGCGAGGGGCACCAGGGCCGTGATGAGCCGCACTCCCGCCCGTTCCTCCATGGACTGGATGCGGCCGCGGCGGGCGTTGAGGTCGGAGAGGACGTCCCCCAGATAGGCTTCGGGGGTCGTCACCTCCACCTTCATGATGGGCTCGAGCAGCACCGGCCCCGCCTTCGCGGCGGCGTCCTTGAAAGCCAGGGAGCCCGCGATCTTGAAGGCCAGCTCCGAGGAGTCCACCTCATGGTAGGAGCCGTCCACGAGGATGGCCCGCACGTCCATCACGGGGTACCCTGCCAGCACCCCGGTCTCCATGGCCTCCCGGATCCCCTGCTCGATGGCCTTGTGGAACTCCTTGGGCACCACCCCGCCCGTGGTGCGATCCACGAACTCGAACCCCCCGCCGCGCGGCAGCGGCTCAATGTTCAGGACCACGTGCCCGTACTGCCCGCGGCCACCCGTCTGCCGGATGAACCTCCCCTCGCCCCGGGCGGGAACCCGGATGGTCTCCTTGTAGGCCACCTGGGGCCGGCCCACCCGCGCCTCCACCTTGAACTCCCGGAGCAGGCGGTCCGTGATGATCTCTAAGTGCAGCTCGCCCATGCCCGAGACGATGGTCTGCCCGGTTTCCGGGTCGTACCGCACCTTGAAGGTGGGATCCTCCTCCGCCAGCTTGGCGAGGGAGACGGCAAGCTTGTCCGCGTCCGCCTTCGTCTTCGGCTCGATGGCCACGGAGATCACAGGCTCCGGGAACTGCATGGCCTCGAGCAGAATGGGGGCCGCCTCATCGCACAGGGTGTCCCCCGTGGTGGTGCTCCGCAGCCCCACCGCGGCCACCACGTTCCCCGCCGTGGCCTCCGGGATGTCCTCCCGGTGATTGGCGTGCATCTGAAGGATGCGGCTCACCCGCTCCCGGGTCCCCTTGGTGGCGTTGAAGACGTAGCTGCCGGCCTTCAGGGTACCCGAGTAGACCCGGAAATACGTGAGCTTTCCCACGTAGGGATCTGTCATGATCTTGAACGCCAGGGCCGCAAAGGGGGCCTGCTCATCCGGAGGCCGCTCCTCCACCTCTCCCGTCAGGGGGTTGGAGCCCCGTACGGGGCCGATGTCGAGGGGAGAGGGGAGGTAGTCCACCACCGCATCCAGCAGGGGCTGTACCCCCTTATTCCGGAAGGAGGAGCCTGCCAGCACGGGAACGAGCTTCCCGGAAACCGTCCCCTGGCGGAGGGCCCGCTTGAGGAGGGGCTCCGGGACAGGCTGCCCCTCCAGGTAGGCCATCATGACCTCGTCCGAGACCTCCGCGGCGGCCTCCACGAGCCTGTCCCGGTATTCCCGGGCCCGATCCAGCAGATCCTCCGGGATGGCGGTCTCATCGGATCGGGTCCCGAGATCGTCCAGGTAAATGATGGACTTCATGCGCACCAGGTCCACCACGCCCCGGAAGCCCTCCTCCGCGCCGATGGGGAGCTGCACGGGGACCGCGTTCGCCCCCAGCCGATCCCGGACCATCTGAACGACCCGGAGGAAATCCGCGCCCAGGCGATCCATCTTGTTCACGTACACGATGCGGGGTACCCGATAGCGGTCCGCCTGCCGCCAGACGGTCTCCGACTGCGGTTGGACTCCCTCCACTGCGCTCAGGATGACGATGGCCCCGTCCAGCACCCGCAGGCTGCGCTCCACCTCCACGGTGAAGTCCACGTGCCCGGGGGTATCGATGATGTTGATGCGATGGTCCCGCCAGAAGCAGGTGGTGGCCGCGGAGGTGATGGTGATCCCCCGCTCCCGCTCCTGGACCATCCAGTCCATGGTGGCGGACCCCTCATCCACCTCGCCCAGACGGTGAACCCGACCCGTGTAGAACAGGATGCGCTCCGTGGTCGTGGTCTTCCCCGCGTCGATGTGGGCGATGATTCCGATGTTTCGGATGCGTTCCATGGGTACCTTGGCCATCACGTCTCCATCACCACCGGTAGTGGGCGAAGGCCTTGTTGGCCTCCGCCATGCGATGCACCTCGTCCCGCCGCTTCACGGCTCCCCCCTGACCCTGGGCCGCGTCCAGGATCTCCGCCGAGAGCTTCTCGATCATGCTCCGGCCGGACCGCTGCCGGGCGTATTCCACCAGCCACCGGATGCCCAGGGAGATCCGCCGCTCCGGCCGCACCTCGATGGGCACCTGGTAGGTGGCCCCGCCCACCCGGCGGGGGCGGACCTCCAGGATCGGCATCGCGTTCTCCAGAGCCTTCTCCAGGACCCGGACCGCGGGCTGGCCGGTTTTCTCCTCCACCCGTCGGAGGGCACCGTAGACGATCCACTCCGCCACGGTCTTCTTGCCCTTCTTCATGACCTTGTTGATGAGCCGCTGGACGATGGGGCTCCCGTACACCACGTCCGGCGGAATCACCCGGGGCGGAACCGGTCCCTTGCGCGGCATCCTCCTCCCCCCTACTGCTTAGGCCGCTTGGCCCCGTATTTGCTGCGCCCCTGCCGCCGGCCCACCACGCCTGCCGCGTCCAGAGCTCCCCGGACGATGTGGTACCGGATGCCCGGCAGGTCCTTTACCCGGCCCCCCCGGACCAGCACCACGGAGTGCTCCTGGAGGTTGTGCCCGATGCCCGGGATGTAGGCCGTGACCTCGACCCCGTTCGTGAGCCGGACCCGCGCGATCTTCCGCAGGGCGGAGTTCGGCTTCTTCGGGGTCATGGTCTTGACCTGGATGCACACCCCGCGCTTGAAGGGGTTCCCCTGGAGCGCCGGCGACTTGCTCTTGTGCCGCAGGGGCTCCCGCCCGTAGCGCACCAGTTGATTGATGGTCGGCATCCGACATCCCCTCCCAAACCAATTTCGTCCCACGGCCACCTTTCCCGGCCCCGTCGGGCATCGGGCGATTCCACAAAATCCCCTGCACTCCGCGTCGGAACGGGTATCCCGATCCCGCGCCCGATAGACGATCGGTCCACCCGCCAGCGGATCCCCGGGGGGACCTCGGAGATCATGGCACCGAACGTCCTGCGGCGCGGTGGCTGCCTCGACGATGCAGCTCAGGTGCGATCCGCTGGACCCGGAGTTACGACTCCAAAGCGGGTCCCTTCAGGATCGCGGCCGCGGCCGCTTCCACCGCGATCCCACACGCACGACCCAGCTCCCGCTTGGTATGCTCCTGCACCAGCGGGAGCCCCTTCTGCTGCGCCGCCCGCACCACCGACTCCGTGACCCGCGGGTCCGCATCCTTCGCCACGAACACCACCAAGGCCTGTCCCCGCTGGATGGCCTTGACCGTTTGGTTCGCTCCCACCGCGCGGTGCGTGGCTTGGCGCAGCGCCTCAAGCGTCACGGCCCCAGCCTCCTCCAGGAAGCCCGTGACCTCCTGTCCTCAGGGACCTGCGGGCCTTCCAGAGGATAGACAATCCACCGGAACCTGTCAACCGAGGGCGTTCGTTCCTCCATGGCTTCCACCTCGGCCGGATGGCTCCCCGCGGCGAAGTTGACGCCAGGCGGCGGGGAAAATACAATGCGGCCGTGCAGCCCTGGGTCTCCGCAACCTCCCTCCTGGTGGCCGTCTTCGGCCTGGGCGAGGCCGGAGGCGCGGTGGCGGAGGACCTGGCCCGCGCGGGGGCCCGGGTGGTAGGCTGGGACCCCCAGCCCAAGCGTGTCCCCGAAGGGGTAGCCCTCGCAAAGGATCCGCAGGCCGCGGTGGCGGGAGCCGACGTGGTGTTGGTGCTCACCACACCCGCGGCCGCCCTGGAGGTGGCCTCGGCCGTGGGCGGGCAGCTACGGCCCGGCCAGGTGTACGCGGACTGCAACAGCACCTCGCCTGCCGTGAAGCGGCGGGCCGCCGCCCTGGTGGAGCTCTCCGGGGCCCTGTTCGCGGACGTGGCCCTGATGGCGCCCGTGCCCGGACGGGGCATCCGCACCCCCGCCCTGGCCAGCGGGCCAGGCGCGCGGGCACTGGCGGACCGGCTGGCGCCGCTGGGGATGCCGGTCCAGATCCTGGGGCCGGAGGTGGGTTCAGCGGCCAGCCGCAAGCTCGTGCGCAGCGTGTTCATGAAGGGGCTCGCGGCCTCCGCCCTGGAGGCCCTCGCCGCAGCCCGGGCGCTGGGCTGCGAGGCGGACGTCTACGAGGACATCTCGAGAACGCTGGAGGAAGCCGACGCCTCGCTGCTGCGCCGCCTTGTGGAGGGAACGCGACGGCATGCGGCGCGACGGGCGGACGAGATGCGAGCTGCCTGCGAGTTGCTGGACGAGCTCGGGATCCCCGGCCGGGTGGCCCGGGCGTGCGTGGCGTGGCTGGAGGAACTGGCGGAGCGGAGCTGACGGAAGCGGCTCGCTGCCTACCGGAAGGGCCGGGGACCGGAACGAGGCGACATCACCCGGACGGGGAATCCCGGGGGGTGTCCCTGGGCTGGCGCCGGCGGTCCTTCCACAGGCGCTCCAGGCGCTCCCGGATCTCCGCCTCGCGTCCCCGATCCGTGGGCTCGTAGTACACACGTCCCCGGAGGTTCTCGGGGAGGTAGTCCTGTTCTACGAACCCGCCGGGAAAGTCGTGCGGGTAGCGGTACTCCCGGCCGTGACCGAGCCGCGCGGCTCCCGGATAGGAAGCGTCCCGCAGGTGCGGGGGAACCGGCAGCGCGGGGAGACGTTCCAGATCTGAACGGGCCTGAGCCAAAGCCCGCACCACCGCGTTGCTCTTCGGCGCGCACGCGATGTAGAGGGCGGCTTCCGCGAGGGGGATCTGGGCCTCCGGGAGGCCCACGAATTCCACCGCGTGCGCGGCCGCAATGGCCACCACAAGCGCCAGGGGATCCGCAAGCCCCACATCCTCCGCCGCGTGCACCACCAGGCGACGGGCGATGAACCGGGGATCCTCCCCGGCCTCCAGCATCCGCACGAGCCAGTACACCGCGGCGTCCGGATCCGAGCCCCGCAGGCTCTTGATGAAGGCGCTCGCCACGTCGTAGTGCTCCTCCCCGGACTTGTCGTACCGGATCACCCGCCGCTGCAACGCCTCCTCCACCGCCGGGAGCCCCACCCGTCGGACGCCGTCCGCATCCGGGGGCGTGGTCCGGACCGCCACCTCCAGGGCGTTGAGGGCCACCCGGGCGTCCCCGCTCGCGGCATCCACCAGGTGCGCCAGAGCCTCCGGGCTGAGCTCCACCCGTTCCCGCCCGAGTCCCCGCTCGGGGTCCTGCAGGGCCCGCTCCACGATCTCCTTGAGCTCCTCCGGCCGCAGGGGTTCCAGGCGGAGGAGGCGGCAGCGGGAGAGCAGGGTGGGATTCACGTCGAAGAAGGGGTTCTGGGTGGTGGCACCGATGAGCACCACGGTCCCGTCCTCCACCGCGGGGAGCAGGAGGTCCTGCTGGGCCCGGTTGAACCGGTGGATCTCGTCGATGAAGAGCACGGTGCGCTCCCTCCGGTAGCGGAGCCGATCCCGGGCCTCCTGGATCACCCGCCGTACGTCCGCCACGCCGCTCGTGACCGCGTTGAGGGAGACGAAGTGGGCACGGAGGGCATTGCTCAAGACCCGGGCCAGGGAGGTCTTGCCGGTTCCCGGGGGGCCGTAGAGGATCAGGGAGGCGAGCTCCCCGGAAGCTACGAGCCGGTGGAGGAACCTGCCGGGCTCCACCAGGTGCCGCTGCCCCACGAACTCCTCCAGGGTACGCGGCCGCATCCGTGCCGCGAGGGGGAGCGAGGTCGGATCCGGTTCAAACAGCGCCATCCAGGCTCAGGATGGCACCTCCCGGGCAGATGGACAAGCCACCTACTCCGGGGGGAGGACAGCGATGTGCACCTCCCGGAGCTGCTCCGGATCCACCTCGCTGGGGGCGCCCATCATCAGATCCGTGGCGCTGGCGGTCTTGGGAAAGGCGATCACATCCCGGATGGTCTCCCTTCCAGCCAGCAGCATCACGAGCCGATCGAACCCGAAGGCGATGCCGCCGTGCGGAGGAGCTCCGTACTGGAAGGCCTCCAGCAGGAACCCGAACCGTGCCTGGGCCTGCTCCGGCGAGAGGCCCAGGAGGGCGAAGACCCGCTCCTGCAGCTCCCGCCGGTGGATCCGGACGCTCCCGCCCCCCACCTCCACGCCGTTCAGCACGAGGTCGTAGGCCTTCGCCCGGACCCGAAGGGGATCCGTCTCCAGCAACGGCAGGTCCTCATCCATGGGCGCAGTGAAGGGGTGATGCACGGCCACGTACCGTCCCCCCTCCGGGTCGTACTCCAGCAGCGGGAACTCCACCACCCACACGAACCGGAAGGTGTCGGGAGGGATGAGGCCGAGACGGCGCGCTAGCTCCTGCCGTATCCTCCCCAGGGCCACGGAGACCCGCTGCGGGTCGTCCGCGGCGAGGAGCACCACATCCCCCGTGCGGGCGCCCAGGACTTCCCGCAACGCGTGCAGCTGCCCCTCCGTGAGGTTCCTGGCGATCGCCCCCTTCGGGCCCTCGGGCGTGAGCCCCACGGATACCAGACCCCTCAGCCCCTCCTCCACCGCCCGCTCCCGCAGCTCCTCGAGGGTTTTCCGGGTCAGGCCCGCCTGTCCGGGAACGCAGAGGCCCCGCACCGCCCCCCCGGCCGCCACGGCCTCCCGGAAGACCCGCACCTCGCTGTGGGCGAAGATCTCGGTGAGATCCGCGATCTCCAGGCCGTAGCGCAGGTCGGGCTTGTCGGTACCGTACCGGATCATGGCCTCCGGGTAGGGGATCCGCGGGAAGGGGAGCGGCACCTCGATCCCCGTCGCCTCCCGGAGGAGGTGTTGGAGGAGACGCTCGCTGAGCTCCAGCACGTCCTCCCGGTCCACGAAGGACATCTCCAGGTCGATCTGGGTGAACTCCGGCTGGCGGTCGGCCCGCAGATCCTCGTCCCGGAAGCAGCGGGCGAGCTGAAAGTACCGATCGAAGCCCGCCACCATGAGGATCTGCTTGAGCAGCTGCGGGGACTGGGGGAGCACGTAGAACTTGCCCGGATGCAGGCGGCTGGGTACGAGGAAGTCCCGGGCACCCTCCGGCGTGGCCCGGATGAGGTGCGGGGTCTCGATCTCCACAAATCCCTCTCGGCTCAGGAACTCCCGGGTGGCCTGCGCGAGCCGGTGCCGAAGGAGGAGGTTGTACTGCATGCTGGGCCGCCGCAGGTCCAGGTAGCGGTACCGGAGCCGCACGGATTCGTCCACGTCCTCGTCGTTGGAGATCTCAAATGGCGGCGTGCGGGCGGGATTGAGGATCTCCATCCGGTGGGCCCGCACCTCCACCGCCCCGGTTGGAAGCTTCGGGTTCACCGTCTGGGGCGGGCGGAGGACCACCTCCCCCTCGACCTGCACCACGTACTCCGAGCGGGCCTGGTCCGCCACCGCATGGGCCTGCGGGGCCTGCGGGCTCGCGATCACCTGCACGATGCCGGACCGGTCCCGCAGATCCAGGAAGATGAGGCCCCCCAGATCCCGACGGCGGTACACCCACCCGCACAGACGCACGCGCTGCCCCGCGTGCTCGGGCCGCAGCTCCCCGCAACCGTGGGTGCGGAACCGGGTGGGTCTCACCCCACTCCCTCCCGGAGGGCTCCCACCACCCGGTCCAGGGAGACCGTCCGTTGCACGCCCGTCCGGAGGTCCCGCACCACCGCCTCCTTCCGCTCCAGGCCCGCGTCCTCCAGGATCACCGCGTGTTGCGCGCCAAGGCGCGCCGCGTGCCGCAGCTGGGCGCTGAGACTGCGGCCCATGAGGTCTCCCTCAGCCCGGAACCCGACTTCCCGCAGCCGGTCCAGGAGCCCGAAGGCCTCCTCCTCTGCCCGCGGGCCGCTGCTCGCCACGTACACCTCCACCCGCCAGGTGTCCTCCGGCATCAACCCCGCCTGCTCCAGGACCAGCAGCAACCGCTCGATGCCCAGGCCGAAGCCCACACCGGGTGTCGGGGGTCCTCCCAGGGCCTCCGCGAGTCCATCGTACCGCCCGCCGCCGAAGACCGCGTTCTGCGCGCCGAGTCTCCCGCTGAAGACCTCTGCGGCCGTCCGGGTGTAGTAGTCGAGTCCCCGCACGATGAAGGGATCCACCTCCGTGGGAATCCCGAGCCACGCGAACCGGCGCACGACCCCCTCGAAGTGCGCCCGGCACGCGTCACAGAGGTAGTCCAGCATCTTGGGCGCATCCTGGGCGATCTCCCGGGTGCGCTCCACCTTGGAGTCGAAGATCCGCAGCGGGTTCGTCTGCAGCCGTCGGCGGCTGTCCTCGTCCAGCTCGTCCACGAACCGCTCGAAGTACTCCCGGACCCGTCGGACGTAGGACGGCCGGCAGGCCGCATCCCCCACGCTGTTGAGGTGCACCCGGACCTCCTGCAACCCAAGGCTCTGCAGGATTCGGATCGGGAGTGCAAGCACCTCCACGTCCGCGGCAGGAGAGGCGCTGCCCAGGATCTCCGCGCCGAACTGGGTGTGCTGCCGGTACCGTCCCGCCTGCGGGCGGTCGTAGCGGAACATCTCCGCGATGTAGTACAGCTTCACGGGCTGCGGCCAGGTGTGGAGGCCGTGTTCGATGTACGCCCGCATCACCGCGGCCGTTCCTTCAGGCCGGAGGGTGAGGCTGCGTCCCCCCCGATCCGTGAAGGTGTACATCTCCTTGTCCACGATGTCCGTCCCCTCTCCCACGCCCCGCAGGAACACCTCCGTGTGCTCCAACACGGGAGTCCGGATCTCCCGGTACCCGTACCGGTGCGCGAACTCCCGACACCGGGCAAGCACCCGCTGCCACCGCTCCGACTCCGGAGGGAGCACGTCCCGCATCCCGCGGGGTGCCTGGTACTTCGTCATGGGGACCCCTCCAAATCAAAGCGCTCCGCCCGCGGGGAGGAACGGAGCGACGCTGTGTGGCCTCCGGCCACCGATCCCGCTCGCCTTTCTGGGATTGTACCAGAGTGGTGGGACCCGTGCCACGCGTGGCAAAATGGCGGTGCGAAGGCTCCGTTCTGAGAGCGCGGGAGGTGGACATGCAGGCCATCATCCTCGCCGGGGGAAAGGGGGAACGGCTGCGTCCTTACACCCAGGACCGCCCCAAGCCCATGGTGGAGGTGCTGGGGATTCCCATCCTGGGCTACCAGATCCAGTGGCTGCGGGTGCAGGGGATCGCGGACATCGTGATCGCCTGCGGTTACCGGCACGAGGTGATCCGGGACTACTTCGGGGATGGCCGGAAGTGGGGGGTGCGGATCCGGTACTCCGTAGAGGAGGAGCCCCTGGGCCGGGGCGGGGCCCTCCGGCAGGCCATGGGGCTTGTGGAGGGGGATGTGTGCATCGCCACCAACGGGGACGTCATCACCAACGTGCGGATCCAGGAGGTGCTGGCCCAGCACCGGATGAACGGGTGGCTCGTGACCGTCGTCCTCACGCCCTTCGTCAGCCCCTACGGCATCGTGGAGGTGGCGGAGGACGACCGGATCGTGGCCTTCCGGGAGAAGCCGGAGCTGCCTTACTGGATCAACGCGGGGATCTACGTACTGAACCGGGAGGTCGAGGCGCTGCTCCCGGAGGTGGGGGACCACGAGACCACCACCTTCCCCCGTCTCGCCGCGGAAGGCCGGTTGGGCGGGTTCCGGTCCCGGGCGTACTGGAAGGGCGTGGACACCATGAAGGACCTCTCCGAGGTCAGCAAGGATCTGGAAGATCGGCTGCTCTCCGCGTTTCTGGGGTGAGGGGGTCGGCAGGGCGGGCTACCGGTCCCGGAGCGCCATAGCCACCACCACCGCCCCCACCACCCTCCCGCCCGCCCTCCGGAGCGTCCGGGCGCACTCTGCCAGGGTGCTGCCCGTGGTGAGCACGTCGTCCACGAGCACCACCTGGAATCCCCGTACGGGCGCGCACACGGCAAAGGCACCCCGGACGTTGCCCCGGCGCTCCGCCTCCGGAAGGCCCACCTGAGGCATCGTGGGGCGAACCCGCACGAGAGCCCGAAGGAGGGGGATCCCGACGTGCCGCGCGATCCTCTTCGCCAGTTCCTCGGCCTGGTTGAAGCCCCGTTCCCTCTCCCGCCGCGGGTGCAGTGGCACCGGGACGAGGGCCTCCGCCGCGGAAAGGGTTGTATCCTCCCGGACCACCTCCGCCAGCGCCTGTCCCAGGGGGTCCGCGAGCGCGATCCGGCGGCGGTATTTGAAGGCGTGCAGGGCGTCCCGCAGGCGGCCCTCGTAGAGCCCGAAGGCCCGCACCCGCAACGGCTCCCTGTAGGCTCGGCACCGGATACACGTGAACGTGAAGTCCGGGGGGCCCCGGAGGGGCCGGCCGCACACCTGGCAAATGGGCGGCCCAATGCGGGAGAACCGCCCCAGGCAGTTCCCGCACAGGGGGAAGCTCCCTCCCGCCCCGCACACCTGGCAGCGGGGAGGGAACAGAAGCTCCAGGACGGTCCCGAGCCAGGGCCGGAGGAGCCCCCACAGGCAGCTGTTCCCTCGGGATCCCATCCGCACAGACAAACGGGCTCCGAGGGCGTTTTGGCAGAGGGACTAGAGGAGTCCGGAGACGGCTTCCCGGAACCGCCGGAGGGAAGCGAGGTGCTCTTCTACGATCCGCAACCCGCTACGCATGGTGTTCACGCTGAGGTGGGTGCCCCCCCACTCCTTCCACATGCGGACCGCCTCGGGCCACCGCTCGGGTGGGATCTCCCCCAGGTGCACGCGGCCCTCGATCCCGAACCGGTCCGGATCGCGGCCCGCCTCCCGCACATACCCGCGCACTCGGTCCAAGAGCTCTGCGGCCTGGGGGGTGGGCGCCAGCTGGGAGATCCACCCGTCCGCGATCCGGCTCAGGCGGCGCAGGGCCCGATCCGCACTCCCGCCCATCCAGACCGGAATGGGGCGCTGTACGGGCAGCGGATTGATGCCCGCGCGGCGGATCCGGTGGTAGCGGCCCTCGAAGTCCACCAGTTCCTGTGTCCACAGCAGGCGCAACAGCGCGATCTGCTCCTCCACCCGCCGCCCGCGGTTCCGGAAATTCTCCCGCAGGGCCTCGTATTCCACGGGGTTCCAGCCCAACCCCACGCCCAGGCGCAGGCGGCCGCGGCTCAGCACGTCCACCTCCGCGGCCTGTTTGGCGACCAGCACCGTCTGCCGCTGGGGCAGGATGACGATGCCCGTGGTGAGCTCCAGCCTGGAGGTCACCGCGCTCAGGTAGCCGAAGAGCACGAAGGGCTCGTGGAAGGGCGATTCGTGGGTGTAGGGAGGTCTGGGCACTCCCAGTTCCCGGAGCCGATCCGGGGTGGCACCCAACACATGCTCGTAGGCCAGCAGGTGGTGGTAGCCCATCTCCTCCACCGCCTGCGCGAACTCCCGGATGACCCCCGGATCGTTCCCGATCTCCGTCTGGGGAAACACCACGCCGATGCGCACACCCCACCTCCGTGCGGATACCGTCTCAGGTCCCCTCCCGCCAGGACTCCAGGTACGCTCGCTGCTCCGGGGTGAGCTCGTCGATCCGCACGCCCATGCTCTCCAGCTTCAGGGCCGCCACCTGCCGGTCGATGGCCTCCGGCACCGGGTGCACCTGGGGCGCCAGCTCGCGTCCTGCGCGCACGAGCCACTCCACGCACAGGGCCTGGTTCGCAAACGACATGTCCATGACCGCGGCGGGATGCCCCTCCGCGGCCGCCAGGTTCACGAGCCGCCCCTCTGCCAGCACGTACAGCCGCCGGCCATCCGGGAGGGTGTACTCGTCCACGTGCTCCCGCACCCGCCGCCGCCGTATGCTCATGGCCTCCAGGGCCTCCAGATCGATCTCTACGTTGAAGTGGCCCGCGTTCGCGAGGACCGCCCCGTCCCGCATCTCCTCGAAGTGCTCCCGTCGCAGGACCCCGCGGTTCCCGGTCACCGTCACGAACACCTCCCCCACCCGGGCGGCCAGTAGGGAGGGCATCACCGCGAACCCGTCCATCACCGCCTCCAGGGCCGGGAGCGGATCCACCTCCGTGACGATCACGTGCGCGCCGAGCCCCCGTGCTCGGGCCGCCACCCCCCGGCCGCAGGCTCCGTATCCGCACACCACCACCTTCCGGCCCGCCAGCAGGAGGTTGGTGGCCCGCAGGATTCCATCCAGGGCCGACTGCCCGGTCCCGTAGCGGTTGTCGAACCACTGCTTGGTCTTCGCGTCGTTCACCGCCACAATGGGATACCGCAGGGCTCCTTCCCGGGCCATCGCCCGAAGCCGCAGGACGCCCGTGGTGGTCTCCTCCGTTCCACCCACCACGCCTTCCAGCAGGTCCGTACGCCGGGTATGGAGGGTGGTCACGAGGTCCGCGCCGTCATCCAGGGTGAGGTGCGGCCGGAGCTCCAGGGCCTGCTGGATGTGGCGGTAATAGGTCTCGCGGTTCTCCCCGCGGACGGCGAAGACCCGCACCCCCTCCTCCGCCAGGGCCGCGGCCACCTCGTCCTGCGTGGAGAGGGGGTTGCTGGCGCACAGGGCCACCTCCGCTCCCCCCGCCACCAGGGTCCGCACCAGGACTGCGGTCTCGCTGGTGACGTGCAGACATGCGGCCACGCGATGCCCCGCAAGGGGCCTCTCCCGGGCGAACCGGTCCCGGATGAGCCGCACCACGGGCATCTCCCGCTCCGCCCACGCGATGCGGTCGCGCCCCAGGGGCGCGAGGGTAGGATCTCTGACCTCGAATCGCACTATTCGATGAAGTCCCGGAGCCGCTTGCTGCGGGAAGGATGGCGCAGCTTGCGCAGCGCCTTGGCCTCGATCTGGCGGATGCGCTCCCGGGTGACCCCGAACTCCCGGCCCACCTCCTCCAGGGTGCGGGGCCGGCCGTCGTCCAGCCCGAACCGCAGCTTCAAGACCTTCCGCTCCCGCGGGGTCAGGGTCTCCAGCACGCTCTCCAGCTGCTCCTTGAGCAGGGTGAAGCTGGCGGCCTCCGCGGGCGCGAGCGCTTCCTGGTCCTCGATGAAGTCCCCGAGGTGGGAGTCCTCCTCCTCCCCGATGGGGGTCTCGAGGGAGATGGGCTCCTGGGCGATCTTCATGATCTCCCGGACCCGCTCCGGCGTGAGCCCCATCTCCTCCGCGATCTCCTCCGGGGTAGGTTCACGCCCCTTCTGCTGCAGGAGCTGCCGGCTCACGCGCACCAGCTTGTTGATGGTCTCCACCATGTGCACGGGGATGCGGATGGTGCGGGCCTGGTCCGCCAGGGCCCGGGTGATGGCCTGCCGGATCCACCAAGTGGCGTAGGTGCTGAACTTGTAGCCCTTGCGCCAGTCGAACTTCTCCACGGCCCGGATCAGGCCGAGGTTCCCCTCCTGGATGAGGTCCAAAAAGAGCATGCCCCGGCCCACGTACTTCTTCGCGATGGCCACCACCAATCTCAGGTTCGCCTCGATGAGCTTGCGCTTCGCCTCCTCATCTCCCTTCTCCATGCGCTTGGCGAGCTCCACCTCCTCCTGCGCCGTCAACAGCGGGACCCGGCCGATCTCCTTCAGGTACATGCGGACGGGATCGTCCACGGAGATCCCTTCCAGGGTCTCCACATCCACCGCCTTCTCCTGGTCCTCTTCCTCCTCGTCCTCCTTGTCCTTTACGACGATGTCCATCTCATGGAGGAGGTTGAAGACCCGCTCGCTCTCCTCCGCGTCCGTCTCCACCGCGGGGATGGCCCGCACGATCTCCTCATAGAGGAGGTGCCCCTTCTTCCGGCCGAGCTCGATGAGGTCCCGGAGCTCGGGGAAGAGATCGTCCGAAAGCGGCCGGATTTCCGGCACGCCTGCCTTCTTCCTGTTCGCCTTCGCGGGCATCGTTCCTCAGGTCCCCTTCCCAGGCTGGTCTTGTCGAAGACGCTGGAGTTCCTCCTGGATCCGACGTACCGCTTCCGGGTCCCCGGATCGCTGCGCCTCCTCTAACTCACGAACGAGCGCGGCGATCCGTTCCTTCCGCTGGGCCTCCCGGAGGCGCCCGAGCCCCCCTTCCAGGTCGGGGATGGGCGGCCGCTCGCTGAAGATCAGACGATCGAGGACCGCCCGGGCTTCCTCCCTCAGGGCCCTCCGGGCCGCGTGGACGTCTCCGGGGGCCTGCGAGAGGGCCCGGAAGATCTCCCGGTGCGTCTCGTCCGCGAAGTCCTCCTCCCCCAGCTCCTGAAGGAGGCGTTCCCGGGCCAGCTCATCGTCCAACATCAGCATCAGCAGGTACCGTTCCACCACCGGCCGCTCGCTGGCCCGCTCCACCGCGATTCGGGCGGGGTCGAACGCACCATCCCCTCTGCGCCCCCCTCTCCCGGGCCGCAGCGCACCGGCGCGGCGGCGAACCACCTCCTCCGGAACTCCGAGTCGCTTGACGAGCTGTGCCAGGTACTCGTCGCGGGCCAGTTCGTGCCGGTAGCTGGCTAGCAGCGGGACCAGTTCGTCAACGATCCGGATTTTTCCTTCCACCGTTTGGGGGGAATGTACACGCAGGAGGTAGTCCAGCCGGAAGTGGAACACGGACTGGGCTCCTTCCACCGCCCGCAGGAAGGCGTCCGGGCCGGCTCGACGCAGGAACAGGTCCGGGTCCATCCCCTCCGGGAGGGTGACGGCCCGCACGTCCAGGCCCGCCTCCTCGAAGAGGGGTAAGGCCCGAACCGCAGCCCGCTGCCCCGCCTCATCGGAGTCGTAGACCAGTACTGCGGAGCTGGTGAACCGGCGCAGCAACGCCACCTGATCCGGGGTGAGGACCGTACCCAGGGAGGCCACCACGTGGTGGATGCCGTACTGGTGGCAGGCGATGGCGTCCATGTACCCCTCCACCACGACCGCGTAGCCCCGCTTCCGGATGGCCTCCCGCGCGAAGTTCAGGGCGTACAGGGTCCGTCCTTTGTGAAAAACCGGACTCTCACGGGAATTGAGATACTTCGGCTGATCCTCCTCCCGGAGGGCGCGGCCGCCGAAGGCCACAGCCCGGTCCTGGAGGTCCAGGATGGGGAACATGAGCCGCCCCCGGAAGACATCGTAGTACCCGCTCGGCTCGCGGTGCCCCACGAGTCCTGCCCGCTCCAGGACCTCCACCGCATACCCGCGCGAGAGGAGGTGCTGGAGGAGCGCTCTCTGGTCTAGTGGGGCATAGCCCAGCCGGAAGTGCTCCGCGACCTGAGGACTGACCCCCCGCTGCGCGAGGTACTCCCGGCCCGGCCGCCCCCAGTTGGGGTGGAGGAGGGTTTCCCGGTAGAAACGTGCTGCGGCGTCGAGGGCACGGAGTAGGCCAGCGATCTCCCCTTGCGCAGACGGCCGAGCCTCCAGGGGTACACCCGCCCGGCGGCTTAACTCCCGCAGGGCCTCCCCGAACGAGACGCCCTCTGCCCGCATGAAGAAGTCGAAGATGTCTCCTCCGGCCCCGCACCCGAAGCAGTAAAAGAGGCCCCGCTCCCGGTCCACGGTGAAGGAGGGGGTCTTCTCACTGTGGAACGGGCACAGACCCACGTAGCGCCGGCCGCTCCGTCGCAGGGAGACGTACGCGGAGGCCAGCTCCACCAGATCCACGCGCGATCGGATCTGTTCCCGGATCTCCTCCGCCACCATCCTCGACTTTCCATCCCTCCTTTGCCATCCCGGAACGTTCCGGATTCCCCACCCGTTCTCCTCCCCGGGACCTCAAACGGTTCGAAATCCCCCGGCTTCCGATCCGACAAAAAGGCGGGACCCGCAGCGCCCGTCTCGGATCCCGCTCGCGCTCCCCCTCTGCCCTTCTAATGTCCGTTTTTCGCGAACGATCCTGAAACTCCTCCTTTCCGGGCCGGAAAGCTTTTCCGCTAGCGGGGCCAGCTCCTGGGTAGGAAGAGGAACTCCGCGATCCGTACCGCGTAGCGATCCGTCATTCCCGCGAGGAAGTCACACACCACCCTGGGGAGGGGCTCGCCGAGGGCCACGAGCCGCTGGTACTCCGGGGAGATCTGTTCCGGATGGTTCAGGAAGTGCTCGAAGAGCATCTGAAGCAGGCGCTGGGCCCGCGGTTCCTCCGCCTTCGCCACGGGGTTGAGATAGACCCGCTCGAACAGGAAGTCCTTGAGCAGGTCCAGGGCCTGCCGCACGGGCTCGCTCATGGTGATCCGGGGCTGGCCCTCGCTGCTCGTGACCACGTCCCGCACCAGGACGTCCACCCATCGACCCCGGGTGGGGCCAAGCACCTCCCGGACCTCTGCGGGGATCTCCTCCTCCCGGAGGAGGCCGGCCCGGACCGCGTCGTCCACGTCGTGGTGTACGTAGGCGATCCGGTCCGCCACCCGGACCACCTGCCCCTCCAGGGTGGTCGGGAGCCCCCCCTCGAACCGCATGTCCGCGGCCCCCTTGCTGTGCCCCAGAATTCCGTTCCGTACCTCCCACGTGAGGTTGAGCCCCCACTCCACCGTCCCGTCGGACCGGCGACGCTGCTCCAGCAGGTCTACTACCCGCAGGCTTTGCTCGGAGTGCCGGAACCCACCCCACGGCCGCATGGCCTCGTCCAGGGCGGCTTCCCCCGCGTGTCCGAAGGGCGGGTGCCCCAGGTCGTGGGCCAGCACGATGGCTTCCGTGAGGTCCTCGTTGAGCCGCAGGGCCCGGGCGATGGTACGGGCGATCTGAGCCACCTCCAGGGTGTGGGTGAGCCGGGTCCGGTAGTGGTCCCCCTCGGGGGCGAGGAACACCTGGGTCTTGTGCTTGAGCCGGCGAAACGCCTTGCTGTGGATCACCCGATCCCGGTCCCGCTGAAAGCAGGTGCGCAGGTCGTCCTCGGGTTCCGGGACCTGCCTCCCCCGCGAATTCCGGCTCAACGTGGCGTAGGGCGAGAGCCGCTCCGCCTCCTCCGCCTCCAGCCGCTCCCGGATGCGGTGCAGGGAACCCATCACTCCGCCCCCAGCTCCCCGGGAGCCACCGCAAGCCGCGAGAGATCCGCGATCCCCCGCACCAGCCGCACCACCTCCCCCAGCAGGAGGTGGCGGCGGCGCCGCACCTCCGGGTCCGGATCGTTGACGAAGACGGCATCGAAGAACCGCGCCACGGGGTCCCGCAGCCCGGACAGCTCCGCAAGGGCCGCCTCGTACCGCGACGAGGAGACGTACGCTTCCACTTTGGGGCGCACCGCCCGGATGGCCTCCAGCAGGTCCCGCTCCGCCTCATTCTGAGCCACCGGTTCTCCATCGGAGAGGAGAGCGGGATCGAGGATGCGGTGGGCCCGATCGAAGGCCTCGTACAGGGCCGCGAAGGCGGGGGTGGCCCGAAACCGGATGAGGGCCTCCGTCCGGTCCACCAGGTCCGCCACGCTGGACCAGGGGACACCCAGCACCGCCTCCACCGCGTCGTGGGTGTACCCCCGCTCCAGCAGCCACGCCCGCAACCGCCCGAGCACGAAGGCCCACACCTCCTCCAGGCGGTCCCCAAGGCCCGGGTATCCTTCCAAAGCCCGACGGATCAGGGCAGACAGCGGGATCCGAACGCGGTGGAGGCAGAGGATCTCAAATAGGCTGCTCGCGGCCCGGCGCAGCCCGTACGGATCCGCGGAGCCCGTGGGCGCGAGCCCGATCCCCAGGCACCCCGCGAGCGTGTCCGCCCGGTCCGCGATCCCCAGCAGGGCTCCCAGCCAGCTGCGGGGAGGAGTGTCCTCCGCGGTACGCGGCCGCAGGTGCTCCGCGATGGCCTCCGCCACAGCCTCCGGTTCGCCATCCAGCCGCGCGTAGAGCCCCCCGACGGTGCCCGCGAGCTCCGGGAACTCCCCCACCACGTGGGTGGCGAGGTCCGCTTTGCACAGCTCCGCGGCCCGCACCAGATGCGTCCGCTCCTCCTCCGACAGGCGGAGCTGTGCCGCCAGCCATGCCGCGAGGGACCGCAGCCGTTCCACCTTCTCCCGCACCGTGCCCAGCCGCTCCACGAACACCATGTCCCCCAGCTGCTCCAGCCGGGCGGCGAGAGGGACCTTCCGATCCTCCTCGTAGAAGAAACGGGCGTCCTCCAGGCGGGCCCGCAGGACCCACTCGTTCCCCTCCCGCACCTGCTCCAACCCCACCTCGTCCCCGTCTCGCACCGCGATGAAGTAGGGAAGCAACCGCCCCTCCCGCTCCACAGGGAAGTAGCGCTGGTGGTGCTGCATCACCGTGATGAGGATCTCCCGGGGAAGGCGGAGGAAGTCCGGGTCGAAGGCGCCCCGGAAGGGCGTGGGATGTTCCACGAGAAAGGTGACCTCTTCGAGGAGCGAGGCCGGTGCGATGGCCTCACCGCCCACCTCCGCGGCCAGGCGCCGCACCTCTTCCCGGATCTGCGCCGCCCGCCGCCGGTGGTCCACCACCACCCGGGCTTCCTCCACCACCCGCTCGTATTCCGCGGCGTGCGGGATCGCGTGCGGCCCGGGGTTGAGGACCCGGTGCCCGCGGGTGGTGCGGCCACTCCGCACCCCTGCCACCTCGAACGCGATCACCTGATCATCCAGCATGGCCACGATCCATCGGAGGGGCCGGCCGTACCGCAACTCATGCGCCCCCCACCGCATGGTCTTGGGGAACGAGAGGCCCGTGATGAGGCGGGGCAGGCGCTCCCGCAGGACCTCCGGAGTAGGCCGACCCGGGATCCGCACCCGCGCGAACACGTACTCCCCCGCTTCCGTACTCCTCCGCTCCAAGCTGTCCACGGCCACACCCTGCGATCGGGCGAAGCCCAGTGCCGCCTGCGTGGGTCTTCCCTGGACGTCGTAGGCCACCTTCACCGCGGGGCCCCGCACCTCGCGCACCGCGTCCTCCTGTCGCTCCGGCACCTCCGGGGCAATGACCACTAGCCTCCGGGGTGTTCCGAAGGTCCGGACCTCCCCAGCCCCCAGCCCCTCCTCCGCCAGCAAAGCCCGAAGTCCAGCTTCCAGCTGCTCCAGGGCCGGGAGCACGAAGCGGGCGGGCATCTCCTCCACGCCGATCTCCACGAGAAGCCTAGGCACCCCGCACCTCCGCGGCCTCCCTCAGGAGGGGCCATCCCATGGCCTCCCGCTGGGCGAGGTAGCGCTCCGCCACCTGCCGGGCCAGGCGGCGGCATCGGGCCATAAGGGACGCCCGTTCCTGGACCCCTACCGCTCCCCGGGCGTCCAAGAGGTTGAAGACATGGGAGCACTTCAGCACGTAGTCGTAGGCGGGGAGGACGAGGCCCGCCTCCAGGGCCGCACTGGCCTCCTGCTCGTAAGCGTCGAACCACGTCCGCAGCCGCTGGACGTCCGCCCGCTCGAACCCGTACCGGCTCCACTCCACCTCCTCCCGGTGCCGCAGCTCCCCGTAGGAGATCCCCGGGGCCCACTCCAGATCGAACACGCTGCTCTTCCGCTGCAGGTACATGCACAGCCGCTCCAGCCCGTACGTGATCTCCGCGCACACGGGGCGGCAGTCCATTCCCCCGCACTGCTGGAAGTACGTGAACTGGGTGATCTCCATGCCATCGAGCCACACCTCCCACCCCAGGCCCCAGGCGCCCAGGGTCGGGGACTCCCAGTCATCCTCCACGAACCGCACGTCGTGGGTGCGGAGGTCGATCCCGAGTGCCTCCAGGCTGCGCAGGTACACCTCCTGCACATCCTCCGGGGAGGGCTTGAGGATGACCTGGTACTGGTAGTAAGCGCCCAGACGGTTGGGGTTCTCGCCGTACCGGGCGTCCCCGGGCCGACGGCTGAACTGCACATACGCCACCTTCCAGGGTTCCGGCCCGAGGACCCGGAGGAAGGTGGCGGGGTGCATGGTTCCCGCCCCTACTTCCACGTCGTAGGGCTGGGCGATCACACACCCGTAGTCCGCCCAGTACCGATCCAGGGCGAGGATGAGCTCCTGAAACCGCATCCGCTTCCCTCCAAAACGCGGAGGACCTCCGCCCGATACGGGACGGAGGTCTCCTGGGACGTTGCGCCGCCGTGGCGGCGCCTCCCCCGCTAGCCGATGCCGAGGGGCTCTTCCTCCCGAATCCGCTCCCGGCCCTGCATCCCAGAGACCACGGAGGCCACAAGCAGCCCCAAAAGCCCTGCGGCCGCCCAGGCAAGCGGGAGCTCGATGGTCCGGCCGTTGGTGCGCAGCCGGACCAGCCCGCTGTGGTCCACCCGCACCACCTCCCGCACCTCCTGCAGGGCCTCGGAGAGCTTCACCAGGACCTGCTTCGCCCGATCCAGATCGATCTCCATCGATCGCACCTCAGGGGGTCTTCCTTTCAAGTATATCCCCTCCGTGCGGCCGCGCGGAGGGGACCTGCAGGGCCCGCAGAACCCCCAGGCTGCGCAGGCGTCCTTCTATTCGGGCCTCCGCATACGTCATCAGGGCGTCCAGGGCTTCCGCCCGGGCGGGAGCGGAAAGCCGCAGTCGGGCGAGGTCGCGGGGGCGGGCGCGGCTCAGAAACCGCAGGGCTCCCACGGTCTCCCCGCGGATCCCGCACGCCTGGGGATCCCGGAGGGCGCAGGCCGTGCACAGGAGGCCGCCGGCTGTGATGTGCCACGCCCAACTCCCCCGCACCGGCTGCCCGCAGCGGGCGCACCGATCGAGCACGGGCCGGTAGCCCAGCAGGCTTATCAGCCGCAGGGCGTACCACAACGTCGCCACCTCCGGATCCCCGCCCGCCAGGACCTCCTGGGCCTGCAGCAGCGCCTCGAACACCTCGGGGTGCGGCTCCAGCTCCTGCAGCATCCGATCCGTGAGCTCCGTGCACACCGCGGCCCAAGCGGTGCGGAGGAGGTCGGCGCGCAGGGCCGCGAAGCCCGCGACCACCTCCACCTGAGCCACCACGTCCAGGGTCCGGCCGCGGGCCAGGAGGAACCGGGCGTGGGTGAAGGGCTCGAGTCGCCCCGCCAGGCGACTGGTGGGCCGCCGGACCGCCTTTGCCTTCACCGCCAGCTTCCCGTGCTCCCGGGTGAGGAGGGTGAGGATCCGATCCGCCTCCCCCAGGTTGCGGCGACCCAGCACGATCCCTTCCGCCTTGTAGACCGGCATCCTAGCTCCCCAGCCGCAACAGCCGCACCGCAACGGTGAAGTACACGGTGACGGTCACGAGGTCCATGAGGGAGGTGATGAAGGGGCCGGAGGCCACCGCGGGGTCCCGGCGCAGCAGCGTGAGCCCGAGGGGGATGAGGGAGCCGAGGAGGGCCGCGAGGTTCATCGCCACGAAGACCGTGAGGGCAAGGGCCACGCTCAGGCGGGGATCCCGCCACCAGATCCACCCGATGGCCGCAGCCACCCCGGCGCTCAGCAGCGCCGAGAGGAGGCCCACCACCGCCTCCCGGACGAAGAAAGCCCGGTACGTCCGGCGGTCCACCTCCCCCGTGGCGATGGCCCGCACCGCGAAGGCGGCGCACTGGATCCCCATGTTCCCCGCCTGGTCGTTCAGCATGGGGATGAAGAAGGCGAGCGCCACCAGGGCCTGCAGGGCGTGCCCGTGGTATCCCACCACCCGGGCCGCCACGGCCTCCAGCCCCATGAGGGCCACCAGCCACGGGAGCCGCCGCAGGGCCCGCCGCCATGGGGAACGCTCTAGTTCCACAGCCTCCACAAGTCCCATAAGCCGGTACGCATCTTCCGTGGCCTCCTCCTCCACCACGTCCAGGACATCGTCCACGGTCACCACACCCAGGAGTCTCCCTTCCCGGTCCACCACGGGGAGGGCCAGGAGCCCGTACTTCTTGAAGGTACGGGCCACGGTCTCCTGATCGTCCTCCGCCTGCACGGAGATCACCCGGGTGGTCATCACCGCGGCAATGCGGGATCCGGGATGGGCCACGATGAGATCCCGCAGGCTCACCACGCCCCGCAGCCGACCCTCCGGATCCACCACGTACACGTAGTACACGGTCTCCGCGCGGGGGGCCATCCGCCGCAGGTGCTCTAGGGCCTCCTCCACCGTCCAGTCCTGGCGCACCGCCACGAACTCCGGGGTCATGCGGCCGCCCGCGGTCTGCGGCCGGTAGCGCAGCAGCTTCCGGACATCCTCGGCCTCCGCGGGCGCCATCCGGTCCAGGAGGGACTGCGCCTCCTCGGGATCCAGACGTCCCAGGAGGTCCGCGGCGTCGTCCGTGCTCATGCCTTCCAGGATCTCGGCCTGCAAGGAGAGGGGGACCTCGTGGAGGAGGGCGCGCTGTCGATCGGGCGGGAGGTACTCCATCACCTCCGCACCGCGGGAGCCCAGGGCTTCCAGGACCTGCTTTGCCTCCGCGTCCGGGAGGTGCTGCAAGGCCTCCGCCACGTCCGCGGGGTGTGCTTCACGGACGGCCTCGCGCAGGCGAGTCGGGTCCCTCAGCAGCTCCTGCAGCCGGTCCACCAGTCGGCTCACGGCATCCCTCCCAGCACCAGGGTGGCCAGAAGCAGGTACAGGCCCAGGGAAAGGTTGTCCGTAAGGGTGGTGAGGAACGGACCACTTGCCACCGCAGGGTCCACCCGGAGCGCCACAAAGCCAAACGGCACCAGCATCCCTAATGCGGCCGCAAGGGTGAGGCTCAGGCTCATGGCGCTTCCCACCACGAGTCCGAGTGCAAGATTCCCCTGCCACAGGGCCGCGAACAGGAACGCCAGAAGCCCACACACCCCACCCACCACCGCGCCCGTGCGCACCTCCCGGGCCGCTGCCTCCCACTGGTTCTCGGCAAGAAACCCGGTGGCCATGCCCCGCACCGCCACCGCCAGGGACTGGGTGCCCACGTTGCCCGCGGTGGCCGCGATCATGGGGAAGAAGAAGGCCAGAGCCACCGTCCGTTCCAGGGTGGACTGAAACCGGCTGATGAGCACCGCGGCCACCACGTCCAGGATCAGGTTGAAGGCCAAAAACCCCGCCCGCCTCGCCACCCACCTCCAGGGAAGTCCTCCCGCAAGCCCCACGAGCGGAGCCGGAGCTCCAGCCAGCCTCAGCACGTCTTCGGTCCCTTCCTCCGTGGTCACCCGCAGGAGATCATCCGCGGTGATGATGCCCAACAGCCGCCCCTGCGCATCACACACGGGCAGGGCTAGGAGGTCATACTTCTCCAGAAGCCGCGCTGCTTCTTCCCGGTCCGCTTCCGGTCGGACGGTGACGAGATCCGTGCGCATGACCTCCCGCACGGGGGCATCCGGCGGAGCCACCACGAGATCCCGCAGGCTCACCACGCCCCGCAGCTGGCCCTCCGGATCCACCACGTACACGTAGTAGGGGAGCTCCACCTCCTGCCCTACCCGTCGCAGCTCCTCGACGGCATCCTGCACCCGCAGGTGGTCGAGTACGGCCACGTACTCCGTGGTCATGAGGCCGCCCGCGGTGTCCTCAGGGTACCGCAGGAGCTCCTCTACCGCCTCCGCCTCCCGCCCCATGTGCTCCAGAAGCCGCCGGAGGCGGTCCCGGGAGAGCTCTCCCAGCACGTCCGCGGCCTCGTCCGTGCCCATCTGGAGGATCAGGCGGCCGGCTTCCTCATCGCCTAGGTGCTCCACCAGTTGCAGGCGCACCTCATCCGGCAGTTCCTCCAGGACCTGGGCCGCGCGGTCCATGTCCAGCAGGAGGAGCAGGGTCAGGCGTTCCGGGAACTCGAGCTGGAGGAAGAGGTCCGCGAGGTCAGCGGGGTGCAGCTCAGCCGCCAGGGCCCGCAGCGCCTCCGGCTGACGGGCCGCCAGGTACTCCCGCGCACGATCCAACAGGGAGGACATGGGGCCTCCACCGGGATGATCGGTCCATGGCGCACCAACCCGCCTCCCCACTAGACTAGTGGCATCGGGTCCGGTTGGAAAGGGAGCGCATGCGCCGACTGATCCCGGATTTCCAGGAAGAGCCCCCAGAGGGCCTGTACGCGGACCTGCGGTTTCCGGACCGGCCAGACCGGCCCTACCTGGTCCTGCACCTGGTGATGAGCGCAGATGGCGGGGCGACGCTGCGGGGAAGGACCGGAGGGATGGGAGGGGTTGCGGACCGCCTGGCCTTCCGCCGGCTGCGGGAGGCGTGCGATGCCGTCCTGGTGGGCGCGGGCACGGTGCGGGAGGAGGCCTACGGCCCGCCCAGGCTTCCTCCGGAAGCGCAGGCCCACCGCACCGCCCGGGGGCTTGCTCCGCTTCCGCGCCTTGTGATCGTCACCGCCCGGGCCGCCCTGGACCCCACCCACCGGGTGTTCTCGGATCCGGATCGGCCGCCTTTGGTGGTGGCCCCGGAGGACGCGTCCTCCGGGGCCCTGAGCGGGATCGCCCGGGTGGCGGAAGTGATGCGGTGCGGGCGGGGAGGGGTGGACCTCGGACGGATGCTTCAGTTGTTGCGTGCGCGGGGGATCCGGTGGGTGGTGTGCGAGGGCGGACCGGTGCTGGCTGCCCGGCTCCTGGCCTTGGACCTGGTGGACGAGCTCTTCCTGACCCTGGCGCCCTGGATGGTGGGCTCTGGAGAGCGTCGGCTGATCGAGGGGGTATTGGATCCTCCCCGGCGGCTGCGTCTGGTGGAGGTCCGCGAGCACGAGGGGGACCTTCTGCTTCGGTACGCCTTGCTCGGAAGAGAGGAACCGCCCGGGCGGTAACGAACTCCGTCTTACCATGGGGCACGAGGCGGTCGAACGCCTGCGGAGAGGACTCGTGGTCTCCTGCCAGGCCCTTCCCGGGGAGCCCCTGTTCGGTTCGGAGCTCATGGCCCGGATGGCGGTGGCGGCGTATGAAGGAGGTGCGGCCGGAATCCGGGTGAACTCCCGGGAGGACATTCGGGCCGTGCGGGAGGCGGTGCCGCTCCCCGTGATCGGGCTGGTGAAGCGCACCTACCCGGATTCCCCCGTCACCATCACCCCCACCCTCAAGGAGGCCGAGGAGGCCATCGAGGCGGGAGCCCACATCCTTGCCCTCGACGCCACCAGCCGGCCCCGACCCGGAGGCATCTCTCTCGCGGGGCTCGTCCGGGAGATCCGCGGGCGCTGGAGGATCTCCCTCTGGGCGGACGTGAGCCGTCTGGAGGAAGGGGTGGAGGCAGCCCGGCTGGGATTCGACGTGGTGGCCACCACCCTCGCGGGATATACGGACAGACGGGCACCCGTGGATCCTTACGCCCCGGACTTCACGCTCCTCCAGCGCCTGGTCGAGGCGGTGACGGGACGGTTCGGGATACCGGTGGTTGCGGAGGGGCGGATCTGGGAGCCGGGTCAGGCACGGCGGTGCCTGGAGCTGGGAGCCTTCGCGGTGGTAGTGGGAAGCGCCATCACCCGCCCTCATCTCATCACGCACCGGTTCGTGGCGGCCATGAAGGGAGGAGAGCATGCGTAGGGCCGTGGGAGTCGTGATCGCCCTCTTTCTTCTGGACGCATCGGTCCGTGCGGGAACGCCGGGGATCAGCCTGGAGTTCTGGACCATCTCCCTGCGGCCCTTCTTCACGAACTACATCACGGAGCTCATCCGCACCTATGAAGGGCAGAACCCCGGCGTGCGGGTGCATTGGGTGGATCAGCCCGTGGGCGCCGTGGTGCAGAAGCTCCTCAGCAGCCTCGCGGCGGGAGCGCCCCCGGACGTGGTGAACCTCAACGTCCCCATGGCCGCGGAGCTGGCGCAGCAGGAGGGACTGCTGGCCCTGGACGGCTTGCTGCGGCCCGAGGACCGCACCCGCTACTTCGAAGGGATGCTTGGATCCTTCCGGATCGGCGGACGGATCTACGGACTCCCGTGGTACGTGGCGCCTCCCGTGGTGGCCTACAACGGGGAGATCTGGAGGCGGGCGGGGTTGGACCCGGACCGGCCACCGCGCACCACGGACGAACTGATCACGTACGCCAAGCGGATCAAGGACCACACGGGTCTATACGGATTCATGCCCAACGTAAACGGCACCAACCTGCTGCAGCGGTTCCAGGAGGCGGGGCTTCCCATCCTGGAGGATCGGCGGGCGGTCTTTAATTCCCCGCGCCATGTACAGGAGCTGGAAAAGTGGGTGCGGCTGTTTCGGCAGGACTACTTCCCGGAGGACACCCTGCGCCGCGGGTATCTGGGGGCCACGGAGCTATACACCGCGGGAGAACTCGGCATGCTCATCACGGGCCCGCAGTTCCTGCTCCGGGTGCGGCACGAGAACCGCGCGGTGTACGACCGCACCCGGGTGGGCCCGTATCCCCTCGATCGGGGCCGGGTGATCCACGCGCCCCTCATGGGCCTCAGCATCCCCCGCACCACCCGACGGCCGCAGGAGGCGGTTCGGTTCGCCCTGTACGTGACGGACGACCGGAATCAACTGGCGTTCTGCCGCATCGTCACCATCTTCCCTACCGCCCGGGCCGCGGCCCGGGATCCCTTTTTCAGCCGGCTTCCGCCAAACCCCACCCCCGAAGACCACGCGCGGACGTTGTCCGCGCGCCAGCTGCCCCTCGCCCGGGATCTCACCGTGGTGGTACCGCACCAGGGGGAACTCATGAAGGCGTTCCGGGACAACATCGAGGCCGCCTTCTTCGGCCACAAGACGCCCAAGCAGGCCCTGGACGACGCGGTACGTCGCTGGAATGCGCGGCTCTAGGGCGCTCCCCCTCGCCTCCTCCCGCCCCCTTCTGAGACCGCGGCTGCGCACCGCCCTCGTGGCGTATCTCTTCCTGGCGCCCGCCCTGGTGCTGCTGGGGGTCTTCACCTTCGCCCCGCTCGTCTTCGGCACGCTCCTTGCCTTTGCGGACTACAACATCCTCCGCCCGCCCCGGTGGGTGGGGCTGGAGAACTTCCGGATCCTGCTGGAGGACCCGGCCTTCTGGGTAGCCCTCCGGAACTCCCTCCGCTACCTGGCGGTGGTGCCCGCCATCCAACTGGTGGCCCTGCTGCTGGCCCTGCTGGTGAACCGGAGGTTAGCGGGCATCACCCTGTTCCGGGCCGCCTACTACGTCCCCGTGATCACCTCCTTTGCGGTGGCCGGGTTGATGTGGAACTGGATGTACGCACAGCACGGGGTGATGAACTGGGTGGGGCTTCGATTGGGGCTTCTCCCGCGACCCTTCGACTGGCTCAACCACCCCACCCTCGCCCTCTACGCGGTGATGCTCGTGACCTTCTGGAAGGGGATCGGGTACTACATGGTGCTGTACCTGGCGGGCCTGCAGGCCCTTCCGCAGGAGCTTCTGGAGGCGGCCCGGGTGGACGGCGCGGGACGGTTCCGGACCTTCCTCTCCGTGACCCTCCCCATGTTGCGGCCCACCCTGCTCCTGTGCACCCTCCTCTCCACCTTGGCCGCGGTCAAGGTCTTCGAGGAGGTGTACGTGATGACGGGTGGGGGACCGTTCGGGCAGACCACCACCGCCCTCCTGTACGTGTACCAGAAGGCCTTCCAGGAGTTCCGGTTCGGGCTCGCGGCCGCCGCGGGCCTCTTTGTAGCTGTCATCGGCCTAGTGCTGTCGCTGTTGCACGTCCGGATCTTCCGGGAGGGGGGGCTGCGGCCGTGGTGACGAAACTTCGCTCCGCCGTGGGCCACATGCTCCTATATGGGCTGCTGGGCGTGGTCGCCCTGTTCACCCTCTTCCCCTTCCTGTGGACCCTCCGCACGGCCCTGAGCACCGCAGGGAGCGTCTTCACGTTCCCGCCTCGCTTTCTGCCGGAGAAAGCGGGCCTCGGGAACTTCACGGAGGTGGTCCGGACCCTGCCTGTGGGTCGGTACTTCCTGAACTCCGTGGTCCTCACGGTGTACGGGGTCACGGGGACTCTAGCCGTCGCCAGCCTCGCCGCGTATCCCCTCGCCCGCCTGGACTTCCCGGGCCGCAACCTCCTTCTCCTGGCCCTGCTGGGCACCTTGCTCCTGCCCAACGAGGCCGGGTTCGTGGTGAACTTCCTCACCCTGAGCCAGCTGGGACTTGTGAACACCTACACGGGGGTGGTCCTCCCATCTCTGGCCTCCGTGGTGGGCATCTTCCTCCTGCGCCAGGCCTACCTCGCCATCCCGCAGGAGCTCGTGGATGCGGCGCGGGTGGACGGAGCTTCGGAGTTCCGGATCTGGGCGCAGATCGTCCTTCCCCTCAGCCGCCCCGCCCTCGCGGCTTTGGGCGTCTTCTCGTTCGTGGCCCACTGGAACTCCTTCATCTGGCCTCTCGTGGTCCTGAAGGATCCGGATCGGTATCCCCTGGCGGTGGGGCTGCTGTACCTGCAGGGCCTGTTCGCCCACAGCACCCGGCTCATTGCCGCGGGCACGGTGCTGGCCATGCTGCCGATTCTGGCGGTGTTCTGCTTCGCGCAACGGTTCTTCCTGCGGGGATTAGAGGGAGCGATCCGATGATGCTGCCGGTGGTGGATGTGGAGCGCACCTGGGACGTGATCGTGGTGGGCGGCGGGACCGCGGGGGCCGTAGCGGGGATCGCGGCCGCGCGCATGCAGGTCCGCACCCTGGTGGTGGAGGCGTTGGGGTTCCTGGGCGGGACCGCCACGGGCGCGCTCGTCACCCCCATGATGCGCAACACCGCAGGCGGCGCAAACCTCAACCGGGGCCTCACCGAGGAGCTGAAGGCCCGGCTGCGGGCACGCGGGGACGCGGATGTGAGTCCGGACGGGAACGACAGCTGGTTCAACCCCGAGGGGCTGAAGTTCGTGCTGGAGGAGATGCTGCTCAGTAGCGGCGGGGAGGTGCTCTATCACACCCACTTCGTGCACCCGGAGGTGGAAGCAGGGTGGGTGCGCGGCATCGTGGTGCACAACAAGGGAGGACTGTGGCGGCTGCGGGCCAGGGTCTTCGTGGATGCCACCGGGGACGCGGACCTGGCGGTGCGGGCAGGAGCTCCATATATGAGCGGGGACGAGACAGGAACGCATCAGGCCATGACCCTGCGGTTCCACCTGGGCAACGTGGACCTGCAACGTCTCCACGACTTCCTCGTGGGGATCGGGATGCCGCAGCTGGGCCCCCGGTTCCTGCACCTGTGGATGGTGTGGGGCCGGGGTTCGCCGCTGGAGCCCCTCTTCCGCCGGGCCGTGGCGGAAGGCGTGCTGCTGGAGCGGGACGGCGATTACTTCCAGGCCTTCAGCGTGCCCGGGCGGCCCGGGGAGCTCTCCTTCAACTGCCCCCGGATCCGCTCAGACCTCCACGACGGCACGGATCCCTGGCAGCTCTCGGCCGCACAGACCGACGGACGCCGGGCCATCGAGCGCCTCGTAGCCTTCTGCCGCCGCTACCTCCCCGGCTGCGAGCACGGCTACATGGTGATGGTGGCGCCCATGGTGGGCGTGCGGGAGTCCCGGAGGATCCTGGGTGAGTACGTGCTCACCGTGGAGGATATCCTCCACTGCCGCACCTTCCCCGACGCCATCTGCCGCAACCACTATCCCGTGGACATCCACTCCGTCCGGGGGGAGCGGCTCCGGTACGAGGACCGGGGGGAAGCCCCGTACTTCTGGCCTGATGCCTACCACGAGATCCCGTACCGGTGTCTCATCCCCCGGGGGCTGCAGAACGTGCTGGTGGCGGGCCGTTGCATCTCGGCCACCTTCGAGGCCCAGGCCTCCATCCGCATCCAGCAGAACGCCCACTCCATGGGACAGGCTGCAGGCGTGGCCGCGGCACTGGCGGCCCTGCGAGGCGTGGGCGTGCGGGAGGTGGACGGCCGTGCGCTCCGGGAGCTTTTGCGGCAGCAGGGAGCGTACCTGTGACGGTGCTCTTCGTTCCGCCCGACACCCGCTCCCACACCCTAGATCTCCCTCAGCAGCTTGGACGGATTGCAGGGCTGGATCTTCGAACACCGCCCGAAGCGTGCCTGCCCCGGCTCAACGAACCCGGAGATCTCGCCGCCCTCCACGAATGGCTCGTTGACCAGGCGCATAACGCGCTCGCGGCCGTGGTGAGCCTTGAGACCCTCACCCTGGGGGGCCTCATCCCCGCCCGGCGCGTGGAAACACCCGTAGAAGAAGCAGTACAGAGACTCGGGGTGCTGAGGGCCCTGCGGGCACGGGGTGTACGCATCTACGCGCATGGCACCATTCCCCGCGTGGCCGCGGGCGACGACCCCTTCGAGGAAAGGCCGTACTACGCGCGATGCGGCCCGCAGCTGCGCGCTTACAGCGTGTGGGCCGACCGGGCCGCGCGGAGGGAGCCCGGAGCCTCCGAGCACCTGGAAGACATCCGGCGCGCGATCCCGCGGGAGGTCCTCGCGGACTTCCTGTTTGTGCGGGAGCGCAGCCGGGCGGTGCACCTCGCGGCCCTGGAGCTCGCGGCTCGGGGGGTCGTGGACAAGCTGCACCTCACCCTCGACGACACCGCTCCCGAGGGCCTCTCCGTGATGGACCGCCGGTTCCTCGCCGAGCGCGTCAGGACACTCGGCCAACTCGGCCGGGTCCGGATCTATCCAGGCGCGGACGAAGTCCCCTGCACGCTCCTTGCCCGGCTGCTGGTGGACCACGCAGACCACAGGCCGCGGGTACGACTCCTCGCCCCGGTGGCGGATCTCGAGGGGATCCTCACCCGGTACGAGGACGAGCCGCTGGGGCGGTTGGTGCGGGATCACCTGGAAGCCATAGGGCTCAGGGAAGCCGGGCCGGGGGAGGAGGCGGACCTCGTGGTGGCCATCAACGCGCCGGGCAGGGCCCAGGGGGAAGCTGCGCACCAGCCGGATCCCGAGCATGTGGATACCCCGGAGCGGGATCTCGAGGCATTCGTGGACCGCATCAGGGAAGCGCTGCGGGCAGGAGATCGGGTGGTGGTGCTGGATGTGTCCTACGCGAACGGCGCAGACGACCGGTTCGTGCGAATGCTCCTGGACCGGGTGGATCCCACGCGCCTTGCGGCCTACGCAGGGTGGAACACCGCGGGCAACACCGTGGGGAGCGGACTCGGGCTCGGCGTGGGGGGTCTTTTCGAGACCCAGCCCGTTCCCCGGCTGGAAGCACTCCTGGTGCGCCTCGCGGAGGACTGGCTGTACCAGGCGCGGGTCCGACAGGAGGTGCAGCGGGCCCTGCGAGATCCCGATCCCTATGATCTCGGAGCCTTGTGGTCCCGGGCGCAAGAGGAGGTACGCGGGCGCCTCGTGCCCCGCATCGAGGCCCTGTGGCGGGAGCACTTCGCCCCGAAGCTCAGCTCTCTGTCGCTGGCCGTGGAGCCTCCGGAACTCTTCTGGCCCCGGCTGCACGGGGTTCGGGTGCGGGTGCGGATCGTGCCCGGAGGATGAGCCGTGAGCTCAGTGGTTCTGGCTGTGGACATCGGCGGCACCAAGATCGCGGTGGCCCGGGTGGTGGAGGGCGTCGTGGTGGAGCGGCGGGAGGCCCCCACCCCGAGCCGGGAAGGACCCCAGGCGGTCATCCGCACCGTCCTGAGCCTCATCGAGGACTGGAAGCTCAAAGCCGCGGGACTCGGGGTGGCGAGCGGCGGGGTGATCTCCCGGGGCCGGGTGATCCACGCGAACCCCCGCATCCTGCCGGATTGGGAGGGCCTGGACCTGCGGGCGGTGTTCCGGGCGACCACGGGGTTAGTGGTGGAGGTTCTGAACGACGCCCAGGCCGCGGCGTGGGGAGAGTACCGGTACGGCGCGGGCCGGGGTCTGGAGTCCCTGGCCTTCGTCACGGTTTCCACAGGGATCGGCGCGGGGCTGGTGCTCGGAGGTCAGCTCCTCACCGGTGCCACGGGGCTTGCGGGCCACCTGGGACACACGGCCTATGCGCCCGAGGGTGAGGTGTGTGGGTGTGGGAGGAGGGGGTGCCTGGAGACCGTGACCTCCGGTCTAGCTCTCGCGGAGGCCGCGCGCCGGCGGCTCGGAATTCCCCTGGACGCCCGGATGGTCCTAGCGCGGGCTCAGGACGGGGATCCGGAAGCGCTCGCGCTCGTGGACCGCGCGGCCGCCGCCCTCGCCCAGGCCCTGGCGGATCTTCAGGCCCTGGTGGATCCCGAGGCCGTGGTGCTGGGAGGCGGGGTAGGCCTCAATCCCTTCTACCGGGAGCGCCTAGAAGCTGCCCTCGCCCACCTTCCCCATATCTTCCGCCCCCGGCTGCGCCTCGCCGCCCTGGGCGCGAACTCCGGTCTCCTCGGAGTTGCGGATTGGGTGCGTCAGGGGTCAGATCGGTAAAGCTCGTTTCCATCCTGGTTTTGGCGAGCTGCGTTCCAACATCCTCGCTGTCTACGATCTCCAGGACTCGCTGCGGCGTGCGGTTCAGAAGCAGCCTGACAACGTCTGGCCGCGCATAATGACCAACAGAATCGCAGGCGTATTTGATACGGATGATGTCTTCAAGGTTGAGCTGAGCATAGACGATATTCTCCTCGTCGCAATTTGGTCCGCTTATGATCTGTCCATTGGGTCCAATGATTGCGGTCCAGCCGCCACCAATTCGCATCATATCCGGACGGCCGGCGAAGCCAAGGCGGTCTACCGTCACCTCATCAATGCACGACTGGACATTTATGACAAATACCTGTGCTGCGAGTGCATGATGTCTGGCTGCTGCCTCGGTGACGGCATTGAAAATCCCCGACTGCGGGTCGTGTGACAGCGCCGAGATCCCCGGCCAGGCAGCGATGTGAATCTGCTCACCCAGGCACGCCAGCGCATACCGCACCAAGTCCATCGTGTGTTCCCAGCATATCAGGCCGCTCAGTTTGCCGAATGGTGTGTTGTAAACCACCAGGTCGCTGCCGTCTCCCTTGCCCCAAACTGTACGCTCGACGTGCGTTGGCTGAAGCTTGCGATGGCGTCCGAGCATCCGCCCTTGATCATCGATGTAGAGCAGCGTGTTGTAAAGTGTGCCGCCGTCTCGCTCGCTGATGCCAATGACCACATAGACACCTGCTTCCTTTGCTGCCTGACAGAGAGCATCGGTCGCAGCACTTGGAATCTCTACCGAGTTGGCGTAGAAATCCACGAAGAGAGGAGCGCCGTTTCTTGGCGTATGCGTCCAGATCCAAAAAGGATAGCCGGGAACAAAGGCCTCTGGGAAAGCCACAAGCTGTGCACCAGCCTTCCCTGCCTCGGCAATCAGCTTAGACGCCTTTTCGATGCTGCCTTCACGGTCGAGGAACACCGACGCAGCGTGAACTGCCGCGACCTTCACTGTAGGGAAACGATCACCCATAACCGACCCCCCTTTTCATCTCGACGTCACATCCCTCAGGTCACGCTTTTCCCTCCCTCGCCGGCGCCCAGGTCTGCCTGGCTTCCAGCTGGAGCCGGCGGCGGGATTCGAACCCGCAACCTGCGGATTACAAATCCGCTGCTCTTCCCTTGAGCTACGCCGGCCCGTGGATAGTCTAGCACGGACCACGGTGGCCCGTGCTGCCGATCCCAGGATCGCACCCGGAACCCAGCTCAATCCGCTGCGGTGAGGACCGCCGCCGCCAGATCCAGATCCAGCACCTCCTCCTGGTCGTCCACCCGGATCCGTATGCCCTCCGGGCGTACCTCCAGCACCTCGAGGCGCGTCCCCGGAAGG
>JAVKHN010000073.1:0-5313 GCA_031459935.1 Candidatus Sysuimicrobium calidum | reverse complement strand
GGGCTACCTGGAGGAGGAGGGCATGGTGGTGCGGCCCGGGGTGCGCATCACGCGCGTGGAGCGCAGCGCAGGGCGCTACCGGGTGACCTTCACGGAGGCGGAGGGCGAGGAGCAGGTGGTGGAAGCCGAGCAGCTCCTGGTGGCGACGGGCCGTCGGCCCAACACCGTGGGCCTGGGGCTGGAAGAAGCCGGGGTCACCCTGGGCCCCAAGGGTGAGGTGCGGGTGAATGAGTTCGCGCAGACCACGAACCCGGCCGTCTACGCCGCGGGCGACTGCACGGGCGATCCCATGTTCGTCTACGTGGCGGCTCACATGGGGACCGTGGCCGCGGAGAACGCGTTGAACGGGAATCACCGCACCTTGGACCTGGAAGTCCTGCCGCGGATCACCTTCACCGACCCCCAGGTAGCCAGCGCCGGCTGGACGGAAGCTCAGGGGCGGGAGCGGGGGCTCGAGGTGAAGACCGCGGTACTGGCACTCGACCACCTCAGCCGGGCCCGGGTAGCTCGAGACGTGCGGGGGCTGATCAAGCTGGTGGCGGACCGCAACACCGACCGGCTGCTGGGGGCGTCCATCCTGGCCGCGGATGCCGGGGAGGCGATCCAGACCATGGTGCTGGCCATCCGGCAACGCTACACGACGCAGGAGCTGTCCAGCTTGGTCTTCCCTTACCTCACCCTGGTGGAAGGTCTGAAGCTCGCCGCCCAGGCCTTCGAGAAGGATCCGGCCCGCCTGAGCTGCTGCGCGGGCTAGGGAGAGGGAGCGTCGTGGAGTGGTTCGCCGGACTCGGGACACTTGGGCTCCTCGGCCTCTGCTGCGGTGTGAAGCTCTTGGCCGGCTTGCTGGCCGTACGGGGCAGATCTGCGGAAGTGATGCCTAACCAGGCGGAGAGCCCGATCGTGCAGGCTTCGGAGGTGGGAGCGGAAACGGCCCGCGGTCGCTCTACCCCGTGCCGCTGAAACTGGCTGTGAACGAGGTCCTCAGAGTTCTCGAGGCGGAGTGGCAGGATCCGCTGCGGTGCACCAACGTCGAACAGGGTATGCACCGCGCGGAGTACGCGTTTCACGATGCGGACCGCCGGCGCGTCGCGGAGGCCATTCTACAGGACGCGCGCCTTTCGAGCCTTCTGCGCTGGCACCCCTCCGCCTACTTCCTCACGAACGAGGAGCGGCGGGCGGCCCGGGCGGTCCTCCAGCTGGTAGACGAGGGGGAGCCCGTGGAGGAAGCGAGCCTCGTGGGTCGGGCGGCAGTCCTTCTGGGGGAGCCTGAGGAGTCCGTCAAGGCCGCTCTGGACGCCCTGAGCTGGGTGGGGTTCCTGGAGAGAAGACAGGGGCGGGCGGTGTGCCGGAGCCCTCACAGCGCCGAGTTTCTGGAAGGTGTGGGCTTCTTCTTCCACGAGGTGGTGGCGGGCGAGGAACGGTTCAACGTGAACTGCTTTCACGACTTCGTCCTGCTGACGAGCCCCTCCTACCGGGCCCGGCGGCTGGGTACGCTGTGTCAGCGCCCGGGTGCCCGGGGCATGACCCCGAAGATGCTGCGCTTTCTGGAAGGGGTCGCTCCGCGGGAGCTGGTCCGCCGCTCCTACGACCGAGGGCAGGTGTGGCTGAACGACGCGTGTGCCTCCTGCGCGCGTCGGATCCGTCTGGTGGTGGAGGACGCGCGCCTCGTAGCGGTGGAGCCCGCGGCCGTATGGCACGTCCGGGGCGGCGGTTGCGGGCTGAACAACCTGTTCTGCGGTCAGGCCTGTGCGGAGAACTGGGTGGTGGCCTATCCTTGGCTGCGGGGTGCGGAGCGGGGGCCGGTGCACGAGCTGTGGTCACCGGGCCTCCGCGGCACCTGAGGCATCTCGCGGGCCGGGCGTGCTGGTTACTCCGCGCAGCAGCTAAGGCGGCTGGGATCCTTGAAGAAGGACAGGGCCACGATCTTAAGCGCCTCCGCCATGGTAGGGTAGACGTGGACCAGGTCGATGAAGTCGTGGACGGTGGCCCCCAGACGCATCGCCATGGCCGCCTCGTGAATTACCTCGCGCGCGTGCCGTCCCACCATGGAGACGCTGATCACGCGTCCGGTATCCGCATCGAGGACAATCTTGATGACCCCCCGGGTGTCGCGCACCGCACCCGCCCGGGGCACGAGGTCCATGGGAACCGAGGAGCAGGTGCGCCGGTAACCGCGGGCGTGCGCTTCAGCTTCCGTGAGGCCCACGGTCGCGGCCTCGCGGGTCCGTGAAGATGGGGCGGGGGATCACGGAATGGTCGGACCTGCGCAGCTCACGGGAGAACGCGTTCATCGCCACGAGCACACCGTCGTGGGCACCGGGGTGGCCATCTGAGCATCCACGTGGTGATCGATGACGTCCCCCGCAGCCCACACGTTGGGTGCGGTGGTGCGGAGGTATTCGTCCACCACCACGAAGCCCCGTTCGTCGGTCCGCACCCCGGCGTGTTTGAGACCGAGGTCGTCCGTGTTGGGCACGGGACCCGTAGCCACCAGGAGCCGGTCGGCGCGGTAGGTGGTGAGCTGGCCTGCTCGCCGGGCCAACGCCTCCACCTCCCCGTGACTGCCCGTGCAGTCTTCGCCCGTCCACTTCCACGGCCCCATCGGGGGTGAACCGTGCGCGTCCCTCGTACACTCCGGATCCGGTCCGACTCCCGCACCAGGGACGTATAGAGCTTCTCCCGGTACGCCTCCACGAGCTGGTTCTTCTGGCGGACCAGGGCGGGGAAATCCACTTCCATGCCTTGGGGGCGCAGGCCGGGGAAGCACGGGTGAAGCGCGTTCCAGTAGACGCGGGCTGCCTCGATGAGGTTCTTGCTCGGTAGGCACCCTCGACTGACGCACGTGCCGCCAAGCGTCCTGGATTCGGTCATGACCGCGGTTCGGCCGAGCTCCTGAGCGCGCAGGGCGGCGGCGAAAGCGGTGGACCCGGACCCCAGGATGACGAGATCGAACGCTTCCTCCATGGCGCACCCCGCCAGCTAAGGCTGAGGATTACGGATGTCCGCATTGTAGAGCTTGCGCTACCACGCGGCCAAGCACGGAGCGCGGCGTTCGCCTGAGCTCGGCAGGTTGACGAAGACGGGGGAGACCTCCTAAAGTTATATACGGTTGTTTAGATAAAACCGCTCGCGCGGATTGTTCTTGTTCATCCGGGATGGTTCGGCGCTGATGAGGAGCGCCTGGGTGGTGCGGTTGGGGGCAGCGTTGGCGGTAGCTGCGCTGAACGCCTACGAGGCGCAGGCGTCCCGGATGGTGGGGAGCGGGGCGCACGCGGGGGTCGCGCTGCCGCTTGGCCTTACCGGCGTGCTGCTCGCGGAGGACGGGTCCCGCGCCGTTGCCACGAGCGTGACGTTCAACGGGCAGCGGGGGATCCCCGAGCGGGTGGTCACCGTCGTGGCTGTGGCGGCTGGGCCCGTGACACCGCTGTGGCACGCCTGGTGAGGATGAATCCTGGCCCGGAAGACCGGCCCCTTGATCCGGTGCCCCTAAGGGCGGGGGAGCTCCTTGCGGTGCCGGTGACCATTCTCCGGGGCCTGCTGTTCCTCCTGGAGTCGTGGACCGGCTGCCTTACCGCCTGTCGGCTCCCTTGGTAGGAGCGGGAAGGCACTTACGGATGCCAGACGGGAGGGAGGCCAGATGGGCAACAAGGACGCTCGGCGGAAAGCGAGGGCTCTTTTCCTGCTCCTTCTGGCTGGCGTGGCCGCGACCCTGGTGGCAGCGGCCCTGTGGAACGCGGTGCGCGCGAGGGAGGCCACGGCGGTGGCCCCTACCGGGGTGGAGGGAACGCGTACAGGCGATACGGCCCCCGATTTCCGACTGGTGGACGTAACGGGCCGGGTGGTCACCCGGGCCGCCTTTCTGGCGGGTGGCAAGCCGGGTCTTCTGTTCTTCACCGCCACTTGGTGCCTGCCGTGCGTGGAAGGCCTTCGGGAACTCCACCGGTTCCAGCAGGAGGTGGGCTCGGAACGGTTCCGCGTACTCGTCGTGTTCGTGGACCCGCGGGAGATGGATGAGGATCTGCGAGCGTACCGCGACCGTTACGGATTCCCCGGAAGCTGGTTCTACGCCAGGGATCGGGACCGGATGGTGCTGAGGTACCGGGTGCGGTTCCTCGACACGAAGTTTTTACTGGACCCCCAAGGGGTGATCCGGTGGACGGACGTTTACCCGGCCACTTACCAGACCTGGCGCCGGGCCCTGGCCGCGGTGGGCGTAGGAAAGTGAGGTAGCTCCGTGTCCTCCGGCGCGTTGGTCGGGTTCGCGTTTCTGGCAGGCGCGGCGGCGTGCCTGAACCCCTGCGGGTTCGCTTTGCTGCCCGCGTACGTGGCGTACTTCGTGGGTCGGGCCGATGGCTCGGGCAGTAGCCTGCTCGCCGGCGTGCGGGCGGGCGGAGGGATGACCGCAGGAGTGCTCGCGGTGTTCGCGGGGCTGGGAGGGCTCGTGTCCGCGCTAGGATACGCGCTCGTGCGGTTCGTGCCGCTCGTGGTGGTGGCCGTGGGGGCGGCGGTGGCGGGAGTAGGCGTAGCCATGCTGGCGCGTCCGTCGTTCTCCCCGGGGCTACCGGTGCAGGGCCTGCTCCGCGTGACCCGGAGGCGCATCGGGTCAGGCTTTCTGCTGTTCGGGGCGGCCTACGGAGCGACCTCCCTAGGGTGCACGTTGCCTCTGTTTCTCGTAGTGGTGACCCAGGCCCTCGCGGCCGGTGGCCCGGTGCAGGCGCTCGTGGTGTTCGCCGCGTACGGGCTGGGCATGGGCGTGGTCCTGCTCGGAGTCTCTGTGGCCTTGGCGGCGGGCAAGAGCGCGGTCCTGCGGTGGGCGCGCCGGTGGATTCCGCACCTGCGGACGGCAGGGGCCCTGGGCATGGTGGCCGCGGGAGGGTACCTGGTGTACGTCCAGATCCGACTGGGCGGGCTCGCGATGGCGGGTGTGCAGTGAGGGGTAGGGCGTTAGGGCTCCTTCAGCAGTCGGAGCAGGTAGGCTTCCAGGCGCCGGGCACCTTCGGCCCCCAGGAAGGGCCCTGCGTGCACGTCGCGGATGACGCCAGACGCAGTCACGAACACCGTGGTGGGCAGACCCACCACCCGGTACGCGCGCAGGAGGCTCCCGTCGTCGTCCAGCACAGACGGGAACGGTAAACCGTACTGTTCGGCGAAGCGACGGGCCTCCTGAATTTCGTCCGCGACGTTGACCCCTACGAAGTGCACCCGGCCCCGGAACCGGCGGGCGGCTTGCGCAAGAGTGGGGGCTTCGGCCCGGCACGGCGCGCACCAGGAAGCCCAGAAGTTGAGGACCACCGGCTTACCCAGGAGCTCGGA
>JAVKHN010000072.1:0-5336 GCA_031459935.1 Candidatus Sysuimicrobium calidum | reverse complement strand
GTCCACCACGAGCCGGATGCCGTGCAGCTCGAAGACGAAATCGTCCTCCCGCCGCTCCGTGTCAAGGGCCATCCCGTACGAGAACCCCTCGCACCCCCCCTGGGTGACGAACAGCCGGAGGTAGACATCCACTGCCCCGCTCTGCTCCACCAGTTCCTGGAGCTTGCTCGCCGCGCTCGGCGTAATGGTGATCACAATCCCCCTCCTCCTGGCACTAAGCTAATTGTAAGCACTCTCTGACCTGATGTCAAACCTCTAACGGGTCTGCCCCGCCTCCACCCGCTCCGGCAGACCCGCGGCCACGGGCTGCTGCGCGTTCTGCCAGGCCAGGATCCCGCCCGCGAGGTTGTACACGTTGTCGTAGCCCCGGGATCGCAGCCACTCGGTGACCTTGCCGCTGCGCTGCCCGCTCGCGCAGTACACCACCACGGGCCGGTCCCGGACGATCTCCCTGTACCGGGCCTCGATCTCCCCCATGGGGATCCAATGCATCCCCGGAATGTGGGCCTGGGCCACCTCCCAGGCCTCCCGCACGTCCACGAACTGGGCCCGGCCCAGCAGCTCCGCGGCCTGGGAGACCGTCACCTCCGGCTTGCGCTCCAGGGACTCCACCTCCCGGCCCGGCAGCGGCACCCCGCAGAACTCCTCGTAGTCGATGAGTTCCCGGATGGTGGGTTCGTCCCCGCACACGGGGCAGCGGGGGTTCCGCTGCCAGCGCACGTACCGGATGTCCCCCTCCAGGACGTCCACCAGCATGAGCCGGTTGACCAGTGTGGCACCGACGCCCAGCAGGATCTTGATGGCCTCCAGGGCCTGGTAGCTCCCCAGAAACCCCGCCACGGCCCCGATGATCCCCCCCTCCGCGCAGGAGGGGACGGCGCCGGGGGGCGGAGGAGAGGGGAAGAGGCAGCGGTAGCAACCCCGCCCCGGGAGATAGGTGGTGGCCTGTCCCTCCCACCGGAGGATGCTGGCGTCCACCAGGGGCTTTCCCAGCATCACGCAGGCGTCGTTCACCAGGTACCGGGTGGGGAAGTTGTCCGAGCCGTTCACGATCACATCATAGGGTCGCAGGATCTCAAGGGCGTTCTCGCTGGTGAGCACCGTCTGGTAGGTCACCACCCGAACGTCCGGGTTGATGTCCTCCAGGGTCCGGCGGGCGGACTGGGTCTTGGGTCGGCCCACGTCGTGGGTGAAGTGCAGGATCTGACGCTGAAGGTTGGTGAGATCCACCCGGTCTCCATCCACGATCCCGATGGTTCCCACCCCAGCCGCGGCCAGGTACAGGGCCGCGGGGGAACCAAGTCCGCCTGCACCCACGATGAGGACGCTGCCGTCTAACAGCTTCCGCTGCCCGGCGATCCCCACCTCCGGCAGCACGATCTGCCTCGAGTACCGTTGCATCTGCTCCTCGGTGAGGAGCGACTGTGCCTGGATCACGTTTTGCCCTCCTCGGATTTTTCGGTGTGTTTCCTCTGGGAGGCATGCGAGGGCTAGCCCGCAGGGGCTACCCCCGCCGCGGACAGATACACTCACGCGGCCGATGGACAAAGGAAGGTGTACGCATGGCAACTCCCCTCAGCAGGGTACCGGAGGATCCGGGGCGTGTCAAACGGGCCGGGGGCCGGTACAATGGCTGTGGACGAACACCCGACGGTGGATCGGAGGCGCTATGGACATCTATGACATCACCATCATCGGAGCGGGGCCCACGGGGCTGTTTGCGGCCTATTATGCGGGCTTTCGGGCCCTCCGGACCAAGATCATCGACAGCCAGTCGGACCTCGGGGGACAGGTGATGGCCCTGTACCCCGATAAGTACATCTACGACGTGGCGGGGTTTCCCAGGGTCCTTGGAAAGGAGCTCATCCGCAACCAGATCGAGCAGATGATGCAGTACAACCCCACCGTGGTGCTCAACGAACGGGTGGAGCGGCTGGACCGGCTCCCGGACGGCACCTACAAGCTCACCACGCACACGGGGCAGGAGCACTTCACCCGGGTGGTCCTCATCGCGGCGGGCATCGGAGCCTTCACCCCCAAGAAGTACAACCGGCCGGAATTGGACCGGTGGGAGGGTCGGGGGCTGGAGTTCGCGGTACGGAACCGGGAGGATTACCGCGGCAAGCGCGTGCTGGTGGTGGGCGGAGGGGACAGCGCCCTGGATTGGGCCCTCAACCTCCTGCCCCTGGTCAAGGAGCTCACCCTCATCCACCGGCGGGATCAGTTCCGGGCCCACGAGGACTCCGTGCGCAAGCTCCTCTCGAGCCCCGCCCGGGTGAAGCTCTTCTACGAGCTCAAGGCCCTCCAGGGCCAGGACCGGGTGGAGACCGCGGTGATCTTCAACAACCGCACGGGGGAGGAGGAGGTCCTGGAGGTGGACGCGGTGCTGGCCTTTTTGGGGCTCGTGAGCGACCTCGGTCCCATCCGGGAGTGGGGCCTGGAGCTCCATGAGGATGGCATCGTGGTGAACACGAAGATGGAGACCAACCGCCCGGGCATCTACGCGGCCGGAGACATCGCGTACTACCCGGGCAAACTGAAGCTCATCGCCACGGGTTACGGGGAGGCGGCTACCGCGGTGAACAACGCGTACACCTACCTCCATCCGGGTGCCAAGGCCTTCCCCGGGCACTCCAGCGCCATCATGGAGAAGAAGGAGAAGGAGGCCGCAAAGGCCGGGGGACGCTGAGGGCTTGTCACGGACCCCATCTTCCAGACCCGATCGGTCGGTGCCCCCGGAGGAGTTCCGCTCCCTGCAGAGGCCTCATGGCACCGAAGCTGTGGCCCGCTCCACCTGCTCGTCCGCGTGGTAGCTGCTGCGCACCAGCGGCCCGGACTCCACGTGCCGGAAGCCCATCTCCAGCCCGATGCGCCGGATCTCTGCGAACTCCTCCGGCGGGACGTACCGGTGCACGGGCCAGTAGCCTTCCCCGGGGCTCAGGTACTGACCGACGGTGAGGATGTCGCAGCCGACCGCCCGCAGGTCCCGCATGGTCTCCAGGACCTCTTCAAAGCTCTCCCCCAACCCTACCATGAGTCCGCTCTTCGTGAGACAGGGGTAGCCCCAGGCCTTCACCCGTCGCAACAGCTCCAACGACCGGTCGTAGTTGCCCCCCGTGCGTACCAGGCGGAAGATCCGGCGCACGGTCTCGATGTTGTGGTTGAGGATGTCGGGGCCCGCGTCCAGGACGGTGCGCAGGGCGTCCGGATCCCCCTTGAAGTCGGGGATGAGGACCTCCACGCTGCAGGTGGGAAGGTAGGTCCGGATCCTCCGGATGGTGGCCGCGAAGATGCCCGCACCTCCATCCCGCAGGTCGTCCCGGTCCACGGAGGTGATCACCACATGCCGCAGCCCCAGCGCCTGCACCGCCCGCGCCACCCGTTCCGGTTCCTGCAGGTCCACTTCGCTGGGAAGCCCGTGGGCGATGGCGCAGTACGCGCAGTTCCGGGTGCACACGTTGCCCAGGATGAGGAACGTCGCGGTGCGCCGTTCCCAGCAGTCCCCGATGTTGGGACAGCGGGCCTCCTCGCACACCGTGTGCAGCCGGAGGTCCCGCATGGTCCGCACGAGCTCCTGGTAGTTGGGCCCGCTGGGAAGCCGGGCCTTCAGCCAGGGGGGGCGCGGAAGCGGGACAGGTTTTGCCGTCGGGAGCGCCATCCCTGTCCTCCTTTCGCCTCTAGCGGGTGATCGGTTCCACCGTCTCCAGGCACTCCTTGACTCTGTTCAAGAACCGCACCGCCACCTCTCCGTCGAAGACTCGGTGATCGAAGGCAAGTCCCAGGTGCATCACGGACCGGATGGCGATCCCCTCGCCGCGGACCACGGGCCGCTTCGTGATGGCATCCGTGGCCAGGATGGCCGCCTGCGGATGGTGGATGATGGGCATGGACCAGATGGACCCGAACACCCCGGGGTTGGTGAGGGTGAAGGTCCCGCCCTGCACCTCTTCCAGGCTGAGACGGCCCTCCCGGGCCTTCCGCGCGAGCCGTTCCAGATCCCGGGCGATGCCCACCAGGCTCTTTTCGTCCGCGTCCCGGATCACGGGGACCAGGAGCCCTCGCTCCGTGGACACCGCCACCCCGATGTGCACCCGGCCCTTGAGCAGGATCCCCTCCTCCGTCCACTGGGCGTTCACCAAGGGGTACGCCCGGAGGGCCTCCACCGCGGCCCGCACGAAGAACGCGGTGTAGGTGAGCCGGACCCCGTACCGGTGCTCGAAGTCCTCGCGGTTGTGCTCGTAGTACCGCACCAGATCCGTGACGTCAGCCTCCACCAGAACGTAGGCATGCGGGATCTCCCGCACGGAGCGGCTCAGCCGCTCCGCGACGGTGCGGCGCACAGCATCCAGGGGGATCAGGCGATCCCCCCGCTCCGCCGCCACCTGGACCGCTTCCGCGGCAGGAGGGGTCCTGCGCTGTTCCAGGTAGCGGAGGAGGTCCTGCTTGGTCACTCGCCCCCCTGCTCCGGTCCCCGGGATCCGCTCCAGCTCCTCAAGGGAGATCCCGTGTTCCCGGGCGAGCCGGGCTACCAGCGGCGAAAGCCGCATCCCCCGCCTCTCCTGAGAAACCTCCGTCGGTGCGGGTTCCGTGGCCTCCTCCGTCTCCACCAGGGCGATGGGAGTCCCCGTGGGGACCGTCTGCCCCTCCGGAACCAGGATCTCCACCAGCCGGCCCCCCAGGGGCGCGGGCATCTCCACATTCACCTTGTCCGTGATGAGCTCCACCAGGGGCTCGAACCGCTCCACCCGGTCCCCCGGCCGCTTCAGCCACTTCCCCACCGTGGCCTCGTAGACCGTCTCCCCGAGCTGCGGCAACCTCACCTCCACGGGCATCGCCAACCTCAGTACCGCGCGAGGCGGCGGATGGCCTGCGCGATGCGCTCCGCATCGATCATCCACCACTCCTCAAGCGGCTTCGCAAAGGGGATGGCCGGCACATCCGGCCCTCCCAGCCGCATCACGGGCCCGTCGAGGTCCTCGAACGCCTCCTCCGCAATCAGGGCCGCGATCTCCGCGCCGTACCCGCAGAATCGGTTGTCCTCGTAGACCACCAGGGCCTTGTTGGTCTTCGCCACGGACCGCAGAATGGTGGACTTGTCCAGGGGCCGGAGGGTGCGGATCTCCACCACCTCCACGTCGATCCCCTCCTGTCGCACCGTCTCCGCAGCCCGGAGGGTCTCGTGCAGCATCCAGCCGTAGGTGAACACGGAGAGGTCCTTGCCGGGTCTGCGCACCACCGCGGGTCCGATGGGCACCTCGTAGTCTTCCTCCGGGACCTCGCCCCGAACGGTGCGGTACAGGCGCTTGTGCTCCAGAAAGAGCACGGGATCCGGATCC
>JAVKHN010000071.1:0-5872 GCA_031459935.1 Candidatus Sysuimicrobium calidum | reverse complement strand
AGCTCAGCCCAGCGTCGCGGCTTACCTCCACGCCTAAGGGGTTGGGACGGCGGTCTTGCGGCCCCGGGTGGCCGCTGGTCAGGAGGACACGGGGCTGTCGGGGATGCACCAAGAAGCCCATGTGGTCGTAGGTATGGTTGCCGACCCGCTCCCAACGGCCGTTGCGGATCCGAAGCAGCCCGCCGTGGGCGGCCACCCACACGACCTCGGGCCTTAAGGGGTCCACCGCGAGACCGTGGATGTGCGGCCCGGGGATCTCCCGGACCTCCGCCTCGGTGGCCAGCCGGTCCGCAGCGCAGCCGGCGATAGCCAACACCGCGACTGCGGATACCACCCAGGGGGCGGCGAACACGGGCCCACGTGCGAGCGTCCGGGACCCAGCCACCGCAGCCTACCTGGGCATCATCGGCATCATGGGCATGCCGGGCATGCTCCGCATCGTGTCCCCCATCGTGCGCCGCATTCCGGGACCCGACATGTGCTCCCACATGTGCCGCTGCACCTGGGGGTCCTGCATGGCCTGGACGCACGCGTCCATCATGGACCGCGTGGCCTCCGGATCCTGCATCATCGGGCTCATCGCCCCGTGCGTCTGCCCAGGCCCGTGTGCGGGACTTGCGGAGGGAGGAGCGGGTGCAGTCCGGGCGGGCCCGTGGGCCCACACCAGGCCGCTGGTCGCAAGCAGGGCCGCGATGAAAAGGGCAACCCACACCATCCGCCGCATGGCTTCCCCTCCCTGTGGCCTCATGCTATTATTACTACTGGCAGTAGTACGATGGCAAGGGGGAAACCGATGCCGGATCGGCGGACCTTTCTCCGGTGGCTGGGCACGATCCCCGCCCTAGGTGCCCTTGCCGCCTTCGCCTCTCCCCTCCTGCGCTACCTCAAGCCGAACTTGGATCCAGGGCTCGGCGTGCTGCACGGGAAGCTCCCTCACCTGACAGAGGGAGATCTCCCGAAAGGGGAACCGTTGTCCGTCGCCGCCCTGGAGGAGCTGCAGCAGCCCTGGTCCAGCAAGTTCTTCGTGTTCACGCAGAAGTATCCGCAGTACACGCCGGAGCTGGCCAAGGCGGCCACCGTACCCGGGGTGGCCATCAAGCTGCCGTGGAAGGTGCGCTTTCCGGGTTACAAGGGGGGAGAGGAGCCCACGGACATCGTGGTCTTCTCCCGGATCTGCCCGCACCTGGGGTGCATCTTCAACTACGTGCCGGAATGGCGGGAGGTCACGGCAGGGTACGGCGGCTACGTGCCCCCTCCTGAACGGCGGCACGCGCTGCTGGCCTGCCCTTGCCACCTGTCCATCTTCGATCCCGCGGATCGCGATCTCCCGGGCCGGGTCCTCTCCGGACCTGCGCCCCGCCCGCCGCGGCACTTCACCTATGAGATCCGGGACGGGGTGATTCTGGTGACCGCAGTGGAGGTGGGCGGGATCGCGTAGCCCCCGTGGAGGTCCGAGCAGGCCTCAGCCGGAGAGGTTCATCGTTCTGAGTCCCTCCACCGCCTGCTGTACTGCCTCGTAGTCCGGCTCCACCCGGGGATCGTTGGAGACCCACCGGTACACCACTACACCGTTCGCGTCCACGACGAACACCGCCCGCTTAGCGACCCCGCGCAGCAGCCCTCCCATCAGCCCGTTGTCCTCGATGCCGAAGGCCCGTACTGTTTCCCGGTTGAAGTCGCTCAGGAGCAAAAAGTTCAGGCCCTGCTGCTCCGCGAAGGCCTTGAGGGCGAAGGGGCCGTCCACGCTGATCCCCACCACCCGGGCGCCGGGGGCCTCAAAGGCGGAAAGCCGATCCCGGAAGGTGCACATCTCCCGGGTGCAGATGGGGGTGAAGGCCGCGGGGAAGAAAGCGAGCACCAGGGGCTGGCCCAGCAGGGAGCTTAGACGCACGGCCTGCAGGTCCCAGCTCACAAGCGTCACATCCGGTACCTGATCTCCCACACGCACCTCGGCCACCTGGATCCCCTCCTGAAAGATAGATAGAAGGCTGATTTTTACAATTTTGAAGGAATTTGCTGACTTTCGTCAATCCCTGCGTCCGTGGTGCCACGGGGAACGGCCCTCACCGGGACCAGGGTGGTGAACCGGGCGGCGGCGATGCATGCGAGCGGGATGCCCGTGCTCAGCGCCAGGACCGCTCCCACGGGGCCGAGCCCGGACTGCCCCAGGAGCCCGGCGCCGAGCATCGGAAACCCCACCACCCCCGCCCGCGCCACCAGCTCCGCCGTCCCGAACCGCCTTCCCCGCTCCTCCGCCGTGGAGAGGTCGGAGAGGAGGGCGGTAGAGGCCACCACGCCACTAGACCACCCCACGCCCACCAGAAAGAGGAAGGAGGTGGCCGTCCAGTACTCCGCCGCGGCCACGGAGCCAAAGGTGGCCAGCGCGATGACCAGGAGAGCCCCCACCATCACGGGCAGCCGGCCCAGCCGGTCCGCGACCGCCCCGAGAGGGCGACCGAAGGCGAACATCCCGATGCTGTGAAGGGTGATGGCCCACACGATCTCGGAGACCCCGTGTCCATGGGTACGCATGGCCACGGGGGCAATGGCCATGGAGAGGCTCATGATGCCCCAGCTGGCGGCGTAGGTGGTGATGGCGGCGGCAAAGCCCCACGCGTTGGTGGATGCTCCCGCAGAGGCCATCGCCTCTGCGGGGCGCTCCAGGTACGAGCTGGCCACCTCCTTGGGATCCGGCCGGAGCAGGCGCATGAGCGGCAGAATTCCCAGCTGCAGTCCCGCCGCGCCGAACCAAACCCACGTGATGGCGGCGACCTCGTTCCGCCAGACCCAAAGGATGGAAGAGGAGAGCAAGGGGGAGATCAGGGCGCCCACCACGCTCCCCATGAGCAGGTAGCCCACAGCCCTGCCCCGCTCCTCCGGCGGGTGGAGATCCGCCGCGGCGACCGAGAGCTGCCGGAGGGGCGCGGAGAGCGCTCCGAACAGAAGCACCGCACTGGCGAATCCCCAGAGGTGATGCGCCTGGAAGGCCCACCCCACCAGGGCCGCGGCGAGGGCGGAGAGGGCTCCGCTTGCGGCAAACACCGGGCCCCGGCCCACCCGATCCATCCACCGGCCCGCGGGGTAGGCCGTGAGGATCTGCCCGAGCCCGCTGAGGCTCAGGGCGAGTCCGGTGGCGGCCACCGCACCCGTGAGGTGCAGAAGCATCACGCCGCCCAGGGCGGGCATGAGCTGGAAGGTGGCCACCGAGAGCGCCTGAGCCCAGAAGAGGAGGCGCATGTGCCGCCGTACGAGGCGCGCCACGCCGGTGGGGGGTTCAGGTTGGGGAACGGTCACGTCCGTCTTCCTCCGCGCAAGTCCTGCTGGTGGGGAAGTTCGGCCTCCCTCGTCGGGATCCTGCTCCGAGGGTGAGCCCACGCGGGCCGAGAGCGCGGGGAAGGCTTATGGAGGGACCACGGGGAGCTGCCGTACCCAGAGACCCTGGGCCTGCAGGACAATCCCCGCGATCTCAAGAGGTCCAGCTGGCCTCCCGCCACCCGTCCCGGATGGGCGGCCTCCACGGCTCCCCAGGGCCACCGGGAACCCACCTCCGACAGCCGCTTTAGAGGCCGCGGGCGGTACAACCGCATGGGCGAGATCGTACGTGAGTCAACGGGATCGGTACGAAGGGTTCTTCCGGCAGATCGTCGAAGAGGGGATCCGGCAAGGGAGTTCCGCCCCACGGATGTGCGCCTGTCGGGCTGGGCCGTTCTCGGTATGTGCAACTGGATCGCGAAGTGGCGTCGGCAGGGGAGCCTTCACCGCCGAGGAGATCGCGGTGCACTTCGCGGCGTTCGCGGTGCGGGGCCTCCTGCGGGGATTCCTGCCGGCGGACCTTCCCGGAGGGGAGGCGAGACGAGATGGTTCGACCTCTTGACGGCGTGCGCGTGGTGGATCTGAGCCAGGGAGCCGCAGGGCCCGTGTGCACCCAGCTGTTGGGCGACTTCGGTGCGGACGTGATCAAGGTGGAGCCGCCCGAGGGGGACTGGGGCCGGCTGTTGGGGCCGCCTTTCTACCTGCTTCTGGATGGCTCCCGGGTGGCTGCTGCGTACGTGGGGATGAACCGGAACAAGCGCAGCATCGTGGTGGACCTCAAACGGTCCGAGGGACGTGAGGTGGTGCTGCGGTTGGTGCGCTCCGCGGATGTGCTGGTGGAAAGCTTCCGGCCCGGCGTGCTGGCCCGCCTGGGATTGGGTCCCGAGACCCTGTGGGAGCAGAATCCGCGCTTGGTGTACTGCAGCATCTCTGCCTTCGGGCAGACGGGCCCCTGGCGGGACCTCCCGGGGGTGGACGGGGTGGTACAGGCCATGAGCGGCCTCATGAGCATCACGGGCACGGAATCAGGGCCGCCCGTGAAGGTAGGCGTGCCGGCCGCGGACATGACGGGCGGATTCCTGGCCGCGATGGGCGTGCTGCTCGCGCTAATCGCCCGACAGCGTACGGGTCGAGGGCAGGTGGTGGACATGAGTCTGTTGGACGGCCTGCTGGCCTTCCAGGCCATCGCGCTCGCCACGTTCTTCTGTTCGGGGCAACCACCGAAGCGCTTGGGGAGCGCGGCACCGTACGCAGCGCCCAACGAGGCGTTCGCAACCCGAGATGGATACGTGATGGTGGCCGCGTACACCCCGGAGCGATGGAGGCACCTGTGTGAGGTCCTGAACTGTCCACACCTTGCGGACGACCCCCTGTTCGCCACAAACGAGGCGCGGGTATGCAACCGGGATGCGCTTCGAAAGCTTCTGGAACCCATCTTCCGCACCCGCACCACGGAGGAGTGGGTGCGGTGTCTGCGGGAGGCGGACATCCTGTGCGCGCCCATTCTCTCGTATCCCGAGATCGTCGCGCAGGAGCACGTGGCCCATCGGGGAATGGTGGTGGAGCTCGTCCACCCGCAGGTGGGCACTGCCCGGGTGGCAGGAATCCCCATCCGTCTTAGCGAGACGCCGGGTGGGATCCGGCGGCCCGCGCCGCTACCAGGAGAGCACACTTTGGAGATCCTGCAGGAGGCTGGCTACGACGAGGCGGCGATCGGGGATCTCCTTGAAAGCGGTGTGGTGCGGGTCTGGAATCCTGGGATGGAGATGCAGCCATGACGGAGGAGATCCTGTTCGGGCAAGAGGATTCCCTCGTGGGGGGATCTCAAGGTCCGGGCCCGGAAGCACGAGACGGGGCTCACGGAGGATCCCATGGGCAGGCGCATCCGCAGGCTGTTCCGTCGGCTGGAAACCCTGGATCGACCCGTGATCGCCGCCATCCACGGGTACTGCCTGGACGGGGGACTGGAACTGGCGCTGGCCTGTGACCTGCGGGTGGCTTCAGAGAAGGCACAATTCGGGCTCCCCGAGGCCAACGTGAGGAGCATGCCGGGGGCGGGTAGACGGTCGGGACGTGGGGCAGAGTCTTCGGGGCCTGCATGGTGAACCCGTGAAGTGGGCCTTCCTGGAGGGCTCCGGTCTACAGGCACCACCGGCAGGAGGTCTTGATGGTTTGCGGGGCGCACCCGCTCAGCGGCCGGGCCAGCAGGAAGGCTCCAGCGGCCTGCTGGAGAGAGTAAGCATCGGCTTTTTCGCGGCCCTCGGAGGAAGGCCTTGAAGCGGGAACCCTTGATGGCTCTGGCGGGCCCGGAGGGAATCGAACCCCCGACCAGAGGCTTAGGAGTCCCCTGCTCTATCCACTGAGCTACGGGCCCGATCCGGGGCGAATTATAGCACGGACACGGACGGAGTCTACGAGGAGGGCCCTTCCAGTCGCCCGGCTTCCTCCTCGAGGACCTGCAGGAACGCCTCCACCACCCTGGGGTCGAACTCCCTGCCCGCTCCATTCCGGAGGTAATCGAGGGCCTGCTCGTGGCTCCACGCCTTCCGGTACGGGCGGT
>JAVKHN010000070.1:0-6133 GCA_031459935.1 Candidatus Sysuimicrobium calidum | reverse complement strand
ACCCGGCCTCTACCGACAAAGACGACTCCTGGCCTCCAGTTTATTGCGGAAGGGCGAGGTCAGCTCGGACGGAGAGGTACCGGGCCAGGGCATCCAGAACGCCTTCCAGGAGCACGAGTCCCTAGCGCATGGCTCCCTCCCCACAAGAAAGAACTCCTGCCGGGACCCGGCAGGAGCCATCCGCCGCATCCCGTAGGTCAGCTCCGAGGGTCGGACGTTCCCTGGTCCTCTCCGGAGGACGGAGCATCGGAGGGCATGCCCGCGGGCAGGACGAGGGTGAACCGGGCCCCGCCCTCCCTACGGTTGGCCGCCTCCACCCGGCCCCCGTGGGCCAGGGCAATGTGCTTGGTGATGGACAACCCCAGCCCCGCTCCGCCTGATCCCCGCGCGCGGGAGGGTTCCGCCCGGTAGAACCGCTCGAAGATGCGGGAAAGGTGCTCCACAGGAATTCCCGGACCCGTGTCCTCCACCACGAAGGCCAACTCTCCCGGCCGGCTCTCCGCGCGCAGCCAGACGCTTCCTCCTTCGGGCGTGAACTTCAGGGCGTTGTCCACAAGATTCCCCAGGGCCTGCAGAAGCCGCTCCCGATCCGCGAGGAACCACGTCTCCTCACCTTCCACCAGAAGGCGAATGCGTTTCCGGTCCGCGGCAGGGCCGAACCGCTCCGCCATCTCCTCCAGGAGCTCACGGGCTCGCAGGGGCTCCCTGCGCAGCCGCGCGGCTCCGGATTCCAGCACGGAGAGTTCCAGCAGCTCCTCCGCGAGCCGGTTCAGCCGATCCACCTCTTGCACCATCTGCGCCAAAAACCGCCGCGCGAGATCGGGATCCTCCAGCCCTCCGTCCTGTAACGCTTCCGCCATGGCCCGCAGCGACGCGAGAGGCGTGCGCAGCTCGTGGGAGACGTTGGCCACGAAGTCCCGGCGGATGGTCTCCACGCGTCGGAGCTCTGTGAGATCCTGCGTGACCACCACCACGCCGTTCCCCGATCCCAGAGGCACCGCGGTCACCCGCATCACCTTTCGGTCCGGGCCCGCGAACTCGATCTCCAATCGCTGGCCCTCCCCCTCCTCCGCGCAGCGGCGCAGGAGGGCATCCACCTCGTGCCTCCGGAACACCGCCATGGGGGAGGCGCCGCGGGAATCCTCGAACCGAAATCCCAGCAGCCGCTCCGCGGATCGGTTGGCGAGCACAAGCCGCCGGCTTCGGTCAAACACCAGAACGCCCTCCTCCGCGGCATCCAGCACCGTCCGCAGCCGCTCGAACTCCTTCCAGGCCCGGGAGAGGGATTCGGAGAAGTGGCGGGCGGCGGCGTCCACCGCCGCGGCGAGCTCCTCAAGCACATCTCCGGTGGCGGGCTCCAGGGTCTCCGGCACCTGCCGCAGGGATCGGAGATACCGGGCGAGCCGCGCACACGCATCCCGCAGCCGCTGCTCTCGGGCTGCGGCGGCAATGAGTCCTGTTCCGCCCACAAGCCCCAGAAGGGCCAGCAACCACCCCGGGATCCGGTCCGCCACCAGCGCCCATAACCCCGTCCCCACCAGAGCTGTACCCAGGAAAACGAAAATCCCCCGCACGGCGCCCCTCTCAACCCTCTAGCCGGTACCCCACGCCCCGTACCGCCACCAGCTGTACTCTGGAACCCGCTTCTCGCAGCTTGCGCCGCAGCCAGGAGATGTGCACATCCACGGTGCGCTCATCTCCCGTGTAGTCGTATCCCCAGACCCGCTCGATGAGCCGGTTCCGAGGGAGGGTGGTCCCCGCGTTCCGCATCAGCATCGCCAGCAGTTCGAACTCCTTGGGCGCGAGGGCAAGCACCCGGTCCCCGCACCGGATCTCGTGCCGTCTGGGGTCCAGCACGAGATCTCCCACCTGCACCGGCTCCGAGGAGATCCGGCGGTAGCGCCGGAGGGCGGCCCGCACCCGGGCCAAGAGCTCCCGCATGGAGAAGGGTTTAGGGATGTAGTCGTCCGCCCCCAGGTCGAGCCCCACCACACGGTCCGCCTCGTCCGTGCGGGCCGTGAGCAGAAGGATGGGGATATCCCGCTCCCGCCGGAGCAGGCGGCACACCTCGAACCCGCTCATCCCCGGCAGCATCACGTCCAGGATGACGAGGTCCAGGGGTTCCTGGAGGGCCCGCTCGAGGGCCGAAGCACCGTCATAGGCCTCCAGGACCCGGTAGCCCTCCCGCTCCAGGGCGAACCGGAGGGCTTCCACCAGAGGCCGCTCATCATCCACCACCAGGATCCGAGCAGGTTCGGAAGGATCCGTGTATGGCTGCATCCCCAGCTTGAAGCCTACTCCACAGCCAGTAGCCCGTCCAGGAACCGGAGGATGCGCCACCGCAGCTCCTCCCGGACGGCCCGGAAGGCGGCGAGGGCCTCCTCCTCTGTCCCCGGTACCGCCGCGGGGTCCGGGATGGACCAGTGGAGGGTGCGGACCCCGGGAAAGACAGGGCAGGATTCCCTCGCCCGGTCGCACACGGTGATCACCCAGTCGAAGGACTGGCCGGCGAATCCTTCCACGGATTTGCTGGCATGGCCGGAGATGTCGATCCCTACTTCCGCCATGGCCTGCACCGCCATGGGGTGCAGGCCCCTGGGCTCTGTGCCCGCGCTCCAGACCTCCACCATGCCCCGGGAGAGATGCCTGAGCCAGCCCTCCGCCATCTGCGACCGCGCGGAGTTGCCGGTACACAGAAACAGGACCCGCATGGGGCGCCTCACACGTTCAGCTCCCGCAGCTCCCCCGTCACCATGTACACCACGCGCTCGGCCACGTTGGTCACGTGTTCCGCGGCCCGCTCCAGGTGCTGCGCCACCAGAATCAGGTCCAGGGCCCGGGAGACGGTCCGGGGGTTCTCCACCATGTACGTGATGAGCTCCCGGAACACCTGGCTGCGCAATGCGTCCACCAGGTCGTCCCTCTGGGCCAGCGACTCTGCCAGTGCCGCGTCCCGCTGCACGAAGGCCTGCAGGGCGTCCTGCAGCATCTCCTGTACCAGCCGCTCCATGTACGGGATGTCCACCAGAGGTTTCAGAAGCGGCTCGCGGCTCAGGCGCTTGGTGGTCTTCGCGATTCCCTCTGCGTGGTCCGCCATGCGCTCCAGGTCGATGGAGATGGCCAGCACAGACGTGAGCACCCGGAGGTCGCCGGCCATGGCTGCTGCGTGGCCAGCAACTTCGCCACCCGTTCCTCCAGGTCCAGGTGCAGGCGGTCCACCACGTCGTCCTCCTCGATCACCGCGTCCGCCTTGACGTCCTGCCGCTTCAGGGCCTCCACCGCCCGGTGGATGAGGTCGCCCACAAGGCTACCCATGCGGACCACGTCCTCCTCCAGGCGATGCAGGCCTCCTCGTATGCCTCCCGGATGTGCCGCCCCGTCCCCGACACGATCCTCCCTCCTGTTACCCGAACCGGCCCGTGATGTAGTCTTCCGTGCGCCGGTCCCGGGGACGGGTGAACACCTCCTCCGTGGGCCCGAACTCCACGAGCTCCCCGTCCAGCAGGAACGCGGTGAAATCCGAAACCCGGGCTGCCTGCTGCATGTTGTGGGTCACGATGACGATGGTGTAGTTCTGCTTGAGGTCCTCCATGAGATCCTCGATGCGGGCCGTGGAGATGGGATCCAGGGCGGAGCAGGGCTCGTCCATGAGCAGCACCTCGGGCTCCACCGCCAGAGCCCGGGCGATGCACAGCCGCTGCTGCTGGCCTCCTGAGAGCTCCAGTCCGCTTTTGCGGTGCAGGTCGTCCTTCACCTCGTCCCACAGGGCCGCCAGGCGCAGGGCCCGCTCCACCCGCTCGTCCAGCTCCCGGCGGCTCAGCCTCCGGTGCAGCCGCAGACCGAAGGCCACGTTTTCATAGATGGACTTCGGAAAGGGATTGGGTTTCTGAAACACCATGCCGATGCGCACCCGCACCTCCACGGGATCCACTCCGGACGCGTAGATGTCCTGCCCCCGGAAGATCACCCGACCCTCCACCCGGGATCCGGGGATGAGGTCGTTCATGCGGTTCAGGGACCGGATGAGGGTGCTTTTGCCGCAGCCCGAAGGCCCGATGACCGCGGTGATCCGTTGCTGGGGGACGTCCAGGCTCACGCCCCGCAGGGCCGGGCTGTTTCCGTACCACACTCGCAGGTTTCGGATCTGCAGGACGGGTTCTGTGGCCGTCACCGCTCGGTGGAGGACCTGGGGTCGGGTGTCCACAGCTCGCTGCATAGGCATCTCCTACCATCGGATGGTGGTCCGGTTGCGCAGCCAGATAGCGGCTCCGTTCAGGAGGAGCAGCACCGCAAGCAGCAGGAGGATTCCCGCCGCAGCCACCCGGTGGAACTCCGGGTTGGGCAGGGAGACGTAGTTGAAGATCTGGATGGGGAGCACGGTGAAGTAGTCCCAGACGCTGCGGGGCAGAAACGGCACGTACTGCAGGGCGCCCAGCATGATGAGGGGGGCGGTCTCCCCCACGGCCCGGGAAAGGCTCAGGATGATCCCCGTGAAGATCCCGGGGGCCGCATAGGGGAGCACGTGGTGGCGCACCACCTGCCACCGGGTGGCCCCCAGGGCATACGCGGCTTCCCGCACGGAGAAGGGCACGGCCCGGATGGCCTCCCGGGAGGCCAGGATCACGAGAGGGAGCACCAGCAGGGCGAGGGTACACGCGCCCGCCAGGATGCTCTTTCCCATGCGCATCCGCTCCACGAACACCCCGAGTCCCAGCAGTCCGTACAGGACCGAGGGGACGCTGGCGAGGTTGGCGATGTTGAGCTCCAGGACCCGCGTGAGAGGGGAGGGCCGCGCGTACTCCTCCAGGTACACCGCGGCGAGCACTCCCAGGGGGAAGGCCACCAGGCTCATGATGCCCGCGACGTACAGGGTTCCCACCAGGGCGCTCGCGTAGCCCGCCTGGGAGGGGAAGCGCGAGGGAAAGTTGGTGAGGAGCTCCGGCCGCAGATAAGGGGCTCCGTCCCGCGTTACGTCCACCAGCAGAATTCCCAGGAACACCAGGCCCAGCAGGGTCGCGGCCTGGCAGGCGGCCACGAACATCCGGGCCGTTCGGTGCCGGGCCACCAGGCGCCTCTGCCATGCAGGATCTGCGGCCAGCACGCTCACAGGTACCGCTCCCGAAACCGATGCACCACCCGGACGCTCAACACGTTCATGAGAAGCGTCAGCAAGAACAGGAGCATACCCGCCGCGAACAGGGTGCGGTATTCCACGGAGCCGTACGGGATATCCCCCAGGCTCACCTGCACGATGAAGGCAGTGATGGTCTCCACGGTCTCGAGAGGGTTGAAGGTCCAGTTAGGGGTCTGTCCAGCCGCCAGGGCCACGATCATGGTCTCGCCCACGGCCCGGGAGAGGGCCAGCACGCAGGCCGCGGCGATCCCCGATAGCGCCGCGGGCAGCACCACCTGGAGGGCCACCTCCATGGGCGTGGCTCCCAGGGCGTAGGCACCGTACCGGAGTTCTGCGGGCACGGACCGCATCACGTCCTCGCTCAGGGAGGACACAAGCGGCAGAATCATGATTCCCATCACCAGCCCCGCACTGAGCGCGTTCTGTCCCGCCAGGGCGGCCCCGAAAACACGGTCCTGGAGGAACGGGGTCACGAAGGTGATGGCGAAGTACCCGTACACGATGGTGGGGACCCCGGCCAAGAGCTCCAGCGCGGGCTTCAACCTCCGTCGCACGTTCTCGGGCGCGAATTCGCTCAGGTACACGGCGGCGAGCAATCCCAGGGGAACTGCCACCGCAAGCGCGATGAGGCTGGTCAGGAGGGTGCCTGCGACCAGCGGCAACACCCCGAACCGCTTGGTGGTGAACAGCGGGCTCCAGGTGGTCTCCGTGAAGAACTCCCGCACAAGCCGCCAGGGACGTCCCACGAGGTCGGGACGGGCCTCCACGAATCGCTGCAGGTCCGCACGCCGCGCCACCAGATCCGGATCCGCCGAGTGCACGGGGAGCCGGAAGAACTCCACGGTCTCGTAGGCCAACACCGCGGCGATGGCCACGGTGACCCCCAGGGAGAGCCAGGCGCAAAGGGCCAGGGATGTCCCGATGACCCGCTCCCGGATCCGTCTCCTCCCGGCGTCTTCCATCGTTTCCATCCCACCAGGATCGTGTTAACCAAAGGTT
>JAVKHN010000007.1:0-63021 GCA_031459935.1 Candidatus Sysuimicrobium calidum | reverse complement strand
GGGGATTGCAGGCGACCGCGGGGCCCGGAAGTCCATCACCCTGCTGGGACAGCTGCGCCTGGAGCCGTGATGGTGGACCTGGAAGTCCCCCGGCAGCTCCTGGCCAGGGCCCTAGCTTGTGGGGCCCTGGCACGGCTCTTTGCGCCCCTCTCGGAGGGTGCGATCTCTGAAGAAGCCCTCGTCCGCCTGCGGAAGGCGGCAGAAGCTCTGGAGTCAGAAGAAGTGATGAAGTACACGCACGCCTTTGTAGAGGATGCACACCGGGATCCGGAGGGCTATCGCAGGGAGTACGTGCGGCTGTTCGTACGCGGCGAAGTGCCCCCGTACGAGGCCTCGAGCGGGACCCCCACGGCCCCCCTGGGCGGCCCCAACGTGCAGCTGCTGGCGGACGTGGCGGGCTTCTACCGGGCCTTCGGATTCCAGGCCAGGGGGGAACGCCCGGACCACCTTGCCGCGGAACTGGAGTTCCTGGCCCTGCTGTGCCTGCTGGAAGCCCGCGCCCACCTGGCGGGGCAAGCGGAGGAGGCCCGGGTGTGCGCGGACGCCCGCAAGGCCTTCCTCCGGGACCACCTCCTGAGCTGGATTGCCTCCTTCGAGGAGAACGTGACGCGGCGCACAGAGTGCTCCGCCCTCCGCCACCTGGTGCGTCTGACCGCACGCCTGGTCCAGATGGATGCCGCCGAAAGACCGCCCCGCTAAGGATTCAGCAGGTCTGTATACCTGAGTTGACGGACCTTGGGGGCTCCTTATATGTATCGGACAGGAGACCCTCCTCGAGGGCTCCTGGGTGGGGAGATGGATTACCCCGTTTCCTCCGTATCCGCGGTGGGGTTCGCCGCGGCCTTATGGCTGGGTGCATATCTAGCGGTTGCGGGACAGTCTCAGCGAACCCCCAGGTGGGCAGCAGCCAGCTTCTTCTCCCTAGCCCTCTATTTCCTCCACGCGGTGCTGTGCCTGCACGTACCCGCCGTGCACGCAGGCTTTGTCTGGCGCAGATTCCTGGGGTGGTTCATCGTCCCCTTTTTCGCCCTCTGGGTACACACCGCCGCGGAGGCCTCAAGGAGTTCCCGGCACGAGGGGGGCCGGCTCCTCCTGCTCGTTTTGGACATCGGAGCAGCAGCCCTTGCGGGCTTCTGGCTGTGGGGCAGGTGGACGTTTACCTCCACCGCCTTGCACCCCGCAGAGCTGCGTCTCCCCGTGGCCGCATACGGGGCCACCGCCGGCGGAGTCGCCTCAGTCATGTGGTTGTTTTCCCAGAATGACGCCATACGCCTGGGAATGGCGCTCGTCTCGGGCGCCTTCGGTCTGGGAGGAGCAGTGCTGTCCTCTCTGCGCGTTCCCAACATCTCCCTCCAGGCTCCCATCCTGGCGGGGGAGATCCTGTTAATCCTCGGGGTCGTATGGTGCGGACTGATGGTGGGCCGCACGGGCCTGTTCCTGGAAGGGAAGGCGGTAGCTAGGGATATGTTCTTACACCTGGCCACCGCGGGATCCCTCATCCTCACCTACGGAGCCGTCATCGCCTTCACCACTCACTTCGCCCGCCGCCTCCGGTTTGATCCCCTGATCCTGGGGGCCATCGCCGTCCTCGGTCTGGTGATCCTCACGCACCTCCTCGCGGACGAGATCCGCTCCCTGTGGGATCGTTTGTTCTTCCCCACCCTGGCCCCTCTCCGGTCACACCTCCGCTCCTTGACCAACGAGCTCTCCAGGGACGATCGCACGGCGGCCGTGGAGAAGATCTTAAGCAGCGTGAGGAGCGTTCTCGGTGCCCGATGGGTCCGCCTGAATCTCTCGGAAGGTCCCGCCCTGGGTCTTCCCCGGCACATGGGGGATGTAGGGGAAGAACCCCCATCTGCAGGGGAGGAGCGGGGTGTCCTCCGACATCCGGTTCACGCGGGCGAGCAGGTGGTCGGCGAGCTTCTGGCGGGCAACCGCGCGGACGGCAAACCCTACGGCCAGGAGGAACTCCTGTGGCTTTCCTATTTCGCCGGCCAAATCTCCCTCTTTCTCTGCCACGAGGCGACGGCGCGGGAGGAGGTGAGGCAACTGGAGGAAACCCTCCGGCGCCTGACGGAGATCCGGGAAGAGCAGCTCCGGCTCCGGAGCGAGGTGCGAGAAACCGTTCTTTCTTCCGGCCTGCTGAGGCCGGAGGAGGTCCGGTGGATCCTGCGGATGAGCGCCTCCCCCGCTCGCCTGGGCGAAATCGTGTGCGGATCAAACAATTGTCTCAACTCTCTGCACCGCCTTGGGCCTGAGCGGGCCGGGCACCTGCTTCGGAAGGCGCTGGAAGCCAGTGTGGAGGAGATCCGACCTGCGGAGGAGGGACCTTCCCTGGCTGAGCTGCGGGACCGGCCCATACGGAGGAAACGAAAAACCCGGTTACCCGTCCTCTGGGCCGAATACTACATCGCCAAACTGCTCCTGGCGGGGTATACCATCGAAGCCATTGCGGAGGAGATGGAACTCTCCCCCCGGCAGATTCACCATCATCTCGACCGTCTGGCGGTCCGGCTTACCCCCCTTCTGGAGGCCCGCTTGCGCAGAATTTCAACATAACTGCAGCCCCCTTGCCGGCAGAATTCGTTGACCTCCCACCCGCGCCGGCTGGACTTTAGGGGATGGATGGACCGGATCTCACCGCAGGCAGCTGTGGGAGTGGTGGCGAGCGCCCTCGTCATCGGAGGGTATTTCCTCCCGGTGTGGGAGATGCGGGCGGACGTCCGCGGCTTGGGAATGTTCCGAGACCCCTTCATCGATTTGCGGATCAGCGGCACCAGCTTCACCGGTCATCTCCAGTCCTTCAACCGTTTCGGACAGATGTTCGGCATCCGTCCGATCCGGCCCGAAGCGTTCGTCGAGCTGCGCCTCTTCCCTGTGGCCGTGGCCGCGGCAGTGGTCCTGATCCTCCTCTGGACGGCCCAGGGCCGGCCCTGGCAGCGCTGGGCGGCCTTCCTCCTGCTCTGGGGGCTCCCCGCGGGAGCCATCGGTCTCACCCAGCTGAGGCTCGCCCTGATGGCCTACACGCGGGACCCCATGGCCTCCTACTATATGGAGGTCCGTGACCTTCTGCTGCCGGTGTTCGGGACCAAGAAGATCCTGGGCGCCACCCTCTACACCCGGCCTGGCCCAGGGCTTTTGCTGTTCGTGATTGCCGCGCTGCTGTTCACCGTTCTGTCTTCAAGAACGCCAGACCTCACGAAGGGAGGGGATGGGGATGTACGAGAAGCCGAGGGGCGGGGAGAGGAGGAACCCCCTCGATGAGGTTCTCATACGGGCGAAACAACTGGAGGCCTTCGATCCTCCCCTGACCCACGATCAGGTAGAAGTTCTGTGGAGGACCGCCCGGGACTGCATGGGCCGGCGCGACTTCCTGCGCCTGCTGACCTTGGGGGGTGCCGCCGCGGTCCTCGCCGTCATCTCCGACTTCCGTGGGGCACGCCTCGTGGCCCATGCCGCCCCTGCGGGGCCGGCGAGGCGCCTGGGACCGCTACCGACCAGTTTCCCGGAGCCCCGCACGGAGGACAACCCGTACGTGAAGGATCTCAGCCGCCACTGGCGTCTAGATCCCCTGAATTACGCGCTGCGCTATGAGAACCTCCGGTACGGGGACATCAACGTGCCCACACCCCTGTACTATGTCCGCACGCACCATGCGGGAGTCATCGTGGACCACACGAAGTGGAAGCTGGTGGTGGAGGGACCAGGAGTGACCCGCCGGCTGGAACTCAGCTTCGACGACATCCTGCGTCTGCCCTCCGTGAACCAGAACGCGTACACGGAGTGCTCCGGCAACGGCCGTTCCTTCTTCCGCGACGTCATGGGACGTCCGGCGGAAGGGCTGCAGTGGCGCTGGGGCAGCAACAGCCAGGCGAACTGGGACGGGGTTCCGTTGCGGGAGATCCTGGAGCGTGCGGGCCTCAAGCGGGAGGCAGTGGCCGTCAACTTCATCGACGTCAGCGCCAAGAAGTACAACCGGCCGATCTCGATCGAGGAGGCCCTGCATCCGGGCACCATCCTGGCGTACGGGATGAACGGCAGGTGGTTGCCGTGGGATCACGGCTGGCCCCTGCGGGCTATCGTCCCCAGATGGACCTGTGCATCCATGGTGAAATGGATCGGCGCCATCTATGTGGACACGAAGCCCATCTGGGTGGAGTGGAACACGGAGAAGTACATCTTCGAAGGGCCGGACTTCCCGCCACAGCCGCCTGCCCGGGGAGTTCCCGTCACGTTCACCACCATCCGAAGCGCCCTGGCCTTGAAGTGGGTGGAACCGGACGACCCCACACCGCATCGGCTGAGGCCAGGCCCCAATCGGATCTGGGGATTTGCCTGGTCGCCGTTCGCGAAGATCCGCAGCGTGGATTACGCGATCGTGCGGTTGAGCACCCTGGACGAGTGGAAGCGCGTGGACCCATCGGACCGGCAACGGGTGAGGTGGCAGCGAGCGCGCTTGAGCTCTCGTCAACGGAGCGAGATCGAGTGGGTCCGCTTCGAGTTTGACTGGGATGCGTCTCCCGGGCTATACGGGATCCTCACCCGGGCCACGGACGAAAAGGGGAATGCGCAGCCGCTGGAGATGCCGAAGTGGAACAAGCTCGGGTATGGCTGGAACCGGCCCGTGGCGCACCCGGTGCAGGTGGGCTAAGCTCGCACCGATCCTGGCAGTTGCGGTAGCAGCGCTGACCGGCGGACTCGTGGTTCGCCGGTCAGCGACTTTTTCGTCAAGGGAAATTGTACCCCCGCAGGTCGCACAGGGCCGCCGGCTCTATTCCCTGTACTGTGCCTCCTGTCACGGCGATCACGGCGAGGGAAGCTACCAGGTGCCTGCCCTCGTGGGGTCCGCACGGCGGTACTGTATCCGCTTTCCGGATGCCCAGCGGCTTTACGAATGGGTGGCGGAGCGAATGCCGCCCGAAGACGTGCTCCAGCCCCGGGAGCACTGGAACATCCTTGCCTTCCTCCTCCGGGCCAATCGGGAGCTCCCTCCCAGCCTCACCCTAGGCCCTGACACCGCTTCCCGGATCGTTTTCCAGCCCTCCTGCTGGAAGCTGAAGTAGTACACTTTGGCGTGCCTATCCCAGCGCAATACCTTCCACGACCCAGTATTCGGGGATCCTCGCTCGGGCATGATCCTAGGTCTTCTCGACCAAATCGATCGTCCGGGTCGACGGGCTGGTCACTTCGATGATCAGCACGGGGCGGACCTGGAGAGGGCTTCCGCGTGCGTGGGACATGTCCTCCGGCGCCAGAATGAACAGGTCCGGCTCCCGCATGGCTTCCGGCGACAACCGCACGGCCGCCGGGCCCATCAGGACTTTCCCACAACCCTTCGCCTCGCAGTACCCCCGCAAAAGCCAGTACAGAAAGCCCACCTGATCCTGATGTTCCACCGACGCCGGCGAGTACACGATCACCTCCTCATGGGCGAACTCCCACCGGGCGTGCTCCGGCGCCTCCCGCAGGTACCGCTCCAGGGTTCAGCCTCCCAGCCGGACCACGTAAGGCTTCCGGATGAGTTCCCTTCGCTCGTCCACCACCATGACCTTCCAGGATCAGTACGCCGACTCGGTCACGCGTCTGGCGGAGGAACCGGGAGGGCGTCCACCCCGGTATCCCGCCACCGATCGCCTTCCTCCACGAGCATCACCGGGATGCCATCGCGAATCGGATACTTGCGGCCGCAACCCGGCTCTGTGCACACCAGCCACGCGTCCTTAACCAGCTCCAGCCGGCCGGGATCCGATCCCTCCCCTCGGCCGGGACCAGAGACGCAGTGAGGGCAACGCAGGATCTCCAGAAGCTCCCGGCTCCCCATCGGCAACCCTCCAGGATTCCTGACCCTGATTTTCCTTCGCCGGCCGAACCCAGGTCGCCTTCAGCCCAGCCGCCATCGTACCTTGCACGTCGAACTGTGGGCTCAGCCGCGTGTGGCCTACCGGATCGTCGCGGGAGACGGTGCACCGTCTCCCGCGACGAGGTGCCGCCGCATCGCAAACCCATGGCCGTCTACGGCGACGGTGGTCGCCGCGAAGGTGCGCTCCTCTCATCGGCCACGAGCGTCACCACATCGCCTGCCTCGATGCGGGTATCTGCTCGAGGGAAGATGGTCTCTCCTTCTCGGACGGTGGAGACCACCAGCGCCTTACGGGACAGCTTCGCATCGCGGAGGGTCTGCCCCGCCAACGGGGACCCAGCCCCCACACGCACCTTGAAAACCGAGGTATGCGGCGGGAGAGAAATGGGCCGTGCGAGAACCACATCTCCCCGGAGGAGGACGTCCCGAACGCGCACCTGCCCCCGCCGCTCCGGAGAGACGCGTCGGATCCGCTCCCAGCTCACGATCCCGGCGAACTTCCCCATCTCGTTCACCACGGTCAACGCGTCGCTACCTTGTCCGAAACGGTGCTCCACATCGGCCAGAAGGGTATCCGCCCTCACGGGGGCCCGTGGCTCCCGTATGGCGTCACGCATCCGCAAAGCCGACAACATCGGGAAGCTCAACCGCACCTGGTGGAAGGGAGCGGCCGCCCGATCGGGAAGCTGGAAGCGGTATATGGTCTCGTCGCCCACGAGGACCGTCGAGATCGCCACCGCCACCATGGCTGGTGCCAGCAGCGACAGGTCTCCGGTCATCTCGGCCACCATCATCACTGCCAGCGGCGCATGCGCGATGCCTCCGAAAAGGGCCATCATGCCGATGATCACGAAGGGGGCCGGCTGGGCCGGCATGTACGGAAGGACGCCGTGCGCGAGGCGCCAGAAGGCGGTGCCCAGCATGCCGCCGATCACCATCCCCGGCCCGAAGATCCCGCCCGAGCCTCCGGATCCGACGGAAAGAGACGTGGCAAGGATCTTCGCGAACGGAACGGCGAGGACCGTCCACAGCGCAACCTGGGAAAGGGTCTCCCCACTCATGGCCCGTTGGACTCCTCCGTAGCCCGTGTGAAGCACCTGCGGGATGAACAACCCCAGCACGCCCACCATCAGCCCCCAATGCGGGTTTGAGCCAGTTCGGCATGGGGAGATGTCGGAAGAAGTCCCGCACGCCATAGAAGGCCCTCGCATACGCGATGCCGTCCGCACCGCATGCGAGACCTAGAAGGGCGTAGTACAAGAGCTGCACGGAGGAGCCCAGGGAAAGTCCCCCATTTGCGCCGAAGATCGGACCAAACCCGGCGTACGCACCGTGAACCGTATATCCCACGATCCTGGCGATGAGGGCGGGGACGATGGCTTCCACCTCGAGGTCGTGCACGTACAGCATCTCGGCCGCGAGCAGTGCACCTCCCAGAGGTGCACGGAAGACGGCTCCGATGCCCGCACCCATCCCGGCGCACACCGCGATGCGGCGGTCCCTCGCGTCGAGCTGCAACCGCTCGCTGACGAAGGAGCCGAATCCCGCTGAGATCTGGGCGACCGGTCCTTCCCGCCCCGCCGACCCGCCGGATCCGATGGTGATGACGATGCGATCAGTTTGACGGGAGGGACGCGCGCCCGAATGCGGCCGCCGTGATGACGGAGGGCGGCGATCACCGCGTCCGTGCCGTGCCCTTCAGCCTCCGGCGCCAGCGCGAAGACGATGAGGCCGGAAATTAGGCCTCCAAAGGCCGTGATGAGAGGCAGAAGCTACGGGCGGGTGATGGGAAGAACCTGCGGGGAGCCCTCGCCGATGGGTGCCGGGGGAAGGTAACCGACGATCCGCCCCAAAAGGCCATCGGTCGCTACCCGGATACCCAGGGAGAGAGCGATCGCGCCAAGACCCGCGACGATGCCGAGGAGGCTGCTGAGGGACAACCACTTGGCGAGGTTGCGCGTAGCCTCGAACCCGGCACCGACCGGCACGGCCTCCCGGAGCCGAGCAAACCAGCCGAGATCTCCCGAGGGCTTCTTCTTTTTTTCACCGTTCTGCCAGCGCCTGGGACAGAGAGCTTGGTCTTGCTCCACTTCCGTGGACGGTCTAACATGTCCTGTTTCGCATTGGTGTTGACAGTGAAGGAGGGTCATACGACGTATCCTTCCCGTTGGATACCAACCCCTCATGGGGTGACGGGGAGGAGCGTCCATGACCCTCGACGACAGTGTACACGCGTTCCGCCTGCGGGTGATGGCCCGCGTGCAGGCGCTGGGGAACGTCAGCCAGGCCTGCCGGGAGGCGGGGATCTCCCGCACCCTGTTCTACCGGTGGCGGAAACGGTACGTGGCCTATGGCCCCGATGGCCTGCATCCCCCCCGCCGGGGACCCCGGCGCGGTCGGCCCCCGTCGCTGAGTGTACAAGTCGAGCGGGCGATCCTGGCCCTGGCCTGGCCCACGTGGGGGCCGGCGCGGCTGGCGGCGCAACTGGAGCGGCCCGCGCAGGGCGGGTGGCGCGTGGCGCCGGCCACCATCTACCGGCTGCTGCGGTGAGCAGGCCTGCAGACCCGCTGGGAGCGCCTGGACGTGCTCGAGGCCCACAGTGCTCAGAGCGCCGGGCTTCTCACGGAACGGACGCGCCGAGTGCTGGCGCGGTTCCCCCAGCACGTCGAGGCGACCACGCCCGGCGAGTTGGTCTGCCTGGACAGGGGGTGGGCAGAGTCTAGCAGTACACGGCCTGCGATGCCGCCTGCTCATATGCCGTGGCGCAGGTCTCGACGGAGTTCTCGGCTCGCGCGGCGGCGCGCTTTTTGACGACCTGGGTACTGCCCGCCTATGGCGCGGCCGGCTGTCCGGTACAGCGCCTCCTGACCGATCGGGGCAAGGAGTACCGTGGCGCCTTCGATCAGGCCTGTCGGGCCCACGGCGTCCCGCACACGCGGACCCAGCCGCGCCATCCTGGACCAACAGCTTCGTCGAGCGCCTGCAGGGCACGATCCTGAGCGAACTGTGGCGCATCGAGTTTCGCCGGCGCTTCTTCACCCGCCTCACGATGATGCAGGACGTCTTGGACCGATACCTGGCCTTCTACAATCACCAGCGTCCCCACCTTGGCTACCGGACACGCGGCCGCACGCCAGCCGAGATCTTCATGCGAGTCCAACAGGTGTCCTCATGAACAAGAAGGTGTCAACACCTTTCCGAGACTTGACAACCTAGTCTGTGAACTCCTGCGCGCCCACCCCACTCTGGGCGTGGTGGTGTTCTCGAATTCCTCCGCGGAAGGCCTGGTCCCCCGGCTGGTGGCCGCGGGCGCCAGGGGATTCGTGCCAAAGGACGCGGACCTGGACGTCCTGACGCACGCTCTCCGGGTGGTGGCCTCCGGAGGGTGGTCCCTGCAGGGAGGGCCGGACGCCGCTTTGCCGCAGGCGCTGCGCTGCCTGGTCCGCTCGGGCCCCCTGGAGGTGGAACCCCCGTCGCTGGGGGGGAGTACCTCCGGATGATGATAGAAGGGCTCACGGACGCCCAGATGGCCCGCCGGCTGAACCTGGCCACCCCCACGGTCAAGGCGCAACTGCGGCGGCTGTACCGGCGGCTCGGGGTCCACAACCGGGCGCAGGCGGTGGTGTTGGGGCTCCTGGGCTAGAGGCAAGTATCCCCCCTTCTCCCCCAAGGGTGCTCACAGCGGTGTGGCTGCCGAAGAGGCTATCCGCCGTACTCGTAGAACCCCTTCCCCGTCTTGCGTCCATGCAGGCCTGCCAGAGCCATCTGCTTGAGCAGCACGGGCGGGGCGTACTTGGGGTCCTTCAGCTCCGCGAACATGGCCTCCGCGATGTAGTACGTGGTGTCGATCCCCACCAGGTCCAGGAACTCGAACGGCCCCATGGGGTGGTTGAGGCCAAGGCGCACCGCGGTGTCGATGTCCTCCTTCGTGGCAAGTCCCCGCTCCAGGGCCCGGACCGCCTCGAGCAGGTAGGGAAGGGAGAGGGAGTTCACGATGAACCCGGGGTAGTCCTTCGCCACCACCACGGTCTTGCCCAGGGATTCCGCGAAGGCCCGGCAGGTCCTAATGGTCTGCTCGTTGGTGAGCTGTCCCCGCACGAGCTCCACGAGCCGCATCACGGGCACCGGGTTGAAGAAGTGCAGGCCGCAGAACCGGTCTGCCCGGCCGGTAACGGAGGCCATCTCCGTGATGGAGAGCGAGCTCGTGTTGCTGGCGAAGATGGTGTGCGGGGGGCAGATCCCATCCAGAGCCCGCCACAGCTCCTTCTTGAGGTCCATATTCTCCGTGATGGCCTCGATCACAAGGTCACACTCCCGCAAGTCCTCCAGCCGCGTGGTTCCCCGGATCCGGGTCCACGCGGTGTCCCGTTCCTCCGAGGTCATCTTCTGCCGCTCCACGGCCCGGGCCATGGATCGCTCCACCCGCTGCAGGCCGCGCTGCAGGAGGTCCTCACTCACCTCCCGCACCACCACCTGGTACCCGGACCGGGCACACACCTCCACGATACCGGACCCCATGAGGCCACACCCCACCACTCCCACGCGGCCGATCGCCATCTCCCTCACCTCCTTTCGATTCGGTTGGATTTCCGCACACCTCTGGGGGGCAGTGAGCTCGACCGAGACCTCGTCCTGTCCGCGCTCGTCCAGCACGTACCAGGCGTCGTAGCCCTCCCGGGGGATCTGCTCCAGGGCTGCCCGCAGCATCCGGTGGTGTCGCTCGATCACCTCCGATCCCACCCGGCGCTTCCGGAGCCCGTCCCGGGCCAGGCATGTCTCCTGCGAGGTCAGGAATACGAGAGCCACCACGGGAACCCCTGCCTGGCGGGCCAGGGTCCGGAGCTCCCGCCGGATCCGGGGCGAGAGGGCGGTGCTGTCCGCCACGGTGAGCCGCCCCAGGGCGAGACGGTGGCGGATGAGCTCGTAGAAGAGCTGGAAGGCCCGTCCGCTCACCGCCAGGTTCGATTCATCGTCGCTGATCATGGCCCGGCACCGATCGCTGCTCACGATCTGGGTGGGCGAAAACCACTTCTGCGCGAAGGTGCTCTTGCCGCTTGCCGCGGGACCTACCAGAACCACGAGGGCGTTGCCGGGGATCGAAATCCGCCTCACACCACCAGGGTGTGGATCAGCGGCCGCCCGCGCGGGGCTTCCGGTCCAATCCGGTAAGCCGTCCGGACGCGCCGGGCGGCCTCCGCCCCGGTTTCCTCGTCCCGGCACAGGAGCCGCGCGAGCGGCTGGCCTCCCTCCACGCTCGAGCCCACCTTCGCTTCCACCCATATCCCTACCCCGTGATCGATCCGATCTTCCTTGCGGGCCCGGCCCGCGCCCAGAACCACCGCGGCCCGGCCGATGGCCTCCGCGTCCATGGCCTGCACGTATCCGCTTTCGGGTGCCGGTACCTCCATGATCCGCGGCGCCCGTGGGAGGCGACGGGGATCGTCCACCACCGCGGGGTCTCCACCCTGGGCCTCGACCATCTCCGCGAGCTTCCGCAGCCCAGCCCCGTTCCGGATCTGCGTGCGCAGGAGCTCCTGCCCCTCCTCCTCCGTCCGGACCCGGCCGGCCAGGAGCAGCATCTGGACACCCAACGCCATACACAGTTCCACCAAGTCCTCGGGGCCCTCTCCGCGCAGGGCCCCGAGGGCCTCCTCCACCTCCACGGAATTCCCCACCGCATGTCCCAGGGGCTGGTCCATGTCGCTCACCACCGCCACCGTCCGCCGCCCCAGCGCTCGTCCGATCTCCACCATGCTCCGGGCCAAGCTCAGAGCATCCTTCACCCGCTTCATGAAGGCTCCGCTCCCCGTCTTCACATCCAGCACGATGGCGTCCGCCCCGGTTGCGAGCTTCTTGCTCATGATGCTGCTGGCGATGAGCGGGAGGCTGTCCACGGTAGCGGTCACGTCCCGCAGGGCGTAGAGTTTCCTGTCCGCGGGCGCGAGCTCCTCGGACTGCGCCACGATGGCGCACCCGACCCGCCGCACCTGTTCTATGAACCGGTCCACGGGGATCTCCGTGCGCAGCCCCGGGATGGATTCCAGCTTGTCGAGGGTCCCGCCCGTGTGCCCCAGGCCACGTCCCGACATCTTGGGGACCTTTACCCCGCAGGAGGCCACGAGCGGCACCACCACCAGGGAGGTCTTGTCCCCCACTCCGCCGCTACTGTGCTTGTCCACCTTCGGGCCCGGTACCCCGCTCAGGTCGAGCATCCGGCCGGAGCGGGCCATGACCAGGGTCAGGTCCGCGGTCTCCCGGTCCGTCATCCCGCGGAAGTACACGCTCATGAGCCACGCGCTCATCTGGTAGTCCGCCACCTCGCCCCGCACGAACCCCTCCACCAGGAAGGCGAGCTCCTCCCGCGAGAGGATCCCACCGTCGCGCTTTTTGCGGATGAGCTCCTCTACCCGCATCTGAGCTCCCGGAGGATGCGCCGCACCAGCCGTACGAACCGGGGCTCCAGCTCCCGGGCCACCCGCAGCACCTCCTCGTGGGTCACGGGCTGCACCACCTCCCCCGTGGCCATGTCCGTGATGGCGGAGATCCCCAGCACCCGCATCCCCAGGTGGCGGGCCGCGATCACCTCAGGGACCGTGGACATCCCCACGGCATCCGCGCCCAGCAGCCGCAGCATCCGGAGCTCCGCGGGCGTCTCGTAGGAGGGGCCCAGGACCGCCACGTACACCCCCCTGCGCAGCGGGATCCGCTCCTCCAGGGCGCATCGCTCCGCCAGGGCCACGAGCTCCGGATCGTAGGCCCTCGACATATCCGGAAACCGGGGCCCCAGGCGTTCGTCGTTGGGGCCGAGGAGGGGGTTGGTGCCCTGAAGGTTGATGTGGTCGGAGATCACCATGAGGTCTCCCGCCCGCCACTCCCGGTTGAGCCCGCCCGCGGCGTTGCTCACCAGGAGCAGGCGGCAGCCCAGCCCGTGCAGCACCCGTACCGGGAACACCACCTCCTGCGGGGAGTGGCCCTCGTAGAGGTGAACCCGACCCCGCAGGATCGCCACGGACTTCCCCTCCAGAGATCCCAGCACGAGCTCCCCCGCGTGTCCCTCCACCGTGGGCCGGGGGAAGTGTGGAATCTCCGCATAGGGGACCGTCCCAGCCCGCTCCACGTGTTCCACCAGGGCCCCGAGCCCCGTCCCCAGGACGATGCCGATTTCGGGCCGGATCCGTACCCGCTCCTCGATGGCCGAGGTCGCCTCCTGCACGCGCTCCCAGATCCCGCTCATGGTACGGGCATCCGGTCCCGGGGATGGGCGCGGTCGAAAACCTGACGGAGGTGCTCCCGGGTGACGTGGGTGTAGATCTGGGTGGTGGTGATGCTGGCGTGGCCCAGGAGCTCCTGAACCGCTCGCAGGTCCGCCCCGCCCTCCAGCAGGTGCGTGGCGAAGGAGTGGCGGAGCACGTGGGGGCTTACGGGGGAACGGATCCCCGCAAGGCGCGCGTACCGGCGCAGCATCCCCCACACCCACTGCCGGCTCAGCGGCTTTCCCGACCGGCCCACGAACATCGCCCGGGCCTGCCGCCCGCGCAGCAGCGCGGGCCGACCCAGGCTCAGGTAGGCCTCCAGGGCCCGGACCGCATAGCTCCCCACGGGCACCACCCGCTGCCGGCGGCCCTTCCCCGTGACCCGCACGAGCTCCGCCTCCAGATCCACATCCCCCACCTCCAGCCCCACGAGCTCCGCTACCCGCAGCCCGCTGGCGTAGAGCAGTTCCAGGATGGCCCGGTCCCGCAGCCCCTCCGGGGTGTGCGCGGGGAGAGCGCTCAGCAGGCGCGCCACCTCTTCCCGGGAGAGCACCTTCGGGAGCGGACGCCGCCGTCTCGGGCCCGTGACGTCCTCCGTGGGGTCCGCCCCCGCCTCGCCCTCCTGCATCAGGAACCGGTAGAGGGCCCGGAGGGCCGAAAGCCGTCGCGCCACGGTGGCCGGAGAGAGGCCCCGGTGCCGGAGGGAGAACAGGTAAAGGGTCACCTCCGCCCGGGACACCCTCCGGAGATCTGTCACGCCCTGCATCCGTGCGAACCGGGCGAAGTCCGCCAGATCCGTCCGGTAGGCGGCGCAGGTGTGCGGACTACAGCCCACCTCCAGTCGGAGGTGGTCCAGAAAGGCGTCCACGGGCGCGAGGAGCGCATCCAACCCTTCATCCCCCATGGCTTACACCCCGTCGCCCGGCGGCCAGCAGGATCCCCAGGATGCTCTTCGCGTCCTGGATCTCCTGCCCGATCATGCGCAGGGCCTCCGGGAGGGGAACCCGCACGGCGTGCAGGACCTCCTCATCGCCCTGAGGCCCGGGTCTCGGCCGGAGCCCGGTGCACAGATACAGGTGGACCCGCTCCGTGAGGAACCCGGGAGAGGGGAAGAACGCGAGGAGGAACTCCACCCGATCCGCCTCCATGCCCAGTTCCTCCCCGAGCTCCCGGTGCAGGCACGCCTCCACCGTCTCCCCGGGCTCCAGGGTACCCGCGGGGATCTCCAGGGTCCAGCTGTCCAGGGCCCGCCGGTACTGACGCACGAGCAGCACCTCGTTCTGATCCGTCACCGGGACCATGGCCACCGCACCCCGGTGCTCCACGATCTCCCGGGTTGCGAGCCTTCCGCTGGGGAGCCGTACTTCCTCCACCCGGAGCCGCACCAACCTCCCCTCGAAGGGGTACCGGAACGAGAGGACTTCCTCCGGCCGGTCCTCCACTTCGGCCTCCTAGTGGCTGGGGGTCAGGCCGCGCACGTCCGCGGGGAGCGCCCCCCGCCGGCGCTCCGCGTACTCCAGGGCTGCGGCCACGAAGGCCCGGTACAGGGGATGCGGACGGGTGGGCCGCGATTTGTACTCCGCGTGGAACTGGGTGCCCAGAAACCACGGGTGGTCCTCGAGCTCCACGATCTCCACCAGGTTCTTGTCGGGGTAGATGCCGCTCACCCGGAGTCCCCGTTCCACCAGCCGGGGCAGGAGCTCGTTGTTGACCTCGTAGCGGTGGCGGTGCCGCTCCCACACCACCGGCTGCCCGTAGGCCCGGTGCGCAAGGGTCTCCGGAACCAGATGGCAGGGGTAGCTGCCGAGCCGCATGGTCCCGCCCTTTTCGCGCACCACCTTCTGCTCAGGCAGCAGGTCGATCACGGGGTACGGGGTGTTGGGGTCCACCTCCGTGGTGTTCGCCCCCTCCAGGCCACACACGTTCCGGGCGAACTCCACCACCGCCCACTGCATCCCGTAGCACACCCCGAAGAACGGAACCTTTTTCTCCCGCGCGTAGCGGATGGCCCTAACCTTCCCCTCCACGCCCCGGCTCCCGAACCCCGGGCATACCAGGATGCCGTCGAAGGGACGGAGGCGATCCTCCACCTCCTCCTGAGGGAGGGCCTCCAGGTCCTCCGCGTCCACCTTCACGATCTCCACGTGGGCGTTGTTCGCGATGCCGCCGTGCCGGAGGGCCTCCACGATGCTCACGTAGGAGTCCTCTACCCCCATGTACTTCCCCACCAGGGCGATGCGCACCCGGTGGTGGGGGTGCTTGAGGCGATCTACCATCTCCCGCCACTCCTCCAGATCCGGCTCCCCAGCTGGGAGCCCCAGGGCCCGGGCCACGAGTCTGCCCATGCCCTCCCGTTCCAGGATGAGGGGCACCTCGTAGATGGTCTCCGCGTCCCGGGCCTCGATCACCGCCTCCGGCTCCACGTCGCAGAAAAGCGCGATCTTCTCCCGCACGGAGGGCGTGAGGGGCTGCGGGGTGCGGCAGACGATGATGTCCGGCTGGATCCCGATGCTGCGCAGTTCCCGGACGGAGTGCTGGGTGGGCTTCGTTTTCAGCTCCCCCGATCCCGGGAGGTAGGGGACCAGGGAGACGTGCACGTACAGGCAGTTCTGCTCGCCCACCTGCCGGCGGAACTGCCGGATGGCCTCCAGAAACGGCAGGCTCTCGATATCGCCCACCGTCCCCCCCACCTCCACGATCACCACATCCGCGCCGCTCAGCTCCGCCACCCGCCGGATCTCGTCCTTGATCTCGTTGGTGACGTGCGGGATGATCTGCACCGTGGCTCCCAGGTACTCCCCCCGGCGCTCCCGCTGGATCACGGCCCCGTAGATGCGGCCCGTGGTGGTGTTGTTGTCCCGACCCAGGTTGCTGTCCAGAAACCGCTCGTAGTGGCCCAGGTCCATGTCCGTCTCCGCCCCGTCCTCCGTGACGAAGACCTCCCCGTGCTGGTGGGGGTTCATGGTGCCCGCATCCACGTTCACATACGGATCGAACTTCAGCATGGTGACCCGCTGGCCGCGCGCCACCAGCAGTCGCCCGAGGGACGCGGCGGTGATCCCCTTCCCCAGTCCGGAAACCACTCCGCCGGTGATGAAGATGTATTTGGTCAAAGCGGGACCTCCTACCCCTGTGGATTCTATCCGCGCCCAACGCCCCGGACAAGCAACGGGGCGGCTATCGGGAGCGGGCGGTCCGGTGGCGCAGGAGCAGCTCCTGCGCGTGCTGCCGGCTCAGCTCCGTGGGCGGATCCCCGGCCAGCATCCGCGCGATCTCCTCCACCCGCGCCTCGCCCTCCACCCGGTGGACCTCCGTGCGGGTGCGGCCACGGAAGGTGACCTTCCGGATGGCGTGGTGCACGTCCGCCTGAGCGGCGATCTGGGCGAGGTGGGTGACGCACAGGACCTGGGCCCCTCGGGCCAGGGAGGCGAGCTTGGTGCCCACCACGTGCGCGGCGTGTCCGCCGACCCCCGCGTCCACCTCGTCGAAGACCATCACGGGTGTGGGGTGAGCTTCCGCCAGAGCGCTGCGCAGCGCCAGCATCAGGCGCGCCAGCTCCCCGCCGGAGGCCACCCGGTGGAGCGGCCGGGGAGGTTCCCCGGGGTTGGCGGAGAAGAGGAACTCCACGCGATCCGCGCCCCGGGAGGTCAGCTGGAGCCGCCGCGGTTCCTGCTCGTCCGGGAGGAGCACCCGCACTCCCTCCGGATCCTCCCGGACCTCGAAGCCCACGCAGAACCGCGCCTCGGGCATCCCCAGCTCCCGGAGGTGCTCCTCCACGGACCGTTCGAGCCGGCGGGCGGCCCTGCGACGCGTGGCACTCAGCGCGGCCGCGGCATGGCCCAATGCCTCCTCCGCCTCCCGGAGGGCCTCCTCCACCTCCGCACGATGCAGCTCCAGGTTCTCCAGGTGTGCGATCTCCCGCAGGGCCCGCTCCCGGTACGCGAGGATCTCCTCCACGGTGTCCCCGTACTTGCGCTGCAGAGCGCGCAGGGTATTGAAGCGCGCTTCCACCTCCTCCAGCCGGCGGGGATCCGCCTGCACCTCCTCCGCATACCGCCGCAGCTCCAGGCCCACCTCGTCCAGCTGGACCCGCACCGCCTCCAGAGCCTGCAGGAGGGGGTGGAGCTGTGGGTCCCACTGGGAGGCCTGACGCAGGAGTGCCGCCGCTCTGCCCAAAAACCGGACCGCGCCCTCCTCTCCGTACAGGGCCTCGTACGCGCCGCCCGTAGCTTCCGCGAGCCGGCCTGCGTGCACCAGCCGCGTGCGGGCCGCGACGAGTTCCTCCAGCTCCCCCGGCCGCAGCTGGACCGCCTCGATCTCCTGCACCTGCCACCGGAGAAGGTCCAGGCGCTGCGCCCGTTCCCGTTCCGTACGGTCCAGCTCCACCAGGCGCGCCCGCAGCCCGGACCAGCGTGCGAAGGCCTCCTCCACCTCCGCCCGCATCCTCCGCACAGCCTCGTCCCCCGAGGCGTCCACGAGCTCCAGGTGCGTCCGCGGCTCCAGCAACCGCTGCCCCTCGTGCTGCCCGTGGATCTCCACCAAAAAGCTCCCGATCTCCCGCAGGGTGCCCACGGTGACCGGAGTTCCGTTCGCGTACGCCCGGCCTCGGCCCCCGATCTCCCGCACCAGGATGAGCACCTCGTCCTCCACGGGGATGCCTGCCGCATCCAGGGCGGCCCGCGCCTCCGGGGCCCGGGAGAGCTCGAAGACCGCCTCCACCCGGGCCTCTGTGGCACCCGTCCGGACCACATCCGAACCCACCCGGTGCCCGAGACACGCCCCCAGGGCGTCCAGGAGGATGGACTTGCCTGCCCCCGTCTCGCCCGTGAGGACGTTGAGGCCGGGCCCGAACTCCACCCGCACGTCCTCCAGGAGGGCGAAGTTGCGCGCGTGGAGCTCCCGGAGCACTACCGTCCTCCCCAGCCGAACTTCCTCCGCAAAAGATCGTAGAACGAGGGCGGGCGCAGGCGTACGAGCCTGGCGCGCTCGTCTGCCTCCCGCACCTCCACCCGGTCCCCCGCCCGCAGGGGGAAGCCGATCTGGCCGTCCACGGTGAGCCAGACATCCTCCACGTCCTCTGCCACCTCCAGGATGGCCACGTCTGAGGCGTCCAGGACCACGGACCGGGCATTGAGGGTATGGGGGCAGATGGGGGTTACCAGCAGGGCCCGGACCGTGGGGCTGAGGATAGGGCCCCCCGCGGAGAGGGAGTATGCGGTGGAACCCGTGGGCGTGGCCACGATGAGGCCGTCCGCGAGGTAGGTGGCAAGGTGTTCGTGGTTCACGTACGCACGGATGGGCATGAGGCGCGCGTACCCGCCCTTGGTGATCACCACGTCGTTGAGGGCAAGGGCCCGGTGGACCGCTTCGCCTCCGCGCCGCACCCAGGAGGCGAGCATCATGCGCTCCTCCACCGTGTACGTCCGTTCCAGCAGTCGCGGTACAGCCTCTGGGAGCTCCTCCGGTTGCAGCTCCGCCAGAAATCCAAATCCCCCCAGGTTCACGCTGAGGACCGGCAGTCCCCTGGGTGCGGTCAGGCGGGCAGCCCGGAGGATGGTACCGTCCCCACCCGCAGCCACCAGAGCGTCCGCGGTCTCCACGATCCGCTCCTCCCCCTCCGCCAGCTCCTCCACGTGGAGGAGCCGGGCGCTCTCCGCATTCACCCGCACGGCCACACCCCGTACCCGCAACGCCTCCACGGCCTCCCGCAGGAATCCCGCAGCTCCCGGGAGCTCCGCGAGCTTCTCAGGGTTGACGAAGAACCCGATGATGCTCACGGGATCCTCCAGGCCTCCTCTACGGCCCTCTCGATCTCCTCCTCCGGAACGGAAGCGCTCTCTCCCTTTCGGAACAGCACGAGGAACTCCACGTTCCCCGCGTCTCCCCGGATCGGGGACGGAATCACGGCCCGGGCACCGAGCCCGTGCTTCGAAAGCTGCTCCATCACCTTCCGGATCACGGCCCGGTGTACTGCGGGGTCCTGCACCACGCCCTTCCTTGCCACCCCCCGGCCCGCCTCGAACTGCGGTTTCACCAGGGCCACCACGGGCGCTCCCTCCCGCAGGAGAGGAACCACGGGGGGCAGGGCCTGGGTGAGGGAGATGAAGGAGACGTCCGCGCACGCAAAATCCAGCGCTTCCGGAACGAGTGCCGGGGAGAGATCCCTCGCATGGGTCCTCTCCAGCACCACCACCCGGGGATCCTCCCGGAGCTTCGGGTGGAGCTGGCCCCGGCCCACGTCCACCGCGTACACCCGCCTCGCCCCGTGCTGCAGCAGACAATCCGTGAACCCCCCGGTCCCTGCCCCCAGGTCCAGGGCAACCGCACCCTGCACGTCCAGGTGGAAATCCCGCAGGGCCCGCGCCAGCTTCACACCCCCCCGGCTCACGTACGGGTGATCCGGGCCCCGGACCTCCAGGACCGCCTCCTCCGGCACCGGGGTCCCGGGTTTGTCCACCCGCCGCCCGTCCACGAACACCCGGCCCGCCAGCACGTACGCCTGAGCCCGCTCCCGGCTGGGCGCGAGGCCCCGGCGCACCAGGAGCACGTCCAACCGTTCCCGCTTCCGGGCCGCGGTCACCATGCCCGCTCCACCGCAAACCGCGCCAGCGCCCGCAGCACCTCCGCTCGCTCCCCGAGGGGCTCCAGGGCCTGCAGGGCCTGCTCCAACTCCATCCGGCTCAACCGCCGGGACTCCTCCAGACCGAACACCCGGGGATAGGTGGCCTTCGGGAGTCCGGATTCCTCCTCCGCATCGAGGATGTCGTCCGCGATCTGAAACGCAAGCCCCAGGTGCTCCCCGTACGCGGTGAGAGGATCCAGGTCCTGACCCGAGCCGCTCAGGATGGGGCCCAGGCGCGCGCAGGTCCGGATGAGGGCGCCGGTCTTGCGGCGGTGGATCTCACCCACCCGATCCGCGGGGAACCGCCCCTGCTCGGCCAGCAGGTCCAGGACCTGTCCGCCCACCATGCCCGCGGGGCCGATGGCCTCCGACACCTCCCGGGTGGCCCAAGCCACCCGATCCGGTGGGATCCCGTCCTCTACGAGCTGCACAAGCCAGCAAAAGGCGAGGGCGTGGAGGGCGTCCCCTGCGAGGATGGCCATGGCCTCCCCGAAGGCCACATGACAGGTGGGCCGTCCCCGGCGCAGGTCCGCGTTGTCCATGCTCGGGAGGTCGTCGTGGATGAGGGAGTAGGTGTGAATGGCCTCCACCGCGCACGCGGCCCGCAGGGCCCGCTCCGGCGGTAGCCCGCAAGCTTCGCTACTAGCGAGTACCAGCAGGGGCCGGAAGCGCTTCCCCGAGCCGAAGATGCTGTGTCGGATGGCACGGTGCAGCACGCCCGGCTCGTCCTCCTCCGCGGGAAGCCAGCGGTCCAGGGCCTCCTCGATGCGGGGACTCCACGTGCGCACAAACCTCTCGAGGACCGCCTCAGTACCGGATGGAAAAGCCATGCTCCCCCCGCGGCTCCTCCCACCGCACCTGCATGTCCTCCACCCGTGCGGCCCGGGGTCCTCGACGCATGGCCTCCAGGAAGCGCGTCACAGCCTCCGGGGCTCCCTCCGCCACCACCTCGAGCCCGCCGTCCGGCAGGTTCCGCGCGTGGCCGCACACTCCCAGCTGCTCCGCCCAGTCCGCGGCGAAGAACCGGAACCCCACGCCCTGTACCCGGCCCCGGAGGATGGCGTGCGCGCGCACCCGCTCACCCACGGCCCGAACTGCCCGTGAGGGCAAGCCGCTCCCGGTAGATGCGGCCCAGGATCCCGTTGATGAACCGGCTGGAATCCTCCGTACCGTACCTGTGCGCCAGCTCCACCGCCTCGTTGATGGCCACCGCGGGCGGCGTGTCCGTGTGGAGGAGTTCGTAGAGCGCAAGGCGCAGGATGGCCAGGTCCACCCGGGCGAGACGATCCAAGGGCCAGCCCTCCGCATACTGAGCGATGAGCCCGTCCGCTTCCTCCCGGTGCTCCCAGGCTTCCCTGGCCATCCGCACGATGAACCGCCAGGTGTCCTCGTCCCACGCAAAACCCGGTGCTCTCTCGTTGGCCACGGGCCCCTCTGTGTAGTCCGCGATCACCTGCTCCAGGGGCCTGCGACCCACCTCCGCCTGGTAAAGGATCTGGAGGATCGCTTCCCGTGCCCTGCGGCGGCTGCTCATGGCTCCCTACCGCACCCGCTCCAGGTACTGCCCCGTCCGGGTATCCACTCGGACGCGATCCCCCACCTCCACGAAGAGCGGCACCTGCACCACGGCCCCCGTCTCCAATCTGGCGGGCTTGCTCCCGCCCTGGGCGGTATCGCCCCGGACGCCGGGCGGGGTCTCCACCACCAGGAGCTCCACGCTCGTGGGCAGCTCCACCTCGATGGGGGTCCCCTCGTGGAAGACCACCTCCACCTCCATTCCCTCCTTCAGGAACCGAGCGGCCTCCCCCACCACGGAAGCCGGGACGGAGAGCTGCTCGTAGTTCTCGGTGTCCATGAAGGTGAAGTTCGCCTCATCCCGGTATAGGTACTGCATGGTCCGGCTCTCCAGGATCGCGAGCGGCACCCGCTCGCCCGCGTTGAACTTCCGCTCGATGGTGGCCCCCGTGCGGAGATTGCGGATCTTGGCCCGCACGTACGCGGAACCTCGTCCGAGCTTCACATGCTGGGCCTCCAACACCGTGTAGAGCTCCCCGTCCAGGACGATGTGCACGCCGTACCGGAGATCGTTCGTGGAGATCAATCCTGCTCCCTCCCGCGCTTTCCAGCACTTCCGTCCGTATGGTACCAGAGGGACGGCGGAGGGGAAACGGCGGCCGCGGGTGACGGCCGATCAGGTCACGGCCGATACACGAGGGCGAGGTTTCCGCCCATGCGTCGGGCGGCCTGCAGGGCCTGCTCCGCACGCTGCAGCAGGGTCTGGGCGTCCGCGGCGTGCTCGGGGCAGGAGGCGATGCCGGCGGTCACGGTGAGGCCGTAGGAGTCCCTGGCCACCGCGAAGGGGGCTGCCCGCACCACCTGTTCCCTTACCCGCTCCGCGGCCACCAGGGTCTCCTCCGCCCCGGTCTCGGGGAGGAGCACCGCGATCCGGCCCGCGCCCACGCGGTAGCGGGTGTCGGTGGCCCGGAGCATGCGGGAAAGCAGCTCCACGAGCTCCTCCATGGCCCGGTCCGCCACCTCCGGGCCGTGGAGGGCGGCAAGGTCGTCGTAGGCGTCCAGCTCGATCAGCATGAGGCTGAGAGGGCGTCCGTACCGCAGGGAGCGCTGGATCTCCAGAGGAAGGCTCAGGTGAAAACTCAATAGATCGAACGCTCCAGGCTCGGGGGTGCGGGAGGCCGGTGCGGGCTTCGGACGGGTGCAGCTTCCGTCGTGCCAGGCGGCCAGCACGAGGGCGGCCCGGTCAAAGGCCTCCTCAAGGGATTCCCGGAGTGGCGGGGGAAGTCCTCCGAGGGTCCGAAGGGCCGCGCGCCGGAAGAGGAGCACCAGCTCCAGGGGCTCCGCCACGGAGCCCACGGGGGCTTTCTTCACGAGACCGAGGACGGCTTCCTCCACGGCGGAGGCCCGGCCATACAGGAACTGCTCCGTGGCCTCCAGGAGAGCCTGCCCCCACCCCTGCAGCGCGTGCTCGGACCGGATCCGGCCGGAACTCCTTCGCACGAGCCCCAGCCATGTCTCCAGAATCTGCGCGCGGTCCGCGGCCCGCACCATCGCCTCCTCACAGCCCGAAGAGCCGCAGGTAGGCGGAAAGCAGCTGCGACCCCCATTCCATCCCGACGAACCCTCCCAGAGCAAGGGCCGGGCCAAAGGGGATGTAGTCCTTCCGGCTCTTGCGGCCGGCCACGAGCAGCGCAAAGGCCCCTAGCCCCCCGAGGAGAACCCCCGCGAACATCCCCACGGCCACCCGCGGCCAACCGAGAAAGCAGCCCAGCATCGCCGCGAGCTTGATGTCTCCTCCGCCCATGCCGCCCCGGCTCAGGAGGGCCACCAGCATCAGCACCCCGCCCGCGCCGATTCCCGAGAGGAGGGCTCCGAAAAACCCCGGGAGGCCTGCCCGGGCGAAGGAGAGCAGAAGCCCCAGGACCATGCCGGGGAGCGTAAGCCGGTCCGGGACGATCCGGTGCTCCAGGTCGATGAAGAACACGACCACAAGCAGTACCCCTAGAGTCACGGTGCTCAGGGCATCCCAGCTCAACCCGTGCCGGGCCACCGCGTACGCGAAGATCAGGGCCACCCCTAGCTCCACCAGCGGATACCGCCAGGAGATGGGTGCGGCACAGGCGGCGCACCGCCCCCGCAGGAGGGCGAAACTCAAAAGCGGCACGTTCTCCCACCACCGCAGCGGGTGCCCGCAGGCCGGGCAGCGAGAGCCGGGCCAGATCACGCTTTCACCCCGGGGGATCCGGTAGATGAGGACGTTGGCAAAGGAGCCGAAGATAGCACCCAGGACGAAGGCCAGCAGGGGCATGCCAGGCTACGGGGCGGGTTGCGGGGGCGGACGGATCCCGCGGGAGAGCACCTCGACGTCCCGGCTGAGCTCCAGGAGTCGAGGGAGCAACAGCTCCGCCGCCTTCCAGTCCCCCCGGGACTGGTACAGCTCGTACAGCAGCAGGTGGGCCCCGAGGTGCTTGGGGTCAGCTTCGATGGCCGCCCGGAATTCCAGCTCCGCGAGGCGGTCGTATCCGGCCCCGTACGGAACCAGACCTCCGCGCCACAGGTGCCAGGCCACGTGGTACGCGTGGCCCAGGCGGAAACGGGCTTCCGCATTCCGGGGCTCGAGCTCCGCTGCCCGCCGCAGAGGCGCGATGGCCTGGTGGAAGGACTGCTCCGCCGGGTAGACGACCACGGGAGCGTACTCCGCGCGGGCGAATGAGAAGGCCGTGAGGAGGATGGCCAGTACCGTGGTCACCTGACCGATCCCCCTCACGGCACCATCTCCTACGGGACGGTGGTGAACCGCCACTCGTCGCTCGCTACCGGCGGGTTCGGTGCGGTCTTGATGGCCGTCACCTTCCACCGGTAGGTAGCGCACGCGGTCGCGGACCAGCTCACCGTAGCGGTGGTGTTGGTGGCGCCCGTCACCACCGTGCTGCCCACGAGCACGCCTGTTGCGTCGTTGAACACGTCCACCCGGTAGCTGGTCGCGTTCAGCACCACTGTCCACGTGAACTGCACTACATTGAGACCGTTGCAGCCAGGCAGATTGACGCTCACCGTCGAGTTGTTCGGCGGGCTCACCAGGAACGGCTTCTCCACGGTCATGGTGAAGGTGGCAAAGTTGCTCCAGGCCACGTTCGGTCCCAGATGCGCGCCCACCCGCCACCGGTACTGCAGCGCCAGCTCCGGCCGGCAGACCACCGTCTCCGTCGTCTGGCTCGCGGTCAGGGTGCGGCTCAGGAACAGGGAGTTGTCCGACGCCCGGTACACCTCCAGGGTGTAACTCGTAGCGTTCGGCACGTCCGTCCAGTCGAAGTTCACCCGCCCGTTGTCCGGAGCCTGGCACTCAATCGTCGCCCCGTCCGGCGGGGAGACCAGCTGCGGTGCGGGGCCCGGGCCCGAGGCTGGTGTGACGGTGAACGTCCAGATCGGACTCTCAACCGGCGGATTGGGGAAGTTCTTGATGGCGATGACCTGCCAGGTGTAGGTGTCCCCGCAAGGCAGCTGGAACTCCGCCTGCTCTCCCGGAGCGATCTGCTCGCTGACGACCAACCGCCCCGCGGAGTTCCGGACCACGAGGTTGTAGTGTGCCACATCCCGGACCTGCGTCCAGGTGAACCGGATGATGTTGGGCGTCTGGCACTCGATCACCTCACCGTTACGCGGGGTGATCAGATTGAACGTCTCGGCGGTGAGCGTGAACCTCCGTCTCGGAGTCCAGTAGCTGGCCCCGCCCGGATTGGCCGCCACCTGCCAGGAATACGAGGACCCGCAGGGGAGCTGCAGTTCTAGGGTTGTCGTCGTGACGGTCCGCGTCAGGAACTGATTGCCTGAGGCGTCATAAATCACGATGGTGTAACTCCGCGCGGCGGCCACGGGGGTCCAGCTGAACCGCACGAGCCCCGCGTCCACCGAGGAGCAGCTGATGACCGCATTGTCCTCTGGAGCCAGTAGCCGCAGCCCCAGGGACTGCTCACAGGCCGCCAGCACCACCGCGGCCACCACCAACAGGCTCAAACCCCACAGTGTTCTCCCCATTGCCCGCATCGTCCAACACTCCTTCAAGAAGCGCTCCATCCTCGCATCGTCCTTCCGCTACGGCGCCGGCGTGGGCGAGGGGCTGGGAGACGGGCTGGGTGGAGCCAGCACCCTCGGCAGCCGCCGGGGAGTGATGATGAACACGATCTCCGTGTTGACCTGCTCGGTCCGCTCGCTGCGGAAGAGCGAGCCGATGACCGGGATGTCCCCCAGCAGCGGGACCTTCACCACCCGCCGCCGCTCCTCGTTCTGAATGAGCCCCGCGAGCACGATGGGGCTTCCTTCCCGCACCCGCAGGGTGGTGGCCGCCTGCCGGGTCCGGATGTGCACCAGTTGCGGGGTGGGTGGAGCCGCGAGCGAGCTCACGTCCGTGAGGATCCGCAAGGTGATGTCGCCCTCGGGGTTGATCTTCGGGGTGATGTTGAGCCGGACCCCCACCTCGATGGTGCGGGTGACCGCGATGGCCTGACCCTGGGGGCCCGTGCCGGGCAGGGTGATCTCGATCCGGTCCCCGACCAGTACCGTGGCGGGCTGGCCATCGCGGGTCACCACCCGGGGGTTCGCCATCACCCGGGCCCGGTTCTGCTCCAGCAAAAGCCGCAGGACGGCCTGGAAGCTGAGGGGCCCGCGGGTGATGGGATTGAACAGGATCTGGCCGGGGTTGGGCTCAAGCTCCGTGAAGGGCAAGGTCAGAATACTGCTCCACTCCACCCCCAGGTCCTTGAGGTCGCTCAAGTTGATGTCCAGCACGCTGGCCTCGATGAGGAGTTGATCTCCCGGCACGTCGATCTGCTCCAGGAGCTGTCGGATCAGCCGGTGCTGCTCCTCCGTGGCGGTCACCACGATGGCGTTCTGCCGGTAGTCGAAGGTGACATCCTCCGCCCGCAGCCCCGCGTGCTGCCGGATCATGGCCACGAGCGCGGCACCGGGATCCGGTGGCCCGATGGGGACGAGGATCCGTTCCGCCTCCGCCCCCGCCCTCGGCCGCTCGTCCACGAAGATCCACTGGAGCCGGTACACCCGGGTGACTCGGGGTGGTGGCGGAGGCGTGGGAGGCGGTGGAGCGGGTCTAGCCTCCGGGATGTCCAGCCGTCGGATGATCTCCCAAACCCGGGCCTGGTCCGCCCGGGAGGCCACCACCAGCAGGGAGTTGGTGGCCTTGTCCACCGTCACCTGCGTGCGGACGACGATCGGGGTGGGAGCAGGTGTCGGGGTGGGAGGAGGCGTGGGGCCCACCTGCACGATGGTGGGCGCCGGTGGCGCAAGCCGCTCCCCGAACAGAAGCGGCGTGATGACCTTCGCCACCTCCTCCGCGCTCGCGTGGCGCAGCCGGTAGTGGCACACCACGGCGGCTTCCGGGGGTACCTGGTCCGCGGGGACGACCAGCACGTTCCGGTCCACGATCACGTAGGCGAGCCCAAGCGGCCGGGTGACGAGGTCGAGGGCCTCCCGCAGGGTCACGTTCAGCAATCGGATGGTGAGCCTTCGTTCTCCCGCCTCCGGGCTCACCACGATGTTCACACCCGTGATGCGGGCGATGGCGGTGAGGATCACCGCCAGGCGCTCGTTGAGAAAGGAGAGGGTGAAGCGCCGCTGGTTCGGGACCTGAGGCCCCGGTCGGGGTCGGAGGTCGTCAAAGCACTCCTGGGTGGGGCCTGGAGGGGGAGTGGAGACTGGAGCGGGCGGGGCCTGGGCCTGGGGCCTTCCGTCGGAAGTGCCCAGGGCTGCGCCGGAGAGCACCACCGCGAGCCTTCTCCCCTCCGATTCCCGCACCAGGCGAAACGGCTTCTGCTCCCGGAGGTCCACCACCAGCCGCACCACGCCGGGCGCCTGCTCCCCCAGCCGTACCTCCCGGACCGAGCCCGAGCCGGGAATCCGACGGGAACCTCCAGGAAGCTGAACGCCCACGAGATCCACCACCACCAGGGTCGCGGGCTTGCCCGCCCACGAAACCTCCCGGAACGTGAAGGGCCCGTCCGAAATCACCTCCACGCGCACCGCGCCATTTGATGAGGTGATCCGCAGGTCCTGGATGGCGTGCAGCACCGCTTGGCGCGCGGGCTCTCCGAAGGCCACCACCACTCCTCTTCGATCCTGCGCGAGCCGCACCTGGACCACCCGGGGCTCCCGGAGCTCGACGGCAAGGCGCACCGTGGTGGCCTCGTGCTGGTTGATGCGAGCCCGGGCGATGGACGGATGGCGGAGAGGCAGGTCCCCTGACGGGATCGCGAGGGTGGCTTCCCGGATGTCCAGGACCACAAGCCCCGCGGGCTTGCCCGCCCAGTCCACCACCCGGTATTCCACGGGACCACTGGCCCGGACCGTGAGCTCGAGGCCTGTCGCCGTGCCCTTGAGGGAGACCTCCGTCACCTGGACGGGTGGAGCGGCTTTAACGACGGTCCCGCTAAGTCCTAGGACCAGCGTGAGCGTGAGTGCGAGAGCGGATGTGCGCCGCGTCATTGCGCCTCGACCTCCCTGAGATGGAACACGTGCTCGAAGGTACCGCGCTGGACCCGCACGAATTCCGGTTCGACTGCCACGATCCGAAACCCTTCGATAACGTCCCCCACCCGCGCGAAGTAGATCCGCTGCCCGGCCTGGAGGACCGCCATCCGCACTCCCCCCTGGATGACGGTGCCCGTGACCCGGAAGGGGACTTGAGGCTGCGGGGTGGGGGTAGGACCGGGGAGGGGCATCTGGCCCGGTCTCGCCCCTTCCCCCGGGAAGAACGGCGGCGGGACCGGAGGGAGCGGAGGGGGTGCAGGCCGCGCGGCCGTCCTCGGTGCGGGAGCGGGCGCCTGAGGGACGATGAGGGGGTTGAAGGGGTTGGGGCGGCCCACGGGCCGGGCGGGGAGTGCAACCCGAATCGGCGTCGGAGCTGGCGACGGAGTGGGCTGCGCGGCGGGCGTCACCGCCGGCGCGGGGCTTGTGGCCGCGGGAGGCGGGCTGAGCGGCGGAAGGGCCTGCGGCCGCGGCCGGGCCGAGAGCCGGGTGTACGTCACGTAGCCCAACAGGATCACGAGAACGATCACGAGGTAGGGCAGAAGCCGACTCTGTTGCGGTCCCCGACCGGGCGCGGTCACGGCCTTGCCTCCGCCTCGGGAAGGACGTAGGTGGTGGCGCGCACGGACAGCTGCAGGAGGGGCGTGCGGCCGGCCTGGGGCTGGGAGGTCGGGCTCATCCGGACCTCGGAGAGCACCAGCAGCCGCGGGAAGTTCTGCAACCGCTGCAGGAAGTCCACCAGGGCCTCGAAATCCCCCCGGGCGCCCAGCTCCACGGAGAACTGCTGATACGCAGGGGCTTGGGGTTCCTGCGGGCGCTGTCCGCCGGGTCGCTGGCCGGGTGGCGGGGGTGGGGCCGCGAGCGGCCCGGGGCGGATCAGGGTGATCCGGGCCCGGGATTGCCGCACGGTCTGCTCCAGCTGTACCAGGAGCGCCGGAACTTCCCGGGCAGGCGGGAGCTTCGCCTCAAGCTCCGCCACTCGAGCCCGGACCTCGTTGAACTCCCGCTCCACCTCCGGCCGGGAGGCCACCAGGGCCGAGAGCCGTTGCTGCTCTGCGGTCGCCCTCTGGATCTCGCCTGCAAGCCGCTGGAGCTCCGTGATCCTGGGCAGGTAGAGCAAGTAGTAGAAGCCCACGAGGACCACGAGCGCTGCAGCCACCAGGAGGAGGATCTGCTCGCGGGGTCTCAGGGTCACTGTGTCTCTCCTGCCTGGGGCGTGGGCTGCGGACCACCCGAGAGGGCGCCCGTGAGGGTGAAGCGCAAAACATCCTGGGTGCCGATGCGCTGCAGCTCGCTCACCTGGAGGTCCATGTTCTCGAAGTGCGGGGTCTGCTCCAGGTTCACCAGGAAGAGGGCGATGGACTCGTTGTCCCGGGCCGTGACCCCCTCAATCTGCACCGCCCGGCCCCCCTGAACCGCGAACAGGGTGATCCAGGAATCCTGCGGGATAGCCAGGCTGAGGTCCAGGATGGCCTCCGCGGCGGGGATCTGGGAAGCGAAGAACTGCCGGATGAGGGCCTCCCGTCGGCGCAGTCCCTCCACTACCCGCCGCATCCGCTCTACCTCCTGGGCCTCCGGGCGCAGGCGCTCGATCTCCGCGTTGAGCTGCGCCAGGCGCGCACGGCTCGAGCTTACCCGGACCTGCATCAGGAGGGCGACCACGACCAGGACCAGCACCAGGACCGCGAGAGCCCCAGCGCCCACCATCAGGGGCGTAACCCGTCGTCGCCTCCGCTCGGGAGCCAGCAGGTTGATGCGAATGGTCATTCCTCCATCCCCCTCAGGGCAAGTCCTATGGCCACCGCAAAAGCCGGGCCTGCATCCGGTATCGAGCGCTCCGGAGGGTAGTACCGGAACACGTCCCCCACTTCCACGGGAAGGCCCAGCTCCTCCGTGAAGAAGGCCGCAAGCCCCGGGATGCGAGCGGTCCCGCCCGCCAGCAGCACCTTCTGGATCTCCCGACCGCCCGACCGTGCCAGGAAGAACTCCGCGGACCGGCGGATCTCCATCACCATGTCCGCCAGGACCGGCGAGATGGCCTCCGCCACGCGGGCACTGGTAGGGTCCTCAGGAGGTTTTGGACCCACGGGCGCCACGGCCTTCTCCTCCTTCACGATCTCCGCGGCGTCTGGATCCAGGTCCAGGGCCGCAGCCACCGCCCGGGTGAGGGTGTTGCCACCCGTCACCAGGGTCCGGGAGAGGTGAAGACGATCCTCGTGGACGATGAGGACCTCCGTGGTGTCCGCACCGATGCCCGCTACGAGAACCGGCCCCTCTCTCGCCTCCTGCCGGAAGACCCGGGCGAGAGCGAAGGTGGTGACCTCGAGCACCTCGGCCCTCAGGTCCGCCACCTGCAGGGCCCGCACGAAGCCATCCACCACGTCGGACCGGGCGGCCGCGAAGAGCACGCTGAGCTGCTTGCGAACTCCCTCCTGGACTTCCCCCACTACCTGGTGGTCCACCCGCACGTCCTCGCCGGCCACGGGGAGGTAGCGCTCCGCCTCGAACCGGACCGCGCTGCGGAGCTCCTCCTCCGGCATCTCGGGAACCTGGATCTCCCGGACCACCGCGGCCCGGCTGCCGAGGGCCGTGACCACCCGGCGGTGGCGGATGCCGGCCTCCTCCAGAGCTGTACGGATGGCCGCGCCGAGCTTCTCGGGGTCCACCACCGCGCCTTCCAGGAGGGAGCCCAAAGGCGTGCGGGCACTGCCCAGCCGCGCGATCCGGTGCCCGTCCCGGGTCAGCTCCACCACCTTGATGGCGGCGGCCCCGATGTCCAGCCCTACGGGAGTGCGTGCCATGGTTCTCCGGTCATACTGTGACGACTGCTACGCCCCTGCCCCAGTCCATCCAGCCGACCCGGGCCTGTCGGGGCTAAGGTTCGACGCTTTTTCCGGAATTCCTGCACAGCTCCGGCCCGTGTTCAGGTTCCCACGGCGGGATGGATAGTCCCCGTGCCGGCGGGATGCGCTCCGGGCCGCCCTGTGGAGCAAAGCGGACTTCGCCAACTGGCTGCGGGAAAACCTGCCGGAGCCGTTGCGGCAGAATCCCCGCTTCGGTGCAGAGGTGGTGGGGATCCTGGCCCAGACCCTGAGCCCCAGGGCGGAGCTCATCCAGGTGCTGGAAGAGATCCGAAACCTGCGGGAGGACTTCAACCGGCGGCTGAATCGGCTGGAGGTAGGATAAGGTTGCGTTCGCCGCTCGCCTCCTGCCCGAGCTCTTCGAGCCGGTCCTGGTAGCTCCCTACGCGCACCGGCGCGCCCGGGAGCTCGCCGGGCAGCTCGGCATCCGCCTGCTGGCGGCCGAGAAGGAAGATCGGTCCGCCTGAGGCCGCCTCGTAGGCTGCCGGGATCTCTGGCGCCTCTTCCCGAATCCTGGCTCAGAACCCGATCTCCCGCCACTGGGTGACCACCACAGCAGATCCCCCCGGTGCCGCCAGGAAGTTGTCCAGGGTGATGGGGAGGTAGCTCCGCAGGTCCGGGACCTGATAGAGGTCCACGTTCTGCTCGAACACCAGCAGCCGCGAGATCACCGAGCCATAGAGCTGGAGGTTCTTCTGCATGGTGAGGTCGCATCGGTCGGGTGGTAGGCGCGTATCGCACCCGCTCAGCACCACCAGATTGATCTCCTGGTTCGCAGGGCTACCGCTGAGCCCGAACCGGACCCTGCCGTGGACCAGGACGGCGAGGGCGTCACGGGTGGGGAAGGTCGTCTGCGGGTAGAGGGGTCCGGCTGACGCCCGACGCTGGGCCCGCAGCATCTCCCGGACGTTGAAACCGTAGGCGGGCGAGCTCAGGGTGGGGTCACAAGCGGTCCCGGCCTCGCAGGCCACCAAGAACAGGGAGGCATCATCGGGGCGGCACGGGTCCGAATCCCTTTGACCTGGATCACAAGCCTGGGTCGGGTCATCGTCCACACGGTAGTCTATGTCCCGCAGCACGGACAGGCTTCCGGGGATGTAGATCACCTGCCGGGCCCCCACGTACAACCGCGAGGATCCATCATAGTATGCCGCACAGTCCTCTAGGACGTCATCGAGGGAGGCGCCCCGTTCGTGTCTCCGACAGGCGTCTTCCCGGCCTCGCTTAGGAATTCTCCAGCTCTCAGAGCCCAACTGAAGGTCAGAAGACAGACGCTCATCCCACGAGCTGCCGCTCCAGACATACAGGCGCATCCGCGTGGACCCCCCGAAGGTGTCGAGGGAATTCGTATAGGCGTTCCACAGGCCCGGGAAACTCTGGTCGCACGCGGATTGATCCCCCACGCCCTTTACACACGCCACCGCCTGCGGCACGCTCACCAGCCGGATGTCCGGAACTACCGTGTCCCGGAGGAGGGCGTGGACTTCATAGGCCTGACCCGCTCCCCGAATCGTCCCTGCGATGTGCACCCCCAGCATGGGCCGGTTCGGCTCCCCGATCTGCGGGTTTCCACTGAGCACCAGGTCTCCGCACACGAAGGTCTGGTTGTCGTAGACGGGATTGAGGGTGTCCGCTTCCGAGACCGGTCGGTCGTTGAGCTGCTGGGAGTTTCCGTGGAACTCCCAGTTGCCGCGCACGTACACCGACCCATGGATCCGGAAGGTGCCGTTCCCCACCCGGGTGGCATCCACCCGCAGGGCGGAGTAGGAGACGAAGTCCGCAGGGGTCACCCGGTCCACGGTGAACTCGAACCCCCGGGTGGCCCGGCCCACCCGGCCCACCGCCCTTAACCGGATCCGGTTCGGACCGAGCACCTCGACCACGGTGACCGTGTACCGCCCGAAGCTCTGCTCGGGCGGTAGAGGTGCGGGAGATGCCTCTGGAGAGGTGACCCCCTTCGCTGCGCACACGGGCTCAGGCGCCCCGCCGGGGGGTGCCGCAGGGCCCACCGCGATGGCTCCGTAGCGGGGATAGGGCACATCCCGCATGCACTCGCCCGCAAGCAGATCGTAGAGCTCTCCGCCCGGACACCGGTCCACCGCGTCCTGACCACCCGGATCCGTCTCCGTCCAGTTAGCGTCCAGGCGGAGGGAGGCCATGGCGCGGGCGGCCGCCGCGTCTGCCACGAGGAACGCCCGGGCGGAGTCCTCCGCGGTCTGCGCGGTGTAGGTCTCCGTGACGGCCGCGGTCACCAGGGCTGCAGTAAGCAAAAGAAGGACCACGATGGTGATCAGGGCCATGACGAGAGCCAGGCCCTGTTCTGACCGAATTCGACGGAGGACCTCCTGATGCAACCGCTCCCCGCACCTCATGGCAGGACCTCCAGCCTCCGCGTCGCCTGACTCGCCACCACCAGCTCCTCCTGCAGCCGCGGGCTCCATACCCGGACCCGCACCTTCACCCGGAAGATGTCCGCCAGCCGATCCGGCCGCACATTCCCGGAGCAGGTTTCCTGTCCCCTGGATCCCGTGAGCGTCTGGTCCGGAATGAGCTGATCGAAGTTGTCGTAGTAGCAGAAGTTCAGCTCCGTGACCGTGACGGTCCCCACCTCCTCCGCCGGCGTGAGGGCCCTGCGGACCGGTTGCTCGCTTCCTGTCAGGCGCTCCACGATCTGGTCACCCTCCCGGCTGTACTCCAGCCGCTCAAACGGACCGCACACACCGCCCGGCAGGATGTCCGCCAGGAATGCGAACCGATCGGGTCCGGCCTCCTTGTAGAAGGGGAGGCAGCTGGCCCACTGCCGCTCGTACCCCTGCCCTGCGAGCCGGATCCGGCGGATCATCCAGTCCAAAGACGCCCGGCCCGCCTGCTGGACCCCCACGCGGTGCTGACCCACGGCCCAGGTCCGGGCCATGGCGCTGCTCGCGGTGAACAGGGCGCCAAGCGCCACCGCCAGGGTGACCACGGCGAGGAGCAGCTCCACCAGGGTGAGTCCCCGCTCGTCCGTCCGAACAAGCCTCATCGCCGCACCACGCTCGTCGCCCCCTCCACGAAGGGCACGGAGTCCGCCTCCTCCCGGTACAACCGCACCCGGGTCCGCATCACGGAGATGACGCAGGCACTCGGGCACCCTTCCAGCCCTTCCACCTCCAGGATCACCACGCCCCGTGCGAAACCCTCGGGGAGCGCGTTCTCCCCGGGCTCCTTGCTGGTGCGCGTGATGGTCCGCTGGACGGCCGCGCCGGAACGGGTCCAGTTCCCGGTGGGGTTCAGGTACTGCTCGGTGAGGTATCCGTAGCCGCGGGACCGCAGGTAATCGAGTTCTCCCTGCAGCCACTGCAGGGCCACCGTCTTCGCCCGCGCGGCTCGCTCCGCCTGTTCGGTGCGGGCAGAGCCGATCTGGGCCACGGCCCGGGTGACGAGCTGCACGCTCGCCAGCATCACCACCGCCACCAGGGTGAGGGCCACCAGCACCTCCAGCATGGAAAGCCCGGTCTCGCGGGGCGCTCTCAGCCGTTCCCTCATCGTTTCATTTCCTCCCCTCACGGACACACGTCTCCCGGAGGCGGCACCGTCACCAGTCCCGCCGCGTTCACGCACACGTGCCGCACCTGTCCCCCGCCCCGAACCGTGACCCGGAAGGCGGTACAATTGTCCCCGGCACAGGTGGGGTACGCAACCCCAGACGGATCGAACGCGAGGGCATCGCTCGGGCTGTATTCCACACGGACCCCCACGGGATACTCCTGGGAGCTCAGGAGGACCCCGTAGGCCCGGAGCCCTGAAGCGCTGGGGATGGTGCAGTTGAAGTCCGCTTCCTGGGGTACCACGTACACCGAGACCCGACGCTCCTCGAAGGCCACGCCCACACACCTCGCCTCCGCGGACTTCGCCACCGCTGCCTGCTGGGCCACCCGGACGTCCGCGGCGATCTCCCGGGTGGTGTTCTGAACCCGCCGCTCCATCACCACCCGCTGGTAGGCGGGAAACGCCAGGCTCACCAGGATCGCGAGGATTGCCCCCGCGAGGACCAGCTCGATCATGGTGAACCCAGCCTGTCCGCCCCTCCGTTGCGTCGCGGGATCCCTCATCCCCTGTGCTCCACCGGGTAGTCGAGCAAAATCTATGCCACCTTCTCGCCTCGGCGGGAAACCTCACAAATCATCCCTGTTCCAGTGAGGAGGGCCGGAGGGAGCGTGGGGTGCTCGGTGGCACCGGATTTGCTATAGCCGGCCCCGGACCATGGTGCTGAGGCGACTGAGAAGACTCCTCCAGGATCGGGAGGGGCTCCGGCGGGCGGAGCGCATGCGGGGCCTTCTGCTGGGAGCTTTGGGGTATCTCCTGGGGCTTCTGATCCTCCTGGTGTTCCGCGCCACCGGTCAGGCCGATTTCGCCTGGTGGGAGTTCTGGGTCACGGTGGCGTGGACCGCGGGGATCCAGGGATTCCTCCTCCTCGTGGTACACCGGGGATACGACCGGCTGGTCCGTACCTGGGACCCCCACTTCGTCTACGTCCCTCTGCTGTTCGCCATCGGTCTGCTCAACCGGTACATCGCCCTGGTTCCGGAGGCCCGGACCACCCTGATGGTGGGCTGGTTCATCGCCCTCGCCTTCGCGGCGGGGTACGGGTCCTTCTGGCCCCTGCTGGGCCTCACGGCCCTCATGGCGGCCACCTACCTCGCGGCAGTGGTGGGCTGGGAAGGGGTACGCCGGCCGGGGATCCGGCCCGCGGCGGAGGCCATGCAGGCCCTGATGCTGGTGAGCGCGGGCGGGATCATGAGCGCCACCCTGGATCGGATGCGCCGGCAGCGGGAGCGGAACCGGGCTCTCCGCCGGGAGCTCGGACGGCTCAACCAGGTTCTGGCGGAGATGGTCATGACGGATCCCCTCACCGGCCTCTACAATCGACGCTACCTGGAGGCGGTGATGGCACAGGAGTGCGCCCGCGCGGCCCGCTCAGGACGGCGGTTTGCCCTGGCCCTGGTGGACCTCGACAACTTCAAGGCTTACAACGACGCCTTCGGGCATCCCGCGGGGGACGACCTGCTCCGGGAGGTGGCCCGGATCATGCGGGGGAGCCTGCGAGCGGGAGACGTGGTGGCTCGGTACGGCGGGGAGGAGTTCGCGGTGGTGCTCTACGACGTGGACTCCATTCAGGCGTACCAGGTGCTGGAGGGGTTGCGGCGACGCATCGAGCAGGCCACACGGGAACCCCTCACCTCCAGCGTGGGCGTTGCCCTGTGCCCCGACCACGGCACGGATCCTGAAGTCCTGGTGCGGCTCGCGGACGAGGCCCTGTACCGGGCCAAAGCGCTCGGCAAGAACCGGACGGAACTGGCAAGCTAGAACGTGTCAGGACTCCTACGCCTGCGGCCGAACACCACTAGGAACATGGGGCTGTAGCCGGAGGCGGCCGGCAGGAAGAAGTTCGTGATCTCGTCGTCGTAGAAGGTGAGGGCCGTGGCCCGCAGCCCCAGGGCGTGCGCCAGGAGGTAGATCTTCCCTCCCCGAATCCCACCCTCCAGCTGCACGGCCCGATACCCCCGGGCCCCCAGGGCATCCAGGACCCACGGGAGCCGCGCCATCCAGAACACCGCCACCGCCGCCTCCCCTGCCGCGGGCTGCTCCAGGGCCAGGTAGGCGGCCTCTCCCCGAAACTCCCCCGGTCGGAGGGGTTCCAGCGCCTGCAGATCCGGCCGGAAGAGGTAGGCGCCCGGAGGGAGCCCTTCCACCGCGTGGACGAGGAGGAAGGGAGTCACGAGGGAAGCCCCGTCCGGAAGGAAATCCGCGGGGATGGGGCCCGTGGCCCGCAGGAGGACCTCCGAGAAGGCCTCGAAGGGGATCGGGGTCCTCGCGAACCGGCGGGTGGACCGCCTCCTACGGATCACCTCCTCGACCGGGACCCCCGGTAGCCGATCCGGGGGCATGCGGCGGAGGGGATAAAGGATTCCGGAGGGCTCCCCGGGACGCACGTCAACCCGGATCCCGCGCCAGGCACGCACCTCCTCCGGGGTCCCGAACGCGGACGCGGCGTGGGCGGAGAGAATGAGGGACTCCCGGAGCTCCCGGGGCAGGACGGGCTCCACGGCGTATCCCAAAGGCGCTACCGGAGGCGGAGGGGAAGGAGGGCCAGCGCTTCCCAGGGCCACCAGGGCCACAGGGAGCTCCCGGTCTGGATCCAGGTCGAGGAGCCGCGTGACCTCCTGATCCACGAACCCCGCAACCACCCGCGCCGGGATCCCATGAGCGGCCGCCACCGCGAGGAGGTTAGCGAGCAGAGTCCCTGCGTCCCAGAACACGTGCCGGTAGGCCCGGGCCCGGTACTTCCAGGCGTTACGCTGCCACACGCTGGTGAGCACCAGCACCGCCGCACACCGCTCCACTCCTCCCTCCTCGCCCGCAGCCCGGGCGAGGAAGGCCCGGTGGTCGCCCTCCCGCAGCCGACGCAAAGCGTGATCCTGGGGGCCATAGTGGTACACGCCCGCGGGGAGGCCCGGTAGATCTGCGCACACCGGGTAGACCTCGATGTGGTAGAGGGCCCCGGTACAGGGGGCAGCCCGGAACCGGATTTCCCCTCCCGGGTAGCGGCGGGCGCGCAGGATCCCCGCGGAGTAGCGGAGGAAACCCGCCAGGGTGCGGGGGTCGAGGATCCGGTCCCCTCCGGTCCCGGGTAAGGCCACCGCTTCCACCGCGGGCAAGCTGGATTTCGGGGGGTCCGGGGGAAGCGGTAGGGGCTCAAGCCCCCGGTAGACCTTCACGAGGCGTGGCTCGTTAGACCAGTCCAGCCAGCCCGGGGAGCGCCGCACGCTCCAGTAGGAGTGCTTGGTGGCCTCGTGGTAGGCCAGCATCTCTGTGGCCCCGTTGCGCATGGCCCCTTCTTCCTTCATTCTGCGTAAGGGGTAGGTTTTCCCCCGAAGCCGGTCACCAGGAGGCGGACCATGCCTCAGGACACGTTCCGGTTGGGACTCACGTTCGACGACGTGCTGCTGGTGCCCAAGCGTAGCAGCTTGGCCTCCCGCGCGGAGGTGAGCACCCGCACCTGCCTGTGTCGGGGGATTGAGATGGAGATCCCCATCGTGAGCGCCAACATGGACTCCGTCACGGAGAGCGAGATGGCCATCGCCATGGCCCGGGTGGGCGGGATCGGCATCATCCACCGGTTTCTGCCCATCGAGCAGCAGGCCGCGGAGGTGCGGCGGGTGAAGCGGGCGGAGAGCGTGGTCATCGACCGCCCCTACACCTTCCGCCCGCACCAGACCCTCCGGGAGGCGGTTGCCTTCATGGAGGAGCACGGGTCCGCGGGACTGCTGGTGGTGGACGAAGAGGAAAGGCTGGTGGGCCTGGTGACCGCCCGGGATCTTCTCTTCGAGGAGGACCTGGACCAGCCCATCACCCGTGTGATGACCCCGCGGGAGCGGCTGGTGACCGCGCCACCGGACGTGACGATCGAGGAGGCCAGGGAGATCCTGCACCGGCACCGGGTGGAGAAGCTGCCGCTCGTGGACAAGCAGGGCAGGCTTCGGGGACTCATCACCCAGCGGGACATCCAGAGCCGGATGAAGCACCCCCAGGCCACCAAGGACAACAAGGGCCGTCTGCGGGTGGGCGCGGCGGTGGGGATCCGGGGGGATTACCTCGAGCGGGCCGCGGCCCTGGTGGCCGAGGACGTGGACGTGCTCGTGGTGGACGTGGCCCACGGGCACAGCGAAGGCGTGCTGCGGGCCCTGGAGCGGCTCCGGGAGGAGTTCCCGGGGGTCCCGCTCATCGCGGGCAACGTGGCCACCGGGGAGGGGACGCGGGATCTCATCCTGGCGGGAGCGGACGCGGTGAAGGTGGGGGTCGGATCCGGCAGCACCTGCACCACCCGCATCGTCACGGGTGCGGGGGTGCCGCAGCTCACCGCCATCCTGGACGCGGCCCGGGTCGCCCGGGAATACCACGTACCCGTGATCGCAGACGGCGGGATCCGGAACTCCGGGGACATCACCAAGGCCCTGGCCGCGGGCGCTCATGCCGTGATGCTCGGCAACCTCCTGGCAGGTACGGAGGAGAGCCCGGGGGCGCTGGTGGTGCAGGAAGGTCGGCAGTACAAACTCTTCCGCGGGATGGCGAGCCTGTGGGCCACGGCCCGCAGGCGGTCCCTGGACCACCCCGTGGAGGAGGAGGAACTGAGCCAGATCGTGGCGGAGGGGATCGAAGCCCGGGTGCCCTACCGGGGCAAGGTGGCGGACGTGGTCGCCCAGCTCATTGGAGGGCTGCGCAGCGGGATGAGCTACTGCGGAGCCCGGACCATCGAGGAGCTGCAGCGGAATGCGGAGTTCATCCGGATCACCCCCGCGGGCCTGCGGGAGAGCTACCCGCACGACGTGGAGCCCATGTAGTCCATGCGACGGCGCGGTGCCCTGGGCCTCGGCTCCCTCGCCTTTCTCCTCGCCGCATTCCTCCTCTGGCAGCAGCGTCCCTCCGCCCCCCTCTGCCCTCACCCGCCGCGCCCGGAGGGGGTCCTGGAAGCCACCGTGCTGCACGCGGTGGACGGGGACACGGTGGAGGCCGAGGTCCGGGGCCAGCGGGAGCGCGTCCGGCTCATCGGGGTGGACACCCCGGAGATGCAGGACCCCCGCCCGTCCATCCGGGAGATGGCCCAGCGGGCGGCCCGGTTCACCCGCAGCCGGCTGGTGGGGCAACGGGTGGGTCTGGAGCTCGACGTAGAGCGGCGTGACCGGTACGGGAGACTGCTGGGCTACGTGTGGCTGGACGGGCGCCTGTTCAACCTGGAGCTTCTGGAATTCGGGCACGCCCGGCTCTACACGGTACCGCCCAACGTCCGGTACGTGGAGTGGTTCCGAACCTGTCAGCGTCTGGCACGGGAGGCCCGGAGGGGGCTGTGGGGGCGGTAGGTCAGGGCAGGCGGTGGAGCTGGAGCATGGAGAGGGCCACGGAGCCCGCCAGGAGGACCGCGGCCGCGGCCGCCATGAGGGAGGTGACCTCCGTGGGCCTGCGCTCCCATCCGATCACCCGTCCGAGCGTTCGGTAGACCCGCCGCAGCTCCGAGGCGGTGGAGGCGTGGTGGTACGTGCCGTCCGTGACGGTCGCGATCTCCTTCAGGGTCTCCTCGTCCAGCCGCACCCAGATCATGCGGCCGCCCAGGTTCAGAAAGGTACCCTCGGGGGTCCCCACCCCCACCGTGTACACCTTCACCTGAAGATCCCTCGCGATGCGGGCCGCGTCCAGAGGAGGGACGCCGCGGTTGCTTTGCCCGTCGCTCATGAGCACCACGGTGCCGGGCGGGAGCTTTCCCCGAGGGGCCTGAGGGGGGATCGAGAGATCCTGGGGGCGCTCCCGCCCCGGGAGGGCGTAGACCGCCTCCAGAAGCCCGTCCCCGATGGCGGTGGCGAACTCCGCCACGAGCCCCTCGATGGTCCGAATCACCCGTTCGTGGTCCGTGGTGGGCGGCACCAGCAGGGAGGCATAGGAGCTGAAGGTCACGAGCCCCACCCGCGCATCCCGGGGCATGGCCCGCACGAACTCCACCGCCGCCCGCTTGGTGGCCTCCAGCCGGTTCGGCGGGATGTCCTCCGCCAGCATGCTGCGGCTCACGTCCAGGGAGAGCACCACATACACATTGCTGGCGGGTACCGGCAGCGAGGCCACGGGCCGGGCAAGCGCGATCAGGGCCGCCGCGACGGCCAGCCCGAACAGGGCCGCCCCTAGATGCTGCTGCCAGCGTCTTCCCCGGACCGCGGCGGCCCGCAGGGCCGCTACATCCGGGTGCATCACCGCCCGCGCGCTGCGCCGCCGCACGAGCACCACGTACCCCAACCCCAGGAGAGGGAGCAGGAGCAGGCTCAGCAGGGCCGCGGGCCACTGAAAGCTCACGGGAGCCTCCGATACCACGCGAGGGAGAGGATCCCCCCCACCATCATGGCAAGTCCTCCGGCCGCGGCGAAGAGGGCCGAGAGCTCCATGCGCTGCCACTCCCACCCGAAGGACCGCCCCAGCTCCCGGTAAACCCGCCGCAGGTCCTCACTGGTGGGCGGGTAGAAGTACCGGCCGCCCGTCACCGTCGCGATCTGTTGCAGTCCCGTGGGGTCGAAGGGGATGAAGACCAGCTGGCCGTCCACCGTCTGCACGCTGCCCTGGGGGGTTCCCACGCCCACCGCGTAGATCTTCACCTCGAACCGCCGGGCCACCTGAGCGGCCTGGAAGGGATCCACTCCGAAGTTGCTCACGCCGTCCGAGATCAGGAGGATGGCTCCGGGCGGAAGGGGTTCCTGGGTGGGTGCGGGGGTGGGAGGTGGAAGAGGAAGCATCCCCGGCTGCCCCATGAGCAACTCCTGCCCCGCCTGCTCCCGGCCGGGGAGCGACCGCACCGCGGTGAGGATGGCCGACCCGATGGAGGTGGCCTGGGTAGGCTGCAGGCGCTCCAGGGCTTCCAGCACGTCCTGGTGCTGGGTGGTGGGCCGCACCAGCACCTGCGCGTAGTCGCTGAAGGACACAAGCCCCACCTTGGCGCTGCGGGGCACGGCCCGCAGGAACTCCCGGGCCACCTGCTTAGCGACCTCCAGGCGGCTGGGCTGGAGATCTGTCGCCACCATGCTCTTGCTCATGTCCACGGCGAGGATCACCGCTGCCCGGTTCGCGGGGACGAGGAGAGCGCCCACGGGCCGGGCGGAGGCGAAGACGAACAGCGCGATGGCCCCCAGGTACAGGTAGAAGGGCAGGTGCGGAACCCGTAGCCTCTTTCCTCTCCGCAGCAGGGGCAGCAGGTGGGGGTCCGCGAACGCGACAGCCGCTCTGGCCTGGTGGCGGCGCAGGGCCCACCACCCCACCACCAGCAGCGGCACACCCGCCAGCCCGACCAGCATCACCGGCCACGTAAACTCCACCGCCGCCTCCTCCGGAACGCCACGAACCGCACGAGGGGCTCCACGATGCTGGTGTGGGTGGAGAGGGTGAGCACGTCCACGCCCGCACTCCGGAAGATCCTCTGCAGCCGCTCCTCCCGGGCGGCCACCAGCTCTCGGTAGGCACTCCGCACCCCCAGGTCCGAGGTGTCCACCCGCACCTGCTCTCCGGTCTCCGGATCCTCGAAGGTCACCACCCCCACGTCCGGCAGCTCCCGCTCCGCAGGGTCCGTAATGCGCACCGCGATCACGTCATGCCGGTGAGCCAGGTGCCGCAACGGCCCCTCCCACCCGTCCGGGGCCAGGAAGTCGGAGACCAAAAACAACAGCGACCGCCGCCGCAGCATCCGGTGCAGGGAGCGGAGGGCCTCTGCGAGGTCCGTGCGGCCCCCGTTCGGAAGGGTCTCCGCCCGCGCGAGAGCATGCACCAGCCGCAGAACGTGCCGTCGGCCGGTCCGGGGCGGAAGCATGATCCGGTTCGGGAAGAACAGGGCTCCCACTTTGTCCCCGTGCCGCGCCACGATGTAGGCGGCCGCCCCGCAGAACTCCGTGGCGAGTTCCCGCTTGAGAACCCTCCGGGTGCCGAAGCCCATGGAGGGAGAGAGGTCCACCGCAAACCAGGCGGTAAGCTCCTTCTCCTCCAGGTACTGGCGGACATGCAGGCGGGCGGTGCGGGCGGTGACGTTCCAGTCGATGCGCCGGACCTCGTCCCCCGGGATGTACTCCCGGACCTCCGCGAGGTCGAGGCTGGGGCCGTAGAAGATTCCCGTGTAGTCGCCGAACAGGAACCCGTCCAGCCGCCGGACGACCTTAAACTCGAGGCGCCTCAAGATCTGCTCGGGTGTCTCCATACGGATCCCCGATGTGCACCTTGGGAACCGGCACCCGTTCCAGGATGCGGGTGATGATCTGGTCGGGGCTCACCTCCTCTGCCAGGGCCTCGTAGGAGAGCACCATGCGGTGCCGCAGCACCTCAAAGCTCAGGTCCCGCACATCCTCCGGCAGCACGTACTCCCGCCCCCGCAGCACCGCCAGGGCCTTCCCGCCCAGCACGAGGTTGAGGGGAGCCCGGGGACTCGCGCCGAACGAGATGTACCGCCGCAGCTCCGGGAGCCCGACCCCTCCAGGATCCCGGGTGGCCACCGCCAGGGAGACCGCGTACTCCATGACCCGGGGGGGCACGTACACGGTGTCCGTGATCCGCTGCAGCTCCCGCAGCTGCTCCGTGTCGATCACCTGGTTCGCCTCCGGCGGATGCTCCCCGGTACCCCGTTCCACCACCTCGATCTCCTCGTGCACCGAAGGGTACCCGATCACCACCTTGAACATGAACCGGTCCAGCTGCGCCTCCGGCAGGGGATACGTGCCCTCGCTCTCGATGGGGTTCTGGGTAGCCATGACCAGGAAGGGATCCGGGAGCTTAAAGGTCTGCTTGCCGATGGTGACCTGCCGCTCCTGCATGGCCTCCAACAGCGCCGACTGCACCTTGGCGGGGGCCCGGTTGACCTCGTCCGCCAGCACCAGGTTGGCGAAGATGGGCCCCAGCTCCGTCTCGAAGGTCCCCCGGGCCTGGTTGTAGATGCGGGTGCCGATGAGGTCCGCAGGCACGAGATCCGGGGTGAACTGGATTCGCTTGAACTCCCCCCCGATGACCCGGGCCAGGGTCTTCACCGTGAGGGTCTTCGCGAGCCCCGGGACCCCTTCGATGAGCACGTGGCCCCGGCTCAAGAGGGCCACCAGGAGCCGCTCCAGCATGAGATCCTGGCCCACGATGACCTTCTTGACCTCGAACAGTACGTTGCGCAGGGTGCTGGCCGCCTGCACGTAGACTTCCGTAGCGAGGGGCATTCCCGACCTCCCGGGGGGCTCCGTTTGATCCGATGGTACCGCCGGCCGCAGGAGGGGTCAACGCGGGAGCTTCACACCCCTGTGACAGATGCCCTAGCCTTTCACAGCCCCCGCGGTGAGGCCCGCGATGAACCGGTCCATGAAGGCGGAGTAGACCACCGCGATCGGGACGCTGGTGATAAAGCAGGCGGCCATGAGGGACCCCCAGTAGAAGACATCCCCCCGGACCAGGGCCACGGGAACGCCCAGGCTGATGGTCATGCGGTCCACCTGGCTGATGAAGGTGAGGGCGTAGACGAACTCCTGCAGGACCAGGGTGAACGCGAAGATGACCACGGTGAGCATCCCGGGAGTCGCAAGGGGCAGCACCACCCTCCCGATCACCGCGAGCCGGCTGTAGCCGTCCACGAGCCCCTGCTCCTCCAGCTCCCGGGGCACGGACCGAAAGAACCCCATCATGAGCCAGGTGCAGAACGGGACGGTGAAGGTGGGGTAGACGAGCACGAGGGCCCAGGGAGAGTTCTGGAGGCCCAGCCATGAGATCACCCGGGCGAAGGGCAGAAAGAGCAGGGTGGGCGGGATGAGATACGTGAGGAAGATCCCGATCCCCAGCCGCTCCCCCCACCGGCCCGCCAGCCGCGCGAGGCTGTAGCCCGCGGGCACCGCCACCAGCAGGGTGATGAGGACCACCAGGGCTCCCACGAAGGCGGTGTTGCGCAGCCACAGGAGGTAAGGGGTGTTGAGGAAGAGGAGCCGCACGTGTTGCAGGGTGGGGGTTTCGTTGAAGACCCAGGGGATGTGCTGCAGGTTCGTAGCCCCCACATACAGATCCCGGTTCTGCTTGAAGGCGGTGATGAGCATCCAATAGAAGGGGAATACGGCGAAGACGGTGAAGGCCAGGGCCGCGGCATAGAGAAGCGCCCGCCGGAGGAGCCTGCTCACCCTGCGGGCCCTCAAGTCCCCACCTCCGCCCTCCGGGCCACCCGCAGCAGGAGTACTGCCACCACCAGGAGGATGGGCAGGAGGAAGACGGCCACCGCGGCCCCCTGGCCCAGGCTCGCACCTAGTATCCCCCGCTGGAAGGCGAGGGTGCTGAGCACATGCGTGCTGTTGTAGGGACCTCCCCGGGTCAAGAGCCACACCACGCTGAAGTCCGTGGCGGTGAACACGAGGCCGAAGAGCACCGCCACCGCCACCACCGGGAGCAGCATGGGCAAGCTTACATGGAACAGCCTCCGCCAGAACCCCGCTCCGTCCATCAGGGCCGCCTCCTTGATCTCCTGGGGGATGGCGGCCATGCCCGCCAGGATCACCACGGTGGCGAAGGGGAAGGTGCGCCACACGTGCACGGTGATGATGGCGACGGTGGCGAGACCGGGGTCCCCGAACCAGTACCACCACCCCTGCAGGAGGCCCAGCTTCTTCGCGGTCCAGTTGATCACGCTGAAGGTGGAGTCGAAGATCCACACCCAGGCCATAGAGGACAGCGCCACGGGAGCCGCCCAGGGCAACAGGAGCAGGGACCGCACCAGTCGCCGGCCCACAAAGGCGGCGTCCAGCACGTGGGCCGCCGCGGTGGCGAGTACCATCACCAGGAGCTGGGAGACGATCATGAACCGCAGGGTATTCTGCAGGGCCCGGTGAAACTGGCTGTCGGAAAGGAGCATCTGGAAGTTCCGGAACCCCACCCAGGAGAACTCCAGCCCCCCGGACACCGCGGAGGAGAAGCTGAGGAGGATGGCGAGGACAAAGGGAACCCCCACCAGGAGGATCACGTAGAGCAGGGCCGGCGCGAGCAGAAGGGGGCCCAGGACGGATTCCCGGTCCGCCAGGGTACGGCGCCGGGCCTGCGCCGCGGGCGCGGGAACCGGGAATTCCGCGGAGCGCCGCAGGGCCATGGGCCCGCCTAGGTGGTGGAAAGGCGCACCGCTCCCGCTCGCTCCAGCCGGCGGCCCGTGTTCCGATCGAAGAACCGGAGGGCCCGTCGGGGGACCGCGAACTCGTACACCTCGCCCTCCGCGATGGGCACGGTGATGGTGGCGGGGACCGCGGCGATCACGGGCTGGTCCGTACGCTGCTCCTCCTCCAGGTACCCGTACACCAGGCGATCCGAGCCCAGGTACTCCACCTCCCGAACCCGGAGGGAGTAGGTGACCACCTCCTCCCCGGGATCGAAGACCCCGCGGGGCAAGAACGCCTCCGGCCGGAACCCCACGATGGTGTGCGGATCCTGCTCGATGAGGTTCATGGGCGGGGAACCCAGGAAGGTGGCCACGAAGGTGTCCGCGGGGTCGTCGTAGACCTCCTGGGGTTTCCCGATCTGACGGATCCGGCCCGCATCCATGACCGCGATCCGGTCTCCCAGCCCCATGGCCTCCACCTGGTCGTGGGTCACGTAGATGGTGGTGGTCCCCAGCTGCCGCTGCAGCTGCTTGAGCTCGAACCGCGCCACGGCCCGCAGCTTCGCGTCGAGGTTGCTGAGGGGCTCGTCGAGCAGAAAGAGCTTCGGGTCCCGCACCACGGCCCGGGCCAGGGCCACCCGTTGCCGCTCCCCGCCCGATAGCTGCCGCGGCTTGCGTCCCAGCAGCCGCTCAATTCCGAACATCTGGGCGCTGCGAGTCACTCGCTCCCGGACGCTCTCCCGGGCCAGGCGCATGGCCTCCAGGGGAAACGCGATGTTCTCGAATGCGGTCTTGTGCGGGTAGAGGGCGTAGCTCTGGAAGACCATGGCGATGCCGCGGGCCCGGGGCGGCACGTTCTCGTCCACCAGCCGCCCGCCGATGTAGATCTCGCCGCTGGTGGGCACTTCTAGGCCCGCGATCATCCGCATGAGGGTAGTCTTCCCACATCCGGAAGGGCCCAGGAGGACGAGCAGTTCGCCCTCCTCCACCGACAGGTTCACCCCGTTCACGGCCCGAACATCCCCGAAGTGCTTATGGAGATCCCGGATCTCCACGTATCCCATGGCCACCGTCTCCCCATCATTTTCGCTCACCGCCGGTCCCGGTCGCCACCTCCCACGAAGCCCTGACGCCGCCACTTCTGGAAGATCTCCAGGCACCGGCGGTGGGTCTGCTGGACCGCCTCCCGCACGGAGAGACGACCCGTAGCCGCCTGCGCGAACATGTCCGGGATCAGGTAGGTGTCGAAGATCTCTCCCTCCGCGGGGTTCGCGGGTCCGGGGTGCCCGATGTTCGTGGACCACTGCTCCGCGTCCGCCAGCACCGTGAGCTTGTTGAGGGGCCTGCTTCCGAAGGGATCCCGCAGGCAGGCGGCCCGGATCCATTTGCGCCCCTCCTCCGGCTTCTGGGCCACGGGCACCCGCCGGTCCGCCACGGATCCCATAAAGGAGGGAAAGTTGTAGAGCTTGCTCGCCAGTACGGCCTCCCGGTAGTGCTCCAGGAGGTACAGCAGGAACTCCTTGGCGTTGTCGGGGTTGCGACTGAACCGCCAGATCACCCACACCCCCATCACGTGCTCGCTGGCCCATCTCCCGCCCGGCCCCCGCAGGGCGGGCACGAAGAAGATGTCGTCCGCCACGGGGAGCCGGTTGTCCTGGGCCGTACGGTACGCGGAGATGGAGTTCAGGATGTAGCTGGTCTGGCGGGCGTTGAGGGCCTGGTTGTTGCTGGCCGCGTTCCAGCTGAGGACCGCAGGGTTCATGCACTCCCGGAACAGCCGCACCCCGTACTCCACCGCCCGGATGGTCTGCTCGCTGTTGAGGACCACGTTCTCATTGGCGTCCTGGATGCTGGCGCCGAAGGACCACAGGATGGCCCGGGTGGCCATGTTGGAGTCGATGTCCTGGCTGAACCCGATACCGATGGGGATCTGGATCTCCGGGAACCGGCGCTTGATCTCGTTTCCGGCCCGGATCAGGTCGTCCCAGGTGGCGGGCCCGTTGGGGTAGCCCACCGCGGTCCACACGCTCCGCAGGTAATCGCCCGGATCCGGCACCCAGTTGTCCGAGAACCCGTAGAACTTCCGGGTGTTGGGGTTGTAGACGCTCTTGCGCACCAGCGGCACCATGGGCCCGTACCGCCGCTCCGCCTCCTGGTTGATGTCCCGGAGGTCCAGGACGTGCGGCTCGAAGGCGCTGGGCGGGGCCAGGAAGAAGAACAGGTCGTGGCCCTGCTGGGCGGCCACCTCGGCGTTGGCCCGCGGGACGATGTCCGCAAACGAGATGTGGTCCACGGTGACCCGGATCCCCCGTTCCCGTCCCCATCGCTCCGCGAAGGGGTCGAACCACTCATCGAAGGCGGGCACGAAGTGGCTCCAGGTCATGATCCGGAGCTCCCGCTGCTGGGCTGCGGCATAGTTCCGCACGAACACGTACGGCGCCCCCAGCACCGCGGTGCCCACCGCGGCCCGCAGGAGGAACTCCCGTCGGGAGATCCGCACCTCGCTCTGTTCCCCCGCTCCCCGGGTGCGCTCCTCGTCCATTCCCTCCACCTCCTCCTTCGGCCTCAAGGAACGGTTACGCTCCTGTGGCAGGCTTTTCCTGCGCGCCTCGGAATCAACCCAGAACCACCACCGCCCGTCCCACGATCTCTCCGCGGTCGAGGGCCCGATAGGCGGCGTCCGCCTCCTCCAGCGGGTAGGTGCGGGAGATCAGCTGGGAAAGAGGGAGCTCCCCACGGGCCATCAAGTCCACAAGGAGCGGCATGTCCGAGCGGGCCCGGCCCCCGTAGGACCCCACGATCTGGAGCTTGCGCCGCACAAGGCGGGTGATCTCCACGGGCGCCGTGGCTCCCACCGGTGCGATCCCTACCATCACCGCCCGCCCGCCGTCCCGCACCGACTCCACCGCCTGCACGAAGGTCTCGGGCCGCCCCAGGGCCTCAAACGCCACATCCACCCCCCGGCCGCCCGTGTGCGCTCGGATGGCCTCCTGCGGGCTCTGCCGCCTGGCGTCCACGGTGTGGGTGGCTCCCAGACGCCGCGCGGCCTCCAGTTTTTCCTCCCGCACGTCCACCGCGATGACGGGATGGGCTCCAAATAGCCGCGCCAGCGCCACGAGGGCGGATCCCACCCCGCCCACCGCGAACACCGCCACGGACTCCCCGAAGTGAAGCCGGGCCGCGTGGCGTACCGCGCCGAAGGCGGTGAACACCGCGCACCCCAGCACCGCGGCGGGCTCCAGGGGAATCTGGGGGGGCAGCGGGAAGACACCCGTGGCCGGAACCACCGCGTACTCCGCGAGGCCTCCCATGGAGTACATCCACACCGGGGAACCGTCGGACCGGAAGAGACGCGTCTCACCGTCATAGAGGGTCCCCCGCAGGCGGTTGTAGGAGAAGAACCGTTCGCACAGGTCCTCCTCCCCCCGCACGCAGTACGCGCATCGCCCGCAGGGGAGGATGAAGGTGCACGCCACCGGCTGGCCCGGCCTGAGCCCCTCCACCTCCGGCCCCACCTCCTCCACGATCCCGCTGATCTCATGGCCCAGGACACAGGGCGTGGGAAACGCCACCTCCCCCTTGATCACGTGGAGGTCCGTGTGGCACACCCCGCAGGCCCGGACCCTTACCAGGACCTCGCCGGCCCTCGGGCGGGGATCCCGCAGGGTCTCCGTGCGCAGGGGTTGGCCCACCTCGGAGAGGACCGCCGCCCTCACCGCGGCCTCCCGGCTCCCACCGCAGCGTCCACGAACTCCGTGATGTGCTGCGCGAACGCCTCCGGCTGCTCCATCTGTGGCACGTGCCCGCAGGCGTCCAGGGTCACGAGCCGTGCGTGCGGAATCCGGTCCAGGAACATCTGCGCGGTGCCCGCGGGGATGAGCTCGTCCTGCCGCCCCCATAGGATCAGAGTGGGAACACGGATGCGGAACAGGCGCGCCGCGAGCTTCTGAACCGTGGGCGCGGAGGCCCAGGAAAGGCGGGCGGAGGTGGCCCGGTTCCGGTACAGGGCCCGCATCTCCTCCCGTCCCAGGGGCGGACGGGCCGTGGCCAGGGACTTGTCGTAGTACGCCAGGGGGGCCAGCTCGTCGGGCGGGGTGGCGAAGATGTCCACCTGGGCAGCCCCCAGGTTGATCCCCACGGGAGCCACCAGCACGAGGGCCCGCAGGGGGTGCGTGCACAGGCTCGCGAGCTCCGAGGCGATCCAGCCGCCTAAGGAGTGGCCCACGAGCACCGCGTCCTGCAGCTTTAGCGTCTCCAGGAACTCCAGGTAGAAGATGCCGAGGTCGTGCACCGTCTCCACCCACCCCGGTCGCCCGCTCTCCCCGTACCCCGGGTGCTCCGGGTAGAAGACGGTGTACCGGCGGGTCAGCATCTCCAGTCCGGAGCTCCACGCCGGACCGCCGGCTCCATGGAGGAACAGGAGCGGAGGACCCTCTCCCACCCGCCATAACCGGATCTGCGCTTCCGCCACGGACACACGTTCCCAAGTCGGTTCCATCCTGCCCACCTCCTTCAGGGCGCAATGTACAAGCCGCCGTTCACATCCAGCGTCGCCCCCGTGATGTAGCTGCCCGCCTCCGAACACAGCAGCAGGACCGCCGCAGCCACCTCCTCCGGGGTTCCCGGCCGTCCCAGCGGGATCCTCCGGACGAGCGCCTCCGCCTCCCCCCGGACCTCTCCGTGCGGGATGAAGCCCGGGGCCAGGGCGTTCACGGTGATGCCGTACGGTGCGAGCTCCAGCGCCAGGGTCTTCGTGAGGCCGAGAATCCCACCCTTCGCCGCGGCGTAGTGAGCCCCCACCCGCACGCTTCCCTGTCGTGCCGCGATGGAGGAGAAGTTCACGATGCGGCCGAACCGCTGCCGTTTCATCACGGGGACAAAAGCCCGACAGCACAGGAACGTGGTGGTGAGGTTGGCGTCCAGGACGAACCGCCACCGCGCGAGATCCACGGCCTCGAAGGGCTCGAACCCCCGCTCCATCCACGGCTGGCCGGGAATCCCCCCCGCAAGGTTCGCGAGGAAGTCCACCCGACCCCAGTCCTCCACCACCCGATCCGCCACCTCGGCCACCTGGGCCTCGTGCGTGAGGTCCGCCGGGTAGCGCTTCAGCTGAGGATGGGGAAGCGTCTCCGCGAGGCGCTGCAGGGCCGCATCATCTAGGTCCACCGCCGCCACCGCGGCCCCTTCCGCTAGAAACTTGCAGACCACGGCCCGGCCGATCACGCCCGCCGCGCCCGTGACCACCGCCACCCTCCCCGCAATCCCCGCAAACCTCATGCGCGGTAGATCCCCCCGTTCGCATCCACCACCACGCCCGTGAGGTAACCGAGCTCCTCGGAGCACAGTGCGGTCACAAGCTCTGCCATTTCCTCCGGCGTGCCCAACCGCCGCAAGGGGATCCGCGCCTCCATCTCCGCTCGCTGGCTCTCCGAGAGCTCCTGGAGGGCCCGCCGTCCCCGCCAGCTGGCGACAAGCCCAGGAGCGATGGCGTTTACGGTAACGCCATAGGGTGCGAGCTCCAACGCCAGCTGCTTGGTGAGCCCGATGACCCCAGCCTTCGCCACCGCATAGGGTCCGCTGCTGAAGGTCTCCGTGGGCCTCGTGCCCGCCCGGCCCGCCACGGAGGCGAAGTTCACGATCCGGCCCCATCCCTGCCGGATCATCCACGGGGCGAACGTCCTACAGGCGAAGAACGTTCCGTCCAGGTTCACCCCCAGGATCCGGCGCCAGGTCTCCACGGGACAGCTCAGAACGCCCATGAAGGCAGAGGGGGGTCCGTCTTCCAGATCCTCCGGTCCGATGGCCCAGCTCCCACCCGCGGCGTTCACGAGGATGTCGGCCCGCCCGAACCGCTGCGCCACCACCTCCGCCACAGCCTCCACTTCCCGTAGGTGGCTTACATCCGCCCGTACGCACACACACGGCACACCGAAGGCCTCCACCGCAGACCGGAGCGTCCCGAACCCGGCCTCGTAGAGATCCGCGACCACCACGCAGGCTCCCTCCTGAGCCAGCCGCACCGCAGCGGCAAAGCCGATGCTCCCGGACTTGGCGGCTCCGGTGAGCACGGCCACCTTTCCCTTCATTTCTCCCTAGCCCGCGGGGATCCTGCGGGAGGCGAGCCGGGCGGGCTCCACCTCCAGTTCCGCCCGCTCCGTCCGTCGCATCCAGACGCCCCGGGAGGTCGTGGGGTCCAGAGCATCCCGTACCGCGTCTCCGAGCAGGTTGAACGAGAGCACCGTGCACAGCAGAGCCAGGCTCGGGAAGAGCACGACCCAGGGTGCTTCCCGGAGCACCATCTGACCCATGCTGGCGATGTTCCCCCAGGTGGGGGTGGGCTCCACGATCCCGATCCCCAAAAAGCTCAGGAGGGCTTCCGTGAGGATGGCGGTGGGAACGGTCAGAGTCCCCAGCACGATGAGGGAGTCCAGGGTGTTGGGCAGGATGTGACGCAGGAGGATCCGGGTTGAGGAGGCTCCGATGGCACGGGCTGCCTCCACGTAACTCTGCACGCGCACGGCCAGGACCACCGCCCTCGCCACCCGCGCGAAGCGCGGAGCGATCCCGAAGCTCAGGGCCACCACCACGGGAAAAACGCCGTTTCCGAGCAGGGTGACCACCACCATGGCGAGGATCAGGGGAGGAAAGGCCAGGAAGACGTCCACCAACCGCGAGAGAACCTCCTGGGCGAAGGGGCCGGAAAAGCCCGCCGCCATGCCCCAGACGGTTCCCACGGTGCCTCCCACCGCCACGGTCCCGATTCCCACCGCCAGGGCGTACCGGGTGGCCCACACCGTGCGGCTCAGCACATCCCGACCCAGCCGATCCGTCCCGAAGGGATGTTCCGGAGCGGGAGGCGCCAAACGCTCCAGGCTCTGCGCGAAGGGATCCGCCAGATGCAGATAGGGCACCAGGGCGGCCACCCCCACGAGGAGGACCACGAACCCCGAGGCCAGCCAGAGGATCCAGCTCCCCCGGATGGCGCGCCGGAGCCGCCGCACCGCCGAGGCCTCCCAGCCTCCGGAGTAGCCGCGCAGCGCCATCCACCCCCTCAAGCCGTCACCCTCGGGTCCAGCAGGGTGTAGAGGAGATCCACGAGCTGGTTGAGGAGGATGGTGAGGAGGACGGACACCAGCACGATCCCCTGGATCAGGGGATAGTCCCGGGCGTAGATGGCATCCAGCAGCAACCGCCCCAGGCCCGGCCGGGCGAAGATCCCCTCCACCACCACCACGCCGCCCAGGAGCGTCCCCATGTTCAGACCCACCACCGTCACCACGGGGATGAGCGCGTTCCGCAGGACGTGCCTCCGGAACACATGGAGCGGCTCAAGGCCCTTGGACCAGGCGGTGCGCACGTAGTCCTGGCCGAGGACGCCCAGCACGCTTGACCGGGTGATCCGGCTCACCAGTCCCGCGAGGAACATCCCCGTGGCCACGGAGGGAAGCACCAAGGCCCTGAGCGTTCCGCCGACCCCTTCCCCCAGACCCGAAGCTGGAAAGATCCGCCAGTGGAGGGTGAAGGCCACGAGGAGCACCACTCCCCACACGAACACGGGAAGGGACACACCCACCAGGGCGAGGATGCTCACCAGTTGGTCTAAGGGCTTCCCTCGATTCAAGGCTGCCACCACCCCCGTAGGAACTCCGATGAGCACGCTCACCACCGTTCCGCCCAGGGCCAGCAGCAGGGTCGGACCCAGGGCCTGGGCCAGGAGCTGGGCCACGGGGGCCCGAAACGCGAGAGAGGTGCCCAGGTCCAGCCGGGCCAGTCCACCCACGTACTCCAGGAACTGCCTCCACAGGGGCCGGTCCAGACCCAGCTGGGCCCGCAGGGCCTGCACGGATTCGGGAGTCGCGCTCACCCCCAGCATGGCCGCCGCGGGGTCCCCGGGCACGACGCGCAGGAGGACGAAGGCGATCACAACCGCCCCGAAGGCCGTGGGCAGGATCTGGACCAGCCGGTGGAGGAGGCGCCTGGCCACACCCGACCCCGCTATTCGAAGGAGAGCCGCGAGAGGTCCAGGCCCCACAGGGCCTCCACCCTGCGGGGCAGGCCCCGGAGGTTGGGTACGTGCACGTTGCGGTCGAACTCCATCACGAGCGGGATCATCCACACGTTCTCCATGATCTTCCGCTGGAGTGCCACGTACATCTGCCGCCGCTTCTCCACGTTCGTCTCCCGCCGTGCGGCCGCCAGCTCCGGTTCGAGGTCAAGCCCGCTGATGTAGATGGCTCCCCCCTTGGACCGGCTGAAGATGTCGGAGAGGTAGAAGTCCGGATCCGGCTGGCGCACGCAGCAGTGCACCGCGAAGGAGATGCTCCCATCCCGCCGCAGCACCCGCTGGATGAAGGTGGGTTGATCGAGGACCTCCTGCTGGACACGGATGCCCACCCGCCGCAGCTGCTCTGCGATGACGTCTGAGGTCACCTTCATGACGTCGAAGACCTGCATGGGGAGCTCCAGGCCGTCCCGGTAGCCGGCCTCCACCAGCAGCTGCCGGGCTTTCTCCGGGCTGTACTCGTACCGCGGCACCTGGGGGGTGGCCGCGAAGTACCCCTCCGGCACGGGCGAGTACCAGGGCCGTCCGTACCCTGCCATGCTGAGGGCGATGATCTGCTGCCGGTTGATGGCGTGGGCGATGGCCCGCCGCACCCGCACGTCGTCCAGGGGCTTCTTCGTGACGTTCATGAGCAGCACCCGGGGCAGGTTCCGGCTGTAGTAGGCCACCGCGAACCCCCGCTCCCGCAGCCGCCGGATCACGGACTCGTCCAGAGCTTGGATGGAGTACAGCATGTGGTACTGGCCGTTCTCCAGGCCCACCACCATGGCGTTCAGGTCCGGGACCGTCCGGGTGATGATGCGCCGGATGCGGGGGCGGCCACCGAAGTGCTGATCGAAGGCCCGGAGGACCACCTCCGTACGGGGGATGGCCCGCTCCACCTCGTACGGTCCGGTGCCCACGGGATCCCATGCGAAGGCCGTGCCCCGCTCCCGCGCCGCCCGGGCGTTCACCACGGGCCCCACCCGGTAGTTGGTCAGGAGGTGGAGGAAGGGAGCATACGGCTCGCTGAGGGTGAACCGAATGGTATAGGGGTCGAGGACCTGGATCTCCCGCACCATGGACAGCAGCCCCGCAAAGGGGGAGCGGGTCTCCGGGTCCCGCAGTCGGTCGAAGGAGGCCTTCACATCCTGCGCGGTCAACCGCCCGTACCCCTTCTGCCAGGTCACGTTCCGCCGCAGCCGGAAGGTGTACACCAACCCGTCCGGGGAGACCTCCCATCGTTCCGCGAGATCCCCTGTGAGCTCCGTGGTGTCCGGTTTGTACTTCAGGAGGGCGTTGTACACGTTGCGCACCACCAGCATGTCCTGGGTGGTGACCGCGAAGTGGCCATCCAGGGTGGTCTGATGGGAAGGAAAGACGATCACGAGGGTGTCCGGTTCCGCCGGACCTCCGAAGCCCACCGCCCCCAGCACCAGCGGGAGCAGGAGGGTGATCACCAGCACGCGCATCCGCATCTCCCTCACCCCCTGCGGGTTTGTTCACTATTCCCTTCGTGACGCGGGTTCCTCCTCCTCCAACGGGACCCTCCGCACTTCATGGGCGTGGAGGGCAGGCAGGACCTCCTGGGCGAAACGCCGGAGCTGGTTTAAGAACATCTCGTGGGGCATGGCTCCTCGGTTCATGTGCACGAGGACGGTGTTCGCCCCGAGGGCCTCCGCCTCTTCGAGGATCCGTTCCCGCACCTCCTGCGGGGTCCCCCACGGCAGGTGCTCCACGTGCTGCCGCAGCCGCTCGGGGGTCATCCCCCGGTACCACTCCCGCTCCATGAGAGCCGCCGCCCGGTTCTCGGGCCGGATGTAGTCGTGGGCGCGCTCGCTCACATACCCCATCTCCTGCTGCACCCGCGTGTCCGTCACGTTCCCGTGGCTGAAAAGCGTCCGGTAGAAGTACAGGGCGTAGGGTGCTGCTTCCCGGAAGGCCTGCTCCTTGCTGTCGGCCACGTACACGTCCACGCTGATCACCAGGTGCTCAGGGGTGATCCGGTGCCCGTGGGCCACCAGCTGCGCGGCGTAGTACCGGATGATGTCCCGCTGCAGTCCCCGGCTTCCCCGACCGCCCAGACCCGGGGTGATGGGCAGGTTGTACCTGGCCGCGAACTCGATGGTTTCCTTGCTGGTGGTCACCGGTACCCACACCGGAGGATGGGGCTGCTGAACCGGTCTTGGCCAGATGGCCACGTCTTTAAAGGCCCAGTACTTCCCCTCGTAGCTGAAGATCTCCTCCGTCCACAGGCCCCGCAGGATCTCCCACGCCTCCTCGAACCGTCCCCGGGACTCCGCATAGGGAATGTTGTACACTCGGTACTCCCGGGGGATGCCCCGGGCGATCCCCGCGATGATCCGGCCGTTCGTGAGGCAATCGAGCATGGCGATCTCCTCCGCGAGCCGGAGGGGGTTGTGGAGAGGCAGGAGATTCGCGTAGATGAGCATGCGCAGGCGCCTGGTGCGCTGGCTTAAGGCCGCGGCCATGAGGTTGGGGGAGTTCATGAGGCCATAAGGGGAGGTGTGGTGCTCGTTAAACCCCACCCCGTCGTAGCCCAGCCGCTCCATCTCCTCCCAGGCTTCCAGGTGCTCATTGTACGTGCGGACCGCCACCTCCGGTTTGAAGTACCGTCTCGGCAGCGGCCACGGCAGCTCATCCCCCACCTTCAGGTGGTCCAGGTGCTCCGCATAGGGCAGGAGATCGAAGACGAACACCTTCACGGTTCCCCCCTCCCGTTCAGGACCCAGTATTCCCGGCGGAAGAAGACAAGAGGCGCTTCCTCCGGCCGGACAACCTCCCCGTGCTCCACCTCCCCCAGGTACACGGTGTGGTCGCCGGCTTCATAGGTGGCCACGATCCGGGATTCCAGGTAGGCGAGGCAACCTTCGAGGATGGGAGCCCCGCTCTGTCCCGTTCGCCACCGCACCCGGGCAAAGCGTTGGGCTCCGTCCAGGTCTGGGTCCGCGAAGATCCGGGCTACCTCCATCTGGTCACCGGCCAGGATGCTCACCGCAAACCAGCCCGCGGCGTCCAGCACCGGTTTCGTACGGGACGTCTGGCGCACGCAGATCAGGACGAGCGGAGGTTGTAGGGAGACGGAGGTGAAGGCGTTGGCGGTCATGCCGTGCACCGTATCCCCCGCTTTCGCCGCGAGGACGGTCACCCCCGTGGGGAACTGCCCCATGATCCGACGGAACGTGGAGGGATCCATGATTCCCGTGGCATCCCCTTGGATGTACCTTTGTCAGTCTACCACACCCCTTCCGGTGCCCTTAGCCCTTTCCGGCTCCCTCGTCCAGCTTTCGCCAGTCCGGTTGCGGGCCCCATTGATTGGCCGCCCACCGGGCGTCGGGCCACTCCCGGGGCGGGGAATGGGCCCGCCCGTCGTAGAACCGCTCCAGCTCCGCCGACAGCTCCACCCGGTTCCGGTCCGCGTCGTGGAAGAACAGGAAGAGGTTGTTGCCGGGCCCGTGACGGCCCGGGCCCCAGATGAGGGGGATCCCGCGGGTCGCCAGGTGGTCCGCCCACCGCTTCATGTCCTCCCAACCGGCCACCTCGAAGGCGTAGTGGTCCAGGCCCGCTTCCGGCCCGCGTACCGCGGCCATCACGTGGTGCGGAGGGCCGCAGCGGAGCCACACGAAGTTGCGGGCCTGCCAGTCCGACACCCGGAAGCCCAAAGCCCGCTCGTACCAGTCCGCCACCGCCACGGGATCCCGGGTGGTATAGGTCACGTGCTGCAGATACGGTCCCGGATAAGCCAGCGGGGCAGGATCCGGGACCTCCTGCGGGGGCTGCAGCACCACCCGACGCCCTTCCACATCCTCCAGGGCCAGACCCTCGGGCCTTTCCTCGTAGGGAATGCCCGCGGCCTCCAGGCGCCTGCAGGCCTCCTGGAGATCCTCCACCTCGTAGACCGTGCACAGGAGGGCGGGCTCTGGGCCGGGCCGGAACTCCAGAAAGCAGGGTGCGGGACCAGCCGCCACCCGGTCCGGCCCGAGCGCGGTCAAGCCCATCACGGTGCGGTAGAACCGCACCTGCGCGGCAGGGTCGGGGCTTGCGAACACCAGGCCCACCAGCCGTGTTACCGGGGAGAACCGTCCCGGGCTCATGTTCCCCTCTCCTCCCCGACCTTGCACTCCCCGCTTTCCTTGAACTCGCTGTCTCCGGGTTCATACAGACCGTAGGGCAACGGAGCCCCCACAGGCCACGTCCCCTCCACCTGCATCTGCCAGCCCACCTCCCGGGAGCGGGCCACCACCTGGGTGCCCAGTGCTCGCTGCCCGGGCTCCCACAGCTGCAAAGCCGCCTCCACGTCTCCTCCGCACCGAACCAAGGACCGGCTGAGCTGCCACGCGTCCTCTGCCGCCTTCGCGGTACCCGCGGCGATGTGGGGCCGCGCCACGAAGGCGGCATCTCCGATGAGGCAGGCCCGTTTGCTGGCCATGCGCCCGACCTCCACATCCCCGATGAGCTGGAGGAACGGTCGGGCGGTCCCGACGACAACCTCCGCCAGCTGCGGCGGAAGATCCGAGCGGGCCCGCTCGCGCAGCTGCCCGATCAGGTCCTCCCGGACGCTCCCGGGCGGGACCGAGACCGGCTGTCGAATTCCCTCCCGGTCGGTCATGAACGTGTCCAGGTGTGCGGAGCCCACGTTCCAGTACCACACCCAGTTGATCCGGGTGCCCCGTCCCCGTGCATCGTCCGCCTGCACGATGGGGTATGCCAGGGCATGGCCAGGCTGCAGGAGGAAGTACGTGATGGATTCCTGGAGCCATGCGAAGGTGCTTGAGGAGATGTCTCCTGCACCTACCGTACCCCGCCAGGCGAGGTATCCTGCATACCTGAAGGAGGCTCCGGGCGCGATCCACCCACGGCCCGTGGACCGGATACCATCCGCCCACACGAGAAGCTCCGTGCTTTCCTCCGTCCCGTCCGCGAGCCGGATCCGCACCCCGTCTTTCCGTTCCTCCTGGGCACAGACCTCACAGCCCAGGCGATACCGCTCCCGCCCGAAAAACCCAAGAAACGCGCGGTACAGGGAGGAGTACGAGGCGAACCAGTAGTGGCAGGGGCTCTCGTGGGCCACCGCACCCCGGCGATCCAGGTACCGCAGCTTTCCTACCGCAGCCGCAAACGTAGGAAGCGCCATCCCGTGGCGCAGCAGGTACCGGACGGTGGCGGGGTGCAGGACGATTCCGACTCCTCGACCCTCCAGGAGGTGCGAGGACCGCTCGTAGATGGTAACCTCACAGCCGACGGAGCGGAGCCACAACCCCGCATTGAGGCCGCCCAGGGATCCCCCCGCGACCGCGACCCGCAGTGGCCTCCGGAGCATGGGTCCTTACCCTTGTACCGCCCCTCGCTGTGGGCCTCCCACGCCCTCGGGAGTGCGCTGGAAGAGCTCGATCAGGTATCCATCCGGGTCCTCCACGTACAGCTGCATCACCCCGTCGCCCCGTGGCATGGGACCCCCCACGATTGGGATCCCGGCCCGGATGAGGGCCAAACGGGCCGCTTCGAGATCTCCCACCTCGAAGGCGAAATGGGTGGCAAGACCCGTGCGCTTCGCGCTCCCCGCATTCGGAAAGCCCGGCGGGGCCGTGGTGTCCTCCGCCAGGATCAGGTGAACCTCCGCATTTCCCCGCCGGAACCAGGCGCCCCGGAAGGTGAAGGTGGACGGCCGCGGGACCTCCTCAAGCCCCAGGACCGTCCCGTAGAACCACCGGGAGCGTTCGAGATCGCGCACCACAAGACTGCAGTGTTGCAACGACCGGATGTCCACCGTACCCCTCCCTCTCGCCGCAGGTCTCAGGAAACGGGTCTCGTATACCGCTCCATCCGCAACCGGGCCGTGTATGCATGGGCCATCATCCCCTCCGCCTCCGAGATGCTCGCGGCCCGTTGAGCGATCTGTAGGCTTCCTTCCCGACTTAAGCGCTGGTAGGTCACGGTCTTCAGGAACTTCCCCACCCACAGCCCGCCCGTGAAACGGGCCGCCCGACCCGTGGGCAGGATGTGGTTGGTCCCCAGGGCTTTGTCGGAGTACACCACCGTGGACTCCTCCCCCAGGAAGAGGGTGCCGTAGTTCCGCAGCCGCTCCAGGTACCACGAAGGGTTCTTGGTCTGGACCTCTAGGTGCTCGGGGGCGTACTCATCCGCCACCGCCACCGCCTCCTCCTCGGAGTCCACCCAGATCACCTCCCCCCGGTCCCTCCACGATACCCGGACGATGTCCTGGGTGGGCAGCTGGGGAATGAGACGTTCCACCTCCTCCAGCACCCGCATCCCGAGGTCGCGGTTCGTGGTCACCAGCACCGCGGGGGAATCCGGGCCGTGCTCCGCCTGGCCCAGGAGATCTGCGGCCACCACCTGCGGATCCGCGCTCTCGTCCGCGATGATGAGGATCTCCGTGGGCCCCGCGAGGAGATCTATGCCCACTTTCCCGAACAGCTGCCGCTTCGCTTCCACCACGTACGCGTTGCCGGGTCCCACGATCATGTCCACGGGCCTCAGCTCCGGGATCCCGTAGGCCATGGCGGCCAAGGCCTGCACGCCGCCCAGGCAGTAGATTTCGTCCGCCCCCGCCACCGCCATGGCTACCAGGGTGGCAGGATAGATGCCCTCTCCCCGCGGAGGGGCACACGCAACGACCCGCTCCACCCCCGCCACTTTCGCGGTGACGATGCTCATCAGGGCGGAGGCGATGAGGGGGTAACGTCCTCCCGGCACGTAGCACCCCACGGAGGCCACGGGGATGTGCCGGTGTCCCAGGATCACTCCAGGCCGCAGCTCGATCTCCAGGGACTGCAGGGTCTCCCGCTGGAGGCGGGCGAATGCCCGAACCTGTTCCGCGGCGAAGGCGATGTCCTCCACCAAGTGCGCGGGGAGTGCCCGGCGGGCCCGCTCGATCTCCTCCTCCGTCACCCGGAAGTGCGGAGGATCCCACCCGTCGAACCGGCGGGAGTACGCCCGCACCGCCTCCTCTCCCCGCCGCCGCACGTCCTCCAGGATCCCACGCACCGTCTCTTCCACCGTGCGCCGGTCCTCTTCCACCCTCGGGGAAGCTTGCTTCAGGTACTCCCGCACGACCCCCTCCTCACCAGGCGATCCAACCTCCATCCACCAGGAGCGTGTGCCCCGTGACCATGGCGGCGGCATCCGAGGCGAGATACAGGACCGCGCCCACCACGTCCTGGGGGTCCGCCAGACGCCCCATGGGGATGCGGCGCAGCACCTCCTCCCGGAACCAGGGATCCTCCAGCATGCGGCGGGTCATGGGAGTCTCTATGAAGGTGGGCGCCACCGCGTTCACCGTCACACCATAGGGCGCCCACTCCACCGCCAGGACCCGGGTGAGGTTCACGACCCCCGCCTTGCTGGCGCAGTACGCGGCGCGGAAGTAGAATCCCACGAACCCCATCTGCGAGGCCATGTTCACGATACGGCCGTAGCGCCGCTCCACCATCCGCCGGCCCACCGCCTGGGCGGTGAAGAACAGGCCCTTGAGGTTCGTGTCCAGCACAAGGTCCCACTCGTCCTCCGTGACCTCCAGGGCGGGACGGGGGAGGTTGATCCCCGCATTGTTCACCAGGATGTGCAGAGGACCCAGCCGCTCTTCTGCCTCCGCCACCATGCGCTGGACGTCCTGGACCCTGGTAACATCCGCCTGGACCACCACCGCTTTCTGTCCCAGCTCCTGGATCCGCCGGGCAACCCGCTCGAGATCGAGTCGACTCCGGCCGGCCACCGCCACGTGGGCCCCCGCCTCCGCGAGGCCCACCGCGATGGCCTCCCCGAGTCCCCGGCTCGCTCCGGTCACCAGGGCCCGTCTGCCCTCCAGGGAGAACCGCGCGGTCCCTTTAGGATCCACCTTCGCGGCGCGATCAGTTCACTGCTCCGAGATCAGGCGGCCCGCCACCGCCCAATTCTCCTGAGGAACGGGATCGAAGATCACCCAGATGTACTCCTTGGGGACCTGAGTGTGGCGGTGCACCACTTCCGTGATCTCCTCCGCCAGGGCCTTTCGGGTCTCCTTGGATTGCGGGAACGAGCTCACGCGGATCAAGGGCATCTCCACCCCCTCCTTTCGTTTTTTACTCCTCCCAGAGGGCCAGGGCTCGAACCGGGGAGCCCGACAGCCCCACGAACCGGAGCGGCAGGAACATGACGTAGAACCCGTCGTGTCGGGGAATGCGCTCGATGTTGTTCACGATCTCCGTGTGGATGACCTCTCGCTCCCCATGCACCCGATGGTTGGGATAGCTCAGATCCGCGGGGTTGTCCGTGCTGGGGGCGTCCGTGCACACGTTGACCACTCCCTGGTCCAGGATCCAGCGACTGGCCTCCTCATCGAGCCCCGGGTACTCCGTCAGGAACCGGTACGGATCCTCCCAGTACTTCGCGGCGCCCGTGTAGTACAGGAGGGTGACGCCCGGGCGAAGCTGCACGTTTGCCTCCTGCAGGGCCCGCTGCACGTGCGCGAGCCGGATGTGCTGACGGGGCGGAACCCAGCTCACATCGATCCATACCCCGGGTGTGATCAGCTGCGGCAGGGGAATCCGGTCCACGGTCTTCTCCTGCCGCTGGGGGTTGAAGTGATACACCGCGTCCAGGTGGGTGGACACGTGGTCGCACATGGCGATGCCGAACACCCCGTACCCCCCAAAGGGAGAATCCGGAGGGAGGCGCAGCCTCCGGACGTCTTCGTGGGTCAGGTGCCACCACGTGGCCACCCGCATGTGACCGGGATACACGGGGATGTGCGGACCGATCTCCCGGGAAAGGTCCAGCACGTGAATGCGCTTCCCGAAGAGCTCCACCACCACGTGATCCCGATATTCCTCGTGCATACGCTCCCTCCTGTTTCTAGACACCCGAGACCCCCAGCAGGGTCTGCACGAGTCGCGGATCTCGCCGGATCCCCTCGGGGGTGGCGCAAAGGCGCACCCTCCCCTGATCCACGATGTACAGCCGCTGTGCCAGCTCCATGGCCACCGTGACCATCTGCTCCACCAGCACCACTGTCACCCCGCGGGCGTGGATCTCCCGCAGGACCTCCGCCAGCGCGCTCACCAGGCGTGGCATCAACCCCTGCGTGGGCTCGTCCACCAGCATGACCTTGGGGCGCACCACCAGGGCCCGTGCGATGGCGAGCATCTGCTGCTCCCCGCCCGAGAGGGTCCGGCCCTTCTGGTGCAGCCGCTCCCGCAGCCTCGGAAAGAGAGAGAAGGCATCCTCCAGCCGCGCGCTCGCCTCGCGTCCCCTCAAGCCCGCGGCGTGCAGGGCGAGCTGCAGGTTCTCCTCCACGGTGAGCTCCGGAAGCACCCGACGTTCCTCCGGTACCCATGCGATTCCGCGTCGGGACACCTCGTGCGGAGCCAACCCCGTGATCTCCTGCCCCTCCAGCAGCACCCGCCCGGTGCGGGGGGGCACGATCCCCATGATGCTCTTGAGGATGGTGGACTTGCCCGCCCCGTTGCGCCCCACGAGGGCCACGAACTCCCCTTCCGCTACCTCCAGGGAGACGCCCTGGAGCACGTGGCTCTTCCCGTAGTACGAGTGAACGTTCTCCAGCCGCAGCGCCTCCCGGCTCATCCCCGGGGCCTCCCCAGGTACACCGCCTGGACCTCTTCCGACGCCTGAATCTCCTCCGGCGTTCCCTCTGCCAGGATGC
>JAVKHN010000069.1:0-6735 GCA_031459935.1 Candidatus Sysuimicrobium calidum | reverse complement strand
CTCTACGGCCGGGGCATCGAGCCCCTCCCCCTCGCCGTGGAAGCGAAGGCCCTGGAGGCGGCCCTGCGCACCGCTGCGGGCAGCAACGTCCTCCTGGACGTCACGATCCGGGAGGACGGCACCGAGCGCAGCGAGCTCGCCATGATCGCGGAGGTCCAGCGCCATGTGCTGCGCCGGAGCATCCTCCACGTGGACCTGCACCGGGTCAGCCTCGAAGAGCGGGTACGGGCCTGGGTGCCCGTGGTCCTGCGGGGGGAGGCACCCGGAGTGCGGGCGGGCGGGGTTCTGGAGCAGCACCTCCGGGAGGTGGAGATCGAGGCCCTCCCCACAGACCTCCCCGCCCACCTGGAGCTGGACGTGAGCACCCTGCAGGTGGGTCAGGTGCTGCACGTGCGGGACATCCGGGTGCCGGAGGGGGTCATCGTCCTCACCCCCGGGGAGGAGACCTTGGTGACGGTGTCCGCGCCGGAGGCGGCGGAGGAGGAAGCGGTCCCCGCGGAGGCCGGAGGGGCTGCGCAGCCCGAGGTCATCCGTCGGGGGCGGGCGGAGGAGTAGATGCGGCTCGTGGTGGGTCTGGGCAACCCGGGCCGCCGGTACCGGGGAACCCGCCACAATGTGGGATGGGAGGTGGTGGACCGCCTGAGTGCGCGGTGGGACGTGGAGATCTCCCGGGAGGAGGAAGAGGCCCTCGTGGGCCGGGGCGAGGTCGCGGGGGTGGAGGTGTTGCTCGCCAAGCCCCTGACGTACATGAACCGGAGCGGCGAGGCGGTGCGGGGGCTCGTGCACCGCTACGGGCTGCGGCCGGAGGAGATCGTGGTGATCTACGACGATGTGGACCTCCCGGTGGGGGCGATCCGCGTCCGCGCCCGGGGCAGCGCGGGCGGTCATCACGGCATGGCCTCTGTCCTGGCGGCCCTGGGGACCCGGGAGGTCCCCAGGGTGCGCATCGGCATCGGGCGCCCCCGCGGAGACGCTGCGGCGTACGTGCTCTCGCGGTTCGCGCCGGCGGAGCGGCCGCTGGTGGAGGAGGCGGTGGAGCGGGCCGCGGATGCGGTGGAGACCTTCCTGCGGGAGGGACTGGAGGCGGCCATGAACCGGTTCAACCGCCGCGTCCCGGTTCCCTCGGAGCCGGTGTAAGATGAAGCCGTGGGCGCCCCCATGACCTGGATCGAGCACCTGGAGGAGCTGCGCCAGCGGCTCCTGTGGAGTCTGTTGGGCCTCGCCCTCGGCACGGCACTGTCCTGGACCTTCTCGGACACGCTGCTGCACGTCCTGCTTCGGCCCAGCGGCGGGATCCAACTGCACGCCATCGGCATGCTGGAGCCCTTCCTGGCCCGGTTCCGGGTGGCGGTCACGGGGGGCCTTGTGCTCGCCATGCCCTGGATCGTGTACCACGTCTTCCGGTTCATTGACCCGGCCCTGGAGCCGCATGAGCGACGGGTGCTCGTTCCCGTCTCGCTCGCCGCGGGGGCTCTCTTTGCCTTCGGGGTCACGTTCGGGTACTTCTTCCTGCTGCCCTCTGCGAGCAAGTGGCTGCTGTCCCAGGCGGGAGATGTGATCCGGGTTCAGATCACCGCTCTCAATTACCTCTCCTTCGTCACGTGGTTTCTGGTGGCCACGGGGCTGGGATTTGAGACGCCACTGCTGGTGGTGGCCGCGTGCGCCCTCGGTATCGTGACGCCCCAACGGCTGCAGCGGGAGTGGCGTACCGCGGTGCTGGCCATCCTCGTGCTCTCCGCAGCCGTCACCCCGGACTGGAGCCCCGTGACCATGTTCCTCCTGGCCCTTCCCATGGTCGTGCTCTACGAGGGTGCGGTCCTCGTCTCGTTCCTCATCGTGCGCCGGCGGGCGCGCAGGGCCCAGGACGCCGCCCTGGAGGTGTGAGATGGATTCCCGCAGCGCAACCAAAAGCCGCATTCCGCCCGGGCAGTACGTGACGGAGAAGTGGCCCGTCCTCCACTACGGCTCTGTGCCGCAGGTGGACCTCGCGCAGTGGACCTTCCGGGTCTTCGGGGCGGTGGAGGAGGAGCGGACCTGGACGTACGAGGAGTTCCTGCAGCTGGGGCAGGCGACGGTGCGGTGTGACGTGCACTGCGTCACGCAGTGGAGCCGACTGGACAACGTCTTCGAAGGAGTTCCGGCCCGGGCGGTGCTCCAGCGGGTGCGGCGCAAGCCCGGGGCGGACTGGGTGATGGTACACGCGGAGCAGGGCTACACCACCAACCTCCACATCACCGACCTCGACCGGGAGGACGTCCTCTTCGCCTACAAGCACGACGGGGAGCCGCTCATGCCGGAACACGGCTGGCCCCTGCGGCTGGTGGTCCCGCACCTGTACTTCTGGAAGAGCGCCAAGTGGGTGCGGGGGCTGGAGTTCATGACGGAGGAACGGCCCGGGTTCTGGGAGCGGGCGGGCTACCACCTGCGTGGGGATCCCTGGCGGGAGCAGCGGTTCTGGGAGGATGCGTAGGGATCCGGAGGTGCGGCCCGTCCGCTTCTCGCCCGACTACCGCTGCTGGCAGGGCGGCAGCTCGATCTGGATGGGTGCGTCGAAGTCCCCGTAGTCCATGGTTATCTCCACGCGCCCCCTGGGCGTCTGAGATCTGCAGCCGCCGCGGAAGCCCGGTCTGCACCGACACGTACAGCTGCATGACCGTCTCGCGCCGCGCCCCGAACCACTAGCGGTAGGTCCGCGTGCGTTCTCCCCCCACCTGCGCGTCCGGCCCGCGCTCTGCCGTCACCTCGGTCTCTCCCTCCGCAGGCTGGCCGGTGGGCATCTCGGGGGTCGGCACCGTGGCGATGCACTGCCAGGGTCCCCCGGCCATACGGAAGCGCTGCTGTTCGCCCACCTGCACGATCTCCATCTCGCCGCCGGCCATCACCATCCGCATGCGGTCGGGGTTCACAAACTCCATTACCATCGTCTGCCCCTGGCCGAGCTCTGACCGTACACGGTAGCTCCGCAACGACGCCAGGCGCGCCATGGCCTGATGGATCTCCTGCCAGGCCTGCGCGTCCCCTCTGACCGCCAAGGGAGCGGGCGCCGCCCCTCCCCGGGCCGCCCACCCCACCGTGGCCACCCACATGAACACCGACACCACCACAGACGCCCTGTGCATCCACTTCCCCCCAAGCGAATTCGGGTTCGTCCGGCCAAGGGCAAGCCAACACGTGGGGTGAGGTGCCACAGCCTCCCGACTGCCCCCTCCGGAGGTCTCCCAGCCGTGTTGACCACCCCCCCCGGCCGCCCGGTAAAGAGAAACGTGGGGCCGGCGGGAGTTGCCCGCACCGTGGCGAACTCCACGGGAATGTGAAGGTCGCGGTGCTGTACCGCCCGGGCCGCCCGCTACGGCTGGAGCGACGTCCTCGTCCAAGGGTGCGAGGCGAGGAGGTGCTCGTCCGCGTCCTCGGGTGCGGTGTGTGCCACAGCGACGTGTCCATCGCGGATGGCCGGTTCTCCGCGTCCCTTCCCCTCGTTCCGGGCCACGAGGTCGCGGGTTATGCGGAGGGCCTGGGGAATGTGCTCGTGTACGCCAGCTGGGGGTGTGGTCGCTGCGCGTTCTGCGGACAGGGGGAGGAGCAGCTGTGCCCGGAGGGGGAGCAGGCGGGGTGGACCCGCGACGGCGGCTACGCGGAGTGGCTCCGCGTCCCCTCCGCGCGCTACCTCGTGCCGTTGGGGGGCCTTGACCCGGTGCGCGCCGCCCCGCTCGCGGACGCGGGCCTCACGCCGTACCGTGCGGTCCGCCGCGCCCTGCCCTGGCTGCGGGAAGGAGCTACCGCCCTCGTGGTCGGCGCGGGCGGATTGGGGCAGTTCGCGGTGCAGTACCTCAAGCTCCTCTCCCTCGCGCGGGTGGTGGCGGTGGAACGCGACCGCCGCAAGTTCCCCTGGGTGCTTGAGCTCGGCGCCGACCGGGTCGTACGCCCCACGGAGGAGGTGCCGCCCGCGCGGGCGGTGTTCGACTTCGTGGGCTCCTCCGCGAGCCTGCGCCTGGGACTCAAGGTCCTGGAGCCAGGTGGCATCCTCGTGCAAGTGGGCGCGGCCGGGGGGCACGTCCCCTTCGGCTTCGACCGCGTCCCTCCGGAAGTCCATCTCACGAACTCCGTGTGGGGCTCGCTCGGGGAGCTCCACGAGGTGGTGGAGCTCGCACAGTCGGGCAAGCTGCGCTGGCACGTCGAGACCTTGCCGCTCGAACGGGCCAACGAGGCCCTGGACCGGCTGAGAGGGGGCCGGGTCCTGGGCCGGCTGGTGCTGGTGTCGTAGCCTCTGTGGTGAACGCGCCTCGCCCCGGCTTTTGCACAGCGGGACTGTCCCCATTCGCAGTTAGTCGACCGCCACACCGGTGTCAACCAGCAAAGCGGCCTCCTTCGGGCCGGGACCGAAGGGAGTCCACAAAATTTTCGGCACGGGATTCGTGCGCTCCGGCCAGGGTGGTACACTTCCATCTGTGGGGGTGTAGCATGCGACGCCACCGCACCCATCTCCTCCTCGACCGCGACCCCTGCCGACTCCTCAGGGATCGTGCTCGGGCGACCGGCCGCAGCCTCTCCGATCTCGTCCGCGACTGCCTCCGGAAGGCCCTGGGAGCGGAGCAGGCTTCGAAGAAGCGACGCCTTGAGGCCCTAGAGCGGCTGTGGGCTCTAGGGGACGCCCTGACGAGATCGGTCGGCACGCCTGCGGATCCCAGCATCCTCGACTCCGTGCGGGCCGCCCGGGTCGGCCGCCTCACGGGAGGAGAAGGTTAATGGTCGTCCTGGACACGGGCGACCCGGGCGCTCAGGTGCTGCCCCTGCCGTGGGCCCAAACGGCGCGCCGGCTCATGAAGCGGTGGGGGGGAGAGCGAGGAGAGGCCATGGAGGTGGCCGTGGCGCTGTACTACTTCGGGCTCGAAGTGCACCCGTCTAGCCCGGAGCTCACCCGGTCGGCGCTGCGCTGGGCTGGAATTCTGGGCGGATGGTCGGGGTACGACGCGCAATTTCCAGCCCTGGCCGAGCAGCTAGGGAGAGAGCTGTGGACTGCGAACGGGAAGCTGCACCGCGTGGCGCGAGCGGCGGACCTTGATGTGGATGCGCCGCGTGGTGGAGGTCGCTGGTTGAAAACGTCCCCCGACACGTCCGATGGAGATCCTGACCGAAGGAATATAGGTGTTGTTTGGCATAGAATCTCATTAAGGAGGTGATGTGATGCCAACAGCAACCTACGGGCCTTTTCTCGTAAACAACAAGAGGGTCAACACCAAAGTGAGGGTGAAGGCGGGTGACCGCATCGGAATCGTCGCCTCGGGAGAGGTGGATTTCGGAGGCGCTGTCATCGGCATAGGCGCGCCGGTTCTCGACGCCAACGGCGATGATTGGGAGACACCTCCTGATTATCCTGCCCCTAATCTCAGAAAGAACTCGTTGATCTGCGACATTGGGGGAACGTTTTTTCAGGGAGGTGTGAACACATCGTTTACGTCTACGGCTGATGGGGTACTTATCCTTCAACCGAACGATAAGGATCTCAAAGATAACTCGAGGGGTTGGCGAGTCATCGTTTATCACAGTTTCCCCGACCCCGTTGCTCCTGGTGTTTCTCCTCAGCCGGTCCCGGATCCCATACGAGGTAGCTGGTGGTTTTACACCCTCGACGGTGAAGGGGGTATTTTCGGCCCTGACTGTGGATATTCGCCCTCGGCTGTCCTGTTCAACGGCCGGCTGCACGTGTTTCACGGTGAGCTTAGCGGCGATTTCAACTTGCGGCATCTCGACTTTGATCCCCTCCAAGAATGGGTTTGGGCGGGGGGACCGCCTCCGGCTCCAGACCGAAACATTGAAGTTCTCGATGGTGATGGTGAGCCTAACGGCCGCACGGCGCGACCTGTCGGCTGGACTACATTAGCCATCGTGCATAACAACGCCATTCATGTCTTTTATCCTCAGATCACCGTGGAAGGCTTCTTCGCCCTGCGCCATGCGACGTTTAATGGCAGCACATGGGCATTCGCAATCCTCGACGGTCTGGGTGGAACTAGTGGCCGGGTCAACGGTGATGTTGTCCGCTTCATATGGTCTACTCTCTCCGCCGTCTCGGTGAGCGGCGAGCTTCATCTGTTCTATTTCGGCCTTACAGACCGGGACCGTGGACCAGGCCCCGATGGGTCCGGCCAGCGCACAGGAGTCCTGCGGCATGCGCGGCTGTCGGCCTCGGGGACATGGCGGTTCGAAGTGCTGGATGGCGAGGGTGGGCCGAATGGCCGCCTCAACGCCCTTGCCGGCGAAGGATTCGTCGGCCATACTTCCGCAGCCCTCGTCGACCGGAACGGGCGGATGCATGTCTTCTACTCCCACGCGCTTGTAGCCGAAGGCCAAGAGGGCGCGACCAACTTACGCCATGCCTGGTCGGACGATGGCACAAACTGGCAGTTCGAAACCCTCGATGGCCAAGGTGGGCCTGATGGCCGCATCAGGGCGCACGTGGGGTTGTTCCCGACGGCAATCGAGTTCGAGAACAAGATCTACGTCTTCTACTATGACTCAACATACGAGAACGTGCGTTATGGAGTGTTCGATGGCAATCGCTGGTATTTTGAGGCTCTCGACGGAACAGGCGGAAAGAACGGTCGCGTTAAAGCGAATGTTGGCGGCGCGCCAATGGCAGCAGCAAAGCTGGACGACCAACTCAGCCTTTTCTACTGGGACTCCACGAATGGGAACCTACGCCATGCATTTTGGAAAGGCGTCAACTGGCAGTTCGAG
>JAVKHN010000068.1:0-6744 GCA_031459935.1 Candidatus Sysuimicrobium calidum | reverse complement strand
CGCCGCAACTCGACCCGTCCGGCCTCCACCCGCGACAGCTCCTGAAGATCCTCCACCAGGCGCTCGAGTCGGCGGACCTCCCGGCGCATGCGGCCCAGCAGCTCGGGGGAGGGCTCCAGGACACCATCCAGCAGGCCTTCCAGGTAGCCCGCCAGTCCTGCCAGGGGCGTGCGTAGCTCGTGCGCCACATCCGCCACCAAGTCCTGGCGGGCGCGCTCGAGCCGCTGCAGGGAAGCCGCCATACGGTTGAACTGGTCCGCGAGCTCCCCCAGCTCGTCCGCGGACCGCACCGGAACCCGCTCCCCGTACTGACCGGAGGCGATCCGGTCCGCGGCCTGCCGCATGGCCTCAATGGGGTCCACGATCCGGCGGGCCACGAAGGTGGCCACCGCGAACGCCACCACGACGGAGGCGGCCACGGCCACCAGCACCGCGGTGCCCACCGCCTGCTGGAACCCCGCGAACAGCTCCTCGACCAGCCCTACCTCACGTCCCAGCCGGTCCGCCATGGTGGCCAGGTGCTCTGCGAACGCCAGGGGCGCGAGCCCCCATGCGGTCCCCCAGGCCACCACCGCGCCGGTACCGATGACTATCAGGAAAGCCAGGAGGAGCTTGGGGAACAGGCGCGTGGACATCCTACACGGGCTCGTCCACGAACCGGTACCCCACGCCGCGTACCGTCTGGATGAAGGAGGGGCGCGCCGGGTCGTCTTGTAGCTTCCGGCGGAGCTCCTTGATGTGTGCGTCCACCACCCGCTCGTCCCCGAAGTAGTCGTGGCCCCACACCCGCTCGACGAGCTGCTCCCGGGTCCACACCCGCCCGGGGAAGGACGCCAGGGCCCGCAGCAGGTCAAACTCCAGGGCCGTCAAGTGCACCCGCTCTCCGTCCCGCCACACCTCCCGGCGGGCGGGGTCGATCCGGAGCCGCCGGAACACCAGGGGAGCCTCGGGAAGTTCGGCCCGGCCGCGGCCCCGACGCAGCACAGCCCGGATCCGGGCCACCAGTTCCCGGGGGCTGAAGGGTTTGGTCACGTAGTCGTCCGCCCCCAGCTCCAGGCCCACCACCCGGTCCAGCTCCTCCGACTTCGCCGTGAGGAGGATCACATAGGGCTCGCCCTCGGCCCGCAGCCGACGGAGCACCTCCAGCCCGTCCAGGCCGGGAAGGAGGACGTCCAGCACCACCACATCGGGGCGGAAGGTTCGGAACGCGGCGAGAGCAGCCTGCCCGTCCCCCGCCGTCTGGACCTCGAATCCCTCACGGGCCAGGTACGACCCCAGGAGGCCGAGGATCGCCTCATCGTCGTCCACCACGAGGACCCGTACCATCTACCCCCATGGTAGACGCTGGGGTCTACTGGAGGAGCTTCCGTAGCTCCTCGTACTGCTCAGCGGTGATCTCCCCCCTGGCCAGCCGTTCCCGGAGGATCTCCAGGGCGCTGTCGGATCTTTCCCGCCGCGTGAGGCCAACGGCCACCAGGGCCACACCCGCCACCAGGAGCAGGAGAATGACCAGCCCGACCAGCCCACCCCAACCCCAGCCCCAACCACCCCACCGGCCCATCATGCCGGGCCCCATCATCCAGCCCCAACCTCCTATGCCCATCCAGAGAGCCGGCAACAACACCAGGACCCCCAGCACCACAATGGCCACCAGCACCATGTCCCGCCAGCTCATCTTTGCCTCCTCACAGCTCCTTCTCCTGTATGAACGCTCCGTGCCAGGTGTGAACCCAGACCTGGCCGGTGTACGCGTTCACGCTCAGCATCCCGAAGCTCCTGCCATCCCGTTCCACGTCGAAGGTGAAGTAACCATAGAACTCCGTGCCGTGGTCTGGCTCTGCACCGGGGTAGACGCGCCCCAGGAACTCCCGGGCAATCTCCCGCGCGCGTTCCCGGGACAGCGTCGGTGCCCCCAGCCAGATTCCGGAAGCGGGGCCCATCATGCCGGCCATGTGCCCGTACTTCGTGTTCCACATCATGTTGGGCCCGGGCTCCGGGTGCACGAACCTGTTGCGCTCCACGATGAGCTCCATGGCGCCCTTCCCCGTGTCCTTCTCCACCACCAGGACGTAGAAGTGGTTCGTGAACTCCATAACTTCCTTGGGTACGAGGTCTCGATAGCCCCAGTCCGCCAGGACCCGCTGCACCAGCTCCGCAGCGGCGTCCAACGTCATCGGCGTTCCGGAGGAGGCCCCCCAGGAGTCCGGCCACCCTATGGCCGGCCCAGTCCACGGGACCGCAAAAGACAGCACCACGGCCATCCCCACCAACGCCACACCGGCCAGCACCAAGCCCCAAGACACGGCTCCCCCTCCGTTGCCATTGTACGCCCCGGGACCGCACCGGCGGATGCAGGAAGCAGACTCTCACAGCATCGCCAGGAGCAGGAGGCCCAAGATCAACGCACCGACCCCCATTCCGAATTTCAGGGTCCGGCGGTGGTGGAGCTGCCAGCGCCCGAGCCGGTTGAAGACGGGCCGCGAGCTAGCCAGGACCAGCAGGGCCACCAGAGGCAGCACAAATAGGGCATTGTACAGGACCAGATACCCTACCCCCCGCATCCACGTTGGCTGCCTGGCCAGCAGGGCCAGCACCGCGAGATAGATGGCCCCCGAGCAGGGCACGGTGCACAGACTCACCAGCACCCCTGCACCGAACACCGCGGGTAGACTGCCCCGGGCGCTCAGGGCCCGCAGCCGTTCGCCCAACGCTGGGGGTGGACTGAGCCGTACCCCCCATTCCGGCACCAGCGCCTCCTGAAGCGTCACCACTCCCAGGCCCACGGCGGCCAGGGCTGTCACGCGACCCACCCAGTGCCCGCCAGCGAGCCCGCGGAGGGACGTCCACCCGCCCAGCCCCAAAGCCAGGTACGCGAGGAAGACGCCGAAGATGAAGGTGAACCCCGTCCGCCACAGCTGCCCCCGTGCCCCGGATGCGCCGGACCGCTCCGCCAGCACCAAAGCGACGCCGACGAACGTCAGCAAGACTGCGAAGGAGCAGGGGTTCAGACCATCGAGCAGTGCGGCTCCCGCCACCACGGGCAGGGTAAGGTCGGCTGCGTCCAACCCAGTTCCCCCCACCGGCCGTCAAGCGGCCGACGTCAGGCCTCCACCCGCAGAACACCCCGCATGCTCGGGTTCGCCTTGCCGCCGCAGCAGACGTCGCAGTAGAAGCCGTACTCGCCAGCTGGCGCGGGTGGGATCTCCACCACTCGTGCGCTGCGGGGAGGCACGCGGACGTCCACTTTGAGCGCGGGGATGGCCAGCTGGTGCCACCCACCACCGTCTGTGTGGTAGGGGCTGTCGGGGTTTACGATCTGCAGGCGTAGGGGCTTACCTGCCCGGGCGAGGAGGACGGGCTGGCTGAACCCGGCCATGGTGATCTCGATGGTCTGGTCCGCTTCCCAGGACCCACCACTCCGGGGCCACAGCAGGGCCGCAGCCCCTCCGGCAGCGGTCAGGGCGAGGAGCAGGAAGACGGCCTTCCGCACCGCGGGCGGAGCCCCGAACAGGCCGCCCGCGTGGCCCCGCCGGCCGCCCGACTGCTGTACAGCTCTGGTCGCACGGGAGCGGTGTGTGGAACGCACGCTCCACCTCCTGCACGAGTTTTGTCCGCGGGTTCCTCAGAGGAGTCGCCTTCAGGACTGCTTGGCGTACTTCTCTGGCTCGCGGTCGAAACGGTCTTTGCAGTGAGCCGAGCAGAAGTAGTAGCTCTTGCCCTGGTACTCCGACCGCGCCGCCGCCCGCTCTGGGTCCACCTCCATGCCGCACACAGGGTCCTTCACGCGCTCCGCCATGGCCTCTCCCTCCTTCTCTGGGATCTCGCCCAGGCGTGCCCCAGCGTGCCGTATAAGCCACAGGCTTACTCCCACACCGACCAGGTTCGTGGCGATCCCCAGGCTCATCAGCGGTACCCGCCACGCGGCCAGGGCACCGACGACACCCGTGACCGCGGGCAGGCTCAAGAACGGCAACAGGTCTGTGGCATGGTGAGCACAGCAGGCCACCATGGCCGCGGTCGAGGTCCCGGTACCGACACCCGCAGCGCCCGCGACGGCACCGGACGCCCTCCGCAACCTCCGCAGGTGGGCGTACAACCCCACCTGCGCCCCGAAGCCTCCAGCGAGAGCGGTCACGAAGGGCCAGTCCGTGGCCAGCAGCTCCCACGCATGCTCCAGGGAACGGGACAGCCCGGCCACGGCCCCCACGTACAGCCACAGCAACCCTGCGCTCCCCACCGCGCCCCAGACCCAGGGGGGAATTCCTGCCCCCCGTCCTACCGCGCAGCGGGCCAGCGGACTTCGCCTAGATGGAAGCGCCGGCGCCGTTCTCACTGCCGGAACTCGAAGACCAGTACACGCTCGGGGACCCCCGCCAGGTTCCGGACCACCAGCGAGAGGCGCCCTGGAGGAGCCGGGGGAGCAGCAAACACCAGCAGGCCGCGGCGGTGATGGGAGCTACCCTGCTCCTCCTGCCACCGCAGGGGCCGCAGCTCCCGACCGGCCTCGTCCCGCAGGACCGTGTTGCTCGCCACGTCGAACCCGGACAGGTCCACGGAATGCGTGTCGAAGGCCACACGCAGTACCAGCGTCCCCTCGCGGACCCCCTGCCACGTGGCGGTGACCGTCACCCGACCCTCACCCCGATCGCGCACGGTCAACTGGACGGGTTCCCAGACCTCCGCCCGGGCCGGCCAGCGGCCTGCGGCACCCACCCATAAGCTCGCCAGGACCCCCACCACGAGAAACCGGCGCGTCCAGGACATCTCCAACCCTCCGGGATCATGCTGCGTGAGGTCCGTGAGGGGCCGTTGGCGGCCCTGTGAAGAATCCGTGAACGAGACGGCACGTCCAGGGGTTCTCAGACTCCCGGCCGGGAGGGTCCTACTCCCCGCGCACGGAGAAGCCGGCGCGTCGGACCTGGGTCAGCAGCACCTGCGCGTGCTCCGCATCCCGGGTCTCCACCAGCAGGGTAACTTCCGCCTCACCCACGGGGACATCAGGGGCGAGGCGGTCGTGCTCCACGGTAACCACGTTGGCCCCCTCCCGGGCCACCACCTCCAGCAGCTGCCGCAGGCTCCCGGGACGGTCCAGCAAGCGTGTGTGCAGACGGAGCAGGCGCCCGGTCTTCATCAGTCCCCGGTCCACCACCCGCACCAGGGTGTTGAGATCCACGTTCCCCCCACTCACCACCGCCACCGTGCGGGCCCCTGGCAGTCGCACCTTCCCGTACACCAGGGCCGCCACCGCGGCAGCCCCCGCCCCCTCCGCCACCAGCTTCGCCCGCTCCAGCAGCAGCACCATGGCGCCCGCCAGCTCGTCCTCCTCCACCGTGACCAAGTCGTCCACCCACCGCCGCATCAGCCCCAGTACCCGCTCCCGGGCCGCGCTCACCGCCAGCCCGTCCGCCAGGGTGCGGCCGGCTGGCATCTCGACCACCTGCCCCGCGTGCCACGCGTGGTACACCGCGGGCGCTGCCGCAGCCTGGACTCCGATGACCTTCACCTTGGCTCTCAGCGATTTCACGGCCACGGCCACGCCCGTAATCAGACCTCCTCCACCCACGGGGACCACCACCGCGTCGACTTCCGGGAACTGTTCCACGATCTCCAGCCCCACCGTCCCTTGGCCCGCGATCACCGTGGGGTCGTCGAAGGCGTGGACGAAGATCCCACCGGACCGTTCCTGCAGCTCTCGCGCATGGGCGAGAGCTTGCTCGAAGTCCTTGCCGTGCAGTACCACCTCCGCGCCGTACCCGCGGGTGGACTCCACCTTGACCAGAGGCGCCTCCTCCGGCATCACCACGGTGGCCTGTACCCCCAACTCCCGCGCCGCGAGCGCCACCCCCTGGGCGTGGTTGCCCGCGGACGCAGCCACCACCCCGCGGCGTCGTTCCTCCGGGCTCAGCAGGCGGATGCGGTTAAAGGCCCCCCGGACCTTGAAGGAACCCGTCCGCTGCAGGTTCTCCGCCTTCAGCCACAGCTCCACCCCCGCCATCCGCCCCAGAGCTCCTGCCCGCAGCAACGGCGTCTGCAGCACATGGGGCCGCAGGGCCGCAGCTGCTTCGCGGATGTTCTCCAACCGGACGTGATAATCGGCCTCTCGCAACGGGCGCTCCCGCTCCGTCTCTCCTCCCTTAACCATGGACCGCAGCCGCCGACCCCCCGCCTGGGTGGTCCTAAAACGGCCACCGGCCCAGAAGGGCCCACAGGGCCGCGTCTCCGATCCCCCGAGCGAGCACAGGTCCCCAAAGGCTTCCCGTAAGCCGTCGGATCAGGAAAAAGGCTGCGCCGCTCAGGAGGTGCCAGGCCACGACCTCCCCCCTCGCGCCCGCGTACAGGAGAAGGGTTCCTGCCTCGGAGAGGACAAAGGCGGCGAGGGGAGAGAGGGGGAGGGAGGCAGGAAGCACCCCCCGCAGCCACAGCTCCTCTGCGGCCCCGAACACGAGGGTTATCGCGATGCTACCAGACCCGGACAGCTGGAAGAACAGCGGGATCCCCTGAGCTGCAAATCCCGCCTGCACGAGCCACACCGCCATCCCGGAAAACCCCGCGGAGCTCAACAGGCTTGTGGGATGACGGGCGCGTACAAGCCCGATCCTCCGAAGATCCGGGCATACCGTAAGGGCCACCCCCGCGAGGAGGAGTCCGGTGGCGAACGGGCCGAGCCCGAAGAGCCGTCCGAAGACCACGGCCGCCGCAGGAAGCAGGAACGGCGCCACCACCTCCCGGCGCATCCACGGGAAC
>JAVKHN010000067.1:0-6801 GCA_031459935.1 Candidatus Sysuimicrobium calidum | reverse complement strand
GGCAGGCCATGCGGTGTCGCAGGAAAACCCTTACCGCCTGCGGTCTGAGACGCAGGAACGCCTCCACCGTCTCATCCTTCCGTACCTTCTCCATGCCGACTTCAGTCCAGCGGATTTTGAGGCCGGCGTCTTTGCTCCCGCACAAGCGGATTGCCTCGAAGGTCCACCCGCCGCACGATAGGGATGTGAGCGCAGAGGCCCTGGCCCGCTGCCCGATCTTTCAGGGGATCGCCCGGGACGAACTGGAACGCATCCGGGAGGGGGCCCGGACGCGGAAGCTGCACCGGGGGGAGATGCTGTTCTCCCAGGGGGATCCGGCCACGCATGTCTACGTACTGGAAGCTGGCCGGATGCGCCTGGTGCAGGTGCACCCCGACGGCCGGGCGGTGATCCACCGCATCCTCACCCCTGGGGAGCTCTTCGGCGGGGTCGCGGCCCTGGGGGAGGCTCGATACCCTGTCTCGGCGGAGGCCCTGGAGGAGAGTCAGGTGCTCGGGTGGTCGGGGGAAATGCTGCAGCAGCTCCTCCTCCGGTGTCCCCGGGTTGCCCTCAACCTCCTGCGGCTGCAGGCCCGGCGGATCGAGGAGCTGCAGGAGCGTATCCAGGAGCTCGTATCGGAGCGTGTGGAGCGGCGGGTGGCACGGGCGGTGCTGCGACTGGCCCGGCAGACAGGGCGGAGGACGGAGGAGGGGATTCTGGTGGACCTGCCGCTCCGCCGGGAAGACCTCGCGAACCTCACGGGCACGACCCTCTACACCGCAAGCCGCATTTTGAGCCGGTGGGAGCAGCTGGGCATCGTGGCAGCCGGCCGGCAGCGCCTGGTGATCCGGAGTCCGCACGCGCTGGTGGAGATCGCGGAGGACCTCTCCTTGGCGGAGGTCAAGGAGTCCTCCGGAGAGAACCTGTAGAATGCCTGCAGGATGTACCACCTGAGCGTGTACGTGCACCTGCTGAGCGCGGTGGTGTGGGTGGGCGGGATGCTGTTCCTGGCCCTGGTGGCCATTCCCGTGCTGCGGGGTCTGCCCGACCGCCCCCGGGCGGAGCTCGTGGCTCGGATGGGAGAGCGATTCCGGCCCGTGGCCTGGACCTGTATTGTGCTTCTGGTCCTCACCGGGATCCTGAACCTGGCCTACCGGGGAGTGAGCTGGGAGAGCGTGGTCACGGGACGGCTGTGGCGCAGTCCCTTCGGGCAGGTGCTGGCGTGGAAGCTGGGATTCGTGTTGGCCGCCATCCTCCTCAGCGCCGTCCACGACTTCTCCCTGGGGCCCGCGAGCACGCGCCTGCTGCAGGAGGGGGGTCTGGATGCGCAAAGGGCCATGGCCCTCCGGCGGCAGGCCGCCTGGGTGGGCCGCCTCAATGCCCTTTTCGTTCTCGTGATCCTGGCCCTAGCGGTGATGCTGGTGCGGGGCGTGCCGGGGTAGGGCAAGTGAGGTACCGAGAGCCGTTGGAGGTGCGGACCGAAAAGCCCAATTTGACCCGTTGCTGGATCGCTGAGGAGGCGTCATGGCCGAACGGTTGGATGTTCAACGCGTAGCACCGGAGGCCGTGGAGGCCATCCGGGACCTGGAGCGCTCCCTCGCTTCACCGTCGCTGGATCGCAGGCTCGTGTAACTTGTGAAGATCCGGGCCTCCCAGATCAATGGGTGTGCCCGCTGCCTGGACCTTCACCTCCGGCAGAGCCAGAGCCTGGGGGAGGATGTCCGGCGTCTGGTGGCCCTGAGCGCGTGGCGGGATTCCCCGCTCTTCACGGAGCGGGAGCGGGCTGCCCTTGCCTGGGCGGAGGCGGTGACCCGGATCGCCGAGAAGGGCGTTCCGGAGGCCGTGTGGCAGGAGGCCCGGCGGTGGTTCAGCGAACGGGAGCTGGTGGAGCTGACCATGGCGGTGATCACCATCAACGCCTGGAACCGCCTGAACGTGGCGTTTCGGGTTCTGCCCGATCCGTAGACGCGATGCACCCTGCCCTCCAACCCATCCCCCCTTCCAGGGCGAACGGGAGTTCACTCGGGGGCCCATTCCTGCCCCACGTGGAGGGAAGCCATGATCCGAGTGAAGCGTGTGTACGATCCGGTGGAGCCCGAGGACGGAAAGCGGTACCTGGTGGATCGGCTCTGGCCCCGTGGGCTGCGAAAGGAGGCGCTTCGGATAGATGGGTGGCTGCGGGAGGTGGCTCCCAGCGACAAGCTGCGGCGGTGGTTCGGACACGACCCGGCAAAGTGGGAGGAGTTCAAACGGCGGTACTTCGCGGAGCTCGAGTCCCGCCCCGAAACCTGGCGGCCGCTCTGGGAGGCAGCCAGGCGGGGGAACGTGACGCTGCTCTACAGCGCCCGGGACTCCCTTCACAACAACGCGGTAGCTCTCCAGGAGTTCTTGGAGTGCAGGCAGAAAACCCAGTAGGGGAGGAGGGAAAGGTGCAGGCGACTCTCCGGCCACAGCAGGACCCTTGGGAGATGGCCCTGGAACAGTTCCAGCGGGCGAGCCGCTACGTACCCCTCAAACGGGGCATCCGGGAGTTTCTCATGTACCCTCGGCGGGAACTGGTGGTGAATTTCCCCGTGAAGATGGACGACGGATCGGTGCGCGTCTTCACCGGATACCGGGTCCACCACAGTACGGTCCTCGGCCCCACCAAGGGTGGGATCCGCTACCACCCGGATGTGACCCTCCACGAGGTGCGGGCTCTCGCGATGTGGATGACGTGGAAGTGTGCGGTGGCGGGGCTGCCGTACGGTGGGGCCAAGGGTGGGGTGGTGTGCGATCCCAAGCGGCTCTCCCAGGGGGAGCTCGAGCGGCTCACCCGCCGGTACGCCACGGAGATCAGCATCCTCATGGGTCCTGAAAGCGATATCCCGGCTCCGGATGTTGGCACCACGCCACAGGTGATGGCGTGGATCATGGACACCTACAGCATGCACCGGGGCTACTCCATTCCCGCCGTGGTGACCGGAAAGCCCCCCTCCGTGGGGGGGACTGTGGGCCGGGAGGACGCTACGGGGCGGGGATGCGCGCTCGCGGCCCGGGAGGCCGCGAAGGCGGTGGGCCTGCGGCTTGGGGGAGCGCGGGTGGCGGTGCAGGGGTTCGGGAACGTGGGGTACCACGCGGCGCGGCTGCTGCACGAGATGGGGGCCCGGGTGGTGGCGGTGAGCGACTCCCAGGGCGGGATCTACCGGCCTGAGGGGCTGGACCCGAAGGCCGTGCTGCGCCACAAGCGGGAGACCGGGAGCGTGGTGGGCTATCCCGGGGCTCAGCCCGTGACCAATGCGGAGCTGCTGGAACTCCCCTGCGACATCCTGGTGCCTGCAGCCCTGGAGGGCCAGATCCACCGGGAGAATGCCCCTCGCATCCGGGCGCGGGTGGTGGTGGAGGGCGCGAACGGCCCCACCACCCCTGAGGCGGACGACATCCTCCGTGAGCGCGGGGTGCTGGTGGTGCCGGACATCGTGGCCAACGCGGGCGGGGTCATCGTGTCCTACTTCGAGTGGGTGCAGGACCTGCAGTCCTTCTTCTGGGACGAGGAGGAGATCCACGGACGGTTGGAGCGGATGGTGGTGCGTAGCTTCCACCAGGTGATGGAGGTGGCAAGGGCAAACGGGGTGGACCTGCGCACTGCAGCCCTTGTTCGGGCCATCCAGCGGGTAAGCGACGCGCTCTTGACCCTCGGGATCTATCCGTAGGGGGATGGGGAGGGGTGCAACCCCCTCCCCGTTCTCATTCCTCCACGGGCGGTGTGCCGTAGGTGTAGAAGGTCTCCGGGAGGCGCCCGCCGAACCAGATGGTGCTCTTCTCCAGGTCGCTCTCGTTGGAGACGTCCCACACCACCGTCTTCCAGTCAGGATCGAAGATCAGATAACCGGTGTCTCCGAAGAGCTCCACCCGGGTTCCCCCCGGCTCGAACACGTACATGAAGTACGCCTGGGTGGTCCCGTGCTTTCCGGGTCCCGCCTCGATGCGGATCCCGTAGTCCGAGCAGAGGTCCGCCAGGTCGGAGAGGTGCTGGGGGTAGCCGTACCAGAAGGCCACGTGGTGGAACCGCCCCCGGCTGCCCGTGGCGTCCCGCATGAGCCCGATCTCGTGCACGAGGGGGCTTACGCTGAGCCATGCGCCGACCTCCACGCCGCCTTCTCCGATCTTCTGCTCCCGGAGCAGAAAGCCGAGCTGCTCCATCATGAACCGGCGGTTGGGCATTACCTCCGCGCAAAGGCAGTTCACGTGGTCCAGCCGACGCACGGGGATCCCCCGGAGGGGCCTGCGGGAGGGGCGGCTCTTGAGGGGACTCCGCTTCTCCGGGGGAGCCTGGTAGTATTCCACTTCCCACAGCAGTTCCATCGTGTGTCCGTCCGGCGTGGTGAACCGGTAGGCGGGACCGTGGCCCAGGTCGCCGTCGTGCCAGCCCTGACCCGCGCCGCTGGCTTGGAGGATCTTCACCCGCCGCTCCAGGGCTTGTGGGGAGGCCGTGCGCCACGCGATGTGCCCGAGCCCCGGCCTAGGGGCCTCCGTGATCTTGAGGGAGTGGTGGTAGAAGTCCTCGTATCCCCGCAGGTACACGGACTGCCCTTCCCGGGTGGTCTCCTCCATCCCCAGAAGATCGTGGAAGAACCAGTAGGTCTCCTCGGGTTTCGGGGTGTAGATCTCCACGTGGGCGAGCTGCACCACATCGAATCCGTCCATCAGGTCTCACCTCCCGGCTAGGTCTGGGATTCGGGGGAGACGGTACCGAACTCCCGGATCCCGGGGGATCCGGTGGAAGCCTGATTTTTGTCAGTAAAAGATCGGGTCTACACCCGATTCTCGTATTCCGTGCTCCTCACGCCCGGGCCAGGTGGGGCGTGTGCGTGGAGGCGTGGTCCCGAAGAGGGCAGTAGCTGAGCCACAGTTTCTGCGCCCGAGCCCACTCCGCCCATGCCTCGTCGCCCAGTCGGGCCCGCAGGGCCGCGGATTCGATCCGGCGGTCCTCTGGCCCTCCCAGGGCCGCCAGGTTGATGAGGAGGGCACAGGGGAACTCCGGGCAGACCCCGCAGTGCGCCACCCCTCGGGCCCTGGCACAGGCATACACCGGGCAGAGGTTAATTAGCTGCACCTCTCCCTGGGTTCCACAGGTGGCCTCAAAGGTCGTGTACCACGCGCTCCCCGTCCAGTAAAGGCCACAGACGCCCGCGAAGTCCTGGGGCTCCCGCTTCTCCATGGCGTTCACCTCCGTCCCCAGGGTGGCTCCGGAGCGATCCGGGCCGGGATCGGGCGGACACCCGATTTTCGCCGGGGCACCTGGGGGCTACGGTGGGAGCGAGATGGGGAAGACACGCGTGGCGGTGGTGGACCGGACCCCTCTTGTCCGCGAGGCGATCCGAGCAGTGCTGGCGGAGCACGCCCAGGTGGTTCTGCAGACAGAATCCCTGGAGGAGCTCCTGGAGTGGGAGGGGGAGGTGGATGTGGTGGTGGCGGACTTCGGGGCGTGCAGCGGCCCGCACCGTATGAGCCTGCAGGATCTCCGGCGGAGGTGGCCCCGGATGCGGCTGGTGGTGGCCACGGCAGGGGATGAGGGGCCGTATGCGGAGGCCGCCCGGGCCCTGGCCGCGGATGCCTGGGTGCCCAAGCACCGGCTCGGGACCCTGCTCCCCGGGCTCCTGGAGCGGCTGGTGGCGGCTACGGCTCGATGAGTCCCTTGCGGATGGCGAACCGCACCAGTTCTGTCCGGTCGTGGAGGTTGAGTTTCTCCATGATGTGGGCCCGGTGGGTCTGCACGGTCTTCACGCTGATCACCAGACGCTGCGCGATCTCCTGATTGGTGAGGCCCTCCGCGATGAGGGCCAGGATCTCCTTCTCCCGGGGCGTGAGGGCATCCAGGGAGGTGTCGTCCTCCTGGTGTCGGGCCCGTTCCAGGTAGTCCCGGACCACCAGCTTCGCCACGGAGGGGTACAGGAACACCTCCCCGCGCGCCGCAGCCCGCACCGCCGTCACCAGGTCCTCCGCCGCGGCCCGCTTGAGGACGTAACCCGCTCCTCCCGCCTTCAGCATCTGGAACACGTAGTTCTCCTCCTCGTGCATGGTGAGCCCCAGCACCTGCACGCTGGGCATCTCCTCCCGGATGCGGCGGGTGGCCTCGATGCCGTTCATGTCCGGCATGCTGATGTCCATGAGCACCACGTCCGGCTGCATGCGCCGGGCCAGCTCCACCGCCTCCCGCCCGGTGCTGGCCTCCCCCACCACCTCGATGTCCTCCTGGCTGGAGAGGATCATGCGGATCCCATCCCGGACGATCCCGTGGTCGTCCGCGATGAGGACGCGAATTTTCTGTCCCGGCATGGATGCCTGTCCTCCCGATTTGATTTTTCTTTTTTATTTTATCCATTCGAAGCCCGACCTGCATCGGTCCCGCATCCGATCGCCCAAGGCGTCGGAGGGCGCCACACTGGGGCTGAGGGAAGTTGGGATGACCTTTCCGATCCTAAATGTTCGCTGGCATGGGCGGGGCGGATTCGGGGTCAAGACGGCGGCTCTGCTGCTGGCGGAGGCGGTGATCGAGGCGGGAGGGTATGCCCAGGCCTCCCCGGAGTTCGGCCCCGAGCGTCGGGGCGCGCCCGTGCAGGCCTACACCCGCATTGCCCCGTACCCCATCCGCCGCCGGGGAGCGGTGGAGCAGCCGGACGCGGTGGTGGTGCTCGACCACCGGCTCCTGGTGGTGCCGGAGGTGCTGCGGGGGATCCGGCCGGGCACGTGGGTGGTGGTGAACGCTCCCCGACCCGTGCGGGCCGTGGGCGTCCCTCTGGAGCAGGTGGTGACCGTGGACGCCTCAGGGATCGCGCGGCG
>JAVKHN010000066.1:0-7162 GCA_031459935.1 Candidatus Sysuimicrobium calidum | reverse complement strand
CGGGGCGACGCGTAGAACACCGCGCCGCTGCCGCTCACCGCCACCAGCTTGAAGTTGCGGAAGTCGTAGCGGACCGCTGGGTTCTTGATGATGTATGCGATGGTAGCCCCCACGGGCGCCGCCAGGAGGGTGAGCCCGTCCGGCTTGGCGTTGAGCGCGAACCAGTTACTGCCCAGGATGGTGCCGCCGCCGGGCATGTTGCGCACGCGGACCGACGGACTCCCGGCGATGTGCCTCTCGAGGTACGGCGCCATGGCCCGCACGAGGATGTCTGACGGGCCGCCAGGGGAGGTGGGCACGATGATCTCCACGGACTTGCCCGCGTAGTAGGGAGCCGCCGCCAGCCCTCCCGCCGCCCACAGAGTCCCCAGGACCAGGGCCAACACCACACCTCTGCGCATCCCTGTACACCCTCCTCCCTCGTCCTCCAGGCCCTTTCTACGGGTCAAACGGATACCTGCGGGGTTCCGTCTGTACACTGATCCAGTGGATTTCCGTGAATGCCTCGAGTGCCGCTAGGCCACCGTGCCGTCCCAACCCCGATCCCTTCACGCCTCCGAACGGGATGTGGGGTTCATCGTGAACTGTGGCGTCGTTGACGTGGACCATCCCGCACTGCAGGCGGCTGGCCAGCGCCATGGCCCGCTCAGCGTCCGCCGTCACCACGGCGGCCGACAGACCATAGGTGCTGTCGTTGGCGATCCGCACCGCCTCGCGTGCGTCCCGGATCGGGATCACGCTCACCACCGGCCCGAACGTCTCTTCGTGGTAGCAGCGCATTGCCGGCGTGACGTCGCCGAGGACCGTCGGCTCGAAAAACGGGTCTCGCCGGTGGCCTCCCACGAGCACGCGAGCTCCTTTCGCCACGGCGTCCTCTACGTGGGCCTCGATCTTGGCCAGCTGGTTGCCGTTGATGATCGGCCCGATGTCCGTCCGCGGGTCCCGCGGATCCCCCCACTCCAACCGCCGAGCGCGCTCGACCAGCTGGGTCGTGAACGTTTCCGCCACGCTCTCCTCCACCAGAACCCGGCTCGTGGCCATGCAGATTTGCCCCTGGTGGAAGAAGGCGCCGAAACACGCCACCCGGACCGCCAAGTCCAGGTCCGCGTCTGACAAGACGATCAGCGGGTTCTTGCCACCCAGCTCCAAGACGATCCGCTTCAAGTGCCGGCCTGCCAGCGCCGCCAGCTTCCGTCCGGTGGCCGTGGAACCGGTGAAGCTGACGGCTCCCACTGCAGGGTGCGTTACCAAGACTTCTCCGACTTCCTCCACCCCCTCCCGAGGACACGGCACCACGTTCAGTAAGCCCTGCGGTAGACCGGCTTCCTCGAACACCTCCGCCAGGATCAAGCCCCCGCACAGCGGGGTCTCCTCCGAAGGCTTCACCACCACGGCATTGCCCAGGGCCAGGGCGGGCCCCACGGCCCGCAGGGTGAGCAGGTAGGGCACGTTCCACGGGGTGATGACCGACACCACGCCCACGGGCCGACGCACCAGGTAGTTCAGCTTTCCCGGAATGTTAGAAGGGACGACCTGCCCGCCCGCCTGGTAGGCCAGGGACGCCGCGTGACGGAGGAGCTCGCTGCAGTAGGCCACCTCGAAACGCGCCTTCTTCCAGACCGATCCCGTCTCCGTGACGAGCATGCGCACCAGCTCCTCCTGGCGCCGCTCCCACACCTGGGCCGCCCGCAGCAGCACCGACGCCCGATCTCCGGGTGACAGCTCCGCCCACTCCCGCTGCGAACGGGCCGCCGCCTCGACCGCCCGCCGGCACACCTCGCGGTCCCCCGCCGCCACCCTGGCGAACACCTGCCCCGTCGCCGGATTGACGTCCGGGAACGTCCGTCCCCCCGGAGCAGTTTCCCAGGTCCCGTCCACATAGAGCCGGAACTCCTGTCGCATCCGACCTCCCCATGCCGTCCTTCGGGACAGGCTCCACCACCAGCGCCGCACCCGCCGGCTGGTTTCGGTCTCCAAGTACCACCCCGCTAGCCCGTGCGGGAAGTACCTCACCACCACCACCAGGAGGACCCCGAACCCCAGAAGGTAGAGGTACCGGAACCGCACCAGCAGGGCTTCCGAAACGCCACTCAACACGAGGGCACCCACGACGGGGCCCCACAGGCTGTGCGCTCCCCCCAGCAGCGCCATCACTACGGTCTGGAAGGAGAGCAGGGGGTTGAAGGCGATTCCTGGGTCCAGGTACGTCCACCGAGCTGCCTGCGCCGCACCCACCGCGCCCATCAAAGCGGCGCTCAGGACGAAAACGGCCACTTTCACCCGAGACACCGGGATCCCAAGGACTTCCGTCCGTTCCTCGTCGCACCCGATTGCCCGCAGCACCACGCCCCACCGCGATCGCTCGAGCCACCACCGCAACCCGACGGCCACCAGCGCGATGGCCAGGAGGCTGTAGTACACCACCGGCAAGTTCCACGGGGCCATCAAGATACGCCCCACCGTCCCGGTCACGTGCCGCTCGTACCAGACCCCCACTTCTTGGACCAGCTGGCTGAGGCCGAACGTCACGATGGCGAAATAGGGGCCCCGCAGCCGCAGGCTCACCACCCCAACCCCCACCGCCAGCGCCGCCGAAAAAATCGCACCGGCCGTCACCACGCCAGGCCACGGCAGATCCGGGGGTAACACAAACGCGCTGTACGCCCCCACCCCGAAGAAGGCCGCCGTGGCTAGGGACAGGTACCGCGTCGGTCCGGAGAACATCGCCCACGCGCTGGTCAGGGCCACCGCGCTCAGCGCGCTCACCGCCAGGGAAAGGTGATAGGACGACACCCAGGCTGGCAGCAACACGAGCACCACCCCCGCGCCCGCCAGCCACCGGGCACTCCCGCTCTTCCACCCTGCCTGGGCGCGCCCCAGAGGGAGAGCTACCCGCCGGACCAGAGCTACACCCACGGCTGCTGTCCGGGGCGCCGAGCCGCCGCGTTCACCAAACCGTACGGGCGTACGACCAACGTGGTGACCAGCACGCCGTAGCTCAGCGCCAGCCGGAGATCCGGTGACGTCAGGTAGACGCCTACCGCCTCCACCACGCCCAAGAGCAGGCCGCCGATCAGGCTACCGACTAGGCTCCCCAGACCCCCCAGGATAACCACCACCAAGCCGGTCACCGTGTAGGGGAACCCCGCGAACGGCGTGAGGGGGTACAGCATGCTCAACAGGCTCCCGGTGACCCCGGCCAGTGCCACACCGAGAGCAAAACACAACGCGTGGGCCTTCTGAACCGGGATCCCCACCACCCGCGCACCCACGGCGTCCTGCATCAGCGCGCGGAGCGCTGTCCCCACCAGCGTATACCGCAGCGCGGCGAACAGGCCTCCGGTCAGCCCCACCGCGGCGGCGAATGCCACGACCCGGTTGGCGGGCATGGCCACCCCCGCCAGGGTCCACGGGTGGTCCCAGTACGTGTAGCCCCGGATGTCCGCCCTCCAGAGGAGCAACATCGCGTTCTGCAGCACGAACAACAGACCAAAGCACAGGAGCATGGAGTTGGCCTCGAGCTCCTCCCGCGTCCGCCGCAACCGCACCAGCCCGCGGAACAAGACCCGGTGGACTGCCAGCCCGACCAGGAAGAGCCCCGGGCCCGTCACCGCCAGGGTCGCCAGGGGGTTGACCTTCCACCCCACCACCAGCGTGTAGGTCACGTACCCCCCGAGGACGACGAACTCGCCGTGGGCGACGTTCAGCACCCGCATGAGGCCATACTGGAGGTTGAGTCCTACGCTCAGGAGCGCGTAAAGACCTCCCAGCAGCAACCCACCCAGGACAATCTCGACCCAGACCAAGCGTCACCGCCAGCTCGGTTTCGGGACCACGGGCTCTGCCGTCGCCCGCTCCCTCGGCCAGACCACCTCGAACTCGCCGCGCTGCCACTGCCCCACCATCCCCGGGGTAGCCCGGTTGATCCCGTTGACGAAGCGCACCGGTCCGACCACCGTCTCGAACGTGTTCGCATCCAGGTACTCCTTGATACGAGCCCGGTCCAAGCCCACTTCCGCCACCGCCCGCTCCAGGATCTGCAACGCCGCGTACGTGAAGGCACTGGCCCAACGATCCGGCTCCCTCCGGAACTTCTCCACGTGGGCCTGGAAGTACTCGCGAGCTCCCCGGTACGGGACCTTCGGGTTCCAAACCCCGATCCCCATGACCCCCTCCGCGTTCCCGCCGAACCGGTCGCGGAAGGCCGGGAAGGCGGTGCCCACCGCCGTGTAGAACAAGGGCGGGTTGAACCCGATCCCGGCCGCCTGACTGACGACCAGGTTGGTGTCTGCGGGGTACGTAAGCCCCACGAACGCATCCGGCCGTTTCCCCTGTAGGCTCCGCAACACGTCGGACAGGTCCGTCACCCCCAGCGGGTAAGCCCGTTCCTCCACCACCTCGAAGCGTTCCTGCCGCAGGAGCGGCCGAAGGTACTGGTAGTGCTCGATGCCGAACAGGTCGTTGACGTAGATCACGGCCACCCGGTTGAACCCGTGTCTTCTCCGCATCTCCTTCAGGAGACCCACCAGGGCCGTCATCTGCGCGTCGGGCTGCGCCAGCATCGCGTAGAAGTACGGCAGCCGCATGTCCCGGAGCCGCAACGACCCCACCGTAGGCCCCAACAGCGGGTAGCCGGCCCGGTTGAAGACGGGGGCGACCGCGAAGTGCATGGCGGTCCCCCACGGCGGCAGCAGCAGGTCGACCCGCTCCACCGAGATCAGCCGCTCGTAGAGCCGGATGGCCGTTTCGATGTCGCTCCGGTCGTCGAACTGCACGAACTCCACCCGCCGCCGCCCCTCGCCCTTCACCACCAACCCCCCCCGCGTGTTCACCTGGTCCCGCCAGAGCAGGTAGTTGGGCAACTGCGTGATGTTGGCGCCGATGGCGTACGGCCCCGTCTCCGAGATGGCGAATCCGATCCGCACGGGTGCGCCCTGGGCGGTACCCACCCTACCGGACAGGAGCGCCCCCAACGCGACCGCGCCCAACGAGCCGAAAAACTGCCGACGGGTAAGCCCGTCTGGCCGGGTCATTCCCCACCACCCCCTCTCACGAGTGCTGTTCAAAGACCCAGATAGGATCTCCGGACCCAGGGATGGGCCCCCAGGGCCTGTGCGGGACCGGTGGCGACAAGCCGGCCCCCGGCCATCACGTATCCCCGGTCGGCCGCGGACAGCGCAGCCTGCACGTCCTGCTCTGCAGCCAGGATTGCGGTGCCTTCGCGCCGCAGCTGGGCGACGAGGGCGAAGATCTGACGGACCATGGCCGGAGCCAGCCCAAGGCTTGGCTCGTCCAGAAGCAACAGGCGCGGCTGCAGCATCAGTGCGCGACCGGCCGCCAGCAACTGCTGCTGTCCCCCGGAAAGGGTTCCGGCCAGGGCGCGCCGGCGGGCGCGAAGGATTGGGAGCTTGTCGTAGACCTGCTCCAGCCGCTCCCGCCGGACCCGCCGCGGCAGCACGTAGCCCCCCAGCAGCAAGTTCTCTTCCACTGAAAGGGCGGGGAAGATGTGCCGCCCCTCCGGCACCTGTACCACCCCTCTCCGGACCAGCTCGGGCGCCGTCAGGCCCTCCACAGGTTCCCCCAGGAACCACACCCGGCCCGCCACCACGGACAGCTGCCCCTCCTGCAATCCACAGAGGGCCCGGAGCAGTGTAGTCTTTCCGGCTCCGTTCGGGCCCAGAAGGACCACCACCTCCCCGCTGCAGACGTGGAGCCCGATTCCCCACAGGACCGTGACGTCGCCGTACGCGACGCACAACCCTTCCGTCTTCACCACGACCCTGTCCAAGGACTCTCTCCCCCGATCCCCCCCAAGTACGCCCGGACCACCTCCGGATGCTCCATGACCTGCGGCGGCGGGCCGTCCGCGATGACCTTTCCACGGTGCAGCACGACGACCCGATCCGCCGCTCGGGTGACGGTCTCCATGTCGTGCTCCACCCACAGGATGCCGACGCCCCGCTCGTCGCGCATCCGATGCAGAAGACCCACCGCAAATTGCCGCTCCCGGGGGTGCAGACCGGCCAGCGGCTCATCCAGGAGGAGCAAGCGCGGCCGACTCCCGAGGACCGTAGCCAGCTCTACCAGCTTGCGCCGGCCGGGAGGTTCCTGTCCCGCCCGGCAGGCGGCCCGGTCCTCGAGCCGGACCATCCGAAGCGCCCAGCGTACTTCGTCGTCCACGGCCTCCGCCGCCCGTCGTCCCGCATCCACAAGAGCCCGCGCCACTGTCCCAGTGCGCACGTGCTCCGCCACCGAGAGGAGTTCAAACACCCGCGGAACCTGGAACGTCCGGCCCACTCCGAGGCGGGCGATCCGCCACGGCGGCAGTCCGTCGATCCTGGCCCCCCGTAGCCGGATTTGTCCGGAGTCCAAGGGGAGCAACCCGCTCAGGAGGTTGAGGAGGGTCGTCTTCCCCGCACCGTTGGGCCCCACCAAGGCCACGATCTCCCCACTTTGAACCTGGAGGGACACCCCGTCCACGGCCACCAGTCCGCCGAACCGTTTCACCAGCGAGTCGCATTCCAGCAACGCCATCCGTGCGGCGCCACTCCTTGCGGGCGCTTTCGCCACCTAAAGACTACGAGACGTCGTACACACCCGCAAGATCCGCGTTCAAGTATCCGGAACGTTCAGGTGAAGCAGGACTCCGTGCACCCTGAGGGAAGCGCTTAGCGCAGCCGCCGCGCGACTGCGGCGAACTCCTCCACGGACAGGGTCTCGCCGCGACGGCGGAGGTCCACTCCCGCAAGCCGCGCAGCCTCCTCCAGACGGTGGGCCGGCACCACCCGAGCCCACGCCCTGCGCAGCTGCTTGCGTCTCTGCCCGAAAGCCGCCCGCGCGAGCGTGCGGAACAGCTCGTAGTCCACGCCCTCCGGGCGCGGCCGCGGGGTCAACACCACCACCGCGGAGGTCACCCGGGGAGGCGGCACGAAGGCGGAAGGCGGGATCCGGAAGGCCAATTCCGTCTCCGCGTGGAACCGCACCAGGACGGTGAGCAGACCGTAGTCGGCCGTCCCCGGCCGGGCCACCAGCCGCCGGGCCACCTCTTCCTGTACGGTCACCACCAGGCGTTCCAGGTCCGGCACCTCCTCTAACAGGCGGACCAAGAGGGGCGAGGCGATCCCGTATGGCAGGTTCGCCACCACCTTCCGGCGCATTCCGG
>JAVKHN010000065.1:0-7303 GCA_031459935.1 Candidatus Sysuimicrobium calidum | reverse complement strand
GTGGAGGCGGCCTTCCTCAGTGACCGGGTGGTGGTCCTGAGCACCAGCCTACCCGCATCCTGGGAAAGGTGCGGCCTGAGCTCCCCCCTGGCGGGATCGGGAAGCTCCGGCTTCCCATGCACCTTTTGGACTCCTCACGGGCCCGTGGAGCTCGTGCACGATGCGGAGGGTCGGGTGGATCTCCCGGAGCTCGCGGGGAGCCGCAGACGGGCATCGAGGACCTGTTGCCCGCGGTGGAGGCTGCGGAGCTTCTGGGATCTCCGAACGCTCAGGACGGGGAACTGGTGCTCACGTGAGGGACCAAAAGGAGGTGTTCCGCAAGAGCTCTCCTGAGCCGGGTACGCACCGCCGGCTGCCCTGCATGTCCGCGGAGCTCTTCGCCTACGACGAGACCACGGGAGAGCGGGAGAGTTCTACCTGGAGCCGGACATGGTCTCGTGATCGTCCTCCTCCTGCAGGCCCCTCCGGAAGTCCCGGATGGCCTTCCCCAGCGAACTGCCGAGATCTGCCAGGCGCGCGGGCCCGAAGATCAACAGGGCAATGAGGAGGATGACCAGGAGCTCCCCCGTTCCGATACTCCCGAGCCCCATCGTGCATCCCTCCTTACCCCAAGTGTACCGTATCCCCTGTGGCCGGGGCGAGAACCGACGGCCCGGCGGGCGTGCTCCTCTTTAGCTTCGTTCCGTTAGCTTCGTTCCGCGAGAACGGCCCGCAGGGCGCCCTCGAGCTCCGGGAGATCGAACCGGAAGCCAGCCTCCACCAACCTCCGTGGGATCACCCGCTGCCCCGACAGGAAGACCTCCTCCGCCATCTCCCGGCCGAAGACGAGTTGCAGGGCGAAGGCGGGCACCCGGAAGAGCGCGGGCCGGCGTAGGACCCGGGCCAGGGTCGAGGTGAACTCCGCGTTGGTCACCGGATTCGGGGCCGTGAGGTTGAAGGGCCCATGGAGGTCTTCCCGATGGAGGAGGAACTCCACGGCCCGGACATAGTCCTGAAGTGCGATCCAGCTCAGGACCTGCCGGCCGCTCCCCAGCCGTCCCCCGAGCCCCATCCGGAAGAGCCGCACCACTGGCGGCAGGAATCCCCCGCGCAGGGTGAGCACCGTGCCCGTGCGCAGCAACACCGTGCGGATCCCGCTGGTGCGGGCGGGCTCTGTGGCCGCCTCCCACTCCACGCACAGCCGGGCGAGAAACCCCTCCCCGGGCGGGCTAGCCTCGTCCAGCTCCTGGTGCGGGTCCCGGTTCCCGTAGTAGCCCACCGCGGAGGCCGAGAGCAGCGCCCGCGGCCTGTGCTGCAGGCGCGCGAGGGTTTCGCACAGAAACCGGGTGGTCTCCACGCGGCTACGGGAGATGAGGGCCTTGTAGGCAGGGGTCCAGCGGGCGGGTGCGATGCGGGCGCCCGCGAGGCTCACCACCACCTCAGACCCCTCCAGGCGCTCCCCGGGGAGCATCTTCCGATCGGGATCCCAGAACACGCCGCCCCGGGAGAGGATCTCCGGGTCGCGGCTCACGGGCACTACCTCGTGCCCCGCGGACCGGAGGCGTTGCGCGAGGGCTGTGCCCAGGAGCCCCGAAGCTCCCGCGATGACGATGCGCATGCTCAGGCCCATCTTCGGCGCCCGCCCCGCAATCCCCTCGCCCGCCGGCCGTCAAGGAGGGCCCTGCAGGTGAAGCCGCAGCAGCGCCTCCCGCAGCCGTCCCAGGGCCGCGTAGAGCTCTGCCTCCGAGGGATCCCCGGGCGGGGCGAGCGGAGCCCCAAACCGCACGCCCACGGGGACCAGATGGGGGATCACCTCCCCCAGCGGCAGGGCCCGGTCGGTCCCGAAGATCCAGGCGGGGAGGATGGGCGCGCGCGCGCGTCTGCTCAGCAGGACCGCCCCCGGCTTCAGGGGCGCGAGAGCCTCCCCGGTGCGGTTGACGCCCCCTTCCGCGAACACCGCGAGAACCCCACCCCCCCGCAGGACCCGCATCGCCGCGCGGAGAGCGGAGCCTGTGTAGGCCCCCGGATCCACCTCCGTGCGGCGCACGGGAATCATCCCGAACCACCGCACGAGGGGCGCGGTGACGCGCAACAGAACCTGCCAGGGCACGAATCCCGGACTCACCCGTTCCCCCAGGAGATCTTCGGCCCCGATGAAAGTGGCCTGTCGGGGCAGCGCTGCACCCAGCACCACGGGATCCAGCCACGAGCGGTGGTTGGCGGCCACCACTATGGGCCCCCCGCGCGGGCAGTTCTCCGCGCCCGCAACGCGGAAGCCGAAGATCCCCCAGAGGAGAAGGCGGGCCGCCCACCAGGCTGCGCGGTACCCCGGGGTCATGCGGACCGCGGGATGCCCCCCCGACTCAGGCGCACGAGGAACGGGAGGACATCCACTCCCCGGAGCCGGCCGAGGACTCCGCGTCCCGCGCTGCGCTCCCCGAAAGGCCCCGTGCCATCCGGCGGGATTCCCGGCCCGGCCACCAGGAGCGGCACGGGGTCGTCCGTGTGGGCGCGGGCGAGGCACGGGGTGGCGTGATCCGCGGTGACCGCCACCACCACCCCGTCGAGAACCGGCCGCAGGGGGCCGAAGAAATGGGCATCGATCTGCTCGATCACCGCCCGCTTCGCCTCCCAGTCCCCATCGTGACCGGGTTCGTCCGGCCCCTTGAGGTGGATGTACAGCCCGTCCCAGTCGGCCAGGACCTCCCGGGCCCGCTCCGCCCACACGGTGTAGGCGGCAGGGTTCCCCTGGCTGGGGGACACGGGAACCACGCCCATCCCGAGCGCCCGGGCGATCCCCCGTTCCACCGGCATCTCCACAAAGCAGGCGAACCGCATCCCGAACCGCTCCGCGATCCCGGGCACCCGCGGGAGGTGATCGCTCGCGTCCCGGAGCAGGATGAGGTTGGCTGGAAGCCTTCCCTCCGCGCGGCGTCGTCGGTTTACAGGATGGTGTTCCAGAACCGCACGGCTGCGCGCGGTGAACTCGTTGATGAGTTCCGCGGCCCGCACAGCCTGCGGGGTGTCTACCAGGGGCACACATCTCTCCACGGTATCCCCCGCCACCGCCCGGGCGACCCCGAGTCCGCCCACGCGGGCGTAGGCGGGATCCGTGTTGCTGATCTGGGCGGAGAGCGGCGTGCGCGCATCCGAGAGCACCAGCACGCAGCGGTGCCCGATGCTCGCCGCAAACCGGAAGCGGGCATCCGGGAGCCGCACCTCCTGCTGGATGGCCTCCGCCAGGGCCCGGGCCTCCGCGCTCGTGAGATCTCGCCCCACCCGCCGATCCACGATGCGCTCCCCCTCCGCGGTGGCGAAGTTCCCGCGGAGCGCGAGGTCTCCATCCCGGAACGGCAGATCCAGGCCCAGAGCCTCCAGCACGCCCCGGCCCGTGTGGTACCGGTGGGGGTCGTAGCCGAGGATGGCGAAGACCGCCACGTCGGACTCCGGCGCGATCCCCTCCCCCACCGTCACCACCAAGCCCTGCTGCCCCTGCTCGGCCAGGGCGTCCAGATGGGGGGTGGACGCGGCCTCCAGGGGCGTCCGATCCCCGAGCGCGGGGATGGGACGGTCTCCGAGCCCATCGAGGATCACGTAGAGGATCTTGCTCACTGGGCACCCCCCGACTCCCTTCCTGCGCCTTCCTCCCGCGGCCACCGGCTCAGGAGGTCCGCGAGATCCTCCACCACCAGATCCGGCCGCACGCCTCCCTCCTCGGCTTCCCGCGAGACCCCGGAGAGCACCAGTACCGTCCGCATGCCCATGCGAACCCCTCCCGCGATGTCCGTTCCCAGCTGGTCCCCGATCATGAGGGCCTCTGCGGCCGGGACGCCCAGCCGGCGCAGGGCCGCCTCCAGGAGGGGAGGTTCGGGTTTGCCCAGCACCACGGGCGCCTTCCCCGTGGCCACCTCGATGGCGGCCACGAGCGAACCCGCACCGGGCCACAAATCCTCCCCCACGGGCAGCACGGGATCTCGGTTGGTGGCCACGAATCCCGCTCCCCGCCGGATGGCCCGGCAGGCGGCCCGCAGCTTCGCATAGGTGAACTCCACATCGAGCCCCACCACCACGAACGCCACCCCTTCCGGGTCCTCCGAGAGGACCATCCCCGCCTCCCGGAGTGCGCTGCGCAGTCCCTCGCCGCCGATGGCGTACACCGGAGTGCCCGGCCGGACCCGGGTCCGCAGGTACTCCGCGGCAACCGAGGCAGAGGTCACCACCTGGGCCGGGGTCACGGGGATCCCCATGCGGGCCAACCGCTCCGCGTACTGCTCCGGGATCCGGGTGGCATTGTTGGTGGCGAAGACGAAGGGGAGCCCGGTACGCCGCAGGTGCTCCAGGAACGCCACGGCCCCGGGGAGCGGCGTCTCCCCCCGGTACACCACGCCATCCAGATCCAGCACCACCCCGCGGATGGCCTTCAGCCACCGGACAGACTCCCTCATCCCAGCGTCTCCACGAACTCCGGAGAGAACTCACCCCGGCAGACCTCTGTCGCGGGGCCTGTCATCCGCAGAGAGAACCCTTCCCCCACGTGGATCTGCAGAGCCCCTCCTGGCATCTCCACGGTCACCTCCCGCTCCGTGAATCCGCGGCGCACACAAGCCGCAGCCACCGCGCACGCACTGGACCCGGAGGCCAGGGTCTCCCCGGCACCCCGTTCCCAGATACGGATCCGTACCGCCCCTCTGCCCACCACCTGCGCGAACTGCACGTTCGTGCGCTGGGGAAACGCAGGATGCCGCTCAAGCGCCGGACCCAACCGCGGGAAGTCCACCTTGATGATGTCCTCCACGAACACCACGCAGTGCGGGTTTCCCACGGTTAGGGCGGTGATCCGCACCACCTCCCCCTCCACCTCCACGGGCTCGTCCACCACCTCCCGCGGAGGACCCGCCATGGGAATGCGCGGGCTCCAGAAGCTGGCCTCCCCCATCTCCACCGTAACCCGCTCCACCCGGCCCCCCACCACCTCGAGCGTGCACGCGACGATCCCGCCGGGCGTCTCCACGGTGAAGTGGGGGCTCCGGGCGAAGCCGTGCTCGTACAGGTATTTGGCGAAGATCCGCAGACCGTTCCCGCTCTTCTCCGCCTCGCTGCCGTCCGGGTTGTAGATGCGCAACCCGAAGTCCGCCCGATCGCTGGGGACATGCGCCAGGATCCCGTCCGAGCCCACCCCCAGGTGTCGATCGCAGATGCGTCGGATGGCCTCCGGGGTGAGTGCGAACGAGAGCGAGGCGGGATCCACCACGAGGTAGTCGTTGCCGAGCGCATGGGCTTTGATGAACCGGTTCATCCCATCCCTTCCTTCCGAGCGAGGGCTTCTCCGCCCGGGTAGGCGGTTCGGAGAGCGCTTTTCTGCCGCCACCGCTCCAGGGCCAGATCCACCAGCCGGGAGATCAGCTCCCGGTAGGGGATCCCGGAGGCCTCCCACAGCTTCGGGTACATGCTGATGGAGGTGAAACCGGGGATGGTGTTCACCTCGCTCACGTAAACGGTGCCTTCCTGTTCCACCAGGAAATCCACCCGGGCCATGCCGCACAGCTGGAGGGCCCGGTAGGCCTCCAGGGCCAGGGACTGCACCCGTTCCGAGAGCTCCATGGGAAGGGAGGCAGGGATCACCAGCTCCGCGCCGTGCGGGTCCAGATACTTCGCTTCGTACGTGTAAAAGGCATGGGTGGGCCGGATCTCCCCCGGAAGGGAGGCGATGGGATCGTCGTTCCCGAGCACGCTCACCTCCACCTCCAGGGGGTGCGGAACCGCCCGTTCCACGATCGCCGCAAGACCGTACTGCAGGGCGTCCTCCACGGCTTCCGCGAGTTCCCCCTCCGCCTCCACCCGGTGGATGCCCACGGAGGAACCTAATCGGGTGGGCTTCACAAAACAGGGGTAGCCGATCCGCTCCCGGATCTTCCGCCGCACGCCCTCCGGATCCCTCCGCCACCGGCTCGCCGGGAACACGAGGAACTCCACCACGGGAAGCCCGCAGGCTCGCAACAGGGCCTTCTGCACCCCCTTGTCCATCCCCACCGCGGATCCCAGCACGTCCGCCCCCACGTAGGGAACGTTCAGAAGCTCAAACAGCCCCTGAACCGTACCGTCCTCCCCATACGGACCGTGCAGCACCGGGAACAGGACGTCGCAGATCACCTCTCCTCCCGGTACCAGAAAGATCGCCTGCCCGGGTTGATCCAGCCGCAGGGCCGCGGGCTGGCCCTGCACGAACCAGGAGCCATCCCGGTTGATGAAGATCTCCACCACGGAGAATCGCTCGGGATCCACAGCCCGGATCACGTTGCGGGCGGAGAGACAGGACACCTCGTGCTCCCCGCTCCGTCCCCCGTAGAGGATTCCGAGCCGGATCCGCTCCATCTCCGCACCCTGCCATGCCATCGCATCTGGGGAGGGCATCCTAGATATCCGACCGCACCGGCACCGGGCGGTAGGGAGGCCCCTCGTACCGCACCCGGGGACGGAACAGGCGGTTGTCCTCATGCTGCTCGGTGACGTGTGCCACCAGTCCCGCGATCCGGGCGCACAGGAAGATGGGCGTGTAGAGGGGAATGGGCACGTCCAGCAGGTACAGCAGGAGCCCGATGGGGTAGTCCACGTTGGGGTAGATGCCCTTCTCCCGGGCCATGACCTCCTCCACGGTACGGTAGATGGCAACCAGCTCCCGGCCCTCGGGCCGGCGGTCCTGGAGCTGCGGGAGGTACTCCTGGAGCAGCACCGCCCGGGGATCGTGGCGCCGCATGTACACCCGGTGCCCGAACCCCATGATGCGCGCTCCCTGCTTTAGCCTCTCCATCACGTATGCCTCCGCCCGGGCAGCCCCTCCCTGTTCCAGGATCTCCAGGAGCATGCGCATGGCGGCCTCGTTGGCCCCACCGTGGAGGGGCCCCTTGAGGGAGGCCGCAGCTCCGACCACGGCTCCATACAGGTCCGAGAAGGTGCTGGCGATCACCCGGGCCGCAAAGGTGGAGTTCGGCATCTCGTGCTCGATGTAACAGGTGAGGATGGCGTCGAAGACCCGGAGGGCGGTGGGATCCGGCTTGTGCCCCTGGAGCATCCCCAGGAACCCGCCCACGAACCCCGCCTCCCGGTCCGGCCGCACGGGCTCCTGTCCGTTCAGAATCCGATGGGCGTTGGCTGCGAGCGTGGGGGCCTTCGCCAGCAGACGCAGTCCCTTCGCCCGGTTCGCCTCGGGGCTGGGATCCTCCAGCACCGCGGGGTCCTCATAGCCCGCGAGAAGGGAAATGCCGGTGCGCAGGGCATCCATGGCGGAGGTGGTAGGAGGGAGCAGGGCCAGTATCCGGTATGCCTC
>JAVKHN010000064.1:0-7380 GCA_031459935.1 Candidatus Sysuimicrobium calidum | reverse complement strand
GGACCGTGCACCTGGCAGTGGTGGATCCGGGGGTGGGGACCGAACGCAGGGCCCTCGCCATCCGGTCCGGGGGGATGGTGTTCGTGGGGCCGGACAACGGCCTGCTTTTGCCTGCGGCCCGGGCCGTGGGAACCCCGGAGATCCGGCAGATCGCGCACCCCGACCTCCGCCGGCTCCAGGTCTCCTTCACCTTTCACGGCCGGGACCTGTTCGCGCCCGCGGCCCGCTGGCTCGCCCTGGGGTTCCCCTTCGAGGCGGTGGGGCCCAGGGTGGATGACCCTGTAGAGCTCTCCTTCGGCTCCCCGAGCCGCTCAGAGGGGGTCCTTCACGGAGAGGTGCTCGCCGCGGACCCGTTCGGCAACCTCGCCACGAACCTGCCCGGCGCCTGGCTAGCAGACCTCCCGGAAAGGGTGGAGGTGGCGATCGGCCGCAGGTACTCGGCGCGGAAGGTGCGGACGTACGGGGAGGCGGAGCGGGGGGAACTCGTGGTGCTCGTGGGGAGCGACGGCCTCGTGGAGATCGCGGTGCGGGAGGGGAGCGCCCTGGAGCAGCTGGGAGCGCGACCGGGGGATCCCATCTCCCTCGCCCCGGGGGATCGTCCACGAGATCGTGACGATGGGGTGCTTTCCGTGGAGCAGGCACACCGGGAGGAGGAAGGCTGAGATGCGGGGCTGGTGGGCACGGGTCAGGTGGATCGGTCTCGGGGTTACGGTGGCGGTGGTCCTGGCGGGAGTCCCCGCCTACACGCCCGCCCAAGCCGCGGACGCCTCGGTGGTCTTCGCCGCCCTCAACGCGCTGGTGCAGCGCCATGTGGACGAACCCGATCCGATCCCACTGCTGCGCGCGGCGCTGGAAGGAGTCCTGGAGGCGCTGCGGAAGGCCGGAATCCCTGCGGAGCTCCCGGATCTCCGGGCCACGGACTTCAGTTTGGCCCGTTGGGAGTTCCAGCAGCGGTTCGACGAGGCCGCAGACCGGGCGAGGGGCCGGCTTTCGGAGGAGGAGTTGCAGTACGCTGCGGCCCGCGCCATGGCTGCGAGCCTCGGCGACTCCCACACGGGCTTCCTCTCGCCGCAGGAGATGGAGGAGCGCAGGCGCCAGCAGTTCAACGAGGCGGGGTACACGGGCATCGGGATCCTCCTCCTCTCGAGATCCGGGCGGTTCTACGTCCGTCGGGTCTTCCCGGGGAGTCCCGCGGAGCGCGCGGGACTGCGGGATTTCGATCGCATCCTCGCCATCGATGGACAGCCCACGGAGAGGATGAGCAGCGAGGACGTCTCGAACCGCATCCGGGGTCCTGGAGGCACAACGGTGACCCTCACCGTGCAGCGGGCCGGGCATCCGGAGCCCCTCACCTTTCCTGTGGTGCGGGCCCCCATCGTGGTGCCAACGGTGGAGACCCGGGTGCTCCCGGGACAGGTGGGCTACCTCCGGTTCAGCCAGTTCACGCAGGGGAGCAGCTTCCAGCTGCGACAGGCCCTCCAGGACCTCCTGCGGGAGGGGGTCCGGGGCTTGCTGCTGGACCTGCGGGGCAACCCCGGCGGGTTCGTGGCAGAGCTCAACCGGGTGGCGGACTACCTCCTGGGGCCGGGACTCCCCCTCTACACCACGGAGTCCCGATCGGAGGGACGGACCACACAGTTCACCCGTGGGCCCCGGATCCTCCCTCCGGATGTACCGCTTGTGGTGCTGGTGGATGAGGATACCGCCTCCGCCGCAGAGCTGCTGAGCGCGGCCCTCCAGGAGCACGGCCGGGGAATCCTGGTGGGTACCCGCACCTCCGGCGCGGTGCTCATCAGCATCACGGTGCCGCTCCCCGGCGGCGCGGGGATCACGGTGGCCATCGCGCGGCTGTATACGCCCCGCGGAGTCGTGCTGGAAAAGAACGGGCTAGCACCGGACGTGGCCATTGACCTCACCCTGGAGGATCTGGACCGCGGGGTGGACGCGCAGCTCGTGCGTGCCCAAGGAGAGGTGCTCCGGCGGCTTGCCACGGGCCCCGTGCAGTAGGTTGGGGTCGTGGACCGGTTCGAGATCGAGGTCCGGTTCCCGGTCCCGGATCCCCAAGCGCTCGCCCTCCAAGCCGGGCAGTTGGGTGCGGTAACTGTCCTCCGCTACGCCTTCACGGACCAGATCTACCGGCCCCGGGTCGGACCTTGGGATCTTTTCACCCGTACCCTGCGGTTGCGGGCGCACCGGGAGCCCGAAGAGGCGTGGGAGGTGCTGTTCAGCCGCGTGGAGGTGGTGCACAAGGGCTCCCTCGGGCTCAAGCGCTCGGTGTTCCCCGGGGGCAAGGTGCGCCTGTACGCGGGCTCCCGGGAGGCGTGCGAACGGCTGCTGGAGGAGCTGGGATTCGTGCCGTGGTTCGAGGTGGCGAAGTCCGGGGGTACGAAGTGGAGCTTCAGGAACGGCGTCGGTCTGGCCCTGGAGCACGTGGAGGGCCTGGGTTGGATGGGGGAACTGGAGGCAGAAGGCGCGGTGGACGAAGCCATCGAGCGGGTCCACGGGCTGCTGGAGCGGCTCGCGGTCCCACCGGAATCCGTCACGCCGCTTCCCCTGCCGGTCCTCGTAGCCCGGGCGCGCGGGTTGCTTCTGCCTCACGAGGAATCCGGCCCCCCTCCGTCGAATCCCACCCCAAACTCCGGAGGTGGTGGCCATGAAGGACGCGACACGGGTGGTGCTCCCGCCCAGTGAGATCCCGCAGGCGTGGTACAACATCATCCCGGACCTCCCCGAGCCCCCTCCCCCCGTGCTGCATCCCGCCACCAAGCAGCCCGTGGGGCCCGCGGACCTGGAGCCCATCTTCCCCATGGACATCATCCTCCAGGAGGTGAGCACGGAGCGGTGGGTGGAGATCCCGCAGCCCGTGCGGGAGATCTACGCCCTGTACCGGCCCACCCCGCTCTATCGGGCGCGAAGACTGGAGCAAGCGCTCAAGACACCGGCCCGCATCTACTACAAGTACGAGGGCGTAAGCCCGCCGGGCAGTCACAAGCCCAACACCGCCATCGCCCAGGCCTACTACGCGAAGCGAAACGGCGTCCGCCGCCTCACCACGGAAACAGGCGCGGGACAGTGGGGCTCGGCCCTGGCATGGGCGTGTCGGATGTTCGATCTCGAGTGCACGGTGTACATGGTGCGCGTGAGCTACGAGCAGAAGCCGTACCGCCGGATCCTCATGGAAACCTGGGGCGCGGAGGTGCTCCCCAGCCCCAGCCCCCGCACCCAGGCGGGCCGAACCATCCTGGAGCGGGACCCGGATTCCCCCGGCAGCCTCGGCATCGCCATCAGCGAGGCGGTGGAGGACGCGGCCACGCACGAGGACACGAAGTACTCCCTGGGAAGCGTGCTGAACCACGTGCTCATGCACCAGACGGTGATCGGGCTTGAGGCGAAACGGCAGATGGAGCTCCTGGACGAGTACCCGGACGTGGTGGTGGGGTGCATCGGGGGCGGCAGCAACTTCGCGGGGCTGTCGTTCCCCTTCATGGCGGACAAGCTGCGGGGGCGGGAGGTACGCATCGTGGCGGTGGAGCCCACCGCCTGCCCCACCCTCACCAAGGGGCAGTACCTGTACGACTTCGGGGACACCGCCCGCACCACCCCTCTCCTCAAGATGTATACCCTGGGGCACACCTTCATCCCCGCACCCATCCACGCGGGAGGGCTGCGGTATCACGGGGACGCGCCCCTGGTGTGCCTGCTGTACGACCGGGGCCTCATCGAGGCGTATGCCTACCCGCAGAACCCGGTGTTCGAGGCCGCGGTGCTGTTCGCGCGGACCGAGGGGATCGTGCCGGGCCCGGAGCCCGCACACGCCATCCGCCACGTCGTCCAGGAGGCCATCCGGTGCCGGGAGGCGGGGGAATCCAAGGTGATCCTCTTCAACCTCAGCGGTCACGGGCACTTCGACCTCGCGGCCTACGAGCAGTACCTGGCGGGCAGACTTCCGGACTTCGAGTACCCGGAGGAGGAGGTCCAGCGGGCCATCGCGGAGCTCAGCCCGCTCCAGCCGTAGAAAGGCCGCCATCCCGCCGCAGCCCGTGCTATCGTTGCGGTAAGGAGGAGAGGTGACCACGCACGACATCGGGAAGACCGAGCGGATGGAGATGTACCTGAAGGCGGTGTTCTCCATCCAGCAGACTGCTCCGCCTGCCACGGTCTCCAGGGTGGCGGAGTTCATGGGGGTCTCGGTCCCATCCGCAAGCGAGATGCTCAAGCGGCTGGAGCAACAGGGATACGTGCGGGGTACGGAGGACGGGGTCGTGCTCACCCCGGAGGGGCGAGAGGTGGCGGTGCGGGTGGTGCGGCGGCTGCGGCTCGCGGAGCGATTGCTCACGGACATCCTGGGCCTGGAACTCCCCCGGGTCTACGAGGAGGCCTGCAAGCTGGAGCACGTGATCAGCCCTGAGGTGGAAGCCCGGCTGGAGGAGGTGCTCCACCATCCCACCCACTGCCCCCATGGACAACCCATCCCGCAGCCCGACGGCACACTTGAGGAGATCCCGACCACCACCCTCGGGGACCTGCGGCCTGGGGACTGGGCGGAGGTGGCGGCCATCCCGGAGGAGGACGCGGAGCTGGTGGGGTATCTGGCCTCTCTGGGGCTGGTGCCCGGAACCCGGATCCTTGTGAACGAGATCGCCCCCTACAGCGGCCCCATCTTCTTCGAGGTGAACGGGATCCGGAGGGCTATCGGTCCCCTGGCTGCCTCCAGGGTCCGGGTCCGCACCCTCTGAGTTCTAATTCCCGATCGGCTTGCTAAAGGATTGACAATCCACTGAAGTAAGGCTAACCTAAAACTGTTCCTGACGGAACGGATCAACGTTCTCCCCGGAGGTGTCCCGTGTGGCGGGCAGTCCTTGCGGCGTTCGCCCTTCTCCTCACCCTCGTGGTGGGGGCCGGGGGTCAGACCCCGACCCTCACGGTCTACACGGGTCGGGGGCAGGCGTTCGTGGAGCCGGCGGTCCGGGAGTTCGAGCGGGATACCGGGATCCGGGTACAGGTCCGGTTTGGCCGGGATGCGGAGCTGCTGGCCGCGTTGCAGGAGGAAGGTGCCCGGAGTCCCGCGGACATCTACTGGGCGAACACGTCGGGGGCGCTGGGGGCCGCGGTCCAGGCGGGGCTGCTCAATCCCCTTCCAGAGGCCCTGGCCCGGAGGCCGGTGGCGTTCGTCCCCCGGCACCGCCGCTGGCTCCCCCTCACGGTGCGGCTCCGGGTCCTCGCCTACAGCCCGGCCCGGGTAAAGCCGGAGGAGCTCCCCGGTAGCGTCCTGCAGCTCCCCCACAATCCCCGGTGGCGGGGCCGGATCGGCTGGACCCCTCCTTACTCGAGCTTCCAGGACTTCATCACCGCCATGCGGGTGATGCACGGGGAGGCGCGAACCCGGGCGTGGCTGGAAGCTATGAAGGCCCTGGAACCCAAGGCGTACACCTCCAACCCGCCCATGATCGAGGCCGTCCGGGCCGGGGAGATCGACCTGGCCCTCACCAACCACTATTACGTGGCACGCTTCGTGCGCCTCGGCTATCCCGTAGCCGCGTATCACTTCGCGCCGGGGGATGTGGGGAGTCTCGCGCTCGTGACCGGGGCCGGGATCCTCCGGACGACCCGGAATCCCGCGGCCGCCGCGCGGTTTCTGGAGTTCCTCCTGGGGCAGAGGATCCAGCAGTTCTGGGCCAGCGAGCACCTGGAATACCCGGTGGTGCGGGGCGTGATCCTCTCGCCTGCCCTTTTGCCCTTCGACCAGGCCATCCGCCGCAGCCCCCGCCTGGACTTCGAAGCCCTGCGGGATCTGGAGGGAACCCTGCGGTTGCTGCGGGAAGTTGGGGTGCTGTAGGCGCGGATGCAGGCCGCGGTGCGGGAGGTCTCCGCCCGCAAACCCCTCCCCTGGCTCCTCCCCCTCCCGGCCGTCTTGGTCGGGGCAGGGATTTTCGTCCCCCTCGTCTACCTGCTCCTCCGGGCCCTGGAGGCGGATCCCTCCACCCTCCGGGAGGTGGTGCTCTCCTCGCGCAACGCCCTCCTCCTCCGCAACACCCTGCTCCTGGCCGGAGGAACCGTCGTCGGCACCGCCCTCTTGGCCTTCCTCCTGGCCCTCCTCGACGTCCGCTCGGATCTCCCCCCGCTCCTCACCGGGCTGGTGGGAACCCTTCCTCTGGCAATCCCTGAGTATGTGGGGGCATACGCGTTCCTGGCGGCCACGGGCCCTGGCGGGACCCTGGAGACGCTGCTCGGTATCCGGGTGCCGAGGCCGGGTGGGTACTGGGGAGCGGTGCTGGTCCTCTCCCTCTTCCTGTACCCCTACGCGTTCCTGAACCTGCGCACTGCCCTCCGCGGGGTGGATCCCAGTCTTGAGGAATCCGCCCGGAGCCTGGGATACGGACCGTGGGCGGCGTTTGCCCGGGCGGTGCTGCCCCAGCTTAAGCCCGCGCTCTCCGCGGGAGGGCTGCTGGTGGGGATCCACGCGCTGGCGGACTTCGCCAGCGTGGGGTTGCTGCGGTACGAGACCTTCAGTTACGCCATTTACCTGCAGTACAGCGCGGCCTTCGAGCGCACGTACGCGGCCTGGCTTGCCCTCCTGCTCATCGGCCTCGTCGCGGGCATGCTGTGGACAGAGGCCCGGGTGGTGCGGGGGGTGCGGGTTGCGCGCACGGGTGTGGGGGCCCAACGAGTGTTCCGTAGGGCAACCCTCGGTCCCTGGCGGTGGGCCGCGTACGGGTACGTGCTCGCCCTGGGCTTCACGAGCATCGGGGTGCCGGTGGTGGTGCTCGCGCACTGGATGCTTCGGGGTCCAGGGGGAGAAGCGGGGATGGCAGGAGCGCTTGCAGGCACGCTGCGGCTTGCAGTCCCCACAGCCCTGTCTGCGGTGGTCCTGGCGCTCCCCATCGCCTACTGGAGCGTCCGGTACCCTTCGCCCGCGAGTGCCGCTGCGGAGCGGGTCGCGTACTTCGGGTACGCCACGCCCCCCCTCGCCTTCGCCCTCGCGGTGATCTTCTTCACCCTCCGAACCACGCCTGCGCTCTACCAGACCCTGCCTCTTCTCATCGGAGCGGCAAGCCTCCACTTCCTCAGCGAGGCCATCGGTCCCATCCGGGCCGGACTGTACCAGGCGCCTCCGCACCTGGAGGAGGCCGCCCGCTCCCTGGGCTACGATCCGGTCTCCGCGTTCCTCCGGGTCACCTTCCCCCTCCTCCGAACGGGACTCCTGGCCGGATTCGCCCTGGTGTTCCTCTCGGTCGCCAAGGATCTGGCCCTCACCACCCTCCTCTCCCCTCCCGGTTACACCACCCTGGCGGTACGGGTGTGGGGGTACGCGAGCGACGCGATGTTCGAGCGCGCCGCACCCCACGGCCTCGCCATGATCGGCCTCGGGGTGGCAGCGGT
>JAVKHN010000063.1:0-7454 GCA_031459935.1 Candidatus Sysuimicrobium calidum | reverse complement strand
GAGCGGCGGGCCAGGTCCTGCGGCGCGATCCGCAGCGATGCCTCCCCTAGCCCGCGCAGCAGCTCAGGAGGGCCGGATCCTTCTCGAAGGCCTGGGCGGCCAGCTTCAGGCCCTCCACCAGGGTGAGGTACGGGAAAACCAGGCCCGCCAGCTTCTGCGTCGTGTAACCTTCTCGGATGGCCAGCACCGCGGTCTGGATCGCCTCCCCGGCCTCCGCGGCTAGGATGGACGCCCCCAGCAGCCGGTCGGTGTTGCGGTCGGCCACCAGCTTGATCAGCCCCCGCACGTCTCGAGCTACCCGGGCCCGGCTGAGGTGGTCGAGTGTCAGCACCGCGGTCTTCACCTCGAGCCCCCGCTCCCGCGCCTGAGCCTCCGTCCAGCCCGCGCTGGCCACCTGAGGGTCGGTGAAGGTGATCCGCGGCAGGACTTCCAGGTCAACGGTGCGGTGGTTCCCGTTCAACGCGTTCTCCGCGGCCACGGTCCCCATGTGAGCCGCCACGTAGACGAACATGGGGTCGCCCGTGCAGTCGCCCGCGGCGTAAATGGCGGGGTTGGTGGTCTGCGCGAACGCGTTCACCCGCACCTCCCCCTTAGGGCCCAGGGTCACCCCGGCCTCTTCCAGCCCGAGGCCCGCGGTGTTGGGCCGACGGCCCGTGGCCACCAGGAGCTGCTCGGCTTCCACCACCTGCTCCTCGCGGTCTGCCTCCGTGAAGGTCACCCGGTAGCGCCCTGCGCTGCGCTCCACGCGCGTGATGCGCACCCCGGGCCGCACCACCATGCCCTCCTCCTCCAGGTAGCCCCGCAGGGCCTCGCCGACCTCCGGCTCCTCCAGGGGGACGACCCGCGGCAGGGCTTCCAGCACCGTGACCTGACTCCCCGCCCGCAGGTACACCTGCGCCAGCTCCAGCCCCACCGCGCTCGCTCCGATCACCACCAGGGACCGCGGCAGCTCCCGCAGGCTCACCGCTTCGTTGCTGGTGAGGTAGCCCGCCTCTTCCAGACCGGGGATGGGCGGCGCCCACGGCCGGGAGCCCGTGGCCACCACGATCCGGTGCGGGCGGAAGATCCCGCCGTCCACCTGTACCGTGCCATCCGGCCGCAGGCGCGCCTGTCCCTGCACGTACCGGATCCCCGGGTATGCCGCCAGCACCTCCACGTACTTCTCGCGCCGCAGCTCGGCCACCAGCTCGTCCTTCTGGCGCATCACCCGGTGCCAGTGGAGGCTTCCCGCCGCGGTGGAAATGCCCTCGAAGCGGTGCATGCTCGCCTGGTGGTACACCTCCACCGCACGGATGAGGGCCTTGCTCGGGACGCAACCCACGTTCACGCACGTCCCGCCCATCACCCCCCGCTCCACCAGCACCACCCGCGCACCCAGCTCTGCGCCCCGGATGGCGGCCGCAAACCCCGCGGACCCACCGCCGATCACCACCAGGTCCACCGCTTCCCCTTCTCCGGTCCGAGCCGCCTCCTGCCCGAGGGACCTCCGCTCCCGCACGGCAGCCCGGTACCCGGCCTCCTGCACCGCTTGGACCAGGAGGGCGTCCGTAACCTCCCCAGCGGCCCTCACCCTGGCCTGACCCGCACGCCAGTCCGGAACCTCCGCAAACGCCACGCCGGGCACCGCTTCCAGTGCCTGCTGCACGTGCCGGGCGCACGCGTCACACGTCATCCCGTGGACGTCCAGTACGATCTCCTGCCTGAGGTCCAAGGCTGTCTCCTATACGTTTATCCGTATCTGAACTTATTGTCCCTCCGCCGTATGGCCCGTGTCAACCGCGGAGTTCGCCTCCGCCTCAGTCCACGGGGCACGCCCGTGCGTACTCCACAAGGTCTCCGAGTCGGGCGCGTGCCAGGGCCACGCAACAGTCCGCGGCCCCGTAGTACAGCCAGACCGTTTCCCCCGCACCAGAGCGCCACAGGTGAACACGATGTTGAGACCGTTTCCCACGCGTTCGTAGGGGGCTTCGGGACTGAGGACCGGGTGCGCGCACCGGCTGATCACCCGGGCAGGGTCGTCACGGTCCAGCAGGGCCACGCCGGGCCGGCAGTTGGGCACGCCCGCGACCACCTTGACCCCGTGGTAGATCACAAGCCAGCCCGCTTCCGTTTCGATGGGTACCGCCCCCCGCGCCCACGCGTGCTCCGTCCCACCAGGTGCCACCCCGCTCCGGCAGCACGAGCCGCGGCCTTCCCCAGTACACCAGGTCCTGGGACTCCGCGATCCAGATGTGCTCGGCCCCTCCGGAGGAGGGGCGGTGCAGCATCCAGTAGCGGCTCCGGATCCGCCTGGGAAAGAGCGCTGCGTCCTTGTTGGGAGGCGCAAGGACCGTTCCCAGGCGCCGGGCCGAGCGGAAGTCCCGGATGGCCGCCAGAGCGACCGCGGGGCCGCTGCGGCCCACCGCCACGTACGCGATGACCCACTCCCCCAGCTCCTCCACGTACGTCACGCGCGGATCCTCGCAGCCCAGCTCTTCGTCGGAGCTCTGTCCGTCCTCCGGAGACAAGAAGCGGGGTTGGATCCACCCGCCACCCGCCCCCGCCGTCCGGGCTCCGGGCCACGTGCAGCCGGGATCGTCCGTCCGTCCCCTCCACCCGGAGGAGCAAGACCACCTCCCCGTCCACCTCCGCGACCCCCGGGTTGTATACGCCGAGGGCCGGGACGGGCAGGTAGCGGACGGTCAGCAGGGGGTTGCTCTCGTACCGTTCAAACTCCACTGCGCCCTCTCTCGCCTCCTCTTCCACTTCCACGGGCGGACCACTTTCCCTGAAGCCGCCTCCAGGAACCTGTCCAAGGCACCCCGTGCCTCCGCCCTCCCCTCCTCGAGGCTGACGGACGCTCCACTTTCCGTTACGAACCGCACCAGGCTCAGAAAACCCGGCGCGCACCCCAGCCACCCTCGGAGTCCAGGAGGCGGTAGCATTCTCCTGGACACCGACGGACCACGACCCGGTCCAACACGGCTGCCCTACCTTCCCGCCGTCCCTTTTCGGGACGCAGCCGGTTCAGTCTCGGCCTCCCGCTGCTCCTCTTCGTTGCCTCTTTCCTTCTCGACGGGCTCCTCCTCGATCCTACCTTCCACAGCAGCACTCGCACATGACCTTCCCTTCTTCCCGCACCGAGATCGTCCCGACGGGGGAAGCCTTCAGGGTGAAAGACCCGATCAGGACGGCCATGGCCACGTGGGCCACGGACGGGACCACGAGGAATCCCGGCGCCGGCACCGCCAGCATCCGGTCCGCGAGGAGGGTGAGGATGGAGATGAAACGGCAATCCTGCACGGCCGTTCGGGTTCGCTACGTGGCGGTAGAGCCTTTCGCGAGTTCCCAGCCCTCGTCCGCCGCCCGGTCCACCCACCACACCACCACCCCGTCGCGGGGCCGCACCCCGCTCGCGGGACAGCGCACAGGATCCCGCGGGCCCCGGAGCGCCCGGCGCAACGCCTGCCGTTTCTCGGCACCCGTCGCCAGGACGTCCACGCGCCGGGCCCGGTTGATCGCAGCAAGCGTCAGGGTCAGTCGCACGGGCGGATCGGCTTCCGTCCACACGGCCACCACCCAGCGCTCGAGCTCAGGAAGCGCGGAAGAACCCGGGGAGAGGGAAGCGATGTGGCCGTCCGAGCCCATCCCGAGGAGCACGAGATCAAACCGGGGACGCCGGCCGAACACCGCCCGCAGGATCGTCTCGTAGGCCCGCGCCGCATCCTCCGGGTCCCCGAAGTGGGTGGGCATCGGGTGCACGTTCTCGGGCGGGATCGCGATCCGTCCGAGGAGCGCTTCGCGCGCCATCTGCGCGTTGCTGCGGGGATCCCCCGGCGGCACGTACCGCTCGTCCCCCCAGAACACTTCGATCTGCGGCCACGGGATGCGGGGGTCCTCCGCGAGGAGCTCGTACAGGCGTCGGGGCGTGCGGCCACCCGAAAGGGCGACCTCCGCCCCTCGCGCGCCAGCAGCGCATCCGCCTCCTCCGGCCCCCAGCTCCCGGCCGGGTACGGGTGAACCTCCGGCGGATGCGCCAGGACGGCGTCGTACAGGCGCCACGCGGCCTCGACTCGTCGGACCGCACGAAGAGGGTTTGATCGCCCACCAGGACGTCGTGCAGCAGCGTCTCATAAGCATCCGGGAGCGGGCCGAACGCCTCCGCGTAGCGGAAGCGAAACCGCTGGGTCTGAAGCGCGATGGGCTGCCCCGGGGTCTTCACCTCAAACAGCAGGTCGAACCCCTCGTCCGGCTGCAGGGTGATGACGAGGGCGTTGGGGGTTGTCGGACAATCCGGCCCCAGCGGGCAGAGCGGAGCCGGCCGGAACTGCACCACGACCTGGCTGACCTGGCGCTTCAGGCGTTTCCCGATCCGCAGATAGAAGGGCACCCCGCGCCACCGCCAGTTCGCGACTTCCAGTCGCAGCGCCACGAAGGTCTCCGTGCGCGATGGAGCCCCAACCTCCTCCGGATACCCTGCGACCTCGCGGCCCTCCACCTGCCCTCGTGTGTACTGGCCGAAGACCACCTGATCCGGAGCAACCGGCGCCACCGAGTGCAGGACTTTGACCTTCTCGTTGCGGATCGCGTCGGCCTCGAACCGGGCGGGCGGCTCCATCGCGATGAGGCTCAGGATCTGAGTCAGGTGGTTCTGGACCGTGTCCCGGAGGGCGCCCACGCGGTCGTAGTAATGAGCGCGCCCTTCCACGCCTACCGCCTCCGCCACCGTGATCTGCACGTGGTCCACTCGGTCCCGGTTCCACACGGACTCGAAGATGGGGTTCGCGAACCGGAACGTGAGCAGGTTCTGCACCGTCTCTTTTCCCAGGTAGTGGTCGATCCGGAAGACCTGCGACTCCTCGAAGTACGCGTGGATGCACCGGTTCAGGACGCGGGCGGAGGCGAGGTCGGTGCCAAAGGGCTTTTCCACCACCAGCCGCGTCCAGCCGCGGCTCTGGTGAAGCCCCCCTCGCCCGATGCGCTCCACGGTGGCCGGCACGGCATCTGGCGGGATCGCGAAGTACAGGATCCGGTTGCCGGGAAGACCGTGCGCGCGCTCCAGGGATTCCATCCGCCCGCGCAGCGTCTCATCGGCCTCCGGGCCGCCCCCCAGGGCGTGGTAGAAGAGGCGGTCCTCGCACCACCGGCTGGCCTCCTCCTCGGGATGTTCCAGGGCCGTTAGGGCCTGCCTTGCCCAGGCCCGGAACCGGTCATCCGTCCAGGGGGAACGGGCCACGCCCAGCACCACGCCACGTACGCCGCCTTCCTGCCGGCCCAGCCGGAACAGGGCAGCCAGCAGCTTGCGGCGCATGAGGTCTCCCGTGGCGCCGAAGACGACGAACAGGTGGCTCAAGTCCACAGGGTGCGTCACGGCTCCCGTTGGACGGGATGTCCGCCGAACTGCTGGCGCAGCACCGCGAGCAGGCGATCCCCGTAGGACTCGCGGTCCCGGGACCGGAGGCGCTGGATCAGGGAGAGGGTGATGACCGGGGCGGGCACGTCCAGCTCCACCGCCTCGAACACCGTCCAGCGGCCCTCGCCCGTATCCTCCACGTACGGCAGGACCCTGGAGAGGTCAGGGTCTTCCGCCAGGGCCCGGCTCAGGAGGTCCAGCAGCCACGACCGGATCACGCTGCCGTACCGCCAGACCTCCGCGACCCGGCGCACGTCCAGCCCGAACTCCTGCTTGCGCCGCAGGAGGCTGAATCCCTCCGCGTACGCCTGCATGAGGCCGTACTCGATGCTGTTGTGGACCATCTTCACGAAGTGGCCTGCACCCACAGGCCCCAGGTGCCCCCATCCGCGGTCGGGAGCCGGTGCCAGGGCTTCGAACACTGGCCGCAAGCGCTCCACCACCGCCGCGTCGCCACCCACCATGAGGCAGTAGCCTTCCTCTGCGCCCCACATACCCCCGCTGGTCCCGACGTCCACCAGGTGCACGCCCTGCCCGCGCAGTTGTTCCGCCCGCCGCAGGGTGTCCCGGTAGTACGAGTTGCCGCCGTCTACGAGCACGTCCCCGGCGGTGAGGTGCGGGAGCAGGTGCGCAAGGGTCTCGTCCACGGGTTTGCCTGCGGGGATCATCAGCCACACCACTCGAGGGGGCGCAAGCAAACCGACGAGCTCCTCTAGGGAACCGGCCCTCTCCGCGCCCACTCCGGCGGCGCCCTGCAGCCTCTCGGGGTCCCGGTCGTATCCCACCACCCGCAGGCCCGCGCGCCGCAGCCGTCGCACCATCCCGAGCCCCATGCGCCCCAACCCGATCCACCCGATCTCCATCGCTCCCTCCTGCTTCGAGCCAGCGGAACGGCTCTAACGGGATCAGAATACACCTCCTGAGGGAACAGCCACGCCCTTCCTTGCGTGGGCTGCGGATTCCCGGTACGCTGCAATTGCGATCCGATTGGCCGTATACATCCCGTACGGAGGGATGCGCGATGCGCTCGACGCTCATGCCGGCTCCCTTCGTTCTGCCGAACCTGTCGGACGAGGTCCTCACGGCGAAGTTCTTCCGGGCCCTGGGGGACCCTACGCGGCTGCGGATCCTGCAGCTGGTGCTGGACGAGGAGAAGAACGTCACCGAGCTCGTGCAGCTCACAGGCTCCCCGCAGGGCCGGGTGTCCAGTCACCTCGCCTGCCTGCGGTGGTGCGGCTACGTGACGACCCGGCGGGAGGGCCGGAGGGTGTACTACCGGGTGGCGGATCCGCGGGTCCGTGAACTCCTCGTGCTTGCCGCCTCCCTGGTCCGGGACCACACGGACCGCATCCGCAGCTGCACCCTCATCGACGGTCGCCGGGCCCGCCGGACCCGTACCCGGCGGCAGCGGCTCCGTACCGTTTGACGCTCAGGGGGGAAGTTGCTAGGATGGCCCTGGACCCCTCCCCCGGGGGGAGGGGAAGGAGGCAAAGGGTGGCGATCCGAACGCAACACGGCAGGACCTTCCAGGGTGCCGACCCCCGGGCGAAAGACCAGATCCTGGCCCGGCTACGCAGCATCGAGGGGCATGTGCGCGGCATCCTGCGCATGGTGGAGGAGGACGCGTACTGCATCGACGTCCTCCGGCAGACCAAGGCGGTGCAGAGCGCCCTGGACCGGGTGAACGCGCTGCTCCTGCAGCGGCACCTGAACCACTGCGTAACCACCGCCATCCGCTCCGACGACCCGGGAGAGCGGGAGCGGGTGATCCAGGAGTTGCTGGAGGTGTTCGAGGCAGGAGGTGGGCGATGAGCCGGGTGATTCTCCCCATCGAGGGCATGTCCTGTGCCTCGTGCGTGGCCAACGTGGAAGGGGCGCTCCAGCGGCTCCCCGGCGTTCGCGAGGTCCGGGTGAACCTGGCCACGGAGCAGGCCACGGTGGAGTACGACCCTTCTAGCGTGGACGTGCGGGCCATGCAACGGGCTGTAGAGGAGGTCGGCTACGGGCTGCGGACTACCACGGCGTACTTGCACGTCACAGGCATGAGCTGCGCATCCTGCGT
>JAVKHN010000062.1:0-8008 GCA_031459935.1 Candidatus Sysuimicrobium calidum | reverse complement strand
GTGCGGGATGGTCTGGCTGGGGACCTTCGGGGTGTACCCTCTGAACTCCACGGGCTCCTCCGTGAGAGGGTAGTCCCGCCGGAGGGGGTGTCCTTCCCAGTCGTCCGGGAGGAGGATCCGGGTGAGGTCCGGGTGTCCCGCAAACCGGATCCCAAACAGATCCCACACCTCCCGCTCGAACCAGTTGGCGCCCGCAAAGAGGGGGATGGCCGTGGGGAGCACGGGATCGGAACTGGGGACCCGGGTCTTCAAACGCAGCCGCTCCCGCCGGCTGAGGCTCAGGAGGTGGTAGACCACCTCGAACCGGGGCTCCGTGGGATACCGGTCCCAGGCGGTGAGGTCTGTGAGCATCTCGAACCGCCAGGGATCTTCCTTCACCGCAGACAGGGCCTCGAGGAGGCGATCGGGCCGCACGAGGACCGTGGCGTCTCCCCGGAACCGGTGCACCTCGAGCACCCCTTCTCCCAGGCGCTCTTGGAGGAAGGCCTGCACGGGGGAGAGGTCCGCTTCCCGTGCCATCCTACCCCACTCGGACCGATGCCGCGCGGCGAAGGGTTCCCAGTTTGCCCTGCTCCCGGATCTTCTCTTGGAGCTTCATGAGGCCGTACAGCAGGGCTTCCGGGCGCGGGGGGCAGCCCGCCACGTACACGTCCACGGGCACCACCTTGTCCACACCCTGCACCAGGGCGTAGTTGTTGTACACCCCGCCACAGCTGGCGCAGTCCCCCATGGCGATGACCCACTTGGGCTCCAGCATCTGCTCGTAGATGTGCCGCAGCACGGGCGCCATCTTCTGGCTCACCCGGCCCGCCACGATCATGAGGTCCGACTGGCGGGGGGAGGCCCGGAAGGCCTCCATCCCGAATCGGGCGATGTCGAACTTGCTGGTGGTGGTGGCGATCATCTCGATGGCGCAGCACGCGAGCCCGAACTGCACGGGCCACACGGAGGAGCTGCGGGCCCAGGCCAGCATGCGATCCACGGTGGTGGTGAGGACGTTGCGCCGGAGTCCTTCCGCTTCTGCGTCCAGGTCTACTCTTGCCATTCCATCCCTCCTCTCGCCCACTCGTAGGCGTAGCCCAGGCCCAGCAGGGCGATGAACAGGAGGCCCGCCCACAGGGCAGGTGTTCCCAGCTCCCGGAGCACCAGAGCCCACGGATACAGGAACACCGCCTCCACATCGAACAGGATGAAGAGCATGGCGATGAGGTAGTAGCGGATGGGCACCCGCTTCCGGGCGGATCCCACGGGCCACACCCCGCTCTCGTACGCCTCCAGCTTCTCGGGGGTGGGGTAGCGACCGCCCAGGAGCGCGTGGAGCACGAGGAGTCCCACCGCGAGCCCCAGTGAGATCGCCAGGTGCACCAGGATGGGAATGTACTCGTCCATCTTCACATTCACACTCACAAAAACGCCGGGTGCACGAACGCTCCCGGCTCCGGTGCTTCCTCCTCCGTAGGCCCACCGCGAGCCCGCCTTCCTGGTTGATGATGGCAGACCCGGCGCGGGGAATCAACGCCGAGTTCCCGCGGGCCGCCGCCTCCCCCATCCGGAGACCCGGCGGACCTGGGCCACCGCCTCCTCCGTAGCCCGGATGGCCTCCTCCACCTCCTCCTCCGTAGTCCACCGGCCCAGCGTGAACCGCACGCTCCCCCGGGCGAGCTCCTCCGGGAGGCCGATCGCGCGGAGCACGTGGGAGGGCTCGAGGCTACCGGCGGTGCAGGCGGAGCCGCTGCTGGCGGCGATGCCCGCGAGGTCCAGGTTCAGGAGCAGCGTCTCGCTGTCCGTGCCCTCGAAGGAGACGTTCACGTTATTGGGAAGGCGCTCTGTGGGGTGCCCATTGAGGTGGGCCCCCTCGATCCGCAACAGCCCCTCCATCAGACGGTCCCGCAGTCTCCGGATCCTCTCCTGCTCTGGCTCCCGCTCCTGCAGGGCGACCTCGATCGCCCGGCCGAACCCCACGATCCCCGGGACGTTCTCCGTGCCCGCCCGCCTCCCCCGTTCCTGAGCCCCACCCCGCAGGAGAGGGAGAATGCGGGTCCCCTTGCGGACGTACAGAACCCCCACGCCCTTGGGGCCGTACCGCTTGTGGGCACTGGCGGAGAGGAGATCCACGCCCATCTCGTCAACGTGCAACGGCAGGGCGCCGAAGGACTGGGTGGCGTCCGTGTGGACCAGCACCCCCCGCTCCCGGCAGATGCGGGCGATCTCCGGGATGGGCTGCAGGGTTCCGATCTCGTTGTTGGCGTGCATCACGGACACCAGCACCGTGTCGTCCCGGATCACCCGGCGCACGTCGTCCGGGTCCACCCGGCCGTACCGATCCACGGGCAGGTAGGTGATCTCCCACCCCCGCTCCTCCAGAAACCGGCAGGGCTCCAGCACCGCGTGGTGCTCCACGGCGCTCGTGATGAGGTGCCGCCCCCGATCCTCGTGGGCCCACGCCACCCCCAGAATCGCCCAGTTGTCGGATTCCGTGGCCCCCCCGGTGAAGATCACCTCCGAGGGCTGGGCCCCCAGGGCCCGGGCGAGGATCGAGCGGGCCTCGTCCACCGCGGCCCGGGCCTCCTGGCCGAGGGCGTGAACGCTGGAGGCATTTCCGAACCGTCCGGAGAAATACGGCAACATCGCCTCGAGGACCCGGGGGTCGAGGGGGGTGGTGGAGGCATAGTCCAGGTAGATCCGCCGCATCGCCAGACCCATTATACGGCCGCGGCACCCATCTTGCTTACCCCACAGGCGGGATGCGTGACCAGGCTCGCTGGCTGGATCGGTACCAAAGGCAGCTCCCGTTCCTCCTGGTGGCGGGGCACACGGCCCTGTGTGCCCTGCTGAGCCTGTGGGTGTGGAAGGGACTGCCCTACTCCGCGACGGTGATCCTGGTAGGGCCGGTGCTCCTGGCGGCCGCCCTGTGGACGCAGCGGGTCTACCTCGCCCTCCTTCCTCAGACCGCCGCAGTCACCCTACTCGGCATCTTCCTCAAGGCGCCAGACCGTCCTGAAGCCCTCGTGGCCTTCCTGGGACTGGCCGGTACCGTGGTCCTCCTGTCCGAACTGCTCTTCCGGATCTCCCGGACGCACCATCGGACCGAGGAAGCTCTACGACGCCGAACGGAGCTCCAGCAGGCCCTCCACGCCACGGCCCTGGGCCTGCTGCAGGGACGCAGGGTGGACGCCCTGCTGGAGGAGATCCTCCGCCGGGCCTGCGCGCTCCTGGATACCCCGCACGGGGACCTCTTCCTCGTGGAGGGGGATCACCTCCGATGCCGGGTCGCCCTGGGAGCTCTGCGCTGGATGCAGGAAACCGGCTTCCGAATGGCCAGGGGCAAGGGCATTGCGGGCCAGGTGTGGGAGACCGGCGAGCCCCTCCTGGTCACGGACTACGGCCGGTGGAGGGACAAGCTTCCGGACCCCCGCCTGGCGTTCACCCGCCACGCGGTGGGGATCCCGCTCGTGGTGGAGCAGCAGGTAAAGGGGATCGTGGTGGTGGCGCGCGATAAGGACCCGCCCTTCACCCCCGAGGACCTCACGGTGATGGAGCAGTTCGGGCAGCTCGCCTCCCTGGTCCTCCAGAACGCCTCCCTGTACCAGGCTACCCAGGAGGAAGTACAGCAGCGGCGTCAGGTGGAGGCCCGGCTCTGGCAGCGGACCCGCCTCCTCGAGACCCTGCACCGGGTCATGGAGAGCTTGCTCCAGGAGCTCGAGCCCGAGCGATTGCTGGAAGCCATCGCCCAAGGGGCCTGCGAGCTCCTGCGGACGCCCCACTGCAACCTCTTCCTGGTGGAAGGGGAGGTCCTGCGGTGCCGGGTGGCCCTCGGAAATGTGATGTGGACGCGCACCGAGCCCCTGGAGATCCCCAGGGGGCAGGGGCTCGCGGGCCGGGTGTGGGAGACGGGGTTGCCGCTCATCGTGGAGGACTACCCGCACTGGCCGGGTCGTCTTCCGGACCCGCGGTTTCACGGTGTCTACCACTCGGTGGGGGTCCCCATCGTCCTGCAGGGGGAGGTGGTGGGCGTTCTGAACCTGGCCCGGGAGGATCCCCACGATCCCTTCACGGAGGAGGAGGTGGCAACCCTCACCCAGTTCGCCCACCTCGCTTCCCTGGTCCTCCACAGCACGCGGCTCCGCGAGCAGGTCCGGGCTGCCGCCCAGTCGGTGGAAGCGCAGCGGGCCTTCTACGAGGAGATCCTCCACCACGTGCAGACTGACATCGCGGTCTTCGACCCACACCTGCGGTACGTGTACGTGAACCCCTCCGCCATCCGGGATCCGGAGCTCCGGCAGTGGATCGTGGGCCGGGACGACTATGACTACTGCCGCCGCAAGGGGCGGGACCCTGCCCTGGCCGCCCGAAGACAGGAGTTCCTGCGCAGAGCCATGGAGGAGAAGCGGGTCCTGGAGTACGAGGAGGTGATTCCCACGCCATCCAGGGAGGAGCGGCACTACCTGCGGCGGATCTGCCCGGTTCTCGATGCACGCGGGGAGGTGATCCGGCTCATCGGGTACGGGCTGGACATCACGGAACGCAAGCGCATGGAGCAGCGGCTTGAGCATCTGGCCCTGCACGACGTCCTGACGGGGCTCCCCAACCGCACCCTCTTTTTGGACCGGCTGCGGCAAGCTCTGGAGCGGACCCACCGGGCCGGGACCCAGGTGGCGGTGCTGTTCGTGGACCTGGATCAGTTCAAGTTCATCAACGACAGTCTGGGGCATGCGGCAGGAGACACACTCCTCATCGAGGCCAGCCGGCGGCTTGAAGGATGCCTTCGGGCTGCGGACACGCTGGCGCGACTTGGGGGAGACGAGTTCGTGGTGCTCGCGGAGGTACACGACCCCGCGGACGCGGCCCGGATCGCAGAACGGATCCTTGCAGCCCTCTCCCCTCCCTTTGTCCTCGAAGGGGAAGAGGTGTACGTGACCGCCAGCGTCGGGATCTCCGTGGGAGACGGGACCCGAAGACCGGAAGACCTACTGCGGGAGGCGGACACGGCCATGTACCGGGCCAAGGCCGCGGGCCGCAACCGGTACCGGTACTTCGAGGAGACCATGCACCTGGAGGCCGTACACCAGCTGCACTGGGATGCGGAGCTGCGGCGCGCCCTGGAGCGGGGAGAGTTCGTCCTCCACTACCAGCCCGTGGTCCGCATCCGTGACCGGGTCCCCGTGGAGATGGAAGCCCTGATTCGGTGGAGCCACCCCCAGCGCGGCCTGCTGTTGCCCTCGGACTTCCTGGACGCCGCGGAACGTGCGGGACTGGGACCCGCGCTCGGCACGTGGGTGTTCCGGGAGGCCTGCCAACAGCTCCAGAGGTGGAGGGAGCAGTTCCCGGCTCGGGAGCTATGGGTGAGCGTGAACCTCTCCAGATCCCAGCTCCAGGACCCCCAGCTCCCCGACGGCCTGACCGCAGCCCTGCAGGCGACCCAGGCCCCCCCTCAAGCCCTCCGGCTGGAGATCCCAGAGCATGTCCTCACCGGTTTGCCCCCGGAGGTGCTGGAGCGGATCGGGGCCATGCCGGTTGGCGTCCACGTGGACGATTTCCACGATAGCCTCCCCCAGGACCTCCTGGAGCGACTCCCGGTCCGGGCCCTGAAGGTTCCCTGGGAGGCGATCTCCAATGCTTCCGAGCGTCAGCGAGTCGCCCATCACCTGGTCACGCTCATACGGGAGCGGCAGATCTCGGTGGTGGTGAAGGGGGTGGAGGATCCACAGGCCCTCGAGGACCTCGCGGCCATGGGGTTCGAATGCGTGGAGGGGTTCGCCGTGGCCCGCCCCATGGCCCCAGAGGTCGCCACCGCATACCTATCGGAGACCGCGGGAAGGTAGACGAGGCGGGCACACCCTCCTGTGTGCCCGCCCGGAAGCGACCGGAACGTCCGAGCCGCCCGCTCCGATCACCCCTCCAAACCTCTTCGCTCCCTACGGCTCGGACTCCTCCCCTCCCACCGCACAGACAGGGACCACCGCGATCCGATTCCCCCCTCTCCGGGGAGGTCGGTTCTGCCGCCACAGGCCTCGCTCCCACCCGGTGAACCGAGGCCAGCCCTCCTGGATCGCGGCCCGGGCCTGGAGGGGCGACAGCCCCTCCGTCTCCATGAGGTGCCGCAGGAGCCGGATCTGCTCGATGTCCCGCCAGGAATAAAGCCGCAGCCGCCTCCGGCCACTCCGGACCGGGGCAACCAGCCCCCGCTCTTCCCACCTCCGGAGGGTGGAGGGCCGCAATCCCGTCAACAGGGACACGATCCCGATGGGGAAGAGTTCCTCCTTGGGATCCGACATAGCCCGCTCCAGGGGACCGTGGCGTTCCGGAGGTCAGTATACCAGGGGGAGGGGGGCGTCAACAGGCGACGTGCGTTCGATCGAAAAATGCGATCATATGTTCGCAAAATGGATCGGGAACTCGCTCCGTCTGCGGCGGGTGAAGACGCACCGGGTGCGGTACCCTGCCGCCCAGGCCGCGGCCTCGGCCCGGTCGAACGCGTAGCCCACATGCTCGGGGAGGTGGGCGTCGGAGCTCGTGACGATGGGAATCCGCCACCGGTGGAGGACCCGGAGGAATCCCTCGGCAGGATACAGCTCCCCTACGGGTTTGCGCAGCCCCGCGGTGCTCACCTCCGCGCACACGCCGGACTGAGCCATGGCCCGGGCAGCCTCCTCGTACCAGGGGAGGGGATCTCGCCGCGGTCGGTGACCGAACACCTTCACCACGTCCGGATGGGCGAGGACATCGAAGAGCCTTGTCTCCGCAGCCTCCGTGAGCAGCCGGAAGTACTCCGCGTACACCTCGTCCACAGACCGGTTCTCCCACTCCGCCCGATGGTCCGGGATATCGAACCCCCACCACCCACCGTCCTGGCCTCGCAGCCAGTGCACCCCGCCCAGGGTGAAGTCCCAATCGTAGGCCCGAATCCACCGCTCCAGCTCCCGCTCGTATCCCGGACAGTAGTCCCACTCCATTCCCGCCTTCACGGGGAGACCTTCGGATCGCGCACGGTCCAGCAGTCGCACGTAGGCATCGAAGTTCCAGTTCCGACGTTCGGGCACGTCGCGGGCGTGGATCCACTCGTTGTCCGGCGGGTAGATGGTGCGGCACTGCACGAAGTTGTGGGCGTGTTCCGTGAGCCCGATCTCCGTGATCCCTACCCGGAGAGCTGCCTCCACCAGGCGCAGCAGGGCCTCCCAGTGGAGCCCCACGTTCTCCAGGTGGGTGTGGTAGTCGGGGCGCGGGATCACGGTCGCCCCGTACGGATGCGCTCGGCCCACACCTCCCCGCAGGGATGGGCGGACCGGTACCGCAGGGCTACCTGCTCGGGATCGTAGCCCTGCGAGACCCGGCGCATCTCCACGTGCCAGGTGCCGTCCCAGATGAAGACGGCGTAGGCGGGGCGGGGATCGCCGTCCAGGGGAAACCCCACGGATCCCGGATTGACGAGGAGGCGGTCTCGCCAGCTGCGCCGGTACTGCTTGTGGACGTGTCCGTACACCACCAGACGCGCCCCTGCCTCCTCGAAGATGCGGTGCACCACCTCCTCTGGAGCGTCGGGAGGAACCGGCTCCTCCACGCTCCAGGGAGTGGCGTGCACCAGGTACAGGTCCTGTCCCTCCTCCGGGACCATGCGGAGGTGAAAGGGGAGATCCGCGAGGTAGAGGAGGTGGTCGTCGCTGAGCTGTGCTAGGGTCCACGCGAGGAGTTCGTCCGCATCCTGGGATTCCGGGTCCCGGGCGGCCTCCGCGAGGATGGCGTCCGTGTTGCCGAGGATAGCCGCGTACCCGTGGTCCCGGACGAAGTCCAGGCACTGAGCGGGTTCCAGGCCCCCAAAGCACAGGTCCCCGCCCACCAGCACGTGCTGGAGGCCCGGTACGCTCGCGAGCTCCCGGGCCACGGCCTGGAGGGCGGGGAGGTTCCCGTGGATGTCGGAGAGCACCGCCAGCTTCACCCGTCCCCTGCCAGCAGAGAGGTGAACCGCCACAGGATGCGGGCCGTGGCTCCCCACACCACGTGTCCTCGATAC
>JAVKHN010000061.1:0-8454 GCA_031459935.1 Candidatus Sysuimicrobium calidum | reverse complement strand
AGCACCCCTACATCACCTTCACGGACGAGTACATCGAGTCCGTGTGGTGGATCCTCCGGCAGCTCTGGGACCGGGGGCTCATATACCAGGCGTACAAGGTGGTGCCCTACTGCCCCCGATGCGGGACCCCCCTCAGCAGCCACGAGGTGGCCCTGGGGTACGAGGAGGTTGAGGACCCCTCCATCACCGTGCGGTTCCGGCTGCAAGACGATCCCCGTACCTCGTTTCTCGTGTGGACCACCACCCCCTGGACCCTGCCTGCCAACGCCGCCTGCGCGGTGCACCCGCACGTGCCGTACCTGAAGGTCCGCCAGGGGGAGGAGACCCTGGTGGTGGCCAGAGACCTCGTGGACCGGGTCCTCCAGGGCCCGTACGAGGTGGTGGAGGAGGTTGTGGGAAGCCGGCTCGTGGGACTCGCGTACGAGCCGCCCTTCCGCTTTTACCAGGCATCAGGGCCCACCTGGACCGTGCTGCCCGCGGAGTTCGTCACCACGGAGGAAGGGACCGGGATCGTGCACATCGCCCCCGCCTACGGAGAGGAGGACCTGGAGCTGGGCCGGCGGTATGGCCTTCCCGTCTTCCACCCCGTGGGACCGGACGGCCGGTACACCGAGGAGGTCCCCCCCTGGCGGGGTATGTTCGTAAAGGAGGCGGATCCCGGGATCGTCGAGGATCTACGGCGCCGGGGGTTGTTGTACCGTTCCGAGACCTACACCCATACCTACCCCTTCTGCTGGCGGTGTGGCACCCCGCTCCTGTACTACGCCCGGATGAGCTGGCATGTGGCCACGAGCCGCCTGCGGGACCGGATGCTCCGGGCCAACGAGGAGATCCGGTGGGTCCCCGAGCACATCAAGGAGGGCCGATTCGGGAACTGGCTGGAGAACCTCACGGACTGGGCCCTCTCCCGGGAGCGGTACTGGGGGACGCCGCTTCCCATCTGGGTCTGCGGGAGCTGTGGTCACCGGCACTGCGTGGGCAGCATCCAGGAGCTGCGGGAGATGAGCGTGCGGCTGCCGGAGCGATTCGAGCTGCACCGGCCCTACGTGGACGAGGTGGTGCTGCGCTGTCCCCGGTGCGGTGGAGAGATGCGGCGGGTACCGGATGTGATCGATGTGTGGTTCGACTCCGGAGCCATGCCCGTGGCCCAGTGGCACTACCCCTTCGAGAACCGGGAGGTCTTCGAGCGATCCTTCCCCGCGGACTACATCTGCGAGGGGATCGACCAGACCCGCGGGTGGTTCTACAGCCTGCACGCCATCGCGGTGATGCTCTACGACCGGCCTGCCTTCCGGAACTGCATCTGTCTGGAGCTGGTGCTGGACGAAAAGGGCGAAAAGATGAGCAAGAGCCGGGGCAACGTCATTGACCCATGGACCATCATCCACCGCTCGGGTGCAGACGCCCTGCGCTGGTTCTTCTTCTCCGTGAGCCCCCCGGGAATCCCCAAGCGGCTGAGCGTGGCCGCGGTGGAGGAGGTGGTGCGGCGGTTCTTTCTCACCCTGTGGAACACCCATGTCTTCTTCACCACGTACGCGAGCCTGGACGGCTTCGATCCGCTGCGCACCCCTGTCCCGCCCGTGGAGCGACGGCCAGCCCTGGATCGGTGGCTGCTGTCGCGGTTAGCGGAATTGGTGGGTACCGTCACGGACGCCCTGGAGAACTACAACCCCACGGATGGAGCCCGGGCCATCGAGGCGTTTGTGGAGGACCTCTCCAACTGGTACGTGCGCCGCGGCCGACGCCGGTACTGGAAGTCCCAGGACGACGAGGACAAGCGAGCCGCCTACCACACCCTCCATACCGCCCTCGTCACCGTGGCGAAGCTCCTGGCGCCGTTTGCGCCCTTCCTCGCGGAGGAGCTCTATCAGAGCCTCGTGCGGGCGGTGGATCCCCACGCCCCCCTCAGCGTGCACCTGTGCGACTGGCCGGAGGCGGATGGGCGCCTGCGGGATCCGGAGCTGATGGCCGCCATGGAGCAGGCGCGGGAGCTCGTGCGGCTGGGACGGGCGGCCCGCAGCCGGGCCGGCATCCGGGTCCGGCAGCCCCTGGGCGCGCTCCTCGTGGTGGCCCCCCGCACGCACATCGCAGGGCTTGGGGAGCTGGTGCAGTTGGTGGCGGACGAGCTGAACGTGAAGGAAGTGCGGTTCGTGGAGGAGGCCAGTCGGTACGTTACCTACGAGGTGCGACCCCGGTTCGATCGCTTGGGTCCCCGGCTCGGGCCGAGGGTGCAGGCCATCGCCTCCGCCCTTGCGGCTCTCGGACCCGAGCAGGCAGAGGCCGTGGCCCGGGAGGGGCGGGTCACCCTCACGCTGGACGGCGAGATCGTGGTGCTGGGAGCCGAGGACCTGGAGATCCGACCCCGGGAGCGGGAGGGGTTCGTGGCGGAGGCAGGCTCGGGGGTCGTGGTGATCCTCGATACCCACCTCACGCCGGAGCTCCTACGGGAGGGGTTGATGCGGGAACTGGTGCACCACGTACAGCAACTCCGCCGGGATGCGGGGCTGGCGGTGGACCAGCGGATCGAGCTGTGGGTGGAGGCTACCGGGGAGGTGGCGGAGGCGGTGGAGGCCTACCGGGAGACCCTGGCCGCGGAGGTGCTGGCGGTCCGGGTAGAGCTGGGTCGGAGGGAGGAGGGGGTCGCGCGGGAGGCACGGTTGAGTCACGGTCCCGTGCGGATCGTCCTCCGGCCCGTGGAGTAGGCTGGATTGACCTCCGGGTTCCCGTGCTACAATGGGACCCCTGGGGCGTGCTGCGCCCCGTGCAAAGGCTTCAGGAAGGGAGGAACGGATGGCGTTGACGGTCGGGGTCCTGGGGGGGATGGGCCCTCGGGCAACCGCGGACTTCTTCTGGAAGCTCATCGAGCTCACCCCCGCGCAGCGGGACCAGGACCACCTCCGGGTGCTCATCGAGAGCAACCCGTGGATCCCGGACCGCTCCGCGTTTATCCTGGGGGAGGGAGAGGACCCGACGCCGTGGCTGGTGGAGGCCGCGCGGAGGTTGGAGGTCGCGGGTGCAGACTTCCTGGTGATCCCGTGCAACACGGCCCACTATTTCCTGCAAGCCATCCGCGACAGCGTGGGAATTCCGGTCCTGGACATCACGGAGGCGGTGGTGGAGGCTGCGGTTCGTGAGGTTCCGGGCCTGGTCACCGCGGGGCTCCTGGCCACCACGGCCACCGTCCACACCCGCCTCTACCACCGGACTTTCGCCCGGTGGGAGGTGCAGGTGGTGGTTCCCGAGAGGGAGGAGCAGGAGGTTGTGGATCGGGCGATCTACTCCGTGAAGGCGGGAGATCTGGGGCCGGGGGTGCGGGAGGATGTCCGGCGGGTGGGGCTCGGGCTGGTGGCCCGGGGTGCCCAGGCCATCGTGCTGGGCTGTACCGAGATTCCCCTTGTGGTGGACCCCGAGGAGTGGCCGGTTCCGGTTCTCGACTCTACCCTGGCCCTGGCCCGGACCACGGTGCGCACCGCGCTCTCCACGTGGCGGGAAGAGGACGAGTCCATGGCACGTTCCCAGAAGGGGAGGTAGGGAACCCGCATTCCAGACTAGGGAGGTCGTATGGCAAAGGCGAGGAAGGGGGCGAAGAGACAAACTTCCAAGAAGACCGTGCGCCGGCTTCCCGGAAAGTCGAGGAAGATGGTGCTCCGCCGGAAGCGGGTGGTCGCTTCGGGAACCGGCACGGGGACGGGCGTGACGCCACCTGTTTCGGGAGGAGCCGTCGCGTCCGAACCCAGGCCTGCGGCGGTTTCCTCCGTCCGGATCCCTGAGAAGCCCGCGGCCGGTGCCGAGCCGCAGAAGGCCGTTCAGCCCATCACGGAACGCGACTCCGAGGAGTTCCGGACGATGCTCCTGGCGGAACGGGACCGTCTGCGCAGGGAGCTGGCCGCAATGGATCGACAGCTCCGACAGGTGGAAGAGCTGGGCCTTGTGGAACAGTCCTCGGAGGACGACTACGGGGACGTGGCCGCGGAGGCGGTAGAGCGGGAGAAGGGGTTCGCCCTCGAGACCTCCGTCCAGGGCATGCTCCACATGGTGGAGGATGCCCTCCGCAAGCTGGATGCCGGGCAGTACGGCATCTGCGAGCGGTGCGGGCAGCCCATCGACGTGGAACGGTTACGGGCCCTGCCGTTTGCGAGGCTGTGCATCCGGTGCAAGACCGAAGAGGAACGGGAGCGGCACCAGGCCCGCTGGACGTGAGGGGGGGGATCGGACGGGGCCGGGCCGGGGCGGGGCTCCTCGCCGTCCTGGCTTTCCTGGTGGTCCTTGTGGACCAGCTGTCAAAGCATGCGGTGATGCAGACCCTCCCCTTCGGGGAGACCCTCCCCATCCTTCCCCCGCTGCTGCGCATCACCCTCCACCGGAACACGGGGATCGCCTTCGGACTCCTGGGCGGTGCCAACGCCCTAGTGGGCATGCTCGCGGCCCTCACCGCCCTTCTCCTGCTTGCCTTCCACCGGAACCGGTGGGCTGTGGACCGGGCAGTCCTGGTAGGTCTGGGGCTCGTGTTGGGCGGGGCGGTGGGGAACCTGCTAGACCGGGTGCGGTGGGGCTACGTGGTGGACTTCATCGAGCTCCCCTACTGGCCCGTGTTCAACCTGGCGGATGCCTGCATCGTCGTCGGCGGAGGGCTGCTGGCCCTCCGCGCGGCTCGCTCGGCCCAGAAGGAGGAGCGTTAGGACGGGGTGGCGACGCACCTCGGGGATCTGCACCGGATCACGGTCGAGCCGGAGGCCCGGGGCCTCCGGCTGGACGTGTACCTCGCACACCGCCTGTCTCTCAGCCGCTCCCGCATCCAGCAGCTCATCGAGGCGGGGGAGATCCGGGTCCATGGCCGGGTCGTGCGGCCCAGCTACCGGATCCGGACGGGGGATGAGGTGCAGGTCCGGATCCCGCCCCCCGAGCCCGTGATGCTTGTCCCGGAGCCCCTCCCCGTCCGGATCCGGTACGAGGATGCGGACCTGGCGGTGGTCGACAAGCCCGCGGGGATCGCGGTGCACCCCGGCGCGGGCCGGACGCGGGGCACCCTGGTGAATGCCCTTCTGGCGCGGCTGGACCGGCTTTCCGGGATCGGCGGGGAGCTACGGCCGGGGATCGTCCACAGGTTGGACAAGGACACCTCGGGCCTGCTGGTGGTGGCGAAGCACGATGCGGCCCATGCGGCCCTCGCCTCCCAGTTCGCCCGCCGTATGGCCCGGCGCACCTATCTGGCCCTCCTGCGGGGGGAGGTCCCGTGGGAGGAGAAGACGGTCTCCGCCCCCATCGGCCGGCACCCGGTGCGACGGAAGGAGATGGCGGTGATCCCCACCGGCCGGCCTGCCACCACCCACTTCCGGGTGGTGGAGCGGTTCCCGGGCTACACCCTGGTGGCCTGCCAGCTGAAGACGGGGCGGACCCACCAGGTCCGGGTGCATGCCAGGTACATGGGGTATCCTGTAGCCGGGGATCCGGTGTACGGAGCACGGGGAGAGCTGGGTTTAGGGCGGCAGTTTCTCCATGCATCCGAGCTGGTCCTTGTGCACCCGCGGACCGGCGAACGGCTGGTGTTCACCTCGGAGCTGCCGGAGGAGCTGCAGCAGGTGTTAAGGGCTCTGAGAGAAGGGAGAAGTGAGCGATGCGGATGCGGCAGAAGGCCCGAGTGATGGACCCACAGGCCATCTCCCGTGCCCTCGTGCGGATCGCCCACGAGATCCTCGAGCGCAACCGGGGGACGAGCACCCTGGCGCTGGTGGGCATCCGCACGAGGGGGGATGTCCTCGCCCGGAGGCTCGCAGGAGCCATTGAGCGGATCGAGGGGGTGCGGGTCCCTGTGGGGGTTCTGGACATCACCCCGTACCGGGATGACCGCGACCGCCACGCCGCTGCTCCCACGGTCCAGCGCACCGAGGTCCCCTTCTCCGTGGCGGGGCGGGACATCGTGCTCGTGGACGACGTGCTGTACACGGGGCGCACGGTCCGGGCGGCCCTGGACGCTCTCATGGACCTGGGACGCGCCGCCTCCATCCAGCTCGCGGTCCTGGTGGACCGGGGACACCGGGAGCTCCCCATCCGGCCGGACTACGTGGGGAAGAACCTGCCGACCTCCTCCCGGGAACGCGTGACGGTGCGCCTGGTGGAGACCGATGGGGTGGACGAGGTGGTGATCGAGGAGCCCCTGGAGGCTGCAGAACCGGAATCCCAGCCGTCGTGACCCCTCTGGCACCCCTCCGACACCGCGACTTCCGGCTCCTGTGGATCGGCCTGCTGGTCTCCAACACCGGCTCGTGGATGCAGTTCGTGGCCACCGGGTATCTCGTGGACCGCCTCACCCTCTCGCCCGTGTACCTTGGCCTGTTGGCTCTCGCCCAGGCCATCCCGAGGCTGATGTTCGCTCCCATCGGCGGGGTGGTGGCGGACCGGGTGGATCGGCGGACGCTGCTGATGTGGACCAACCTCATGCTCGCGGCGAGTGCCCTGCTGCTGGCGTTGCTCACCGCCACCGGCCGCGCCACCGTGTGGCACGTGATCCTCCTGGGTGGCCTCAACTCCCTCCTCATGTCCTTCGACATGCCCGCCCGCCACGCCATGGTCCCGGAGCTGGTGGACGAGGAGGAGGTGCTGCAGGCGGTGACCCTGAACTCCGTGGCCTTCAACGGCGCGGGCATCCTCGGCCCCTCCCTAGGCGGGGTGGTGATCGCGTGGGCGGGGGAGGCCGCCTGCTTCCTGGTGAACGCCCTCAGCTACGGGGCGGTGGTGGCCGCGGTGTTGCGGATGCACGTCCTGGCCCAGGCATCCACCTCCGGTTCCGTATCGGAGGATCTCGTGGATGCCCTGCGCACCCTCCGGGAGGACGGGACGCTCCTGGGGGTCCTCGGAGCGGTGGCGGTCCTCAACTTCTTCGGCCGGCCGTACTTCCGCCTCATGCCTGCCTTCGCCCGGGAGGTGCTGCGCGCGGACGCCGCGCAGCTGGGATTGCTGCAGGCCGCCCCCGGGGTGGGGACCGTGCTCTCCGCTTGGTACGTGGCTCGCTCCGGAGGGGGGCCCCACCGCCTGTTGATCTCCTCCGCGGTGCTGTTCGGTCTCAGCGTCTCCCTCTTCGCCCTCTCCGCATCTCTCTGGCTGTGCGTGGGGTTTCTCGTGGCTGCGGGTCTGTTTCAGTCCGCGGCGCTGAGCGCGGCCAACACGCTCCTGCAGACCCGGGTGGACCCCCGGATGCGGGGCCGGGCCATGGGACTGTACTCCGTGACCGCCTTCGGCATGTTCACCCTGGGGACCTTTCCCATGGGGCTGCTGAGCGCGGCCATCGGGATCTCTCACGCTCTTGCCCTGGGCGGTGTCCTCACGGTGCTCCTGGTCCTGGTCCTGGGGCGAGGCTTAGCTACGGGAAACCGTTGAGGCGTCCGATGGACGAGGGCGGCGTCTCCGTACGTCCGGCCTCCCTGCAGGATCGGGCGGTGGTGGCGGAGATCCTCACCAGCGGCTTCCTGGAGAAGTTCACCCGGATCTTCGGATCAGACCCTCACCGGATCGCCCGCATCCTCGCGGACCTGCCCTCCTCCGGGAGGGTCTTCGTGGCAGAGGTGGGTGGAAGGGTTGTGGGGACCCTCACGCTGGTCCTGGAATCCGCTTCCCCATCTCCCCTGTGGCCCGTGCTGCGGCGGCACCTTCCCTTTTTCCGGGCGCTGTGGGCGCTCGTGCTCCTCGTCCTGATGGGAAGTGCAACACCGGATCCGGACACCGCGCTCATCGAGGCGGTGGCGGTGCTCCCCCAGGCGCGCGGGCGGGGCGTAGGCCGGGCCTTGATGCGCCGGGCCCTGGCGGAGGCCTGGCGGGTGGGAAAGCGGCGGGCGGCCCTGTATGTGGTGGAGGGAAACCTGCCCGCCCTCCGGCTCTACGAGTCCCTGGGGTTCCGGGCGGAGCGGCGCGTGCCACTTCTGGTGGGCCGGTTTCTCTTCGGAGCGCCACGTCTCCTGTACATGGCGCGGGAGCTGGACCTTTAGCTCACTCCTCCGAGGCAGGGAGTGGTAGCCTCCGGAGGACGGGCACCGTCTCCCCGTTGGGGAGACGGTGCTCTGTCACCTCGAAGTCCTGGTAGATGTGCGGGGCCAGAGGCCGTGCTACCTCCGTGAAGATCCGGACCGCTACCTCCCGGATCTCCGCATCCGCATGCAGGCTGCCCCGCTTCTCGAAGAACTCCCGCCAGGCCCGATGGTTTCCAGTGATCACGATGTGGGTCTCCGTCATGTTCGGAAGCACGCACCGGGCCGCCTCCCGGGCCCGCTTCCGCCGCATACGGCGGTCCGCAAGACCCTCCAGCTTCCGCTGGGCGAGCCGCACGAGCTGTGCATAGGCCTCCTGTGTCTTCCGGTGCACCTCCTCCAGGATGGCGAGGGCCTCCGGATCGTCCCGGAACAGGGGCGGGACCACCACCGCCGCGTGCTCCTCCCCTACGAACCGCTGGGAGAGCTGGGAGTA
>JAVKHN010000060.1:0-8722 GCA_031459935.1 Candidatus Sysuimicrobium calidum | reverse complement strand
TGGACGATGGATCCGAGGGTCACGGGCCCCTCCCTGACGCGGCACAGGGCGCAGCGCCGGCGCCCTCCGGCGCGTCGGCGCCGCACCGCCGGTAGTCCACCACCGTCACGGTCCGGTCCGGGAGGACGCCGCGCACGGCGGCCTGCGGTCTGAGGTCCTCGAGCTTCACTGCGGTTCGACCCGGGCCGGGGGTTTCCCCTTACGACTCTTCAGGCAATCATACCAAACCTGCGTTCGCGCTCGATCCCTCCAGGACCTCCCGGATCCGGACGTCCATGCGGTCCTGGAAGTTGGCGAAGTCCCCGAAGGCGAGCAGGCTGTAGAGGGTGTCGAGGGGGATCCGCCGGACGTAGGGGGCGTTGAGGTCGGGTAGCTTGCCGCGGCGTAGTTCCCGCCACTCCTCGGGGGAAGGCCGGTAGAAGAGGTCTACGAACCCCGCCCGCTCGAACCGTTCCGCGAGGCCGTCTCCATCCATCCGGTCGAGTTCCGGATCCGCGCGGAGCTCCAGCAAAAACGCCACGAACTCCGGCTCTACCCGGTACAGCCGCTCGAGTCGATCGGGACCGCCCACCCGGTCCATCACCTCCAGCTCCACCCCGGGGGCATCCGAGAGGTCCTCCTCCGTGCGGTCCCGGATCTCCGCTTCCTTGCAGGACAGAAAGGTCCGGAGCACGGGGGCGGGGATGGTGTAAGCATCGCATCCCGCGGTGAGGACGAGGGTCTCTGCCCGCCGCACGCTCGCTCCCATGTTGAGGGTGCGTAGCCCGTACCGGGCCCGGAGGTCCCGGATGTGGCGCTGGGCCACGAGGAGCACGTGCTCACCCAGCGCCTGCGAACGCAGGCCTTCGTTGAGCCGGCCCAAAAAGATGTTGGTGCGGTGAGGGTTCGCCAGTAGCGCCGCTGTGACGACCTGTCGGGCTGAGAAGGTGGCGGTGAAGTTCACCGCGATCCCCTGGCGCTCCAGGTCCCGGGCGATGAGAAAGGCATGGGGCTCGTGCGGGGTAAAGGCCACCTTCACAAGCGCCCCAGCTACAGACCTCCCCAGGCACCGCCCGAACCGCACGGATCCCGCGCGGTCTGCGGCCAGGCCCGTGTGCAGCTCCAGGCTGATGTGCCAGATCCGTCCTGCGCCGAACCGTCCCACCACCTCCGCCGCGAGCCGCGCGTTGAGGACGCTGTAGACGGCCACGGTGGCCTCTTCGGGGGTGAGCGCTCGGTGTGCCTGCCGCAGCTGCCGGACCCACTCCCGGATGGCCTGTGGCCCCTCGGTTCCCAGGAGCCGGTCGAAGACCTTCTCCACCAGGGGCTGGTTGGTGGTGTTGCCGTCCACCTCCTCGTAGTAGGTGACCGAGCCTTCGTCTTCCGCCGCGCACAGCACCTCGTGGAGCTCCTGGGGATCCGCGGTGTCCGCGTAGAGGTGGCGGGTGCCGGCCCGCCGCAGGGCCGCAAGCAGGGGATGAGAGGTCAACCGCACCGGTTTTGCGGGCCGCGCGGGGGAGACCTCGCGCATGAGGCCGACCAGGGCCTCCTCGAACGCCGAGGTCTGCGGTACAAGGCCTGTCACGGGATCCATGGCCTCCTCCTCAACCCGCGATCTTGCGCAGCCTCCGCTGGTACATCTCCACCAGTTCCTCCACCGTGGTGGCGTCCGTGGGGGATTTGTCCTCCCGCACCCGCAGAAAGCGGGGGAACCGGATGGCGAGCCCCGCGCCCTCCCGTACCCGACCCCACCCCGCGGTGTGGATGGGGCTCAGGGTGATCTCCGCACCCACGATCTCGAAGACCAGGGCGGGTTCGATCCACACGTCCGGGACCATGCGGCTAGTGACCCGCGGAGGCTTTTCCCGTCGCACGAAGGGCGCAAGCCGCTTGGGAAGCTCCAGGAGGAACTCGTCCGTGAACCCTGTGCCCACCTTGCACACGGTGGGGAAGGCGTCCTCCTCCGGATCGTAGGCGGCCATGAGCAGGGCCCCGTAGGTCCCCGCGCGGCGGCCGCGGCCGTGAAGCGCCCCCACCACCACCAGGTCCACGGAGTCCGTGAGCTCGCTGCGGTACTCCCGCTTGAACTTGATCCACAGCCATCCCCGCGCCCCCGCCTGGTAGACGCCGCCGGGAGATTTGCACACCAGACCCTCGCACCCCTCCTGCACCGCCTGCTCGAAGAAGGCCTCCAGCTCCTCGACGGAGCGCACCTCCCGCCAGGTGGCGAGACGGCACCGGTCGTCCTCCCGGGCGATGCGCTCCAGGACCCGGTGGCGCTCCGCGTAGCCGCTCTCCGTGAGGTCCTCGCCGTCCGCGTAGAGGGCATCGAACAGATAGAGGGCCGTGGGGATCTGTTGCATCACCTCCTCGATCCCGTACTTCCGCCGCCGGTGCATGAGCTCCTGGAAGGGCAGCAGATCCCCGCTCTCCGCGTCGATGGCCACCACTTCCCCTTCCACGATGCAGTCCCGGGCCGCCAGGCACTGCTGCGCCAGCGCCACCACGTCCGGGTACTGCGGGGTGATTCGCTCCAGCCGCCGGCTGTAGAGGATGATCTCCTTGCCCTTCTTGTGGATCTGCACGCGCTCCCCGTCGTACTTGTACTCCGCGATGCACCGTCCGCCCATCTTGCGGAGGATCTCCTCCGGACTGGGAAGCCGTTCCGCCAGCATGGGTCGGATGGGCTTTCCGACCATCACGTGAATCCCGCGGGCCGCCTCCAGTCCCCCTTCCGCCACCACCTGCGCCACGTAGCCCAGGTCGCTGGTGAGGTTGTAGGCCCGTTCAAGCGCCGGCCGGTTCTCCCGGCCGCCTGCGAACACCGCGGCCAGGGCATCGAGCACCGTCATGTCCCCAACGCCCATGCGCAGCTTGCCCGTGGCGGTGCGCACGAGATACTTGGCTTCAAGCGGTGTGGCCCGTTCCAGCAGCTTCGCGATGAGCTCTAGCTTCGCCGTCTGGGCACCCTGGCCGGCAGTACGGGCCGCGCGGTCCAGGGTCTCGTACACCTCGTCCACGGTGAGGGCGGGCGTGCGCTTCTTGTGGCTCAGCAGCTTCTCCGCCACGGTGCCCAGGTCACCCTCCCGGCTCAGCTGCCGGGCCACGGCCTCCGGGTCCGCGCCCGTAGCTTGGGCCACGGCCCGCACCGCCAGCTTCTCCGCCACCCCGATCTCGATCCCCTCGAAGTCCGGGTGCAACCGTCCCTGGGTGAGGTAGGTCACGCGGCCGATGAGGGATTTCGGGGTCTTGCGGAAGAGCTCGCTCAGGAGCGCCGTGGTCTCCAGGCGGGAGCTGGTCTGCTCGATCTCCGCATAGGTCTCCACGAGGATGCTGTACTTCACGGTTCCCTCCTCCCCCATTCTCCCATAGATTCGCGTTCCTCCTCTTCCGGGAGGCCGGGATGCACCCGCAGCGTCCGCTCGTTCCGGTACAGGACCCGGCCGGGCCGGGCGCCCTTGGGCTTTGACACCCACCGCCGTTCCGTGACGTCCACCTCCACCGCGGTGCTGCTGCGTCCCGCGCTGAAGTACGCGGCGATCTGGGCAGCCTTCCGGACAACCTCCTCGGGTGGGGTGCGGCCGCCCGTGCGCAGGATCACGTGGGCCCCAGAAATCCCGCGGGCATGCAGCCACAGATCCTCCGGTCCTGCCACGCGGAACGTGAGGTGGTCGTTGTCCCGGCTGGAGCGCCCCACGAGCACCTGGAAGCTGTCCACCTGAAAGGTCCGGGGCTCGCTCACGGGCCGCCCCCGGGGCCGCTTTTGAGGAGGCCGCAGGATCCCCGCCTCCACCAGCTCTTCCTGCAGTTCCAGGAGATCCTCGGGGGTCTGCGCGTGCTCCAGGTGCACCCGGAGCTCTTCCAGCTGTTCCAGTTGCTCTCGGAGGGCCGGAATGCGCTGGGAGAGATTCTGCCGCGCGGCCCGCAGCTTCGCATACCGGCGGAACAGGCGCTGGGCGTTCCGAACCGCATCCAGGTCCGGCTCCAGGGCGATCTCCATGGGACGGCCTTCGTAGTCGGGGAGGGTCACCCGGTCCATCCCGGCCGGGATCCGGGAGGCATGGGCGAGGAGGATCTCCCCCGCCATCCGCATCCGGTCCGCCCCTTCCGCCTCTGCCAGAGCTTGCTCCGCCTCCTCCAGGGCCCGCTGCGTGCGCGCCACCGCGGAGCGCACGACCCGCAGCAGCCGGGTCCGTTCCTCCTCGAGCTGGTCCAGCGCGGCCCGGTGGGAGACCACCTGATCCACCGCCTCGCTCATGGAGGTGGGGATCTCCACGGGTCCGGCCATGCAGGTGAGGGGGAAGGGCGCGTAGGCCACGGGCTTCGCATCCAGCCGATACAGCCGCGGTTCAAAAGCCCCGGACCGGACCCGCTCGTGGAGGGCGGCAAGCTCCGCGTGCAGGCGCTCCGGTACGTCCGGGAGGAGCTCGGTGGCTTCGGGATCCGCACTCCGGGAGGCGAGCTCGTAGCTCAAAAGCGGCCCGATTCCCGCCACCGCGGCGAGCACCCGCCGCCAGAGGGGTCCTTGGGTGGTTTGAAGGGCTTCCGCGAGCGCTTCCGGTGTGATCGTGCCCGGATGCGGCCGCGGATCCGGAGGAGGAGGGGTATAGGGAGCGTGGGGGAGGACGGTGCGCACCCGGGACTGATCCGGGCCGATGGCCTTTGCGCACCCGAGGACCAGTCCCTCCCGGACCACCACCAGGTTCGCGTGCTTGCCCATGAGCTCCGCCACCAGCCGGTAGGGGCCGTCCAGGGCCTCGATCTCGAGCTCCAGAACCCGTTCGTAGGGGGGCTGGTGGACCCCGAGGATCCGGGCGTCCACCAGGCGCGCCCGGAGAAGCTGACCGAGCGGCCCGGGTGCCTCCCGCTCGGGCAGCGCCCGCAGGAGGTGGATCCGGTACCACCGGGCATCTGCGGATAGCAGCAGTCCCCGCACGCCGGGGGCGCGGATGCTCAGCACCACCTCCAGCGGACCGGGCTGCAGGACCCGGGTGACCCGCAGGGGCAGGAGCGCCCGGAGCTCCTGCGCCACGGCGGCCAGGACCACGCTGTCGAAGGAGGCGGGCGGTGGCATCGAAACCTATGGTACAGTGATCCCGTGGCGCGGAGCATGACGGGCTACGGGCTCGGGGAGGCGCGTGCGGAGGGCGGGCGATGGGTGGTGGAGGCCCGTGCGGTGAACCACCGGTTCCTGGAGGTGAACGTGCGGCTGCCCCGCAGCCTGCAGGCTCTGGAGGACCGGGTGCGAGCCGCCTTCGCCCAGCGTTTGTTGCGGGGGCGGGTGGACGTCTCTATAATCAGGGAAGATTCGGCTCGGCGGGGGAAAGCGGTCCGCGTGGACGCCGATCTCGCCCGGCAGTATGCCATGGCCTTCGAAGAGCTCCGGCAAGCCCTGGCCCTCCGCGATCCGGTTCCGCTCTCCGTGCTGTTGAGCCTCCCGGACGTGGTGCGGGTGGAGGAGGCGGAGGAGGACCTGGAGGTCCTGTGGACGCAGCTGCGACCCGCGGTGGAGCAGTGCGCGGAGAACTTGGTGCAGATGCGGGAGGCGGAGGGTGCACGCCTGGCACGGGACTTGCTGGAGCGGTTGGATCGGATCGAGGCGGCCCTGGAACGGATCGCGGGTCGGGCGCCGGAGGTGGTGCGGGCGTACGCGGCCCGGCTGCGGCGTCGGATGGAGGAGCTCCTCCGCGAGGCGGGCGTTCCTGAGGGCGCGGTGGACGAGGCCCGGCTGAGCATGGAGGTGGCCCTGTTCGCGGATCGCTGCGACATCGGCGAGGAGGTGGTGCGGCTGCGCAGCCACCTCCTCGAGAGCCGCACGCTGCTGGTGGAAGGCACCGGGGCCGTGGGCCGCAAGCTGGAGTTCCTGCTGCAGGAGATGATGCGGGAGGCGAACACCATCGGGGCCAAGGCCGGAGATCTGGAGATCATCCGGGCCGTGCTCGGGATCAAATCGGAACTGGAGAGCCTGCGGGAGCAGGTGCAGAACCTGGAGTGAGCAGCTGGGAGCTGAAGCTCATCCACATCGGGTTCGGGAACATCGTGGCGGCGAACCGCATCGTCGCCATCGTGAACCCGGACTCCGCGCCCATCCGGAGGATCATCCAGGAGGCAAGGGAGAACGGATCGCTCATCGACGCCACCTACGGGCGCCGGACCCGGGCGGTGGTGATCACGGACAGCGGGCACGTGATCCTCTCCGCGGTGCAACCGGAGACCGTGGCGCATCGCTATCTGAGCCGCGAGGAAGGCGACGAGGTGGAGGAAGTTCCGGCACGCCCACGTGATCATCACCGTTAGCGGGCTCATTGCAAGCGGTAAGACCACGGCGGCTCGGGCGCTTGCCGGGCAGCTGGGCCTCCGGTACCTCTCCGCGGGAGAGATCATGCGCCGCTGGGCCGCGCAGCGGGGGATCACCCTCCTCCGGTTCTCCGAGCTGGCGGAGCAGGACCATTCCATCGATCGGGAGCTGGACCGACTGCAGGTGGAGATGACGCGGGAGGGGAATCTCGTGCTGGACTCCCGGCTGGGCGGGTGGTTCGTGGCCGCGGACATGAAGGTGTGGCTGAGGGCCCCGCTGGAGGTGCGGGCGCGGCGGGTGAGCGAGCGGGAAGGGGTCCCCGTGGAGGTGGCCCAGGCGGAACTCCTGCGCCGGGAGGAGAGCGAGCGCAGGCGCTACCGGGAGATCTACGGGATTGACCTGGACGATCTCTCCCCCTACCACGTGGTCCTCGACACCTCCCGATGGGGCCCGGAGGAGGTGACGGAAGCCCTGGTGCTGCTCGCCCGGGCGGTGGGAAGGAGGACTCCGTGACCGGACGGTGCATCGTGGTGGGCGTGTGCGGCGGGATCGCGGCCTACAAGGTGGTGCACGTGGTGAGCGGCCTCCGCCGGGAGGGGGCGGAGGTCCACGTGGTGATGACCCGGGCGGCCACGCGGTTCGTGGGTCCCGCCACCTTCCGGTCCCTCTCCGCCAACCCCGTGATCACGGACCTGTGGGCGTCCACGAATCCCTACGACGAGCCCCACGTGGCCCTCGGCACCCGGGCGGATCTCCTCCTCGTGGCTCCCGCCACCGCCTCGACCCTCGCGAAGCTCGCGTGCGGGCTCGCAGACGACCCCGTGTGCGCCACCGTGCTGGCCTCCAAAGCCCCCGTGCTGCTCGCGCCCGCCATGAGCGAGGAGATGTGGCACCACCCCGCCACCCGCCGCAACGTGGAGATCCTGCAGGGGTGGGGCTACCGGTTCGTGGGACCCGTGTACGGACGGCTCGCCTCCGGCCAGGAGGGGATGGGCCGGATGGCGGAGCCCGAGGAGATCCTCGCGGCGGTCCGGGAGCTGGTTGGGTAAACCGTTCCGCGCGCTGCGGGCCCGAGGGAAAAATTCCCCACTGCTGCCTTCTGTTCCGAACCTTCGCTAGACTCGGGGGGGATGCAGTACGCCCTCGTGCTCCTGGAGGACTCCCGTTTTCCCTCCCCCGTGCCCTCCCTGGTGCCGCCGGCGCTGGAAGGAGCCGTGCGGCTCGGGTGCCGGGTGGCGGTCCCCGTGGGCCGTCGGCTGGTTGCTGGCTTCGTGGTGGGTACCGCCGACCGCCCGCCCAGACCTGCTCCTGCGATCCGCTCCGTGTTGGTTTCGGAGCCCCTCTTCGATGCGGAGCAGCTCACCCTGGCAGCGTGGGTGGCGGATCGGTATCTCTGCTCCCTGGTGGAGGCCCTGCGGTGCGCCATCCCCGCGGAAGCCCTGGGACGGACGCGGACAAAACTCCGGCTTCGCATGGAACCGCTGCTGCCCTTCCTGGTGGAAGGGGACGTACTCCGGGCCCTCGGCCTTCTCCGGCAGGGGGCGGACGAGGCCGCGGTGCGACGCGCGCTGGGAGAGCGGGCGGAGGAGATCCTGCAACGCCTCCGCAGGGCCGGCTGGATCGAGGAGCACCCGGAGGGCTACCGGATCCGGCCGCTGCGGGAGCGGGCCCTGCGGCTGGCGGTGCCTGCGGAGCGCGCGTGGGAGGAGGTGGAGCGACTCCGCCGCCGGGCCCCGAGGCGGGCGGTGCTGCTGGAGCGGCTGCTGCGGGAGGGCGAGCTTCCCCGGCGGGATGCTGAGGCGAGGCAGGTGCGGGCTCTGCTGGCCTCCGGGCTCGTGGAGGAGGTCGTGTACGAGGTCTTCCGGGATCCCCTCCGCGGCGCTTACCGGGAGGAGACCGCCCCTCCGGAGCTCACCCCCGAGCAGGAGGAGGCGGTGGGGGCCATCAAGGAGGCGGTGCGGTCGGGGCGCTCCGAGGTCTTCCTGCTGTACGGGGTCACGGGGAGCGGCAAGACCGAGGTCTACCTGCGGGCCGCGGAGGAGGTGATCCGGCTCGGCCGTACGGTACTGGTGCTGGTGCCGGAGATCTCCCTCACCCCCCAGACCGTGGCCCGATTCGCGGGCCGGTTCGGGGAGCGGGTGGCGGTGCTCCACAGTCAGCTCACGCCCGGGGAGCGGCTGGACACCTGGCGGCGCATCCGGCAGGGGGTGTTCTCCGTGGTCATCGGACCTCGCTCCGCGGTCTTCGCGCCCCTCTCCCGTTTGGGCCTCGTGGTGGTGGACGAGGAGCACGAGGGGGCCTACAAGCAGGATCACCCGCCCCGCTACCACGCCCGGGAGGTGGCCCTGGAGCGGGCCCGGCGCGCGGGAGCTCCCGTGGTGCTGGGGAGTGCTACGCCCTCCGTGGAGTCCCTCTTCCGGGCTCGGTCCGGCGCGTATCGGTTGC
>JAVKHN010000006.1:0-78256 GCA_031459935.1 Candidatus Sysuimicrobium calidum | reverse complement strand
ACCCCGTCCAGATCATGGTCTCCACGGGAAAGGACCACCTGCCCCACCGGCTGCTGAGCTCGGGGATGCGGCCGGGTGAGGTGGTGCTGCGCGTCTGCGGACTCAGTGCGGTGCTGGGGACCACTGGGATCGGAATGGCGCTTTGGGGAGTGGTGGGTGCTGCGGTCTTTGGAGCGATCCTGGGTGGAGTCGGAGTGGCTCTGAACTCGGCTCGGACAGAACACGTGGGGAGCAACGGGCCGCGGCGAGCTCAGGAGGAGCAGCCGGGCAGCTCCCTGGGCGGAGCCCGAGGGATCTGAGCCGGGCTTTTCCGAATAACAGAGGCGGAGACGGCCCGAGAGGAGCGCGGGAGGAGAGTCTATGAACGCGCCAAGACGCGTGACCAAGCTCCAGCGTCCTCTGAATCCCGGCATCACCCGTACCCTTGCGGAGGTGGTGCACGGTCTGCGTCTGATGGAAGGACGCCTGCTCCGCACGGTCCGACAGGCCGCGCGGGGAGACAGGACCCCAGAAGAACTGCTCCAGGACCTGCGGGACCTGCTGATCGACCTCCAGCGCTCCTATCGGCGGGCCGTGGACCTGCTGGACCGCCGGGATCTCCTGTTCGCTCAGGAGCAGAAGCTGGCGCAGATCCTCCAGCACCACGTATGGCTCTACCGACGCATCCACCTGGAGCAGTTCTTCCTGAGTAAGCTGCGCCTGGAAGCGCAGCTGCGGACCCTGGTCTCGGAAGAAGCCTTCGAGATCTATCAGGACATCCAGGGGCTTGATGAGCTGGAGCGGGCGTTCCTGCTGAAGACGGATCAGGAGGCACAGCTTGCCCTCCGAGAGGGCTCGCAGGACGACTTCTGGATACCTCCCCTCCTGCCCTCCCGGTAATCACTCCCACAGGCGACGCGGGATGCCGCTCGTGAGCACCTCGCACCCCTCGGGGGTCACCACCACCTCCTCCTCGATGGATGCCCCGCCCCGGTCCGGGAGGGAGACGGCGGGCTCGACGCACAGCACCATCCCCTCTTCCAGCCGCACCTCGCTTCCGGGCCACAGGTACGGAGCTTCCACAGTCTCCAGCCCGATGCCATGGCCCACGAAGGTCGAAGCGTACTCGGCGAGACCGGCCTCCTCGTAGGTGCGGAGGGCCGCGGCGACCACCTCGTGCACCCGCACACCGGGCCGGATGGTCGCCAGCGCCCGGGCGAGCGCCCGCCGGGTGGCCTCCAGCAGATCCCGCTGCCAGGGAAGCAGGTCAAAGCCCACCAGGGTCGTGCGCAGGACATCGAACGCATAGCCCTCCCGGGCGCCCACGAGATCCAGGAGCACCAGGTCGCTTTTCATGAGCCTGCGGTCCGTGGCGGGCGGCCAGCGGGTGGTCCACGCGCTCCACGGTCCGGAGTGCACGCGGAGGTAGCGTACGAAGTCCGCACCGGCCCGGAGTGCTGCGGCCATGCCCGCGGCGCAGACCTCCTGCTCCGATGCTCCCACCGCGCATGCCGCGGCCGCGGCCAGCAGGCCCTCCCGGGCGCTCGCCGCAGCCCGCCGCAGCAGCTCCACCTCCGCAGCGCTCTTGCGCCGACGCAGGGACCGCAGAACGCCGTCCGCGGGGATCGTGGAGAATCCGGCCCGCTGCAGCCTCAGGACCATCTCCACGGGGGCCACGTCCGTGCCCGCGACCCCGACCTCCCGCACGGCCCGCTCCCGGAGGATCTCCTCCAGCGTCCCCCAGAGATCCGGGCTCACCCGCACCGCATCCGCCACCACGCGGTCGGCCCGGTAGCGGGGCGTGTCCACGAGAAGCACCACCTCCTGTCCGTCCAGCACCGCGGCCGCGTATCCGATCCCGGAGAAGGGGGGCTCGCTTTCGGAGGTGGGGAAGGGCGGGAGGTGACCGCAGAGGTAGGCCACGTCCCCGGGCCGTTCGTAAAAGGGGCCGGAGACCACCACCAGGGCCCGCAGCCCCAGACTCCGCATGCCGGCCCGGGCCCGCTCCTGTCGCTCCCTGTACTCCTCCCGCGGGATCATCCGGCGGACCGGAGGCTCTCCAGCATCTCCCGGGCGGCCCCGAGGGCCGCATCCACCCGCTTTAGGGCGGTCTCGATTTGCTCCCGGGTGATCACCAGGGGCGGAGCGATGCGGATCACCTCAGGTCGGTTCAGGGCGAAGTAAAAGATCACCCCGCGCTGCAGGGCCTCCGCGGCGCACAACAGCGCCACGTCCGGATCCACGAACTCCAGGCCGATCAGCAGGCCCTTCCCGCGCACCTCCCGCACGAGGTCCGGATAGCGGACGGCCAGGGAGCGCAGGCCGTCGAGCAGGAACGCGCCGAGCTCCGCGGCGCGCTCCGGAAGCCGCTCCTCCAGCAGGGTCTGGATGGTGGCGATAGCGGCCGCGCACGCCGCGGGGTTCCCGCCGAAGGTGGAGGAGTGCAGGTAGGGATCGGAGGCGAAGACCTCCCAGAGGTGCGGGCGGGCCACGAAGGCCCCGATGGGCATCACCCCGCCGCCGAGCCCCTTGGCCAGGGTGAGGATGTCCGGGGTGATGCCCCCGTGCTCGCACGCGAACATCCGGCCCGTCCGTCCCATGCCCGTCTGCACCTCGTCCACAATGAGGAGGATCCCTCTCCGGTCGCAGATCTCCCGCACCCGGCCGAGATAATCGTCCGGCGGGATCCGCACCCCGCCCTCCGCCTGGATGGGCTCCACCAGGAAGGCCGCGGTGTCCGCATCGATGGCCTCCTCCAGGGCTTCGGGATCCCCGAAGGGGATGTGCCGGAACCCGGGTACGAGGGGCTCAAAGGGTCTGCGGTACTTGTCCCGACCTGTGGCCGAAAGGGCTCCCAGGGTCTTTCCGTGGAAGGCCCCCTCCGTGGCGATGACTCCGGGTTTCCCGGTGGCCGCCCGGGCCAGCTTGATGGCCCCTTCCACCGCCTCGGCCCCGCTGTTGCAGAAGAAGGCATAGCGCAGGTCGCCGGGCGTGATCCGGGCCAGCAGGGCCGCGAGTTCCGCCTCCGGCCGGCGGGGCAGGGCCCGTACGGACATGGGCATGCGCTGGATCTGCTCGATCACGGCCCGGACCACCCGGGGATGCCGGTGGCCCAGGACGAAGACCGCGGGACCGCCGGAGAAGTCCAGGTACTCCCGGCCGTGGACGTCCCGCACCACCACGCCCTCGGCCTCCCACTCCACGGTCTCGATCCCCGCGAACCGCCACAGCTTCACGAGGCCCGGGTTCACGTACTCCGTGTACTTCCGGTAGGTATCCTCCACCAGCTCCGTGATCCCAGCCACAGGGTCTCTCACGTCCCCGCCTCCTGTGCTCTCAGGACGTCCCGGGCTCGGAGCAGGATCTCACGCGTCTCCTTGTACCGCACCCACCCCACCGCCTCGTCCAGCGGCACCCACCGGGCCTCCACGAACCCCTCCTCCGCCTGCGGACGGGGCTCCTCTCCGCCCAGCCACTCCAGGAGGTAGTAGCGCACGGTCTTGTCGTAGAAGGCCTTCTCCGGGGGCCAGTAGAACCGGTAGCGCTCCTCGCCGAGGTCCGCCACCAGCCGGAGGTTGTGCACTCCTGCTTCTTCCCCCACCTCCCGGCGGGCCACCTCCTCCTCGGTCTCCCCTGCCTCCACAGTCCCCTTGGGGAGCATCCACCTACCGCTGCGGTGGAGCAGCAACAGGACCTCTGGGCCGGCGGGGCTCGGACGGAACACCACACCGCCCGCGCTCACCACCCGCTTCCAGCTCCGCGCTCTGGGGACAGACCGCCGCGGGCGCTTCCTGGTCATCCTCAGCTACGGCCCGGAGCCCAGGACTTCCCGCACCAGGCGCTCCACGTCCCGACCCTCCGCCCTGCCCCGGACCTCCCGCATCACCGCTCCCACCACCCGGCCCACATCCCGTCCCGTATGGGCCCCGAGTCTGCGGATCGTCTCGTGCACGATCCTCCGGAGCTCCTCTTCGGAGAGAGGTCTCGGGAGGTACTCCAGGAGCACCGCGAGCTCCAGCTCCTCCCGATGGGCCAGCTCCTCCCGCCCGGCCCGGCGGAAGGCCTCGATGGCCTCTCTCCGGCGCCGGGCCTCGAGCCGCAGGACCTCCTGGGCCTCCTCGTCCGTGAGGGTGCGACCCCGCTGGATCTCCGCGTTGTGGAGCGCGGCCCGGGCAAGCCTCAGGGTGGAGACCCGAACGGTGTCCCTGGCCTTGAGGGCCTGCTTGAGATCCTCTCCCAGCCGCTCTGCCAACGTCATGGTCAAAAAAACCGGGCCCCGAACAAGTTCGGAGCCCGGAAGCCGTGCGATCGGGAAAGCGAGCTACCTGGACTTCGCCTTCTGCTTGCGGGCCCGCTTAGCGAGCTTGCGGCGCCGTCGGTCACTGGGCTTCTCGTAGTGCTCGTGCCGCTTGGCCTCCACGAGGATGCCCGACCGCTGCACCTCCCGGCGAAACCGCTTGAGGGCGCTGTCCAGGGACTCATCCTTCCCCACGCGAACCGTGGCCAACCTCACACCTCCTTCCGGGAACCGGACTCCTGGGGCGCTCTCGCCGACGGCCCATTCTAGCATCGGGCGGGAGGAGCCGTAAAGGGGTCCCGCTAGCGTCCGGACCGCATGGCAGCCCGGTACTCCCGGGCGGCCCGGCTGATGGGAACCGGGGCCACCGTGGCCCGGATCTCCACGGGGGCGTGTGGCTCCACCCACGGGCCGCTGCGGGTGCCTCCCCCGTCCTCGCCCCACACGAGGACCACCTCCGTTCCAGGCCGGCTGTGCTCTTCGTCCACCACTGCCAGGGCCACCACGGCGCGCTCGTTGGACGTATAGCCGGCATAAAGGGCAATCCCCACCGGCTCACCTCTCTGGCTCAGGACCTTGTCGTATTGCCAGGTGGCATAGTGCAGCCAGGGGATATCCATGTACTTCGCCATCGGCCCCGGACGCAAAAGAGAGCCAAAAGCCCGAGCGGTGTCCTCCGGGTGCCAGACGAGGGTCACTTTCCTCCGGTGCCGGTTCTGCGCCCGCGCCAGCAGGGCCTGCCGTCCCACGAAGTCGTGATCGAACTTGAGGATGTGCTCGTACCCCAGCTCCCAGGGGGTCAGGTAGTAATCCTCGATGCGGGAGGAATAGAAGCTCCCGCCCAGGGAGCCCATAGCTTCCTGCCCTGAGGCAGGAAGCCACTCCCGGTAAGCGCGCATCTCGGGGCTGGTGTAGATGGCGGGGAGCGGGTTTGGGACCCATCCGGACTCCAGCCCGCCGCTCGACAGGTACGCAAAGGAGCCCACCTCCCGGAGCCCGAACCCCCTGCCGGCCTCCACGAGGGCGGTCCGCACCGCCTCGCGGTCCTCCCAGGGACCCGAGAGCTCCATGCCCGGGACTCCGGCCATGCTGTGCCGCAATGCCCGCACCTTCCGGCCCGCGATGACGAGCCACGTCCAGTGGAAGAACCTCACATCCGGCAGCGGCCCGCCGGTGGCCACCTCCAGCAGGGCAAAGGCCTTCGGCCCCTCCACCTGGAACCGGTATTCGGTCCGCCGTCCGGTGGGGTTCACAGACCACGCCGGGTCTCGCTCCACCGAAACCCTGCTCCCGCCGGTCTCCGCGTGGTACGTCACCCAGTTCTGGACAACTTCGGAGCCGACCAGGACGAAGGCGTCCTCCTGCAGCTCGTAGAGGATGTTGTCCCCGATCACGTATCCCTCCGGGGAGCACACCACGAACTGCTTCGCACGCCCCGGACCGAAGTCCCGGAAGCTGTTGATGGCCAGGCTTTCCAGCAGCCGCAGGGCATCCGGGCCCCGCAGAGAGAGGTTACTCATGTGAAACGACTGATCCAGCAGCGCCACCGACTCCCGACGGGCCCGCTGCTCGTCCCGCCAGTTGGTGAACTCCGGGGGGAGGACCGCGGGCGGGAACAACTGGAAGATGGATCGCAGCGCCCCCTTGGGATTCCGGTACAGGTGATCCACTACGCTCGGCACGCGATCCAGAAGCGCCTGCAGACTTCCCCCGGGGACCGGCGTACCCATCTTCCCCCTCCGGCAAGCATGGTTCCGTGGTTGAGGACGGTTTTTGACGTCCCGACCCGGATTCCCTGCCACGCTACCGCCGCACCAGGTGGTACCGGCTCCCGTCAAGCCACCCCCGGTGCACCGTCCCGTCCAACCACTGGATGGTCACATGGGGCCGATTCCGGCACTCCTCCAGCCCCACGTGGATCGTCCGCGTGTTCTGGGCCAGGTGGTGGGTGTCGTTCACAACCCGACGGACGTAGGTCTTGCCGCACGCCTGGATGGTGACCTGAGCCCCCAGAGCGTCCCGGCCCTGCACGATCAGCCCGACCCAGTTCCCGGGATTAGAAGTCACGTTGCGGTAGACCCGCACCCGTTCCACCCCTCCTGCAGGCTTGAACCAGGGGGTGTAGGAGACCACGAGATCCAGCCGGCCGTCCCGGTCGAAGTCAACGACCGCAGCTCCACCTCCGCCCGCGCAATGGTCCGCAGGACGTGAATCAGCCCGCTTGCCCACGCAGATTCCGCCATCCAGACCGACCTCGCGGGCCATCTCCACGAAAGTCAGGTTGTCGTTGCGGAAGAAGAGATCCGGAGCCTTGGTTACCTTCCCGTCCGGCGTGAGGGGGCCGGAACCTTCCACCGTGACGAAGAGGTCCGCATCTCCGTCGTTGTCCGCATCAAAAGCTGCGGTGCTGCGGAGGCGAACACGGTTGGCGGCAGAAGCCTTACCAGCACCCACCATGCCGTCGTTGTGAGCTGTGGATCCGTTGTTCACGTGGATGTTCACAGACCGAGTAAGCCCGGCGTCCGAGTGGTCAATGAGGCCGTCCCCGTTGTAGTCCGCCCAGGCGAGGTCATTGCTGTAGGCATTGAGGTCCGCGATGGGGCGATACACACCGGTATGAACCTCGAAGAACCCGCCACCCCTGTTGAGGATCCAGCGCCCGAGGTTTCCGCCCGCAGAGCGGCAGTCCACCCCACGAATCCCGTTGAAGTCGTAGCACCCCAATCCCCACGGGTCGATGTTGCTCGTCCGTCTCTCCGCGTCCCTGAACCCGCGGGCAGCAGCCTCCTCCCGGTAACGCAGCCCGCCCTGGTTCAGGTAAAGGCGGAACACCGGAGTCGCACCATCCAGCCCGTAGACCTCCGGAGCGAATTTGTTCAGTACCAGGATGTCTGGCCAGCCATTCCCGTCAACATCCGCACAGGTGTAACCGTGAAAGACCTTGGATGAGCGGGTGTCAAACCCCTCCACCACCACGTTGCGGCTCACGTCCGTGAAGTGAGTGCCGTCGTTGCGAAGCCACACATCGAGGTTCCCAACCATCCGCTCGGGGTGACCGAGAGGAAACTCATCGTCCATCCCGGTCCCCAGGAGCAGATCGTCATCACCGTCCCGGTCGAAATCGCACCACACCGCCACGTGCCGGTGCTCCGTGCCCTCGTCGATGATGGGCAGTTTCGCAGTCTCATCCACAAACCGACCACCGACATTCCGGAGGAGGTACCCGCTCTGGGGACGGCCATGGATGTTCTGATGTTCTGCAGTGTGCACCATGCTCATCTCGTTGATGTAAAGATCATCCCAGCCGTCGTTGTCATAGTCCCCCACCGCGATGAAGCCCCAGGACTGTCCATGAAAACCGGCAAGCGGGCGGACAGGATAGGGGAGCACCGCGTCCGTCACGTCCTGGAAGTGGATGGATGCAATGGACTGCGAGAGAACAGGAGGAACGAGCTGGAACCCCAAAGTCACGAGAACCGCTACAACGCCCGCCACCCAGAAAAAGCGCATCCTCCCTCACCCCCGCTCCGTGAAGTTTTTCCGAATCGGGGACCCCGGAGGCGAAGCGGGCAACAGAAGGCTCTCAAGAAGCGCCCAATAACACATGCCGGGGGATTCTCATGATCCCCCGACCTCCTAAGCGCCTCCTTCGGCAACCCAGCCAACCGCATCCGCGGCCCCGTCGGCTTTGCGCCCCCGCATTGCTGCGGGTTTGCCCTTTCGGGAGGCCTGTTTACTTTTTTCAAATCTTAGGGATACTCCGAAGCGATCGTCAAGCCGGTGGGGGTCACGAAGCGGGATCCTCCAGGTTGGCCCGGAGTCGCTCGCGGAGGGTAACTAGGTCCACCTCGGGGATGGGGACGGACCTCTTCAGGCAGAGGTCCGTCGCGTGCGCCGCCGCGGCTCCCATGGCGATGCAGGGGCCCATCACGCGCACGCTGGACAGCGCCAGGGGATCCGCGTCGATGCACCGCCCAACCGCCAGGAGGTTCTCCATCCCTTCCGGAATCAGGCTCCGCAGAGGCACGTAGTGGACGTGGCCTTCCTCGAAGGGTTCCCAGTAATATCCCTCTGCCCGGTCGTGGAGCTCGATGGGCCATGCGGTACGGGCAATCGCGTCCTCAAATCCTCTGCCCGTCCGGACGTCCTCCACGGACAGCTGGTATCTGCCGACGATCCACCGGGTCTGCCGGATCCCCAGCTGTCCGTACATGCGCACCCGTGCCTTTCCGAACGCCTCCGGGAACTCCTCCCGCAGCAGCCGGATCGCCCGATCCACCTGATCCTTCCCCTCCAGGCTCCGGCGGGTGAGGGCCTCCGGATCCAAGGGGGTCTGCACATGGGTCATGTTCACAACGGCCATCCCCCGCTGCGGGAACAGGAACACCAGTCCATCCTGGCGGGTCAGCCCGTAGCGGTCTCCCTTCTCCTGCAGGACGGACTGGAGCCTGGCGAAGAACGCGGACTCCGGCAGGAGCGGCTCGTCCTGCACCCCTTCCAGGACCGCCATCTGCGAACCGTAAATGGGGCGGTCGGGTTCTCGACAGGGGAGCCCGGCGAGCCAGGCCACCGCGGCATCCCCTGAAGCATCGATGTACATCGGTGCCGTCACCTCGAGCTCCCCGAACCGGGTGAGGAAGGAGAGGGAGCGGATCCTCGCCCCCTCCCGCCACACCTCCCGCAGAACGGCTCCCGTCACCGCCCGAATCCCCCGTCGCTGCACCTCCCGCTCGATCCACCGTCCCAGCACCACTTCGTCGTACACGAGGACGACGGTCCGGGCCTTCTCCGAGTAGCGACGGTACACGGCGTTCTCCCGTTCCAGGGCAGCCAGGAGTTCATCCGCCACGAGATGGGTCAGCTGGCGCGGGTGCCGGCCACAGGAGAAGAGCCCTGCAATGGTGCCGATGGGAGCCCCCACCGCCTGGCCTCCGACGAAAGGAGCCCCCTCCACGAGGACCACCTCTCGCCCGAGCCGGGCAGCCTCCAGGGCGGCGGAGATTCCCGCGATCCCGGATCCTACCACGCAGACTTCTCCTTCCAGCCGCCAGTTCGCTGCGGGCTCCCGGCGCTTCACGCGGGTCTGCACGGAAGGGGTCATGGCCTGGGCCGCTTCCTCCGTGGATCGGGCTTCAACGGTAGATCTCCGAGGCGAGCCGAAGGAGCTCCTCCCCCCTCGGAGGATCCGAGGTCTCCCACAGAGGAACCCCCAGGAGGATCCGCTGTTCGGACGGCGCCTGGCGGACGAAGCCCGCCACGGCCGGGAGGACGAAATTCTCGTAGAGGTTCCGCTGGACGGCATCCGAGAGGAGCAGCTCCGCAAACAACCGAGCGGCGTTGGGGTGCCGGACCTCCTTCGGCATCGAGACTCCCTGCAGCACGTAGGGAGCCCCCTCCCGAGGGACCACCACCTTCACGTTGGGGAGATCCCGGACTCGGGGATACAACCCCAGGGCAAACGGGTACATCAGGGCAAACTCCCCCCGGGCCACCCGGTTCGCGGCTTCCGCGATGGCTCTCGTGAAGAAGGGACGCTGCACCGCCAGCTGCTCATGGTATCCCCGCCCGAGGCGCTTGTAGGTGGCCGCGAAGAACACGGACCCTCCGCCGAAGGCCCGGGGGTCGTCCGCGATCATCCTGCCCCTCCACTTGGGATCCAGGAGATCCGTCCAGCTCCGGGGCTCCTCTCCGGACGGGACCAGCCGGGTGTTGATCAGGATGCCATAGAGTTGCACGGCTTCCACCAGCATGACGTCGTCAATCTCCCACTCCTGCAGCTTCAGCCGGATCTGCGCGGCCACCCTCTTTCCGCTGGGGAGCTCTCCGAGGGGCTGCACGGTTTGCTGGAGCTTCTTCATCTGCCAGGCCTGACTCGGGCCCACGGTGACGAGGTCCGCGAGCGGCCGGCCCGCCCGCTGCTCGATCCGCACCCGCTCCTGGGCCTCGCTGGCCCGCATCACGCTCAGCTCCACGCGGAGGCCATACTTCCTCTGGAACAGCTCCGTGGCGAACTGGATGGTGGGAAGCGCACCCCCGTGCCCGTCGTACAGAACCAGGACCCCCTCCCCCCGGGCCGCCGCCATCACCTGGGACCAGGGGCTCCCGGGTCCTCCTGCCGCCCCTTGGCTTCCCCAGACCACCGCGAGGATCAGGATCCCTGCGGGAAGTATCCGACGCATGCCCACCCTCCTCCGCTACCGGTAGATTTCGCTCGCCCTCCGAAGATACTCGGGCTCCACCCTGGGATCCACTACCGTGTCCCACAGCCGCACACGCAGGAACGGCCGGACGTCTTCCGGTGCTTGCGCGTCGTATCCTCGCAGCACCGGCAGGATGAAATCGTGCATCAGCCGGATCTGTACCTCCCGGGAGAGCAGGAACTCGCTGAAGGCCACCGCCGCGTTCGGGTGGTCGCTGCGCCGGGGCAGGGAGATCCCCAGGGGAACGTACGGCGCTCCCTCCCGGGGAATGATGAGCTTCACGGGTCCCCCGCGAACCCTCGGATACAGTCCTAGGGCGAAGGGAGCCATCACCGCAAACTCTCCCCGGGCCACCCGGCCGGCTGCATCCGCGATTCCCCGCGTGAGAAATGGCCGCTGGGCCGCGAGATCCTCCTGGAACCTCCGCCCCAGGGCCCGGTAGGTCACCTGGAACAGGACCTGACCACCGCCCGGAGCTCTGGGGTCGTCCATGATGAGCTTACCCCGCCAGCGGGGATCCGCCAGATCGCTCCAGCTCTTCGGTTCCTCCTCGGGTTTCACGAGGTTCGTGTTGATGAGGATTCCGTACAGCTGGATCAGGAACGGCAGGAGGTACTGCTGCAGCTCCCACTCCTGAACCTTCAACCGGACCTGCGGCGCGATCCGCGGAGCGCTGGGAAGCCCCTCGAAGGGACGCAGGACGCCCTCGTCCAGCATGGGGCGTGTCGTCCCGGAGCCTGCGGTGACGAGGTCCGCGATGGCTCGGCCGGCCCGCTGCTCCACCCGGATGCGCTCGATGGACTCGCTGGCCCGCATCACGGCCACCTCGACCTTTACCCCGTGCGTGGCTTCGAACCGCTCCGCCGCGTACTGCACAGTCGGCACCGCACCTCCGAAGGCATCGTAGACCACCAAACGCCCCTCTTGCCGCGCGGCCCGGACGATCCGATCCCACTCCCGGGATGGTGCGGCTCCTCCCGCAGGAGCCAGCAGCCAACCGATCAGGACCAATCCCCCCGCCCTCCAAAGGGCCTTGCCAACCAACCATCTGCCTCGTCCCATGTCCGCCACCCCCGTCAAGGTGTGCCTGAGGAAAGCAACCTCATGCCATCCGAACCGGGTTTCTGCCGCTAGCCCTGGAAGAACACCAGGTAGAGGAGCAGGGCGATGAGTACCCACAGCAGGACATCCACCGCGCCACCTCCGTAAGGCGTTCTGGAAAGGCATTCGCCCCGCTGGAGGAATTCTCCTACCTGGCCTACGCTATACTACAGTCTGTGCGCTGGGTCCCTCCGCTGCGGCCGCGGGCCCGTCTGGCATTCCTGTTGGACCTCACCGGGGCTTTGCTGTTCGGCCTCTTCAGCGGGATGGTGGTTCCCTTCCTCGGGGTCACCGCCCGCCGAATGGGTGCCTCCCCGCTCCTGGTCTCCCTGGTGGTGGCCGGTCCCGCGGTGGGGCTGTTGCTCACTGCCTACTGGAGCGTGGCGATTGCAGGCCGCAATCCCGTTCCATATCTCGTGTGGCCGGGCGTGCTGGCCCGCAGCCTCTTCCTGCTCACCTCGGCAGTTACGCACCCAGTTGCTTTCGTCATCCTCACGCTCGCCTACCATGTGCTGAACGGCGTCACCAGCCCCGCCTACGCGGCCGCGGTGCAGCTTCTCTTCCCGCAGGAGTACCGGGGTACCCTACTGGGCCTGGCCCGCACCGGGCTCAGCTGCGCCTCCATCCTGGGCTCCCTCCTGGCAGGGCCTTTTCTCGAACGGTTCGGTCCCGGAGCAGTCTTCCCCGTAGCGGCGCTGTTCGGCGTGGCAGGCGCCCTCGCCTACAGCCGCATCCGGCCTCCCCGCCTCCTCACTCCCCCCGCACGCCCCTCCCTGGGGGAGGGATGGCGCGCCGCGTGGGCGGATGGGCAGTTCCGGTGGATGCTCGTGGCCACGTTCGCGTTCGGAGTCGGCGGATGGACCGCGGCGCCCGCCCTCCCCCTCCTGCTCGTGGATGTTCTCCACGCTGGCCACACCCAGGTCGGAGTGCTGGCAGCTGCCTCCAACGCCGCCTCCGTGGTGGGCTTCTTCCTGTGGGGGAGGACCATCGACCGCTCCAGCGGGCTCGCCACCCTGCGCAGAGCGCTTATGATCTCCCCCCTCACCCCGCTCCTCTACGCCCTCGTCCCTTCTGCATGGGCAGCCCTTGTGCCAGCCGCCGCGGACGGGTTCCTCATCGCCGCGGTGGAACTCGGGTGGATGACCGCGGTGATGGAGCTGGCTCCCCCGCATCTGGTGGTGCACTACACGGGGGCCTACACCTCCCTCATCGGCGTGCGGGGACTCATCGCCCCTCTCCTCGCCGGCGCGCTCCTGGAAGCCGTGGGCCCGCGGACGGTGCTGGTCGTGGCCGCGGGCTGGATGACCACCGCGGGGGTATTGGCATGGCGACGTCTGGGCCCGCGCTGAGGCTGAGGTCCTGCGCTCAGGAGGCAGGCGCCCGGACCTGGGACTGAAAGCCGATGCGGGCGTGGGTACCGTCGCAGAAGGGTTTGTTGCTGCTGCCGCCGCACCGGCACAGGGCGATGACCTCGCGGTCGAGGTTCCACTCACGTCCCTCCGCGTCCACCAACCGGACCGGTCCCCGCACCAGGTACGGCCCGTTGTCCCGGAGTGTGATGGTCACCTCCGCCATGCTTGACCTCCACGAGGTTTGGTTCCGGTCACCTCAGGTACCAGAAGGTCTAACATTTGTCAACTACTCGTTCTCGACAAAGCGACGATCGTTACTGGACGCAACGGAAACTGGATGCCTCGCCCGGCTCTCCGCCTTCGTACCGGGCAGCTGAAACCCTTGTGGGAAGCCAGATGGCGCGCCCGGCAGGATTCGAACCTGCGGCCTTTGGCTCCGGAGGCCAACGCTCTATCCTCTGAGCTACGGGCGCATCCGAACCCCATCATACGCGGGAGGAGCCCCGTTTGCAACGGGCTCCATCCCCCGGGCGTGGAACGGATCTTGCTAACCTGTAGCGTGGACTCTGGTACGGGGGTTAACGGGTGCAACGAGGACGGAGGGAACGGGTCACGGCGGCCCCCCTCACGGGTCCCGTCCTCACCGTGCTCGTCCTCCTGGCCCTCGAGCTCCTGAGCCACTGGGCGATTCGCCTCCCCAATCCCGCGGCCGCCTATCTCCTCGCGGTGGCCTACAGTGCCTACGCGGGCGGGGTGGGGTCGGGGCTCGTGAGCGCCCTTCTGAGCTTCGCCTACGCCGCCTGGGTCTTCTCCGAGCCCGGTCAACCCTTCCGGTACTCCGCGGAGAACGGGCTCCGGATCGCGGTGCTGGCCCTGGCGACTCCTGCCCTCGCGGTGATGGTGGGGTTCCTGCGGAGGCTGGTCACGGGCGAAACCGCCCGGGCCACGGAGCTCGCGGTGCGCCTTGAGGAGGCGGAGGCGCGGCAGCAGCTCGAGGCGGCCCTGGCCATGCTCTTCCGCTGTAACCCCCAACCCATGTGGGTGTACGACCTGCAGACGCTGCAGTTCCTGGAGGTGAACGAAGCCGCAATCCAGCGGTACGGCTATAGCCGGGAGGAGTTTTTGCGGATGCGCATCACCGACATCCGGCCTCCGGAAGACGTGCCGAAGCTCCTGGAGGACGTGCAGAGGCCTCGGCCCGCTCTCCAGGCCTCCGGGCAGTGGCGGCATCGCACCAGGGACGGCCGGATCCTCCACGTGGAGATCGTCTCCCACACCCTCACCTACGCAGGCCGGCCCGCGGCCCTGGTGGTGGCTCACGACGTCACGGAGCGTCACCGGGTGGAGCTGGCCCTGCGGGAGTCGGAGGAGCTGTTTCGGAGTCTCGTGGAACAGTCCCTGGTGGGCGTGTACCTCGTCCAGGACGGCGTGTTCCGGTACGCGAACCCCGCCCTCGCGGAGATCTTCGGGTACCCCCGGGAGGAGCTCATCGAACGGCGCGGCCCCAAGGACTTGGTGCATCCCGAGGACTGGCCCCTCGTGGACGAGAACCTCCGCCGTCGCCTGGAAGGAGAGGTGCAGGCGCTGCGGTACGGGTTCCGGGGCGTGCGCAGGGACGGCCGGGTGATCCACGTGGAGGTATACGGCGCCCGTACGTTCTCCCAGGGCCGGCCCGCGGTGATCGGCACCCTGGTGGACGTGACGGAGCAGAAAATGGCGGAGGAGGCTTTGCGAGCCCTCACACGAGAGCTCGAGGAGCGGGTGCGGCTGAGGACCGCGGAGCTGGAGGCGGCGAACCGGGATCTCGAGGCCTTCAGCTACTCCGTGGCCCACGACCTCCGGGCGCCCCTGCGCAGCATCGACGGATTCAGCCAGGCCCTGCTGGAGGACTACGCAGACCGGCTGGATGAGGTCGGCCGCGGCTACCTGCAGCGGGTTCGGGCCGCAAGCCAGCGCATGGCCACCCTCATCGACGACCTCCTGCAGTTCTCCCGCGTCACCCGGGCGCCGCTCGAGGTGCAGGAGGTGGATCTGAGCACACTCGTGTGGGCCACCGTGGAGGAGCTGCGCCAGCGAGAGCCCGACCGGACTGTGGAGGTGCACGTCACGCCCGGGATCCGGGCCCGGGCGGATCCGCGGCTTATACGCGTGGCCCTGGAAAACCTCCTTCACAACGCGTGGAAGTTCACCCGGCCCAGATCCCCCGCCCGGATCGAGTTCGGCGTGGCACCGACCCCGCACGGCTCCGCCTGCTTCGTACGGGACAACGGGGTGGGGTTCGAGATGCAGTACGCAGCGAAGCTCTTCGCCCCCTTCCAGCGCCTGCACAGGCCCTCGGAGTTCCCCGGATCCGGCATCGGGCTCGCGACGGTGCAGCGGATCGTGGCGCGGCACGGCGGGCGGGTGTGGGCGGAAGCCGAGGTGGATCGGGGCGCGACGTTCTTCTTCACCCTGCCGGGACTGCGGGAGGAAGCCGATGCGGGCCAGGACCATCCTGCTGGTGGAAGATAACCCGGACGACGTGGCCCTCACCCTCCGGGCCCTGCGCGCCCACCACCTCGCGAACGAGGTGGTGGTGGCGGAGGACGGGGTAGAGGCCCTGGAGTACCTGTTCGGGACCGGGAAGTACGCGGGCCGGGACCCGCGGGAGCTGCCAGCCGTGGTGCTGCTGGACCTGAAGCTCCCCAGGCTCGACGGGCTGGAGGTCCTGCAGCGCATCCGGTCCAACGAGCACACGCGCCTGGTGCCCGTGGTGGTGCTCACCTCCTCCCAGGAGGAACAGGACCTCGTGGCGAGCTACCGCCTGGGGTGCAACAGCTATGTGTGTAAGCCCGTGGACTTTTTGGAGTTCGTGGAGGCGGTGCGGCGGCTGGGGTTGTACTGGTTGCTGCTCAACGAGCCTCCGCCCGTGAGGTGAGACCGTGAGTGAAGCACAGCTCCTGCGGGCACTTTTCGTGGAGGACGTGGACGACGACGCGGTACTGATCGTGCGGCTCTTGCAGCGGAACGGCTACGCGGTGCGGTGGCGACGGGTGGACTCTGCCTCAAGCCTGGCCGATGCCCTGAGAGCGGAGGCCTGGGACGTGGTGCTGTGCGACTACCGGTTGCCCGGCTTTCACGCCCAGGAGGCCCTCCGCATGGTGCGGGCCCACGACCCTGACCTGCCTTTCCTCGTGGTGAGCGGGGCCGTGGGCGAGGAGCTCGCGGTGGAGATGATGCGGGCCGGAGCGAACGACTACGTGATGAAGGACAGCCTCACGCGGCTTCCCGCCGCGGTGGCCCGCGAGCTGCGGGAGGCGGAGGTGCAGCGGGCCCGGCGGCAGGCGGAGGCACAGGTCCGGCTCCTGTGGCAGACGGTGGAGCAGGGCCCGGGGATGGTGCTGGTGATGGACGCCGAGCGGCGTGTGACATATGTGAACCGACGGTGGACGGAGGTCACGAGGTTTCCACCGGAGGAGGTCCTGGGAAGACCCGTGGAGGAGCTCGCCCTTCCCTTCACGGAGGAGCAACGACAGGCGTTCCGGGAGGCGATGGCAACGGGCGGATGGTGGCGCGGGGAGATCCAAGCGAAACGCAGGGACGGGAGCCTCTTCTGGATCGTGCTCACCGTCTCCGCCCTGCGGGACGAGGCGGGCCACATCACCCACTTCGTCTCCGTGGCGGAGGATGTGACGCCGCTTGTGGAGGCGGAGGCGCGGGAGCGCCGGCTGCGGGAGCGGCTAGAGCTACAGGTGCAGCGGTTGCAGGCCCTGCGTCTTGTGGACACCGCCATCACCGCGAGCTTCGACTTCCGGATCACCCTGAACGTGATCCTGGACCAGCTCACCACGCACCTCGGCGTGGAGGCCGCGGCGGTGCTGCTGCTGGATCCCGGCACCGCTTCCTTTCAGGCCGTGGCCGCCCGGGGAGTGCGGCTAGATCTGGTAGCCCAGCGGGTACGGCTCGGGAATGGACTGGTAAGCCAGGTGGTTCTGCGCCGCGAGCGGCTACACATCTCCAACCTCTCGGAGGCGCTCGGGAGCCGGGAGGCTCGATTCGCGGAAGACGGGTTCCGGGCCTACTGCGCAGTGCCCTTAACCGCAAAGGGCCAGGTCCTGGGCGTGCTGGAGGTGCTCTCCCGGGAGGGCTTTCCGGAGGATCCCGAGTGGTGGAACTTCCTGGAGGCCCTGGCGGGCCAGGCCACGGTGGCCATTGACAACGGAACCTTACTCGAGGGGCTGCGGCGGGCCAACGTGGAGCTGCAGATGGCCTACGATGCTACCCTCGAGGGGTGGTCGCGCGCTCTGGACCTGCGGGACCAGGAGACGGAGGGGCACACCCAGCGGGTGGCGGACCTCACCGTGGCCCTGGCCCGAGCCATGGGGGTTCCGGAATCCGAGATCGTGCACATCCGCCGCGGGGCCCTGCTCCATGACATCGGCAAGATCGGGATCCCGGACGAGATCCTGCGGAAACCCGGTCCTCTCACGGAGGAGGAGTGGGCCATTATGCGCCTGCACCCCGTGTACGCGTACCGGTGGCTCGCGGGCATCGAATTCCTTCGACCCGCCCTCGACATCCCGTACTGCCACCACGAGCGGTGGGATGGAACCGGATACCCACGGGGGCTAAGGGGGGAGGAGATTCCGCTGGCGGCCCGCATCTTCGCGGTGGTGGACGTCTACGACGCCCTCACCAGTCACCGTCCCTACCGGCCCGCCTGGCCCCGGGAAAAGGCCCTGCAGTACATCCGGGAGCAGGCGGGAAAGCACTTCGATCCGGTCGTGGTGGAGGCATTCCTGCGCCTGATGGAGGAGGAGTTCAGTAGCCTCCCAGAGCCCGGCGCCTCCGGTCCTCCGTGATCACCCGCCGCAGGGCCACGGCGTACTCCTGCGCGAGGTCCCGCCGAGGGCGGCCCAGGAGCCGTGCGTCCTCGTCCGTGATCACAACCACCGGCTCCCCTGCGACCCGGATCCTCCATTCGCCGAGCACCCCCGTGACCTCTACGTCCAGGGGCGAGGGATCCTCGTTGAAGATCCGATCGAGGTGGGCGACCACCGCCCTAGCCCGTTCTTCCCCGCCCGCAAGCCGCATCACCACCTCCCCGTTCACCCGCACCTCGCCCACGGGTCCCTCCCCGCCCGCCTCCACCCGCAGAAACCCCATGGAGATCCGGCGGTGCAGGGGGATCCCCCGACGCCCCAGCTCCTCCTCCACCGCCCGGATGCGTTCTCCCCAGGTGGGGTGCGTGCGGAAAGCTCCGGGATCGGGGCCTGCGGAGAGCTGTTCCTCCCGCGCGAGCCGTTCCAGCAAGGTGAGGACCCCCACGGGGTGCCAGGTGGTGCGCTGCACGTATCCTACCGCCGCCAGGTCCGCCTCCCGCTCCAGCTCCCGCGAGAAGGCGCTGAGGATCCCGCCGCCCACCAGTTGCGCGCCCGTGGTGATGCGGGGATCCCGCACCAGCACCGCCACCAGCATCACGAGGAAATTGGTGCGCAGCGCCTCCTGCGCCATGCGACGGTGGTGTCGCCGGGCCACGTGGGCGGCCTCGTGGGCCAGTAAGCCCGCCAGCTCGTGGTCCGTGCGCACGAGCTGCAGCATGGCACTCGTGACGTACACGAACCCGCCCGGCAGGGCCACCGCGTTGGGAAACCGATGCTCCACCACCCGGAAGGTCCAAGGGAGCTGCGGCCGCTCCGTCTGGGCCGCCACGGTCGCCCCGATCCGCTCCACCCGACCCGCCACCGCAGGATCCGTGACCACCCGCAGGATCCGTTCGACCTGCTGGGCGGCCTGGCGGCCCTGCTCCACCTCCGAGAGATCCTCCGAGGTCTGGGAGACCGCGGGGGTCGCGAGGAGCAGGAGCACCAGGACAACGGCTACAGGCCGAAGCATACCCGTGCGTTGTGGTCTACGAGGGCCGCCACTGCTTCGGTTCCTTGCGCCCGGAGGTGGGCCAGGGCCTCCACGATGCGAGGGAGGTATGCGGGCTCGTTGCGCTTTGTGCGATCCGGGTGTGGAGCGAGGTAAGGAGCGTCCGTCTCCACCAGAAGCCGCTCATCCGGAATGTGGCGCACCGCCTCCCGGACCTCGTGCGCATTCGGATACGTGATCACTCCGCCCACCCCCATCCAGTATCCCCGCCGGGCGCACTCCTGAGCGTGCTCTGAAGGTCCCGTGAACATGTGCATCACCACCTGGAAGGCGTCTTCCTCCTCCAGGATGCGCAGCACATCCGCGTGGGCCTCCCGGTTGTGGATCACAAGAGGTTTCCGGAGCGCGTTCGCCAGGCGCACGTGGCGGCGCAGGTTCTCCTGCTGGACCTCCCGGGGGCACCAGTCCCGGTAGAAGTCCAGGCCGCACTCACCGATGGCTATCACTCGCGGGTGAGCCGCGAGCTCCGCGATGGCTCCGAAGTCCCCGGGCGAGGCGCGGTGCGCGTGGTTGGGGTGGATCCCAACCGCCGCATATACCACGGGGTAACGCTCCGCGAGGGCCACGGCCCGGCGGCTGCTCTCCAGATCCACCCCCGTGGTGATCAGGATCCGCACCCCGGCCCGGACCGCCCGCTCCACCACCGCGTCCCGATCCGGATCGAACCGGGGATCGTCCAGGTGGAGGTGGGTGTCGATCACGTTACCCGTGCTCCCGGTGGAAGCTCCCGATCGAGGGTCACAAGCGTGATCTTCCCCTCCCACTCCGCGGCGAGCAACATCCCCCGCGACTCCACACCCCGCACCCGGCGCGGCTCGAGGTTCGCCACCACCACGATGGTCCTGCCCACCAGGTCCTCGGGCGTGTAATGAGGGAGCAACCCCGCGACGATGGTGCGGACTTCATCCCCCAGGTCCACCCGGGCCCGGATGAGCTTGTCCGTGCCCGGCACCCGCTCGGCCTCCAGCACCTTGGCCACCCGCAGGTCCAGCTTCCGGAACTCCTCGATGGAAACCACCTCCGCCATCTTCGGTTCCTCCGAAGCGACAGGCGTCTGAATGCGGGCCTCGATGCGGGGAAAGACGGGAGGCCCAGGACGCACGCGGGTTCCGGGTCGTAGCCACCGCCACTCCCGGGCATCCTCCGTGCGCAGCCCCGTTCCCCGGTATGGCTCCCCCCGCGCCCGGATCTCGCTCGCCCGCTGCTCGAACTCGGGGTATCCCAGCTGGGACCAGACCTTCAGGGTGGCGGAGGGCATTACGGGCTCCAGGAGCACGGTGACCACCCGCAGGGCCTCCAGGGTGTTGCGGAGGACCGTAGCCACCCGCTCCCTCCGGCCCGCCCGGTACAGGCTCCAGGGGGCTTCCTGGTCCAGGTACCGGTTCGCGGCTCCCAACAGCTGCCAGATGGCGCCCAAGGCCCGGGGGAAATCATACCGGCGCACGTGCGCAAGGACGGTGTCCGCCAGGGTCTGCGCGGTCTGCCGCAGGGCCGCGTCCGCCCCCTCCTCCGACCCGGCTTCCGGAACCATCCCTTCGCAGTAGCGTTCCACCAGGGGCAGGGTGCGGTTGAGGAGGTTCCCGTAGTCGTTCGCGAGGTCCGCGTTGAACCGGTGCACCAGCTGCGTACGGCTGAAGTCCCCGTCCTCCCCGAAGGGGATCTCCCGGAGGAGGAAGTAGCGCAGGGCGTCCACGCACACGTCCACCTCCCCCCCGCTCCGTTCCGCCAGCTCTCGGGCCACCGCCAGGGGGTCGATGACGTTACCGAGGGTTTTGCTGATCTTCTGCCCCTCCACGGTGAGGAACCCGTGCACCAGGACCTGCCGCGGGGGCTCAACCCCGGCGCTGAGCAGCATGGCAGGCCAGAGGAGGGAGTGGAACCGGTTGATGTCCTTGCCGATGAGGTGGTGGGCGGGCCACCAAGTCCGGAAGCGCTCTTCGTCCCGGGCGAACCCGACGGCGCTCAGGTAGTTGGTGAGAGCATCGAACCACACGTAGATCACGTGGGTAGGGTCGTCCGGAACGGGGATCCCCCACCGCAGCTTCTCCACCGGCCGGGAGACGGAGATGTCCTCCAGGGTGTCGATGAGGTTGTGCATCTCCGCGGCCCGGGAGGGGGGAAAGACGAAGTCCGGCCGCTCCTCAAACAGGCGGCGCAGCTGGTGGCGGTAGCGGGAGAGCCGGAAGAAGTAGTTCTCCTCCTCGATCACCTGGGGCTCTATGAGGTGGCGGGGGCATCGGCCATCTTCGAGTTCGCTCAACGTCACGAAGGCCTCGCACTGCACGCAGTATAGGGCCCGGTAGTGCTTCCGGTAGAGATCTCCCCGGGCTGCCACCCGGCGCCAGAGCTCGTGTACCGCAGGCCAGTGGCGGACGCGGTCTGTGGTGCGGATGAAGTCGTCGTTGGAGAGGTTGAGGGCCGTGCAGAGGTCCCGGAACCGTGCCGCGTTCTCGTCCACGAATGCCTGGACCTCCCGGCCCGCCTCCGCGGCCGCGGTGGCGATCTTCTGTCCGTGCTCGTCCGTCCCCGTGAGGAAGTAGACCTCCTCGCCCATGAGCCGGCGGTAGCGGGCGAGCACATCCGCCAGGATCTTCTCGTACGCGTGCCCGATGTGCGGACTCGCGTTCACGTAGTCGATGGCGGTGGTGATGTAGAACCGGTCCGACACGCTTCCGTCACCTCCTCAAAAAGCAAGCCCCTCCACCCATGCGGACGGAAGGGCCTTCCGCGGTACCACCCCACTTCCGCCGAAGCACACTTCCGGCGGCGCTCTCCCGGCGGTCACGGGCCAGCCCGGCGTGGATTCCTGGCGGCAACTGCCACGTTCGCCCCCGCAGCTCCGGAGCCACGCGCCGCGCGGCCCGGGTACCGGCTTGCACCTCCCCCGGCTCGCTCCAAGCCCCTAGACCGCGTCTGCTCCCGCTCCCTCCCCGCCTCCTCGTGGCGCCCAGCATAGGCACCCGCGGCTTTCCTGTCAAGCCAGGTCATTCCCCGCGGCCCCGGGGGGTTGTGTTCTGGGGGATTCTGCGGAACGCTAGTAAGAGAGCACGGGAGACGGAACGGGAGGTGGGCCATGGCCGATGTTGTCCAGCGGGTGGAGTACCAGTACGTGGTGATCCCCGACCGGCCCGGGGAGGGGATGAGGGTGCTGGGGGCCCTGCAACAGGCGGGGGTCAACCTGCGGGCGATCCTCGGCTTTCCCCTGGGGAACGGGAATTCCCAGCTCGACCTCGTGGCGGAGGATCCGGAGGCCCTGCGGCGGGCCGCGGCCGCGTCGGGGCTGCAGCTGAGTGCCGTGAAATACGCCTTCCTCATCCAGGGGGACGACCGGGTGGGAGCTGCCGCGGAGCACATGCGGAAGCTGGCGGAGGCGGGGATAAACGTCACCGCCATGGCCGCGGTCTCCGGGGGGCAGGGCCGCTACGGCCTGATCCTCTGGGTGAAGCCTGAGGACTACGACCGGGCTGCACAGGCGCTGGGAGCTTAGCTACCGGAAGGTCGCCAGAATCGGCTCCACGTCCGCATCCCGAAGCTCCTCCTCCCACAGGGGGAGGCGGTGGGTCTCTCGATGTGGCCGCGGGTTCCGGTAGATTACGCCCAGTGGAAGCTTGCCATGACGGGCGAAGTCCCGCACGAGTCGCCAGGCCGCGTTCTTGTCGGAGGGGTCGTGATCCTCGGGAACGTACTCCACGTGCTCCCGGAACCACTCGTAGGTGTTGAACTTGTTGTAGGTGACGCAAGGGGAGAAATCGTTGATGAAGGCGAATCCCGGATGCTGGAAGGCTTCCACGATCATCCGGGCCGTGTGCTTTACGTCCCCGCTGAAGGACTGCGCCACAAAGGTGGCCTCGCTCGCCAGGGCCAGGAGCACGGGGTCCACCATGGGCGGGTGTTCCTCGCTCCACACCTCCACGGTCTGGCCCAGCCCCGCGGTGGGGGAGTCCTGGCCCTTGGTGAGGCCGTATACCCCGTTGTTCATCACGAGCAGCACCATGTCTGGATCCCGGCGGCAGGTGTGCACGAAGTTCTCCACGCCGATGGCAAAGGTGTCCCCGTCCCCTGCAAGGCAGATTACCTTCAGCTCGGGGTTCGCCATCTTGATCCCGAGCGCGTAGGCCAGGGGCCCCCCGTGGGTTCCGTGGAAGGCGTTGCCGTTGAGATAGTTTCGGATGTTGCCGCTGCAGCCGATCCCGCCCACGAGCACCAGCTCGTGCGGCATGATCTCCAGCTCCACCAGCGCCTGCTTGAGGGCCGCCAGGACCCCGAAGTCCCCGCACCCGGGGCACCACTGGATGCGGTGCTTGGGGACCGCGTTCTCCTCCCAGAGCTTAATTCCCTTCGAGTCCATCCCAGCCCACCTCCACCCTCACGGGCGCCTCGCTTCCGATCCGTACCACCGCGCCTTCCTGCTGGAGCGCCCTCTGCACCGCGTCCGCCACCTCCGTTGGCGAGAGGGGAACTCCGTTGTACTTCAGCACCCGGCGTGTCCGGATCAGGAGCTCCCGCTGCAACAGATCCGCGAACTGCCCGCTGTAGTTCTGCTCCACCACCACCACGGGCCCCGCGTCCGCGAACAGGGGTTCCACCAGGTGCTTCGGCAGCGGATAGACGTGGGTGAAGTGCACCAGGGCCACGGGGATCCCGCGCCGGAGGAGGATCTCCCGGGCCTCCTGGAGCACGGGCCGCGTATGGCCCCACCCCACCATCACGGGATTCCCGCGGGTCTCCCCGAAGACGTAGGGGGGCTTTGCGTCCTCCCGCAGGTAGGTCTCCAGCTTCCGCATGCGCTTTTCCATCTGCGCCGCGCGCTTGCGCGGGTCGATGGTGACGAACCCGAACTCGTCGTGCTCCACCCCCGAGGACTTGAAGACGGCCCCCGGGGTGCCGGGAAGGATCCGGGGTGAGATTCCGGAAGGCGTCACCTCATACCGCCGATAGGGTCGCCTCTGCACCTCTTGCTCCCGCAGGATGCCATGTCGCCGGATGGGGGGACTCTGGGCGAACAGGTCCTCCGGCACCGTCTTCCGGCCCTCCGAGAGGTTGAGGTCCGTGAGGAAGAAAACCGGACACTGGTATTTGTCCGCGAGTTCAGCCGCCTCCAGCATCAGGGTGTAGCACTCCTCCACCGTGGAGGGGGCCAGCACGATGCGGGGAATGTCCCCGTGGGCCCCGCCGATCACTAGGTTCAGGTCCCCCTGCTCGGGCCGGGTGGGCATGCCCGTGGACGGCCCTGCTCGCTGCGCGTCCACAATGATCACGGGCGTCTCCGTAGCGCCGATCACCCCGAACTCCTCCACCTTGAGGGAGAGGCCGGGACCGGAGCTCCCCACCATCGCCCGCACCCCCGCGAGCGCAGCGCCGATGGCCGCGCGGATGGATTCCCGCTCGTTCTGCCCCTGCAGGACACGGCCACCGTAGCGCGGGAGCCACCGCTCCATGAACTCCAGGATGCCGCTTGCGGGCGTGATGGGATAGCCTGCGTAGAACCGCACGCCTCCCTGGATGGCACCGATTCCCAGGCAGTCGTTGCCGGAGATGTACACCGCCCGACGTCCACGGGGCCTCGGCTCCAGGCGTAAATCCAGGGTGTAGGCTCGATCCGCCAGTACCCGCTCCACCGCCTCGCGACCGCGCTGGGCGGCCCGCAGGTTGAGCTCCACTACGTCCCGCCCCTTCCGCCCGAACCGCTCCTCGATGAGCTGGCGCAGATGGGTGAAATCCTCATCGAAGCCCAGCAGCCGGAACAGGGCTCCCGTCATCACGATGTTCTTCACGATCTCCCGCTTCAGTTCCCCCAGGGCGATCTTGCGGGCGGGAACGGGGAAGACCTTCACGCCCCGCGCCTCGAAGGAATCGGTGGGGATCTCTCCCGTGGAGGAGTCGTACAGGAGGATCCCTCCGTCCCGCAGGTGTGTGCCGTGCCGTAACACCGTGTCCCGGTTCGGCTGCTCGGGCGCGTCGGGGTTGCTATCGTAATCCAGGGCTGTGAGGATATCGTAGATGGGGTCTCCGTACGAGAGGGGAGGCTCCTCCGTGACCAGCATGGGATCGTACTGGTGGGCCCCGTAGATGGTGGAGGCGTACCCCCGCTCCATGGCCACCGCGAAAAGTCCCGCGCGGGTGAAGATGCGGCCAAGGATCTCCGTGACGGTGGACACCCCGTCCCGTAGCTGCACTCCCCCTACCAGGATCTTCACCCGGTTCGTCTGTCCGCTCATGGTTCCTCCATACACCTCCTGTGCTTCCGCCACGGGTACCGCGCGCCTCCCACACCCGCGCCAAACCAAGCGTAGCACGGGTTTTGCGGTCTCGAAAAATCAAACGCCGCTATCCTACGAATCGAACGGGTCTATCCGGTGAGCTCCGGACCTGCTGGGAGCCGTCTCAGAGTGAGGCCAGCAGCAGGTCCGGGTTCTCCACGAGCTCCTTCACTCGCCCCAGGAACTGCACCGCCTCCCGGCCGTCTACGATGCGGTGGTCGTAGGTGAGGGCCACGTACATCATGGGGCGCACCACCACCTGCCCCCCAAGGGCCACGGGGCGCTCCCCGATCCGGTGCAGCCCCAGAATTCCCACCCGCGGCGGGTTGAGGATGGGCGTGCTGAGGAGGGAGCCGAACACCCCGCCGTTGGTGATGGCGAAGGTTCCACCCCGCAGGTCCGCCAGGGTGAGCCGCCCCTGTGCCGCCTTCTCCGCATAGGCCTGGATCTCTCGCTCGATCTCCAGGAGGTTTTTGCGATCCGCGTCCCGCACCACCGGGACCGCCAGCCCCTCCGGGTCTCCCACCGCTACCCCGATATCGTAATAGTACTTCAGGACCATCTCCTCGCCCTGGACCTCCGCGTTGAGGCGGGGGAACTCTCGCAAAGCCGGGGTCACGGCCTTCACGAAGAAAGCGGTGATCCCCAGACGCGGCCCCTGAGGGGTGAGCCGCCCGCGGAGGGCCAGCAGCTCTGTCATGTCCACCTCGTTGAAGGTGGTGAGCATGGCCGCCTCCCGCTGGGCCTCCACCAGGCGGCGGGCGATGGTGCGCCGGCGCGCGGACATCTGGACCCGCCCCTCGCGACGCTCCAGCGCCCGCGGCCGCTCCACGGCGGGAGCCGGCTGTTGAGCGGCGAGCGCGGCTTCCACGTCCTCTCGGGTGATGCTGCCTGCCGGGCCCGTACCGGAGATCCGAAAGAGGTCCAGGTTGCGTTCTGCGGCCAGCTGACGGGCGATGGGCGTGGCGCGTGGTGTCGGGGCTTCCAGCCCGGGCGGGGTCGGAGAAGGCTCGGCTGCCCGCGGCTGCGGGGCCTTCGCAGAGGAGGGCGCCGGAGCGGAGGCGGGGATCGGCTCGATCACCCCCAGCACCTCTCCGGGCCGGACGGTCTCCCCTTCCCGGTGCACGATCCGGGCGAGCACCCCTTCTACCTCCGCGCCCACCTCCGCGTTCACTTTCTCGGTCTCCAGTTCCACCACCGCCTCGCCTACCTCCACCTGCTCGCCCTCCCGCTTGAGTCACCGAGCCACGGTGGCCTCCAGGACGGATTCTCCCATCTGCGGGACCAAGAGTTCTGCCACCTCTCACCTCCTCGCCCCAGGGGCGTCGTGGACTCCCGGGGCCGCCGCGAGGATCCCTTCCTGCACCACCGCGTGCAGGGCCGCGGACCCCTCCGCGGGGCTCGCGCTGGATGGCCGCCCCACGTACCGGAGGGGACGGCCGTCCAATAGGGTTTCCAGGATCGGCCGCACGAAGCTCCAGGTTCCCATGTTCTGCGGCTCCTCCTGCACCCAGGCCACCTCCTCCGCTCCCCGGTACCGCTCCAAGAGGGCCGTGAGCTCCTCTTCCGGAAACGGATAAAGCTGCTCCAGCCGCACGACGGTGACCTCCTGGTCTTTGCGGACGCCCGTCACGAGATCCACGAAGACCTTGCCCGTGCACAGGAGGAGGCGCCGCACCCGTTGGGGATCCGCGCCGTCGTCCATCACCGGCTGCCAGTTGCCCTCGCTGAGATCCCGGGGACAGGAAAAGGTAGCTGGGTGACGCAGCAGGCTCTTCGGGGTAAGCACGACGAGAGGAAGGGGATCGGTCCGCAGCAGCAAGGCCTGCCGGCGCAGGAGGTGGAAGTACTGGGCGGCAGTGGTGGGGTAGGCAAGCCGCAGGTTGAGATCCGCGCTCAACTGCAAGAACCGCTCCGGCCGGGCGCTGCTGTGGTCGGGTCCCTGCCCCTCGTACCCGTGCGGAAGGAGGAGAACAAGGGAAGGCAGCTGTCCCCACTTGGCGCGGGCGGAAACGATGAATTCGTCCACCACCACCTGGGCATTGTTGAGGAAGTCCCCATACTGCGCTTCCCAGAGGACCAGGTGGCCCTGGTCCTGGATGCTGTACCCGTACTCGAAGGCCAGCACCGCACCCTCGGAGAGGGGTGTGTTGTGCACCTCGAAGGCCGCGCGCGCCTGCGGCGGCGTCTGTAGGGGAATGTGCTTGGCACCGGTCTTGAGGTCGTGGAAGACTGCGTGCCGCTGGCTGAAGGTACCTCGCTCCGTGTCCTGCCCTACAAGGCGGATCGGGATCCCTTCTTCGAGAAGGGATGCGAACGCTAGCTGCTCCGCACCCGCCCAGTCCACGGTGGGCGCATCCGGGTCCGCCAGCAGGGTGCGCCGGCGCTCCAGGGCCCGGGCCAGCTTGGGATGCAGGGAGAACCCCTCCGGCACCCGCAGCAGCGCCTCGTACAGCTGCTGCAGGCGCCCCAACGGTACCGCGGTCCACACCTGGCGGGCAGCGCCCGGAGGGGGTGGCGCGGGGAGCTCCTCCACGAGGTCCCGCTCGGAGTTAAGGGCGCTCAGCTCCGCCTGCAGGCGCTGCAGGTGCTCCTGGACGAGCTGGTCGGGGGCGTGCGGGTCCACGACGCCCTGTTCCACCAGCCGGGAAGCCCACCAGGCCCGGACGGTCGGATGGGACTCGATGCGGCGGTACTGCACGGGCTGGGTGAAGCCGGGCTCGTCCCCCTCATTGTGTCCCCACCGACGGTAGCCCACGACGTCGATCACGAAGTCCCTGTGGTAGCGCATGCGGTAGGCCACCGCGAGCCGGGCGGCGGCGATGCATGCCTCCGGGTCGTCCGCGTTCACGTGCACCACAGGGGTCTCGAACCCTTTGGCAAGGTCGCTCGCGTACGTGGTACTCCGTCCCTCTCGGGGATCCGTGGTGTAGCCCAGCTGGTTGTTGGCGATGAGGTGGATCGCACCGCCCGTGGCGTACCCGGGGACCTGGGCGAGATTCAGGGTCTCTGCCACAACCCCCTGTCCGCAGAAGGCGGCGTCCCCGTGGATGAGGACGGGCAGGACCACGTCCGGACCGCACACCGGGGCCCCGCGCCGGTTCGCGCGGGTCCCCGCGGCCCGGGCCATCCCCTCGACCACCGGCGCGATTGCCTCCGGATGGCTGGGATTGGGCGCTAGAAGAACGGTGGCCCCCGGGGCGACACGCTGGGCACCCCTGTGGTAGGTCACATCCCCGGTCCATCCGAGGTCGTCCCGGAAGGCCCGGCTACGTACCGGATCCTTGAACTCCGCGAGGATTGCGCGGTAGGGCTTGCCCAGGATATGGGCAAGTACGTTGAGCCGGCCGCGGTGGGCCATCCCCAGGAGGAGGGTGCGCGCGCCCGCCTCCGTGGCCCGAGAACAATCACTTCGTCCAGCATGGGAACCAGAATGTCGAGCCCCTTGATGGAGAACCGGGTCTTTCCCGGAAAGGTGCGGTGCAGGAACCGCTCGAAGGTCTCCACCTCGGTGAGGCGGTGAAGGAGGGCCACCTCATCAAGGGGATCTTGAGGAGGTCGGAAACACCCACCCTCCACCGCCTCTCGAAGCCAGATCCGCTCCTCAGCCACGCGCAGGTGATCGAATTCGTAGCCCGCCGCCCCCGAATAGATGGTCCGCAGGAGCGCAAGGGCCTCAAGGGCATTGCGGGCCCGCTTGACCATCGGTCCCCCGACGAGTTCGGACGGGAGATGCCGGAGGTCTTCTCCCGTGACGTCCCAGGACTCGGGGCTCAGGGAGGGGTCCCCCGGCGGTGGTGTTCCCAGGGGGTCGAGGCGCGCCGCGAGGTGTCCGTACACCCGGATGGCCTGCGCGAGGCCGATGGCGCCCGCAAGAACCCGGGAATCCAGGGTGAGAAGCACCCCATCTGGAGCGGGCGGAAGCTGCTCGAAGAACGCCCGGGTCTGCGCGTCCACGGAGGCGGGATCGTGCCGGTACCGCTCGTAGAGCTCGGCTACGTACCCAGCGTTTAATCCGGAGAACTGCTGGCACATCCCCCGCTCCTGCAGCCGAGTCCACCGGAGCTCTTGAAGGCGCCTGGGGGCGTCAGGACGCCCTCTCCCGGTATGCAGCGTCCGTCTTCGCGGCCATGATGAAGTCGTTGCGGTGCAGCCCCCGGATCTTGTGGGTCCACCAGCTCACGGTGACCCGCCCCCACTCCACCAGGAGGGCGGGGTGATGGCCTTCCTCCTCCGCAAGCTCCCCCACGCGGTTTGCAAATGCCAGAGCCTCCTGGAAGTTCCGGAACTTGAAGGTCCGCTCCAGCCGCTTCACCCCCTCCCGCTCCACCACTCGCCATTCCGGAACCTGGGGCAGAAGGGCGACGATCTCCGCGTCCGTGAGGGGAAGCTCATCCCCCCGGCAGGCGGTACACTTCAGCTCCGCGAGTGTGCTCATTCCTATCCCCCTCCCCCTCGTCCCTCGCGAGATAGGCTCATGCCACCATTGTACCTAGGGAAACCATGGTGCCCGGAGGGGGATTCGAACCCCCACGGGTTTCCCCACACGCCCCTCAAACGTGCGCGTCTGCCAGTTCCGCCATCCGGGCACGCCCACCCGGCGAGGGGGCCGGGCCGTCCTCCATTATAGCCTACCGGACGAAGGCGAGGTAGATGGAGCTCAGGGCGAACAGGACGGAGACGATGGCCGTGGTGCGGGTGAAGAAGGTCTCCCGTGGCCTGGGTCCGTGAAACAGACGTGCAGATCCCCCGATGGCACCCAGGCCCTCGCCCTTCGGTCCCTGCAGGAGCACGAGTCCCACGGCCAGGGCCACGAGGAGGAAGTGCAGGATCAGGATCGCGGCGTGCATGGTTTGATCCTCCGCCCGCCATCCTAGCAGGTTTGCCTGCCCTAGGGAATCCCCTGCCCGGAGCGGGCGGACAGGGTCGCCCGCACGATCCCGACGAACTCCGTGGGATCCAGGCTCGCGCCGCCCACGAGCGCACCGTCGATCTCGGGCTGGTCCAGGAACTCCGCGGCGTTGCTCGCCCGCACGCTCCCCCCGTACTGGATCCGGGTCCACCGGGCGGCTTCCCCGAAACGGCGCTCGAGGTACCCCCGGATGAGCCCGATGACCCGATTCGCCTCCTCCCCTGTAGCCGCATGTCCGGTGCCGATGGCCCAGACGGGCTCGTAGGCCAGCACCAGCCTGCCGACTTCCTCCGAGGAGAGGTCCGCCACGGCCTCCGTGACCTGCTCCAGCACCCGGCCCTCCGTCTGGCCCGCCTGCCGTTCCTCCAGGGTTTCCCCCACGCACACGATGGGTACGAGGCCTGCATCGAAGGCCGCCCGCACCTTCCGCCGCACCCGCTCGTCGGTCTCTCCAAACCACCGCCGCCTCTCGGAGTGCCCTACGATCACGTAGGTGCAGCCGAGCTCCGCGAGCATGAGGGGAGAGATCTCGCCCGTGAAGGCACCCTGCCGCTCCCAGTGCATGTTCTGAGCACCCAGCCGTACTGGAGTTCCCGCGAGCAGGCGCCCCACGGTCTCCAGGGCGGTAAACGGCGGACAGAGGGCCACCTCCACCCCTTCCACAGCCGCAAGGTCCGGGAGCGCGGCCTCCACGAACTCGGTTGCCTCCTGCCGCGTCTTGTACATCTTCCAGTTGGCGGCGATGAGCGGTATGCGGCTCATGGGTCCAGGAGTGCGGCGACGCCCGGAAGTTCTCTCCCTTCCAGGAACTCCAGCGAGGCGCCGCCACCCGTGCTCACGTGGTCCACTCGGTCCGCGAGCCCGAACCGCTCCAGGGCTGCCGCGGTGTCCCCGCCGCCCACGACGGTGGTCCCCGGGCATGCGGCCACCGCCTCTGCCACTGCGCGGGTGCCCGCCGCGAAGAGCGGGATCTCGAACACCCCCATGGGCCCGTTCCACACCACGGTACGGCTTTCCTGGATCACCTCCGCGTACCTTCGGGCCGTGTGCGGTCCGATGTCCACTCCGATCCACCCCTCGGGGATCTCCTGCGCGGGGACCACCTTCACCTGCGCATCCTCCGAAAGCCGGTCCGCCACCACCACGTCCGCGGGGAGCAGGAACTCCACGGAGGCCCGCCGCACCTCCTCTAGGAGCTTCCGGGCGAGGTCCAGCTTTTCTTCCTCCACGAAGGAAGCCCCCGTGGCGTATCCCTGGGCCCGCAGGAACGTGTAGGCCATGGCCCCTCCGATGAGGAGAGCATCCGCGCGGGCGAGCAGGTTTCGGACGATTCCGATTTTGTCCGAGACCTTCTTCCCGCCCAGAACGGCCACAAACGGGCGCTCCGGACGTTCCAAGACCTGACCGAGGTACCGGAGTTCCTTCTCCAGCAGGAACCCAGCCACAGCCGGGAGGTACCGGGCCACGCCCACCGTGGAGGCGTGGGATCGGTGTGCGGTACCAAAGGCATCGAGGACGAATACCTCCGCAAGATGTGCGAGGGACCGGGCGAACTCCGGATCGTCCGCCTCCTCTCCTGGGTGGAAACGGAGGTTCTCCAGCAGGAGCACGTCGCCCGGAGACGCGCTCCGAACCGCCGCCTCCACCTCAGGTCCCACGCAGTCCTCCAGCACCTGCACCTCCCGGTCCAACAGCTCCCTCAGGCGCTCCCCCACGGGCCGCATGCGCAGGGAGGGGACCACTTTACCACCGGGGCGACCCAGGTGGGAGGCCAGAACGAGGATGGCACCCTGATCGAGGAGGTAGCGGAGGGTGGGAAGGGCCTCCCGGATACGACGGTCGTCCGTGATCTGTCCTCCCTCGTCCAGGGGCACGTTGAAGTCCACCCGTACCAGCACCCGCTTGCCCCGGACCTCGATGTCCCGAACCGTCTTCTTCCGCACTAGATCCCCCGCTGTGCCATGAGCTTTGCCAGATCCGCGCACCGACAGGCGTAGCCCCATTCGTTGTCATACCAGGAGACCACCTTCGCGAGGTTCCCCCCCACCACCAGGGTATCCGGGGCGCTGAAGATGGAGGACCGGGGATCGCCCTTGAGATCACTGCTGACGAGCGGCTCCTCCGTATAGCCCAGGATCTCCGGCATGCGTTCCTCACTCCAGCGCTTCATGACCGCGTTGATCTCGTCCCGAGTCACGTCCCGCCGCAGCAGGATGGTGAAGTCGATGACGGAGACGGTGCTCGTGGGGACCCGAAAGGCCATCCCCGTGAACTTCCCATGGAGATCGGGAATCACGAGTCCCACGGCCCGGGCGGCTCCCGTCTCGCTGGGTACGATGTTCAGGGCCGCAGCCCGGGCATCCCGCATCTCCCGAGCGGCCACGTCCAGAAGGCGCTGGGTGTTGGTGTAGGCGTGCACGGTGGTGAGGATGCCTTTTTCGATGCCGAACTCCTCGTGCAGCACCCGGGCCACGGGCGCGAGGCCATTGGTGGTGCAGGAAGCGTTGGAGACGATGCGATGCCGAGCAGGATCGTACTGGTCCTCGTTCACGCCCAGCACGATGGTGATGTCCTCGTTCCGGGCAGGGGCGGAGATGATCACGCGCTTGGCACCTGCCTCCAGGTGAGCGGCTGCCTTCTTGGCGTCCGTAAACAGCCCCGTGCTCTCCAGCACCAGCTCCACCCCCACCTCCCGCCAGGGGATGGCGCCGGGTTCCCGTTCCCGGAACACGCGGATCTCCCGTCCATCGATCACCAGGTTCCCGTTGCGGACCGTCACGGTGCCGGGGTAGACACCGTAGTTGGAGTCGTACTTGAAGAGGTACGCGTTCATCTCCGCATCCACGAGATCGTTGATGGCCACCACCTCCAGCACGTCCCCCGCCCGCTGGAGCATGGCCTTCAGGGCCTGGCGCCCGATCCGTCCGAACCCGTTAATCCCCACGCGAACCATGGTGCTCACCCCCTATCCCGATTCACTTCGTTGAGCCGGGTCCTGGGGAACCCACTGCGGGCCCCCGCTGGTTTGGGGCAACCCTTCCCGCACGAAGGGCCGCAGCAGGTCCCGCCGGATTAGGCTCACATTCTGCAGGATCCGCATGCTGAACACGATCACGGCCCCCAGGTAGATGTCCACGCCCAGCAGGTCCCCGATGGCCACCAGGAGCGCGGCCACCAGGGCGTTGACCAGGAACCCGCTCGTGAACACCACCAGATCAAACCGTCCCTCCAGCTGCGCCCGAAATCCGCCCAGGAGGGTGTCCAGGGCCGCCAGGACCGCGATGGCCGTGTACTTCACGAATCCCAGGGGGATCTCCACCCGGAGTACCAGCCCGAGCAGCACCCCCAGCAGCAGGCCGGCCAAGGGAACCCACACCCTCATCGCTTCCCCTCCGCCTCCGGCTTCGCGAACCGGAACTGGAAGCTCCCCCGGTAGGCGGGCAGCTCCAGCTCATTCACCTGCTTCACCGTCACGGAGAACTCAAAGGCCAGCAATAACTTCAGCGGACTGTCGGGAGCCCGGAGGGCACCGAGGAGGCGGTCGGGGTCCCCGATGGCGGCGATGACGTAGGGGGGCGCGAGCCGTTTCGTGTTGCAGAGGATGGTGGTGCCCACGCAGCTCAGTCCCGTGGTGGGAGTCACCCGCTCACCGTTCAGGGCCATGGCCTCCGCTCCGGCCGCCCACAGAGTTGCCATCACCGCGTAGAGATCCGTGTAATGGATGAGGGCCAGGTTCGGATCATCCCCAGGCTGGAGAGAACGGGTACTGTCCCGCAGCTCCACCACGACCCCAGGGCCCCGGACCGCGCGTACTCCGCTCAGGGCCTGCAGCTCCACGAGCCGCTGGCGCATGGCCGCCAGCACGGCTCGGTCCCGGGCCGCGGCATCCGCGTAGCGCTCCAGATGCCTGCGCAGTTGGCCGATCTCCGCCTCCAGACGTTCCTGGTGGCGGGTCTGCTCCTGAAGGAGGAAGGCGAGCTCCTCTAGCCGCTGGGAGGGGATCTGCAGTCGCTGCCGGATGGCGTACTCCATCCGCAGCTGCCAGGTGATCAGGAACCCCGCAGCCAGCAGCACAACGCCCAGGGCAGCTTGGAACGTTCCGCCGGACGCACGCACACCTCTAGTATACGTCCGCCCGCTAGATCCCACGAGGGGATCCCGTTCAAGCCTGCCTTCCCTCCAGCTTCTTCTTGATCCTCTTGAGTCGGAACACGTCTTCCCGGGCCCGCTGTTCCAGCACGTCGTTGATGTACCGGATCTCAGCCCGGATGCGGGGGATCACAACCTGCTCCAGAGCGTTCACCCGGCGCGTGGTCTTCTTGATCTCCTCTCCGATCTTGCGCAACCGCAGCTCCGTGCCGGCCACCTCCAGGATGGCGTCCAGGACCCGCTCGAAGGCCTCCGTGCTCTCTAGGGTTCGCATGCTCACCGCGGTGGGGCTGAGTCCCCGCTCCAGGAAGGAGCGGTGAACCCGCTGCACCTGAACCTCCGGCACCTTGATGCCCCAGATGTTCCGGATCTCGATGTCCACCATCATCGGGCGGCGCTCCACCAGGGCCGCAGCCTCCAGGGCTTGGCGTCCTTCCACCGCCTTCGCCAGGCTCAGGACGATGTACGCCTTCTCGCACGCGGCGTTCATGCGATCCCGGGCCTCCAGGGCCTGCCGGACCACCCGGAAGAACTCCGCCACCAACGCATCCCGCTTGCGCTTGAGGAGGTCTACCCCCTGCAGCGCCACCCGCAGCTGGTTCTTGCGCTGCAGAAGGTTCATCCGGGTGGGGCTTACGAGTTCCGGCATACCCTGTGCTCCTTTGGCTCAGCGTCCCCACTTCGGGGATCCTGCGCTATAGCCGTTCCTCCTCCTCCCACAGCTGCCGGATTACCTCTCCGAAGTAGTACTTCTCCACGTGATCCTGCTTCACCCGCTTCAGTTCCTCCCGCGGGAACATGGAGAGGAGCTTCCAGCCCAGGTTGAGGGTCTCCGTGATGGATCGTTCCGTGTTCCCCTGGTTGAGGAACTCCCGCTCGAAGGCCTCCGCGAACCGCAGGTAGAGCCGGTCCCGCTCCGTGAGGGCCTCCTCCCCGATGATGGCCACCAGACGCCGCAGGTCCACGCCGTTCGCGTACGCGGAGAAGAGCTGGTCCTTGAGTCCCGCGTGGTCCTCCCGGGTGCGGCCAGGGCCGATGCCGTCGTTCATCAGCCGTGAGAGGCTCGGCAGAGGGTTGATGGGTGGGTAGATGCCCTGACGGTGCAGGGCCCGGCTGAGAACGATCTGTCCCTCCGTGATGTATCCCGTGAGGTCCGGAATGGGATGCGTGATGTCGTCGTCCGGCATGGTGAGGATGGGGATCTGCGTTACGGAACCCTTGCGGCCCTGGATACGGCCCGCGCGCTCGTAGATGGTGGCGAGGTCCGTATACATGTACCCGGGGTATCCGCGCCGCCCGGGGATCTCCTCCCGGGCGGCTCCGATTTCCCGCAGGCTTTCGCAGTAGTTCGTCATGTCCGTGAGGATGACGAGCACGTGCTTGTCCAGCTCGAAGGCAAGGTACTCCGCGGTGGTGAGCGCGAGACGCGGGGTCATGAGACGCTCGATGGTTGGGTCGTCCGCCAGGTTCAGGAACACCACGCTCCGGGCCAGCGCCCCCGTGGCCTCAAACTGCTCGATGAAGAAGGCGGCCTCTCGCTGGGTGATTCCCATGGCAGCGAACACCACCGCGAATTCCTCCGCCTCCCCCAGCACCTTGGCCTGCCGGGCGATCTGGGCCGCCAGCTCGTTGTGCGGCAGTCCCGCACCGGAGAAAATGGGAAGCTTCTGACCGCGCACCAGGGTGTTGAGGCCATCGATGCTGCTGATCCCCGTCTGGATGAACTCCTGGGGCCGCTGCCGGGCTGCAGGGTTGATGGGAGAGCCGATGATGGGCAGTCGCTTCTCCGGGATGATGGGGGGAAGCCCGTCGATGGGCTCCCCGCGGCCGTTGAACCGTCGACCGATGATCTCCGGGCTCACCCCGAACCGGGCCACGTCCTCCCGCAGACTCACGGAGGTGCGGGCCACATCGAGGCCCGTGGTCTCCTCGAACACCTGGATCACCGCGTGTTGCTCGTCGACCTCGATCACCTGTCCTCCTCGCACGCGGCCGTCCGGGAGGTGGATGTTCACGATGGCCCCGTAGGCTAGGTCCCGGGCCCCCTCCACGAACAGCAGGGGCCCAGAGATGTAGGAGATGGACTGATAGCGTTTGGTGGCCAGCTCCATGTTCCTCCCCTCCTAACTCGCCCGCACCGGTGCCCGCAGGTCCTCCCGCAGCCGACGCAGGAGGTCCTCCGTGTATGCGGGGAACCGGTCCGCGGGCACTTCCTTCATCCGGGCGATCTCCTGGATGTGCGGGAGGTTGAGGATCTCGTCCATGGGCATGCCCCGGTGAAGGGCTGCAAGCGCCTCGTCGTAGAAGACCAGGATGGCCTTCAGGATCCCGTAGGACTTGATGGGCGGACAGTAGGCGTCCACATCCGAGAAGGCGGACTGCTGCAGAAAGTCCTCCCGGAGCATCTTGCCCGCCTCGATCACCAGCCGCTGGTCGTCCTGCAGGGCATCCGGGCCTACCAGCTGCACGATCTCCTGCAGCTCCGCCTCCTGCTGCAGCAGGGCGCTGGCGCGGTTGCGCAGCTCCTCGAAGTCCTCCGGGAGGTTCTGCCGGTACCACTCCCGGAACAGAGGGGTGTAGAGGCTGTAGGACCGTAGCCAGTGGATGGCGGGGAAGTGCCGCCGGTGGGCAAGGGAGGCATCGAGGGACCAGAAGGTCCCCACGATGCGCAGGGTGGCCTGGGTCACGGGCTCCGAGAGGTCTCCGCCCGGGGGGGACACCGCGCCGATCACGGTGATGGCTCCCCATCGCTCCGGGCGGCCCAGGCACACCACCCGTCCCGCGCGCTCGTAAAAGGCCGCAAGCCGGCTGGAGAGGTAGGGCGGATACCCCTCCTCCGCGGGCATCTCCTCCAGGCGACTGGAGATCTCCCGCATGGCCTCGGCCCAGCGGCTGGTGGAGTCCGCCATGAGGGCCACTTTATAGCCCTGGTCCCGCCAGTACTCCGCCATGGTGATGCCCGTGTAGACGGAAGCCTCCCGGGCGGCCACGGGCATGTTGCTGGTATTCGCGATGATGATGGTGCGCTCCATGAGGGGCCGGCCTGTGCGGGGATCCTCCAGCTCCGGGAATTCGTCCAGTACGTGGGTCATCTCGTTGCCCCGCTCCCCGCAGCCCACGTAGATGATTACGTCCGCATCCGCCCACTTGGCCAGGGTCTGCTGCATCACGGTCTTGCCGCTGCCGAACGGGCCCGGAATGGCCGCGGTCCCGCCCATGGCTACGGGGAACAGCACGTCGATGATCCGCTGCCCCGTCACCAGCGGCTCCCGTGGATCCAGACGGCGCGCGGCGGGTCGGGCCAGGCGCACGGGCCAGGTTTGCATGAGACGCAGCTCCAGACCGTTCTCCAACCGCGCCACCACATCCGTCACCGTGAACTCGCCCTCATGGATCTCCGCCACCCGGGAGGGCTTCGCATCCGGGGGTACCAGAATCCGGTGCACCAGTCCGAATTCCTGGACCTCCCCGATCACGTCTCCCGGCCCCACCTCCTCCCCCACGGAGACCCGGGGGCGGAAGGGCCACCGGTGGTTCCGGTCAAGGGCGGGGGCCACCGCACCGCGCCGGATGAAATCCCCCTGCTGCCGCCGTACCTCCGGAAGAGGCCGTTGGATCCCATCGTAGATGTTGCTCAACAGTCCCGGTCCCAACTCCACCGCCAGCGGCAGCCCTGTGCTCTCCACGGGCTCACCCACGTACAGGCCGCTGGTGTCCTCGTACACCTGGATGAAGGCGGTGTCCCCGCTGAGACGGATGATCTCCCCCACAAGCCTCTCCTTCCCGACCCGGACGATGTCGTACATCCGGGCCCCTCGCATGCCCCGGGCGATCACCGCGGGTCCCGCGATCTTAATGATTTCTCCCTGGATGGCCACGGCTCTCCCTCCCTACCGCAGCTTCACGTAGAACCCGATGTGCTCCTTCACCAGGCGCGCGATGTACTCCTCCCCGGACTCCAGCTGCGCCCGAGGGGCCGGGAAGGGTACGACCACGGGGAGATCCCTCCCCCGCATTGCCCGCCGGATCTCTTCCTCCGCTTCGGTGAGGAGGACTTCGTTCACCGCCACGAGGCCGTAGTCTCCCCGGAGCACCTCCCGGAGGGCCCCGACCACCCCCTCGGGGGTGTCGGCCTCGAAGACCTCAGCCCCCGCCAGCCGGAAGCCCGTGGCGGTCTCCGAGTCCGTGATCACAGCCACCCGGTACCGCATCTCCGGCTACACCAGGGCCATCTCCCGGCGGACCAGATCCCGGGGGATCCCGAGGGCCTTGCTTCGGGCGATGAGGCGCAGGTTTCGGATCTCACTGCTCAGCATGGTGAGGAACCCGATCACCACGTCAATTCCGAGCGGATCCCCCAGATAGAGCATAGCCATCCGGCGGGTACTCTCCTCCTCCAGGAAGCGCTCCACCTCCCCCGCCGTCTGGCCCTCCGGATGGATTCCCCGTCCACGCAGCTCCCGCAGCCCGAACTCCGCGGTCGTGGGATCCGCCAGGTTCAGGAACACATCCCGAGATACCACACTCCCCCCGGGAAGGAAGAAGCGCTCCCGCTCCTCCCGGGAGAGGTCCGCCAGCTGCTGCAGTTTGAACGCGGTCTTCACGTTCGTGAAGTCGATCTGCATCCGGACCACGTCCCGGACCAGCGTCTCATTGTGCCCCATGCCCCGGGCCACGCGGAGAGCCCACTCGAAGTACCCCCGGTCCAGGCTCAGCTCCAGGCTCAGCAGATCCTGGGTGGACTCGTACTGCCGGATCGCCGCAAGCAGCGCCTCCGCCAACGGGTGCTCCCAGGTGGCCAGGGTGCCAGCTAGGGCCGCGAGATCCGGCTGGGCCAGCAGCTCCCGGAGCCGGACCTCCGTGAGCTCCCCTGCGGGGATCAGGTTCTGCTCCGTCGCCTCGAGGGGGTGCCCCGAGTGCTTCGCTCGGAGAATGGTGCGCAGATTGTGGAGATCCCACTGGACCAGGAACACCCGGATCAGAGCCCTGGCCTTCCCCTCCGAAAACCCCAGGATCTTCTGGGCAGTTTTCTGGAAGGCCCGCATCAGTGCCTCGTCCACCGCCCGCAGGCCCTGGTACCGGGTAAGGGCCTCCTGGAGCTCGGGCCCGTAGGGCGTGTTGCCCAGGGCATGGATGAAGCTCTCCAGGTCCGCAAGCCCCAACAACTCCTCCAGGCGGCCGGGCGGCAGCAACCGGGAGCGCATTCCCTTCACCCGGGCGTTGATGTAGCCGAAGTCCTCCGGCACCCCTCCCTACCCCCCCCACAGGATGTCTGCCACTTCCGAGAGCAGCACCTGCCGGGCCCGCTCCAGGCGCGAGAGGAGGGTGTTCTCCACCACGAAGCGGCCGTCCGCGCTACGGACCCGCACACCTCCCCACAGCTCCGGATTCGGACGCACCTCCGCCGCCAGGCCCAGGGCCTGTACCGCGGCCTGGACGAGGGGAAGGTCCTGCTCCGCGCACTCCACCACCACCCGCTCCCGGAACCCCGCCACCGCCTCCTGGAGGAGAGCCCGGAGGACCGGCTCGTAGCGAGAGGGGTCCCGGCTCAGGCGCTCCAGCTCCTGCCGGGCCCGCTGGAAGACCTCCGCGATCTGCTCGTCCTTGGCCGCCAGCACCAGGGACGTGGCCCGCAGCTGGGCCACGCCCTGTGCGCGGATGCGGACCGCCTCGAGCTCTGCATCCACCCTCCGGCGGTGGGCCTCCAGGAGGTTTGCAGCCTCCGCCTCCGCCTGCTGGAGGATATCCCGCGCCCGCTGACGCGCCTCCTCTAGCAGGCGTTCCCGCTCCGCCTGGGCTTCTCGCTCGAGCAGGCTGATGAGTTCCGAGCTCATCCTAGATGCGCCCGATGAGGAAGAAGGCCACCAGGAACCCCAGGATGATCATGGTCTCGGGCAGGGCCAGGAACACCAGCATGAGGCCTCCGATCTCCGGACGCTCTGCCATCGCTCCGGCCGCCGCGGCACCGATCCGCGACTGCGCCCACGCGGTGCCGAGGGCACCGAACGCTACCGCGAGGGCGGCGGCGATCCCCAATAACCCCGCGCGGGCTCCATCTCCGGCAGGTCGGGCCTCCGGAGCCTCCGCGGCCAGGGCCGGCACGGCCACCATCCCGACCAGGAGAAGGCCGAAAAGAAGCCAGACTCCAGCGCGCATGCGCATATACTCACCTCCCTGTCCGTTGAAATGGCCGGTAGGGTTCTCCGGCTTCCTCGTGGTATTTCACCTTCGTGAAGAACTCCACCCAATGCAGACGCGCGGGCTGAATCACGTGCCCCACAATGGTAAACACGAAGAACAGGATCTGGGCAAGAGCAGAAATCAGCGAACCCACCACGGTGCCCACGATTCCGTGGATCCCGAAGGTCTCCGCCATGCTGGGCCCCAGCTCGTTGGCGGCGCTCGCGAGAGCCGCGGCTGCGAGGCCGAAGGCCATGAGCCGGGCATGGGAGAGGATGTGCCCAAAAGCGGTGGCGGACTCCAGGAACCACATAGGGTTTGCGGCCCGGAAGGCCAGTCCGATCGCGAAGGCCACCAGGCCCGCCCAGAGGAAGTACCAGCTGAGGGACACCGCGGCCGCAGGCAGCAGCCCCGACATGCCGCCCAGGAGCAACAGCACCCAGGTGAGCACCAGGATCATCACCGCGCTCTCGAAAACACCCCGGAGGTGGCGGTGCCGGGCAGCCATTCCCAGGTGTCCCAGCAGACCTCCGTAGATCATGAGCATCCCCAGGAGCACGATAACCTGGAAGTAAAGATCCCGGTGCGCGTAGACCCGATCGAAGACGGGGCGTAGGTGAAACAGCAGCTCCGGGAGATTGCCGAACACCTCCGCGTACAGGATCCCGAAGACCATAACCCAGAACGCGATTACCCGCACGATCCAGGAGACCGCCCCCAGGATCTCCGGGCGCATCCGGATGTTCAAAAGAGGGATCTCCAGAGCTTCCCCCCGACGCGCCCGGTTGCGCAGCGCCCAACCGAGCAGGAAAAACAGGGCCCCGTATCCCACATCTCCGATCACCAGGCCCACAAACAGGGGGAATGTCAGGGCCAGCAGCGGCGTGGGATCCCACGTTCCGTACCGGGGAGGCCGGAAGATGGAAAGCAGCAGCTGGAACGGCCGGATGGGCGCGGGGTTCTCCAACGCCACGGGGATGTGGGCTCCCTCTTCCTCGTCGTGGGGGTCCGCGGGTGTATCGTAGACCACCACCTGATCTCCGAAAGCCCGACGCACGGCGGCTCGCAGCCTCGGGACCTCCCGGGTGGGCACCCAGCCGTGTACGATGAAGGTGTACCGGGACTGGGCGAAGGCGGGCAGGGCCTGGAGCTTGGCGAGCTCGTCCCGGAGATAGGCTTCGATGGCCTGCACCGTTCCCCGGTGCTCCCGGCTCATGGCTTCCAGCCGACTTTTCAGGTCCTCGATCTCCCGGGGAAGCTCTTCCCGCCGCCGTTCCATCTCCTGGACCGCCTCCACCGCCGGGCGATCCGCGAACCGGGTGGGCAGGCGGAGCTCCGTGATCCCAGCCCGCTGGAGGAGGGATCGTACCCCATCCCCGTCCCGCTTGTGGAAGGCCACCACCACGCCCGTGGTCTGCTCGTCGATCTTTCGGGCCACCACCTCCACCCGGCCTCCGGTGAGCCGGCGCAGCTCCTGCTGGAGTTCTGCCACGACAGGGGTCGCCTTCCCCCTCAGGACAAACCCGTAGGTCTCGAAGTGCCGGCTCCCCTGCAGGGCCCCCAGGAGCGGGGAGAGGACCCGAAGGGCGTTTTCATAGGACCGGATGAGCTCCAGTTCCTCCTCCGCCTCCAGACGCCTGCGGACCAGCTCCCGAACCTCCTGCTCCCGGGCTTCCAGGATGGCCTCCAGCTCCTCCAGGGAGCGCGTTCCCAGGTCCGGAATCGGGGTGGGTCCCGTCCGGGGGAGGAGGTTTAACAGACCCGTGGCACGGGCGAGCAGGGCCTCCAGGCGGCGCTGGCGCTGTTCCTCCTCGCTTCCGGGCTCCACGGGGCGGACCGTGGGGACCTCCTCCGCCTCCACCCGGTCCACGTGTATCACCCCCAGGCGCTGCACCACATCCGTGACTTCCCCGAGCAGTCGCTTGGGGCCTAGGAGGAGCACCCGGCTCATCTCCACGATCATAGGTCTTACCCCCGGAGGACCGCCTCCACCACGCGCCGGACGGCCTCGTCCATCCGCTGTCGGGCCTGGGCCCGGAAGCGTTCCGCCTCCCCCCGGGCCCGCTCCAGAGCCCGTTCCTCCGCAGCTCGGGCTTCCGCCTCCGCCCGCTCCCGGGCCTCCCTCTCCAAGCGGACGATCTCCTGCTGGGCCCGCTCCCGGATGCGGGCCGCCTCCGCTTCCGCCTCCACCACCATGCGCTCCGCCTCAGCCCTGGCTTCTGCGATCAGACGCTCCAGCTCCTGCTCCTTTCTCGCGATCACGAGCAGGATGTTGTCCTGTTTGGCGTCCCGTTCGTGCGCCATCTTCAACCCCGAACCCGAGCTTTTAGACGAGAAGCGGGGCCCGCGCCCCCACCAGGGACGTGGACCACCGCTTCGCCTCCCTCATGCTAGCACACCCTGCGCCTGCCGCATGCAAGAATTCCCTTCTGAGATTAGAATCCCGCCAGCAAACGCTGAGCGGACTGGACGAGGGTGACGAACGGCTGAGGGACCACCCCGAGCGCCAGGGTCCCTAGCGCCGTGAGGGCCAGGGCCCAGCCTGTGCCCGCGGGGACCGGCACGGAGACCTCCCGGGCAGAGGGCATCAGGTACAGGGCCCGGATAACGCCCACGTAATAGTACAGGGAGACCACGCTGTTGAGGACGCCTACCCCCGCGAGCCACAGCAGACCCGCGTCCACGGCTGCGGAGAAGAGGTAGTACTTGCCGAAAAATCCAGCCGTCGGGGGGATACCCGTGAGGGAGAGCATGAAGAGGGCCATGGCCAGAGCCACCCCTGGCGCCCGCTGGCTGAGCCCCGCGAAGTCCGGAATCTCATCCGAGCCCACACTCCAGGAGGCCACCATGGCCGCGAAGAAGGCTCCCAGGTTCGTGAAGAGGTAGGCACCCACGTACACAAGCAGGGCCGGCCGCGCCCAAGCGGATGGCGCGGCCGCCACCGCCATGAGCATGAACCCTGCGTGGGAGATGCTGGAGTACGCCAGCATCCGCTTGATGTTTCGCTGCGGCAGGGCGAGGAGATTGCCCACGGTCATGCTCAGGGCACTCAGCACCGCGATCAGCAGCCTCCAGTCTATGCTCTCAGGCGGCACCGCCACCAGCAGGGTGCGGAGCAGTGCGGCGAACCCCGCGGCCTTGGGGCCCACGGAGAGGTACGCGCTGATGGGGGTGGGAGCTCCTTCGTACACGTCCGGTGTCCACTGATGGAAGGGGACCATGGAGATCTTGAATCCGAACCCCGCCAGAGCCATCCCCACGCCCAGGGTGCCCACAGGGCCCATCTGTCCCAGCCTGCCCGCGATGTCGTAAAGGCTTGTGGAGCCCGTGGCCCCGTACAGCAGGGAGAAGCCGTAAGCCATGACGCCCGTGGTGGCCGCACCGTACAGGAAGTACTTCACCCCTGCTTCGTTGCTCTTCGGACTGCCCTTGAGATAGCCCGCCAGGAGGTAGCTGGTGAGGGAGACGAACTCGATGCTCAGCAGCAGGGTGACCAGTTCGCTGCTGGAGGCCATGAGCATGAGGCCCAGGCAGGTGAAGACCAGCATCACATACGCCTCGCCCGCATACGCCGTATAGCGGGGGAAGAAGTCCATCCCCACCAGGATCACCAGGGCCGTGGCCAGCACCGCCACCAGCTTGAAGTAGACCCCGAAGTGATCCACCGTATACGTGTCCGAAAGGATCCGGACTCCGGCCCCGCCAAGGCTCCCTAGGTCCCGCAGCAGAAGGGCCGTGCTCACACCGGCCCCTCCCAGCCCCAGGATCCCGAGTCCGCCCACTACGGACTTGCGCTCCTGCGGAAGGAGGAGATCCACCACCAGCAGCAAGAGGGCGAGGCCCCCGACGAGGATCTCGGGCAGTAGCCAGTACAGATCCGCCACGTTCATCGCACCAACCCCACCAGCTGCATCACCTGCGTGGTGCTGAGGTTGATGAACTCCACGAGTGGCCGCGGGTACACCCCGAACACGATCATGAGGATCACCAGAGGTACCAGGGACCAAGCTTCTCTGCGGTCCAGGTCCGGCAGGTTGATCCACCGAGGGTTCGTGGGACCCAGGAAGATGCGCTGGATCGTCCACAGGAAGAAGGCGGCGGTGACGATGATACCGATGGCTGCGATTGCGGTGTGTACGGGCAGGATGGCGAAGGAACCCACGAAGATCAAAAACTCCGCCACGAACCCCATGAGCCCCGGAAGTCCCAAGGAGGCGAACATGGCGGTGATGGTCACAGCCCCGTATTTGGGGAGCACTGCCCACAGCCCGCCGAAGTCCTCCACCCCGCGGGTGTGGGTCCGGTAGTCGTAGATGACACCGACGATGAGGAACAGGGCCCCCGTGATGACCCCATGAGCCAGCATCTCCAGCACCGCGCCGTTTAGGGCCGTGGCCGCGGGGCCCACGAGCTCCGGCTTTCCTCGCGCCGCAGCCGCGGCGGCCACGGCCAGCATCACATATCCCATATGGTTCACGGAGGAGTAGGCCACCAGTTTCTTGAGATCCTGCTGTGCCATGGCCACCAGGGCTCCGTAGATGATCCCGACGATGGCCAGGACTGCGATGAGGGAAGCGTGCTGCTGGAAAACCTCCGGGAAGAGGGGGAGGCTGAAGCGTACGAACCCGTAGGTCCCCAGCTTCAGCAGGATGGCAGCCAGGATGACGGATCCCGCGGTGGGGGCTTCCACGTGGGCGTCCGGCAACCAGGTGTGGAAGGGCCACATGGGCACCTTGATGGCGAAGGACAGAAAGAAGCCCCAGAAGGCCAGCTGCGTCAACAGGCCGGTTCCTGAAAGCGGCCGGACCTCCAGGATCCGCAGCACGTCAAAAGTCCGCTCCCCGGGGGGCAGGTGGAAATACAGGAGCAGGATGGCCAGCAGCATGGCGAGGGAGCCCACCAGGGTGTACAGGAAGAACTTGATGGCCGCATACTCCCGGCGGGGCCCCCCCCAGATCCCGATGAGGAAGTACATGGGTACCAGGGTGAGCTCCCAGAACACGTAGAACAGGAAGAAATCCAGGGCGAAGAACACGCCCAACATGCCCGTTTCCAACAGCAGGAACAGCAGGTTATACTCCTTCACCCGCTCCTCCACCCGGAGGGAGTAGATCACGGAGAGGAGGGTGAGGAGGGTGGTGAGGATGGCCAGGGCAAGGCTCATGCTGTCCACCCCCACCTTGTACTGGACACCGATGGCAGGGATCCAGGCCGCCTGCTCGATGAGCTGGATCTCCCGGCGCCCGAAGTCAAAATACGACAGGATCCCTACAGAGCTCAGGAAGGTGAGCCCCGCGAACACGAGCGTCACCCTCCGGATGCGGTGCGGGTCGTGCGGGGGCAGGAGCAACACCACGAGGGTGCCCAGGAGCGGCAGGAACAGGGTCACGGTGAGAACCGGCATGGTCACAACCTCCACAGGGTCCACACCACGATGAGCACCACTCCCAAGGTGGCGATGAGGATGTAGTTGTAGGCCCGACCCGTCTGGACGTAACGCAGGATCCAGCCCAACCACCGTGTGAGGATACCCACCAGGTTCACGAGGCCATCCACCACGTACGTATCAATGATCCGGTCGATCCGAGCGATCAGCACCGTGAAGTAACCCACCGCGTTCACCAACCCGTCTACCACGTAGGTATCGAAGGCACGCAGCAGTCGAGCCAAGGCCAGTCCTCCCCGCACGAACAGCCAGCCATAGAACGCGTCGAAGTACATCCGGTTCCGCAGGAAGGTGACCAGCCACGGCATCCAGCTCCGCACCTGCTCGCTGTACCTCTTCCGTCCCCCGTACATCCTCCAGGCCACGAGGATGCCCGCCAGGGCCACCCCTAGTCCCCGCAGCGCTACGGGCCAGGAGAAACCGGGCGCATGGATGCCCACCTCCCGGAACCCTTCGAACTCGATGAAGTGATGGAACCAGGACCCGCCCTCCGGTCCCGTGCCGGGAGCTCCCAGGAACCCCACCCCCGTGGAGAAGACCGCGAGCACCACGAGGGGCACGGTCATCACGGGCGGGCTCTCGTGCGGAACGGGGGCATGTGAGCCGTGCCCATGGGATCCGTGGTGGGGATTCCGCACTCCGGCCCGGGCATAGTCCTCCTCAAGCCAGGGGTCCGGCTCCGGGTGTGCGGGGCCCCGGAAGGAACCGAAGAAGGCATGGGCCACCAGCCGCGTCATGTAGAAGGCGGTGAGGAAGGAAGCCGCGGTGAGCACCCAGTACACCGCGGCGTTGCGGTGATACGCTTCCAGCAGGATCTCGTCCTTGCTCCAGAAGCCCGCGAACGGAAAGATTCCAGCGAGCGCCAGGTACCCGATGAGGAAGGTCCCGAAGGTGATGGGCATCTTCCTCCATAGCCCGCCCATCTCCTTGATGTTGTTCGTGTGCACGGCGTGAATCACGCTTCCTGCTCCTAGGAACAGCAGCGCCTTGAAGAAGGCGTGGGTGAGGAGGTGGAAGAAGCCCGCGGTGTACCCCAGGACCCCCAGGCCTGCCATCATGAATCCCAGCTGGCTGATGGTGGAGTACGCAAGGATGCGTTTGATGTCATCCTGGGCCACCGCCATGAAGGCGGCCAGCAGTGCCGTGACCGCTCCTACCCACGCCACCGCCTCCAGAGCCACGTGATCCGGGGTGTAGAAGAAAAGGGGATAGGTGCGGGCCACTAGGTACACACCCGCGGCCACCATGGTGGCCGCGTGGATGAGGGCGGAGACTGGAGTGGGCCCCTCCATGGCGTCCGGCAGCCACACGTGCAGAGGGACCTGGCCGCTCTTTCCCACAGGTCCTCCGAAGACCAACAGAGCCCCCAGGACCGCCAGGGGCACGGGCAGGCCGAAGAGGGTGACCGCAGCGGGGGACCAGGCCTTGCCGTGGACCAGGGCCTCAAAGATCTCCTGATAGTCCACGGTGCCGAACTGGGCGAAGAGCAGCAGGATCCCCACCAGCATGAGGGTGTCCCCCACCCGGGTGGTGAGGAAAGCCTTCATCTGCGCCATGTTGGCGGACCGCCGCCGGAAGTAGAAGCCGATGAGGAGGTACGAGCACAGCCCGATGATCTCCCAGCCTAGGAGGAGCACCAGGAAGCTGTTGGCGAGGACCGTGGTGAGCATTCCCGCGCAGAAGAGACTGAGGAAGGCGAAGAACCGGCTGTAATAAGGGTCCCCCTGCATGTACCCAATGGAGTACAGGAAGATGAGGGTGCCCACCACCGTGACCATCAGGGCCATGGTGGCGGACAGACGATCCACGGTGTACCCCGCGGTGATCACCCGGTCGCCCCCCACCGCCCACACGGCCCGCCACACGTACGGCTCCGCTCCACCGAGCTGCTCTAGGAACACGGCCAGGGCCATCAGGGTCGCCAGAACCATGGCCCCCACCGCCACCAGGGGAGACCGGTCTCCGAGCTTTCGCCCGCAGGCGATGAGGATTCCGTACGCGGCGAGGGGGAAGAGCGGGATGAGCCAGGCCCAGGCTCCCATGGTCCTCCTACCACTTCATGAGGTTGATCTCATCCACCTGCACGGTCTCCAGGTGCCGGTAGGCGCTGATCACCAGCGCCAGTCCCACTGCCGCTTCGCACGCGGCCAGGGCAATGACGATGAGGGCCGCGATGTGCCCCCGCACAAGCTCCGGGGAGACGAACTTGGTGAAGGCCACGAAGTTGATGTTGGCCGCGTTCAGCATGAGTTCGATTCCCATAAGGATCGCCACCGCGTTGCGCCGCGTCAGTACCGCAAACAGGCCCGCGGCGAACAGGAGGGCGCTGGAGACGAGATAGTGTTCGAGTCCGATCATTCCTCCCTGCGCGCTACGACGATGGCCCCCACCAGACACGCCACGATCAGCAAGGACATCGCCTCAAAGGGCAGCACATACGCGGTGAGAAAGCTCTCGCCCACGGCCCCCGGATTGTATTCGGGAAGGGAACTCCGGGTCTGGGGCCAGGGGGTTCGGGTAAGCACCGCGATGAGCAGCGCCGCCAGGACAAGGCAGGTGATGGCCCCCAGGGGCACCTGCTCGTTCCGGGGGCGAACCCGCAAGCCCGTGGCGCCCTCCGTGAGCAGGATCACAAACAGGATGAGCACGGTGATGGCGCCCGCGTAGATGAGGATCTGGATGGCGGCCAGGAACTCTGCGCCCAGCAACACGTAGTAGCCCGCGATCGCCAGGAGCACGGGGATCAAGGAAACCGCGGCGTGCACCATGTTCCGGGACAGCACCACCATCAGGGAGGCGCCCAGGGCCACCGCGGTCAGTCCGTAGAAGGCCACGGCTTCCGCCATCCTCACCCGCTCCCCGCTATCAGCAATCCCGCCAGGAGAAGATTTGCAAGACTCACGGGCAACAGGAGCTTCCAGGAGACGTTCAGCAGCTGATCGATCCGGAAGCGAGGATACGTCCATCGCACCCACATGAAGAAGAACACCACCGCATAGGTCTTCAGCAGAAACCAGAAGATCCCGTCCACCACGGGACCCACGAGCGGGAGTTCAAACGGACCCCGCCAGCCTCCCAGGAACAGGGTCACGAAGAGGGCCGAGGTGGCGAACAGGGACCCGTATTCTCCCAGCTGAAACAGGGCAAACCTGAGGGGGGAGTACTCGGAGAAGTATCCGGCTACCAGCTCCGACTCCGCCTCCGGCAGGTCGAAGGGGATGCGGTTGCTTTCCGCGGTGGCGGCCACCAGGAACACGAGGCCCGCCACGATGACAGAAGGGTAAGTGTACCAGGGATAGGGCTGAGCTTCCACCATGCGTACCGTGGAGAGGGTGCCTGTGATGGTGGCCACCGTGAGGATGGAAAAACCCAGGGGAAGCTCGTAGGAAACCATCTGGGCGGCGGACCGCAACCCTCCGAGCAGGGCGTACTTGTTGTTGGAGGCCCACCCCGCGGTGAGGATTCCCACCACTTCGAGGGAGAGGACCGAGGTGAAGTACAGCACCCCCACCCCCAGGTCCCGCACGATGACGCCCGGGCCCCAGGGGAGCACCACATAGCTCAGGAGGGCTGCTACTGCCACCACCACGGGGGCGGCGGCGAACATCAGGCGATCCGCTCCCGCAGGCAGGATGTGCTCCTTTTGGAGCAGCTTCAGAAGGTCTGCCACGGTCTGCAGGGCCCCGTACGGTCCCACGTGGCGGGGTCCGATGCGAGCCTGAACCCACGCGCTCACCTTCCGCTCCATGAGGACCAGGAAGAGCGCCACGCCCACGGCGACGAAGGTGAAGACGATCACCACGGAGAGGACGATCCGGATCACCTCAGCCATCACGCCCACTCCAGGGCCCCCTTCCGCCATGCATACATGAGCCCCACCGCGAGGACGACGATGAAGATCAGCATCTCCACGAAGGCCAGCGGCCCCAGCTGCCGGAGGACCACGGTCCACGGATAGATGAAGATCACCTCGATGTCGAAGAGGAGAAACACCAGGCCGTAGAGGTAGTAGCGCACATGGAACTGGGCCCACGCGCTGCCGAAGGGGATCACACCCGATTCGTAGGTCAACCGCTTCTGAGGGTACTGACTGCGGGGGGCGAGCAACCATACCACGACAAAAGGCAGTGCCGCCAGAAGGCTACCCAGAAGCGCAAAGGCCGCCACATATGCCCAGTCTAACGGCACTTCCCTCACCTCGCGTTACTCCGTCCGGGGGCCAGAAGGTCTGACCCGCCATGGCCTCCGTACCGTCGGTTTCCCGCCCCGAATGGAACCCGTCACACCGCGGCAACGAATGCCGGAACCATCGTCCGGTGGGCAATCCGGTCCTGACGGTCCAGGCGCATCATAGGGTTTCCTTTCTCCCCATGTCAAGCAAACAAAAACCCGGCTACGGATTGATCACGCTCACCCGCAGCGGGCGCCGGCGGTGCAGGAGGCGTTCGAGGATCTCCAGAACCGCCTGGGCCAGGCGGGCCGGGTCATGGCGCAAGAGGTCCAGTTCGCTCATGAGGGGGCGCCCCACCACCTCCACGCCCAGCTGACGAATCCGCTCCAGGTCCGGCTCCACAGGGAAGGCACCCTGTTCCCGGTAGCGCTCCAGAAGGGCCCGGTTGCGGGGCATCTGGGTGTTGACCAGAGCCACATCCACCACCCCGGGCCCGAGGTGCTCCACCACCATCCGCACGTGATCGGAGGCCCGGAAGCCGTCCGTCTCCCCGGGTTGGGTCATGACGTTCACGATGTACACCACGGGTGCGGACACCTTCCGGAGGGCCTCCGCGATGCCTGGAACCAGGAGGTTGGGGAGCACGGAGGTGAACAGGCTGCCGGGGCCCAACAGGATGAGGTCCGCCTCGGCCAAAGCCTCCAGCACCTCCGGGACCGGACGCACGTTCGGGGGATTCAGGTAGACCCGCCGGATGGCCTTGCGGACCTGCGGGATGGCGGATTCTCCCTCCACCACGGTCCCGTCCGCGAACTCCGCCCCCAGCACCGCCTGGTCCGCGGTGGCCGGGAGAACCTGCCCCCGGATGGCAAGCACGCGGCTGGCGAGCCGTACTGCGGAAACCAGATCCCCCCCGACCCCCACCATGCTGGCCAGGAAGAGATTGCCAAAGGAGTGACCCGCCAGATCTCCCCGGTCGAAGCGGTGCTGGAACAGCCGGGTCATCACGGGTTCCACCTCTGCCAGGGCCACCAGGCAGTCGTTGATGTCTCCGGGGGGAAGGATTCCCAGCTCCCGCCGGAGGCGTCCGGAGCTCCCCCCGTCGTCGGTCACCGTAACCACCGCGGTGAGGTGGGTGGCGTATGCCTTGAGGCCCCGCAAGAGGGTCGAGAGCCCGGTCCCCCCCCCGATGGCCACGATGCGAGGCCCACGGGGAAGAGCCCGGCGCTGGACCAGCAGCTCCACGAGCCGGTGGTCCCCCCGCGGCAGGAAGATGCCGGCCACGGACCGGATGGTGGCCCGTACGCCGAGGAAGATGCCGTAGAGGCCCAGGACCACCAGGAGCGCACCCAAGCCCAGGGTTGCCCCGCCCGGGAGAGCGACGATCCGCTCCAGGGTATCCCCCCGGAGGTGGAGATACCCCAGGAGGAGGAGCAGAGAGCCCGCGGTCACCAACAGGACTCCCAGCAGCACCAGGGCCAGGAAGCGCTTGACCCGGATCCCCGGAACCAGCCACTTCGCGAACTGGCGCACCCGATGCCGAAGGCGCACCCAGATCCCTGGCGGCTTCATCCCTCACTCCCGATCCAGGTCCCGGTGCCGGATCCGGATCGCGTAGCCCAGTTGCCGGAGGAAGTTTCCCAGTTCCTCCGCGAAGACCACGGATCGGTGTCGGCCCCCCGTGCACCCGATCGCAATCACCAAGTGTGCTTTCCCCTCCCGGATGAAGTGCGGGAGCAGAAAGAAGACCATCTCCAGCAGCCGCTCTCGGAAGGTCCGGGCCTCGGGGGAGGCCAGCACATAGGCCCGCACTTCCGGATGGGTTCCGGGGTGGAGACGCAGCTCGGGCACATAGTGGGGGTTGGGCAGAAAGCGCACGTCGAAGACCATATCCGCATCCATGGGCAGCCCGTGCTTGTACCCGAAGGAGAGCACGGTGATGGTGAGGGCCCGCAGGGAAGCCGGCCCGAACTCCGCCTGGAGCTCCGCCCGCAGGGCCTGAGGGGTGAGGGTGCTGGTGTCCACGATCTTGTGGGCCCGCTCCCGCAGGGTCTCCAGGCGCCTCCGTTCTGCCTGAATGCCCTCCAGAACGGAGCCGTCCGGAGCGAGCGGGTGTTTGCGGCGGGTCTCCTTGAATCGGCGGACCAGGACCTCATCCGAGGCGTCCAGGAAGAGGATGCGGTAGGGAAGCCGGCGCTCGTCCAGGGCCCGGAGGGCTTCCTCGATCTCGTCGAAGAACTCCCCGCTGCGGATGTCCATCACCACCGCCACTCGGTCCACCCGCCCCTGGGAGCGGCTCACCAACTCCGCGAACCGGGGCACCAGGGCGGGCGGCAGGTTGTCCACGCAGAAGTAGCCCATATCCTCAAAGACATGCACCGCGGTGGACTTGCCCGCTCCGGAGAGTCCCGTGATGATCACGAACTGCATGGACCTATGGTCCCATGATCGCGGCCAGAAGCACGCTCAGCACGGAGAGGAGGAGGGAGACCGCCGCGAGGGCCAGGACCCCGCCGTGTGGGATCCTAAGAAACCAGACCACGAGGTACAGCAGGAGGGTGTTCACCCCGAGGGTGGCGAGCCCCAGGGTCAGGACATTTAGGGGAAGGGCGAGGAAGAGCAGTACGGGGCGCAGCGTGGCGTTGGCCACCGCCAGCAGGAGTGCCGCTCCCACGAGCCTCCACCCCTCCTCCACCCCGAGCGCTCCCGGAAAGATCCGGGCCCCCAGCCCGAGACCCACGATGTTCACCAGAACCCGGATGAAAAATCCCACCTCACCCCACGGGCCGTCCGGCGAGGATCCGGGCTACCAGGGAGGCCACCTGGGACGGGAGCTCCGCCACCGCCACGCCCGCGGCCTGCAGGGCCTCGATCTTCGCCTGGGCCGTTCCCTCGCTGCCGGAGATCACCGCCCCCGCATGCCCCATGCGCTTGCCGGGAGGAGCAGTCCGTCCAGCCACGTACGCCACCACGGGTTTGCGCACGAAGTCCCGAATATACGCCGCGGCCTCCTCCTCCGCGGCTCCTCCGATCTCGCCCACGAGCACCACCACCTCTGTCTGAGGATCCTGCCCGAAGGCTTCCAACAGCTCCACGAAAGTCGTGCCGATCACGGGATCCCCCCCCATGCCCACCGCAGTGGACTGTCCGATCCCCGCCCGGGTGAGGGAGGCCACGATCTCGTAGGTGAGGGTTCCCGAGCGGGAGGCGAGGCCCACGGGTCCGGGCCGGAAGAGGTGGTTCGGCATGATCCCGATCTTGCACTTGCCCGCGGAGGTGACTCCGGGACAGTTGGGGCCGATAATGTGGACCCCCCGGCGTCGGGCCGCCTCCACCATCCGGATGGCGTCGTGCACCGGGATGTGCTCCGTGATCACCACGATGGGACTCAATCCGGCCTCCACGGCCTCTAGTACCGCGTCGGAGGCGAACCGGGCGGGCACGAACACGCAGCTGGCGGTAGCCCCCGTGGCCTGGACCGCCTCCTCCACCGTGTCGAAGACGGGAACCCCGTGCACCCACTCCCCCCCCCTCCCGGGTGTGACACCTGCCACGACCCGGGTCCCGAACTCCAGCATGCGGGCCGTGTGGAAGGCGCCCTGGTAGCCTGTAATTCCCTGCACCAGGACCCGGGTGGTTTCGTCCACGAGGATGCTCATCTACGACCTCCGCGCGGAAGCCACCGCGTGCCGGGCCGCCTCCTCGGGATCCACAAAGGCGGCCATCCCCGCCTCCTCCAGGATCCGGCGCCCCTCCTCCTCGTTGGTGCCCACGAGCCGGATGATGGTGGGAACCGCGGGGCGGGCGGCGACGATGCCGCGGGCGATGTCATCGCACCGGGTGATGCCTCCGAAGATGTTGATGAACAGGACCCGCACCCCGGGCTTGCGGAGCACGATGTCTACCGCGTGCCGCATGGCCTCGCTGCTGGCTCCGCCTCCCACGTCCAGGAAGTTCGCGGGTCGGCCCCCGAAGTGGGCCACCATGTCCAGGGTGGACATCACGAGCCCGGCTCCGTTCCCGATGACGGCGATGTCCCCAGAGAGCTCCACGTAGGAGAGGTCGTAGCGTCGGGCCATCCGCTCCAGCTCCGTGGCCTCCTCGTCCTCGGGGAGGTCCGGGTGCCGGAAGCGGGCGTTTTCGTCCACCACCACCTTGGCATCCACGGCCACCAGCTTCCCCTCCGCCCGGGCAAGTGGGTTGATCTCCACCAGCTCCGCGTCCAGGTCCACACACACGCGGTAGAGGGCATGGGCGATTTGGGCAAACTGGACGAGGGATTCCCCCCGCAATCCCATGCGCCGCGCCACCTGCCGCGCCTGGAAGGGCAGGAAACCCTCCAGAGGGTCCAGGACCACCTTGTGCACCAGCTCCGGATGGGTGCGGGCGATCTCCTCGATGTCCACCCCGCCCATGCTCGAAGCCACGAAGACGAGGCGTCGTGCGGATCGATCCACGGTGAAGGCAAGGTAGTGCTCCTGCTCGATTTCCACGGCCTCCGCCACCAAGACCCTGCGAACCCGCTCCCCCCGGATCTCCATGCCGAGAATGGCTCGGGCCCGCTCCACCGCCTCTTCCGGGGTCCGGGCCAGCTGGATTCCTCCCGCCTTGCCACGGCCGCCCACCAGGACCTGAGCCTTCAGCACCAGGGGGTAGCGCAGGGACAATCCCGGGATCTCCTCCGGATGCTCAATCACCGCATCCCGCTGGACGGGGATGCCGTAGGTCCGGAACAGCTGCTTGGCCTGGTACTCGTGGAGCTTCATACCTGTACGGCTCCCACCAGCTCCCGCACCGCGGCACAGCTCGCCCGGAACATCGCCCACTCCTCCTCCGAGAGGGGCAGTTCCACAATGCGCTCCACCCCTCCGGCTCCGAGAATCACCGGCACGCCTACGCACACGTCCCGTTCCCCATACTCCCCCTCCAGGTATACGGAGCACGGGATGAGACGCTTGCGATCCCGGAGAATGGCCTCCACCATCTCACAGATGGCGGCCCCGGGGGCGGTGAAGGCACTCTGCTTCATGAGCTCTGTGATCTCCGCCCCCGCCCGTCGGGTACGGGCCACCACCGTCTCCAGCCGTTCCCGCGGCAGGAGCCGCGTGACCGGAATCCCCCGTACGTTCGCAAGGGAGGCCACGGGCACCATGTCCTTGTCCGTGTGGGCCCCGATCACCAGGGCCTGCACGTCCTGAATGGACACGCCCAGTTCCGCAGCCAGGAAGGCCCGAAACCGGGTGGTGTCCAGGGCCCCGCTCTGCCCGATGACCCGAACCCGAGGGAGCCCAGAGGCGCGGTAGGCGATGTACGTCATGGCGTCCAGCGGATTGGTGACGATCACGTACACTGCCTCCGGGGAGCGCGGGACCACCTCCTGCATGATGCTGCGCACGATCCCCGCATTGGTATCCACCAGCTGCTCCCGCGTCATCCCGGGCTTGCGGGGAACCCCTGCGGTGACCACCACCACGTCGGAGCCCGCGGTGGCCGCGTAGTCGTTAGACCCTGTGATCCCCACATCGAACCCCGCGATGGGACCCGCGTGCTGGAGGTCCAGGGCCCTGCCCTGCGGCAGCCCTTCGATGATGTCCACGAGGACGATGTCCCCCAGCTCTCGCGCGGCCATCCATTGGGCCGCAGCCGTCCCCACCGCCCCCGCCCCCACGACGGAGATCTTGGGCCGCCCCCGCGCCATGATCCGCCTCCTAGAGGTTGTTGATCACTTCCGTAGCGAACTCACTGGTGCGCACCTCTCGGGCCCCCTCCATGAGGCGCGCAAGGTCATAGGTCACCACCTTCTTCCGGAAGGTTGTCTCCAGTCCCCTGACGATGAGGTCCGCGGCCTCCTGCCAGCCCAGGTACTCCAGCATCATGACCGCGGACAACAGCAGGGAGGTGGGGTTTACCTTGTCCTGCCCCGCGTATTTGGGGGCGGTGCCATGGGTCGCCTCGAACACCGCGTGGAAGTCTCCGATGTTGGCCCCCGGAGCCATCCCGATGCCACCCACCAGGGCGGCGATGGCGTCCGAGAGGTAGTCTCCGTTCAGGTTTCCCGTGGCGATGACGTCAATGTCCTGGGGCCGGATGACGATGTGCTGGAAGGTGACGTCCGCCATGAAATCCTGAATCAGGAGCTTCCCTTCCGGGACCTTCCCGCCGTATCGGGTCTGCACCTCCTCCCAGGTGACCGTTTGATCCCCGAACTCCTCTTTCGCCACCTGATACCCCCACTCCCGGAACCCGCCCTCCGTGTACTTCATGATGTTCCCTTTGTGAACGAGGGTGACGTTGCGCCGCCTGCGGTTCAGAGCATACCGGATGGCCTTCCGCACCAAGCGCTTGCTGCCGAAGGGGCTCATGGGTTTGATGCCGATGGCAGAGCCCGGCCGGATCTCCACGCCGAACTCCCCCCGCAGCCACTCGATGATCCGGTTCGCTTCCGGGGAACCCGCAGGCCACTCGATCCCGGTGTACAGATCCTCGGTGTTCTCCCGGAAGACCACCATGTTCACCCGCTCGGGGTGTCGGATGGGTGCGGGAACGCCCTCGAACCACCGCACGGGTCGCACACAGGCGTACAGATCCAGCAGCTGCCGGAGGGCCACGTTCAGCGACCGATATCCTCCGCCCACGGGCGTGGTGAGGGGGCCCTTGATCCCCACATAGCAGTACTCGAAGGCCCGGAGGGTATCCGCGGGAAGCCAGTCCCCGAATTCCCGGTAGGCCTTTTCACCCGCGTACACCTCGTACCAGGCGATCCGCCGTCGCCCTCCGTACGCCTTCTCCACCGCGGCATCCACGACCCGCCGGGTGGCCCGCCAGATGTCGGGGCCGATCCCGTCCCCCTCGATGAAGGGGATGATGGGGAAATCGGGGACCACGAGCTGTCCGTCCTGAACCTGGATGCGCTGACCTTCCTTTGGTGGGGAGAAACGCTCAAGCTGCAGCATGCCTAACCCCTGTGATCATAATGCCCTCAGGGACCGATTGACGCAGGCCCGTCTTGAGAATAGCATAAAGATTGGTCAGACCACTAGGCCACCAGACCATGAATCGCGCATCCCTCTTCCAGCCCATCCGCCCCCGCCGGCTCTACGAGGCCATTGTGCACCAGATCCAGGAACTGGTGGCCGAACGGCACCTCCAGCCGGGGGACCGGCTTCCCAGCGAGCGGGAACTGGCAGAGCTGCTGAACGTGAGCCGAGCCTCCGTGCGGGAAGCCCTGCGGGTCCTAGCCGCCCTGGGGCTCGTGGAGGTCCGCTCCGGGGATGGCACCTTTGTCCGGGAGCCCCCCGCTCCCGTGGATCCTGCGGTCTGGAGTCGCCTCTCCGAGCGCACGTTCCTCCTGGATCTCCTGGAGGCCCGGCGGATCGTGGAGCGGGAGGTGGTGGTTCTGGCGGTACGGAGGGCCACCGTGGAAGATGTGGAGCAGCTGCAGGAGCTGGTGGAGCGCCGGGCCGCGGAACTGGCCGGGGGTCGGCGGGACCTGGAGGGGGACCTCCGGTTCCACGAGCAGCTGGCGGAGGCTACCCGCAACCCCGTGCTCGCCTCCCTGGTGCGTACGCTGTCGGAGATGTGGCTGCTGAGCCGGGAAGCCGCGGGTCGGGCCCCCGGCAGTCCCCAGAAGGCTCACCGGTTCCACGAGGCGATCCTGGAGGCCCTCCAGCGGCGGGACGAGCAGGCTGCGTGGGAGGCCATGGAGCGGCACATGGACGATATGCGCCAGGAGATCGAGCAAGGGACCTAGGAGGTGGCGGATGTACCGAGGTGGCCCCGGGATGCTGGCTTGGGCCCTGCACCGGATCACGGGCGTGGCGGTCCTCGTGTTCCTCCTGCTCCACATCCTGGAGACCTTCATGCTCCTCTATGGGGCGGAAGCCTACAACCGCGCCCTCGCGCTCTACAAGCAGCCCTGGTTCAAGCCTCTGGAGTTCCTCCTGGTGGCGGCGGTGGTGTACCACGCGGGCAACGGGATCCTGGTGATGATCCTGGACCTCTTCCCCCGGGCCACCCGGTCCTACCGTCGCATGTTCTGGGTGGGAGCGGCTCTGTATACGGTGGTGATGCTGCCCGTGGCGGTGCTCATGCTCCGGCCCATCTTCCCGTAGGAGGAGAGGACATGACGGGCGCGCGCGCGAACGGCTGGGCGTGGCTGGGGTGGCTCTACCTACGGATCTCCGCGGTGCTCCTGCTGGGGTTCGTGCTGGGCCATCTGTACATCATGCACGTGCTCACCGGCACAGACCGGATCGACTTCGCGTTTGTGGCCCAACGGTTCAGCACCCCCTTCTGGCGGGTGTACGATCTGCTCATCCTGCTCCTCGCCCTCAGCCATGGATTGGTGGGGGTCCGCGGAATCGTGTACGACTACACGCGGTCGGCTGGCTGGCGTCTCGTGTGGAACGTGATCCTGTGGTCCGTGGGTCTGGTGTTCACCGTTCTGGGATCCCTCGTGCTCCTCACCTTCCAGCCCGGGGCCCTTACAGGGCAGTAAAGGGGGATGCGCAATGGCGGTGCACGAGTTTGACGCGGTGATCGTGGGTGCGGGCGGAGCCGGGCTCTACGCGGCCATGGAGCTGAGCCGTCAGACGGACCTGCGGGTGGCGGTGATCTCAAAGCTGTATCCCACCCGCTCCCACACAGGAGCCGCCCAGGGCGGGATCGGGGCCGCCCTGGGCAACATGGAGGAGGACCACTGGGAATGGCACATGTTCGACACCGTAAAGGGCGGTGACTACCTGGTGGACCAGGACGCGGCGGAGATCCTGGCCCGGGAGGCCATCGAGACCGTCTACGACCTGGAGCACATGGGGCTGCCCTTCGATCGCACCCCGGACGGCCGCATCGCCCAGCGCCGGTTCGGGGGCCACACCCACCACTTCGGGCAGGGCCCTGTGCGCCGGGCCTGCCATGCCGCGGACCGGACCGGCCACATGATCCTGCAGACCCTGTACCAGCAGTGCCTGCGGCAGAACGTGCGCTTCTTCAACGAGTTCCAGGTGCTGGATCTCCTGCTGGAGGACGGGAGGGCGTGCGGGGTGGTGGCCTGGGAGATCCTCACCGGGGAGCTGCACACCTTCCACGCCCGGGCGGTGATGTTCGCCACAGGCGGCTGGGGCCGGATCTACAAGGTCACCAGCAATGCCCACACCCTCACGGGCGACGGGGCCGCCATCTGCTGGCGCCGCGGGATTCCGCTGGAAGACATGGAATTCTACCAGTTCCACCCTACGGGGATCTACCGTCTGGGCATTCTCATGTCGGAGGCCGCGCGGGGCGAAGGGGCGGTGCTGCGCAACCGGTACGGGGAGCGGTTCATGGAACGCTACTCCCCCACCCTGCTGGATCTCGCCCCCCGGGACATCATCGCCCGGGCCATGATCACGGAGATCCGGGAGGGCCGGGGCATCGACGGGAAGGACTACCTCCACCTGGACTTCACCCACCTGCCCCGGGAGGTGCTGGAGGAGAAGCTTCCGGACATCACCAGCTTCGCCCGCATTTACCTAGGGATTGATCCCGCAACCCAGCCCGTGCCCGTACAGCCCACGGCCCACTACGCCATGGGCGGGATCCCCACGGATGTGTGGGGTCGGGTGGTGGTGGACGAGAAGAACACGGTCCTGCCGGGCCTTTACGCGGCCGGAGAGTGTGCCTGCGTGTCCGTGCACGGCGCCAACCGCCTGGGCACCAACTCCCTGGTGGACATCCTGGTGTTCGGCCGCCGGGCAGGCCGGGACATGGTCCGCTACCTCCGGGAGGCGGAACGGGTGGGCCTCCGGCGCAATCCCACTAGCGACGCCCGGGAACAGGTGGAGCGGCTGATCCGCAGCGAGGGGAAGGAGAAGGTGGCCACCCTCCGCCAGGAGCTGGCGGAGACCATGATGGAGTACTGCGGCATCTTCCGCGACGAGGCGGGCCTCCAGAAGATGCTCGGGATCCTCGGGGACCTGCGGGAGCGATATCGCAGAATCCACCTGGACGATCGGGGTCGGATCTTCAACCAGGACCTGCTGGAGGCGTGGGAGCTGGGGTGTCTGCTGGACGTGGCGGAGGCCACGGTTCGCTCGGCGCTCAACCGCACGGAGAGCCGCGGGGCCCACATGCGGGAGGATCACCCCAAGCGGGATGACGAGAACTGGCTCAAGCACACCCTGCTCTATCGCAATTCGGACGGTACCTTCGAGTTCCGCTACAAGCCTGTGGTGATCACTCGGTTTCCACCGCAGGCACGGACCTACTGAGCCGGAGGCGTCCATGAAGGCCATCATCCGCATCAAGCGATACAACCCGGAAGTGGACCGGCGGCCCTATTGGGCGGAGTATGAGGTTCCCGTGGACCCCTTCGATCGGGTGCTGGACGCCCTCCACTACATCAAGGCCAACATCGACGGTTCCCTGGCTCTGCGTCGCTCCTGTGCCCACGGGATCTGCGGATCCGACGCCATGCTCATCAACGGCCGCAACCGGCTTGCCTGCAAGGTCCTCGTCAAGGATCTGGGGCTCCGGATCACCGTGGAGCCCCTCCGGGGGCTTCGGGTGATCAAGGACCTCGTGGTGGACATGGAGCCCTTCTTCCAGAAGTACCGGCAGGTCATGCCGTGGCTGATTACCGACGAACCCCCTCCGCCCCAGGAGCGCCGGCAGACCCCGGAGGAACGCGCCCGCTACGAGGACACCACCAAGTGCATCCTGTGCGCGGTGTGCACCACCGCCTGTCCCATCTTCTGGGGAACGGGGGAGTTCCTGGGCCCCGCAGCCCTGGTGGCCGCGCACCGGTTCGTCTTCGACAGCCGCGATCAGGCGGCGCAGCAGCGGCTGCAGATTCTCGCGGACCGCAGCGGCGTCTTCAAGTGTCGCACGGTGTTCAACTGCACGGAGGCGTGCCCGCAGGGAATCGAGATCACCAAGGCCATCCAGGAACTCAAGCAGGCCATCATCCTGAGCCGGACCTAGCCTCCGGAGCCGCCTCCCCCGCCGGAACGAAGGACCGTCGGACGTAGCAGCACCCGTCCGTCCAGGCGGGCCAGATCCGGCACAAGCACCGCACACACCCCGGCGCTGAGCGCCACCAGGATGCCGTTGAGGGCAAGGCTCGCGGGGACGCCCACCAGGTCTGCCAGCGATCCCGCCAGGAGGCTTCCCGGCGGTCCGCTGCCGATGAGGGCCAGGGTATAGAGGCTCATGACCCGCCCCCGGTACCGATCCTCCACCAGGGACTGGATGGTGGAGTTCGTGGCGGACATGAAGGAGGTCAGGAAGAACCCCGTGAGGCTCAAGCAGGCCAGGGCAGCCAGAAGGTGGCGGGTCGTGGAGAAGGCAAGGAGGGAGATTCCCGTGGCCGCCGCGCTCGTGAGCACGAACCGCCCGGGCCGATGGGATGCTCCTCCGCCCGCCACCCGGAGTGCCCCGAGCGTGCTGCCCACGCCCACCGCGGTGAGAAGATAGCCGTTTTCCAGGGGACCTCCGTGCAGGATCCGGACCGTGAAGGCCGGGCTCAGCACCGTCCACGTGAACCCGAACATCCCCACCGCAGCCAGGAGCAGGAGCAGGGATCGCACGACGCGCTGGCCCCGGACGTATCGGAGCCCCCCAAGAAGGTGGTCCAGCAGGGGAGAGTGGCGATCCACCTGAGAGTCCACCCGGATCCGGGCCATGGGGAGGATCACCGCCAGATAGGAGAGGGCATTGAGGAGGAAGCACCAGCCGGGCCCGCCCATCTGATAGATGAGACCCGCCAGGGCGGGGCCGAAAATCCGGGATCCGTTGAACATGGCCGCGTTGAGCCCGATGGCGTTCTGGAGATCCTCCCGGGAGACCAGGGCAGGGAGGATGGCCTGCCGGACGGGGGCGTCCATGGCCATAAGAAAGCCGTTCACGAACGCGAAGGCCATGAGGTGCCAGATCTGTACCCACCCTCCGAAGGTGAGGCCCGCCAGCAGCCCTGCGGAGAGGAGGAAGCCCGTCTGGGTGAGGAGCAACAGGCGCCGCCGGTCGTACCGGTCCGCCACCGCCCCTCCGAACAGGGAGAAGAGCAGGGAGGGGAGTGTGAAGGCAACGGTGACCACCCCGGTCTGCAGGGCCGAGCCCGTCCGCTCGTATACGAAGAAAGCCTGGGCCGTGGCTTGCATCCACGTCCCCACCTGGGAGACGGCCATCCCCAGCCAGTACATCCGATACGCGGGATGGCGAAACGCCCGGAACATGGCCCTCAGGAGAGGTCTCCGGCCTGCGCGGAAGGGGACCGAAGAAGCGCCCGCAGGTGGGTGAGAAGGGATTCTAGGCCCTGCGGGTGGAAGATATACCAGCGGGTCTGCTGACGCTCCACCACCCGGATGAGCCGCGCGGCCCGCAGGACGGCCAGGTGGTGGAGCACGGTGACGTGGCTGGTGCCCAGAGCCTCGGCGATCTGCTGGGTGTACATAGCCCGTTCCGCCAGCAGACGCAGGATCCGAAGGCGGGATTCGTCCGCGAGCGCCTTTGCCACCCGTCGGACCGCTTCCAGGGTGTCCGGGGCCGCTCCCCCCGTGAGGGGGGTGATGTACGTGCGGATCCCTCCGTGATCCACCACGAGGTTGTAGGGCTGCACGAAATGGGAGGGAGCCACGACCACCTCGGACACCGCCGTGGGATCCAGGACGAGCCCTCCCGTGGCCTCCTCCACGAATCTCTGGGGCGTAAGGCACCGTGCACGCTCCCGTTTGCGCGCTGCATCCTGCTGCAACAGGGGAAGGATCCGCTTCTCCTCCGGCGCGTAGGCTGCCTGGTAGAAGCGGCGCAGAAGCCACACCAGTCCTTCCTGCACCTCCCGGGGATCCCGACGGGCCAGAGCCACCGCCTCCCGCCGCCCCAGCTCCTGCGGAAAGGCCCGTGCGAACCGTCGCAGAGCGGTCCGGGTCGGGCCAGACCGGGCGGTCAGAATCTCGCACAGGTACGGTCTGGCCGGGCGGGCCGCGGGTGTGCTCGTGAGCAGCAGGAGCACGAGCTCCTCCGCGGGCAGCCGGGCCACCTGCTCCACGAAGGCCGGTACGCTGGCCTCCGCCACGTGACGATCCAGAAGGGTCACCAGGGACAGGAAGAAGGCCCGCGGGCCCGCGAACCGCGCCAGGTCCCGGAGCAAGCGGGAGCCCAGAGCCCGGCGTGCCCGGCGGATCCACTCTTCCGAAACGTCGAATTCCAGAGATCGTCCATGGTGGTAGACCACAAAGAGAGCAGCGAGGAAATCGTACACGGGGGACGCCTCCACCCGGAGGTGCGGCTCCGTGCGGGGTGGCGAGAGCAGAATCTCCCGGCCCATTGGCGCCTTATAAGTAAATCTCTTGCTACGTTTGTGTAGAGAATAATCTACTCCCCCGGAGGGAGCAACCCCTCCGGGGCCAGGAGGTCAGGGACGGGGCTCGCGGGGCCAGGGACGTTCCGGTACGCCCGCCCGGAAGTTCACCCATCGGGCGGCCACGAACAGGAGGTCGCTCAGCCGGTTCAGGTAGCGGAGGATCTCGGGATTCAGGGGCTCCTGGCGGGCCAGGGTCACCACCCGCCGCTCCGCCCGCCGGGCCACCGCCCGGGCCAGGTGGAGCCACGCTCCCGCCTCCGTCCCCCCGGGGAGGAGAAAGGACTGGATCGGGGGCAGGTCCGCACTCAGCTGATCGATCCAGTGCTCCAGCTCCTCCACGGAGCCCCCAGCCAGGCGGGGAGTCCGCCCTTCCTTCGGGTGCGGCGCCGCGAGCTCCGCAGCGATGCAATAGAGGGTCTCCTGGATCCGTCCGAACCATCCCGGGAGTTCTTCACCGGGCAGCAACCTGCGCACCACGCCGAGGACACTGCACAACTCATCCACGGTCCCGTACGCCTCCACCCGGGGATGGTCCTTCCACACCCGTTCGCCCCCCCACAGGGCCGTCCGCCCTCCGTCCCCCGTACGGGTATAGATCCGCATGCTAGCGTCCCTCTGCCAGACGTGCCCACAGGGGTCGGGGGAGTTCCGCGGCCCGCATCTTCTGCTGCACCACCTCGATGGGATACACAATCCGTCGGAGCTCCATCGTCCGGGCCTCCGCGTCATAGATGAGGTAGGCGGCTCTGGGATCCCCGTCCCTGGGCTGTCCCACGCTCCCCACGTTCACCAGGTGCCGCATCCCCTCCTCCAGGTGCACAGGGGCATTCGGGGGGAGGTGGCGCATGGCGGTGCGAACGCCGTTGTGGAGAAACCACACGGGCAGGTGGGAATGCCCGAAAAAGCAGATGTCAAAGGGCTCAGACCGGAAGTTCTCGTCCGCGGTCACGGGATCCAGGACGTACTCCTCCACGGGATCCCGGGGACTTCCGTGGACGAACAGGACACCATCCCCCTCCGCCCGGGGGGGAAGGGAGGCGAGGTACGCGCGAACGGACGGTGCAAGCCGCTGGCGGGTCCACTCGATGGCCATGCGGGCGAAAATGTTGAACCGCTCGGGATTCAGCCGTCCGATGGCCGCGAGGTCGTGGTTGCCCACCAGGGCCAGGTGCAGCATGGGACGGAGGTGCTCCACGCACTCGTTGGGTTCCGGCCCGTAGCCCACGAAATCCCCCAGGCACACCACGCGGTCCACCCTCTGACCCCGGAGGTCCTGGAGCACCGTCTCCAGGGCGTCCAGATTCGCATGGATGTCGGAGAGGATGGCGTACCGCATGCCTCTCCAAGCGTTACGAGCCCGGTCGGGCTCCCCGGGTGCGGCGTCGGATCAACCGATCCAGCACCTCCTCCCATGCGGCACCGCTCCGCTGGAGGAGAACCAGCAGGTGGTACAGGAGGTCTGCGGCCTCCTCCGCAAGGCGCTCCCGCCCCTCCTCCCGCGCGGCCCGCGCTACCTCCGCGGCTTCCTCGTAGACCTTCTCCCGCAATCGTGCAGGATGATCCCGCAGCAGATCCGAGGTGTACGAGCCCTCCACGGGATGCGCGGCCCGGTGGGCGATAAGGGCGGCGAGGTCCGAGAGGATTCCCGCCGGGGAACTGGCTCGCTCCCCCTCCAGGTCCCGGTGGAAGCAGGTGCGTTCCCCCAGGTGGCAGGTGGGACCTTCGGGTTCCACCACATACAGCAGGGCGTCCGTGTCACAGTCCACAAGGATCTGACTCACCCGCAGCCGGTTCCCCGAGGTCTCACCCTTCATCCACAGGGCGTTCCGGGACCGTGACCAGAAGTGGGCAAAGCCCGTGGCCCGGGTGCGCTCCACGGCCTCCGCATTCGCGTAGGCCAGCATGAGCACCTCCCCCGTCCGCCGGTCCTGGACCACCACGGGAACGAGGCCCCGGTCGTCGTAGACGAGTGTCCGCGGTTTCATCCCCTTCCATCCATGCGAACCGGAATTCCCGCAGCCGAAAGCGCGGCTTTCACCTCGCGGATCCGCACCTGCCCGAAGTGGAAAATGGAGGCCGCGAGGGCCGCATCGGCCTTCCCCTCCGTGAGCACCTCCACGAAGTGCGCGGGCCGTCCTGCTCCGCCTGAGGCGATCACGGGGATCCCCACCGCCTCGCTCACGGACCGGGTGAGTTCGAGATCGAATCCCTCCGTGGTCCCGTCCCGGTCCATGCTGGTGAGCAGGATTTCCCCCGCGCCCAGCCGTTCCACCTCCCGGGCCCAGGCGACCGCATCCAGATCCGTGGGCACCCGGCCTCCGTGCGTATAGACCTCCCATCGCCCCGGAGCCCGCCGCCGGGCATCGATGGCCACCACCACACACTGCGATCCGAAAATGCGGGCCGCCTCCCGCACGAGTGCTGGCTGCCGCACCGCCGCGGTGTTTATCGCCACCTTGTCCGCCCCCGCCCGCAGCATCCGGCGCACGTCCTCCACGGAGCGGATGCCGCCTCCCACGGTGAGCGGGATGAACACCTGGCTCGCGGTCCTGCGCACCACTTCCTCCAGGATGGGACGCCCTTCTGCGGAGGCGGTGATGTCCAGGAACACCAGTTCATCGGCCCCCTCCCGGTCGTAGAAAGCCGCGAGCTCCACGGGATCTCCCGCGTCCTGCAGGTCCACGAACCGTACGCCCTTCACCACGCGGCCCGCGTCTACATCCAGACAGGGGATGACGCGCCTGGCGAGCATCCCGCCCTACTCCCGAGCCACCCGCAACGCCTCGGAGACCGAAAGGGTGCCCTCGTAGATGGCCCGGCCCACAATCGCCCCCTCCACCCCGAGTCTCCGCAAGGCCCGGAGATCCTCCGTGCTCCGAATGCCGCCTGAAGCCAGGACGGGCACTCCCAAGGCCACCGCGCGGCGGAGGAGGTCCAGGTTGGGTCCTGCCAGCATCCCGTCCACCTGTACGTCCGTCACCACGAGTCGCTGCACTCCTGCCTCCAGGCACCGCAAAGCCGCCCTCTCAAAAGGCAGCGGTGCCTCCTCCTGCCAGCCTCCCACCATCACCCTTCCCTCCCGCACATCCAGAGCCACCGCGATCCGGTCCCCGAACCGGACCGTCATTTGCTCCAACCACCGGAGGTCCCGCAGGGCCGCGGTGCCCAGCACCACCCGGGCCACGCCCGCCTCAAAGGCCCGAGCGAGATCCTCCTCTCGCCGCAGTCCGCCCCCGAGCTGCACGTGCACGCCCTCCGCAACGATGCGGGCCACCACCGCCAGGTGCCGGGGTATGCCCCATCGGGCTCCGTCCAGGTCCACCACGTGCAGCCATTCCGCCCCCTCGGCCCGCCACCGCCGGGCTACCTCCACGGGATCCTCCCCGTACACCGTGGCTTGTCGGTAGTCCCCCTGTCGCAGCCGCACCACGCGGCCCTCCAGGAGATCCACGGCAGGCAGGATCCTCATAATACGCGGACCGCTTCCCGCAGGCCTCTCAGCAGGGCGAGCCCCACCCGGCTGCTTTTCTCCGGATGGAACTGAAACCCCACCACCCGGTCGAAGGCTACGATGGCGGGGATCCGGACGCCGTATTCGGTCCAGGCCACCACCTGAGAGGGTTCTGCGAGGACATAGTAGGAGTGCACGAAGTACACGTGACTCCCGGGCCGAATCGCGGCCGTGATGGGCGAGGGCTGATCGAACTCCAGGGTATTCCACCCCATGTGCGGGACCTTCAGCCCCGCCGGGAGCCGCACCACGCGGCCCCGCAGGAATCCCAGTCCCTCGTGCCTGCCCTCCTCCTCACTCTCCTCGAACAGGAGCTGCATCCCCAGGCACAGACCCACCAGCCACCGGCCCCTTTCCACCTCCGCGCGCAGCGCGTCCACAAATCCCGCTTCCCGCAAACGGTGCACCGCAGGGCCGAAAGCTCCCACGCCCGGGAGGACGATCACCTCCTCTCCCTCCAACTCCTCCGGGCGGGTCACCAGGCGCGTCTGGAAGCCAACGTGCTCCAGGGCCCGCCCCACGCTCCGCAGGTTCCCCGCGCCGTAGTCCACCACCGCGGCCCGCACTACAGAACCCCCTTGGTGGAGGGGACACCCCCTCCCACCACCCGTACCGCCTGGCCCAACACCACCCCGCATCCCTTGAACAGGGCCTCCGCGATGTGGTGGGTGTTTCGGCCGTGCAGGAGCACGAGATGCAGGGTGATGCGGGCGTGCGAAACGAATGCCCGCCAGAACTCCTCCACGAGCTCGGTAGAGAAGCTTCCCAAGTACGGGGCCGGGAACCGCACGTCGTAGTGGAGGTAGCTGCGCCCGCTGATGTCTACCGCGCACAGCACCAGGGCCTCGTCCATGGCCGCGTGGAGGCTGCTGAACCGGGCGATTCCCGCTCCGTCCCCCAGGGCCTGGCGAAAGGCAGCTCCCAGCACGATCCCCACGTCCTCCACGGTGTGGTGCGCATCCACCTCCAGGTCCCCAGTCGCCTCCACCGTCAGGTCGAACCGGCCGTGCCGCGCCCACTGGGCGAGGAGGTGGTCCAGGAAGGGCACGTTCGTGCAGATCCGGTGTTCCCCGATCCCGTCGAGCCGGAGGTGGACCCGCACCCGGGTTTCCGCGGTGGTCCGCGCCGCCTCTGCCTCCCTCACTCCGTCACCTCCCTGCACGTCCGGAGGGCGCGCAGGAACCGGTCATTCTCCTCCGGCGTCCCGATGGTGACGCGGAGACACCCTTCCAGCTGCGGGTAGTGGGAGACGTCCCGCACCAGGACCCCTCGCGCGGCCAGGTGCTCGAAGACCGCGGAGGCATCCCTGCACCGGAACAGAAGGAAGTTGGCGTCGCTGGGGTACACCCGCACCCCCATGGCCCGAAGCTCTGCGAATACCCGCTCACGCTCCGCCACGATCCGCGCGATGCGGGACCGGATGAGCTCGGGACGCTGGGCCACCGCCTCCACCGCGAGCTGCGCGAACACGTCCAGGTTGTACGGCGGAAGGGTTCGGAGGAGCACGGAGCTGAGCTCCCGGCTTCCCATCACCCATCCCACCCGGGCGCCTGCGAGGCCAAAGGCCTTCGAGGCCGTGCGCACCACCGCCAGGTTGGGGAATTCCCCCAGCAACCCCACCGCGGTGTGCCGCTCGTACTCGGGCGTGCCCACCAGGTTGCGGGCATGGTCCGGGAAGAAGCCCCAGTAGGCCTCGTCCACCACCACCAGGGCCTCCGTACGCGCTGCGATCCAGGCGATCTCCTCCCGGGGAACGGCCCGTCCCGTGGGGTTGTTGGGGGACGCGAGGAAGATCACGCGGGCGTCGCGGGCGGCCGCGGCCACCGCCTCAGGGTCCAGGGTGAGGTCCGGCCGAAGCGGGATCTCCCGCACCTCCGCTCCCGCCACCACCGCGAGGGGGCGGGCCATGGAGTAGCCTGGCTGCGGCAACACCACCACGCCGGATGCGGCGAAGGCCTGGAGCAGGCCCAGAATGGCCTCGTTGGAACCGTTCGCGAGGACGATCTGGTCCTCCGGTAGGCCGCTTGTGGCCGCAAGAAGCTCCCGCAGCCGCTCCGCCCGCATGGGCGGATATCGGTTCCACGGTCGCTGCAGCAGGGCTTCCACCACCTCCCGCTTGACCTCCTCGGGGAGGTCATAGGGGAGCTCGTTCTGGTTGAGCTTCACCTCCGCCTGCTGCCCCCGGAGCCGGTACTCGGGCAGGGCCTGGATCTCGGGGCGGGCCCGGATTCCCCTCACGGCCCAAGCCTCCCCCGTTCCCGCACGCTCATCACGTGGGCGGGAAACCCTTCGTAGTGCCCCAGGCGCTCCACCACCGACCGCAACCGTGCCAGGGCTTCCCCGTTCAGCTGGGCCACGGAGGAGATCTTCAGGTACGTCCACACGGTGACCGCGGAGGTGAACCGGCTGGCTCCGCCCGTGGGCAGGGCTGCGGGGACTCCGATGGCGTAGTTGGCGGCGCTCGGCGGTGTGTGGGGCCCGAGGAGGATCTCCCCCGCATGCCGCACCCCCCGCAACAGCTCCCACGCCTCCCGGGCATGGATCACCAGGTGCTCCGGCGCGTAGAGGTTCACGAACGCCACCGCCTCTTCCAGGTCCCGGGTGACGAGGATCCCGCCAAGATCCGAGAGGGCATCCCGGGCGTAGGTGCGGCGGGGTTCGGGAAGGCGTTCCACCAGGGTCTGAAGGCGTCCGTGGACCTCCCGGGCGAGGGCTTCGGAAGGGGTGACGAGGAGGGCGGCGGAGTCGCTTCCGTGCTCCGCCTCATTGAGAAGATCCAGGGCCACCAGGTACGGATCCGCCTCGTGGTCCGCCAGCACCACGATCTCGGTGGGGCCCAGGAGTGCCAGCATTCGCACGCCCAGGGTCTGCACCAGCATCTGCATGGCGACCACGTACGGGTTCCCCGGTCCCACCACCGCCTCCACCCGGGGAAAGGTGGCGGTCCCCACTGCCAAGGCCGCGATGCCCGCGGGACCGTTGGCTCGATAGATCCGCTCGATGCCCAGGAGATCTGCCGCCACCAGGGTGGCGGGGTCCACAGACCCTCCCGATCGGGGCGGCACCAGGAGCGCGATCTCCTCCACGCCCGCCACCACCGCGGGACCGACCATGGTCACCACCGTGGAGGGGAAGCTGCCCTTTCCGGAGGGAATGTACGCACCCACAGAGGCCAGCGGGGTAATGCGTATCCCGACCCGGAGACCCGGCTCCAGCTCCTCCACCTGCTCCTGGGGAGGCCGCAGCCACTCGCTGAAGCGCCGCACCCGGGCGATGGCGGTCTCCAGGGCGGCCCGGACCCCTGCATCCACCTGTTCGTACGCGGCCCGGATCTCCGAGCGGTCCACCCGCAACCGATCGGGGGAGAGGTCCACCCCGTCGAAGCGGCGGGTGGCCTCCAGCACCGCCTCGTCTCCTCGGTTCCGGACATCCTCCAGGATGGCCCGGACGGTGCGGGTGACCTCCTCGGAGAGCACCCAACCCTGAGACCGGCCCACCAGGCGGCGCAGTTCCGTGGTCGGGATCTCCCACAGGCGCAGGATCCGCATCAGGGGTGCTCCACGAAAACACTCTGGCCGGACCGCAGCCGTTCCAGCAGCTCCTGGATCCGGTCCGCCTTGGTCCGCAGGGCCACCCGGTTCACCACCAGCCGGGCGGTGCTGGTGAACACCTCCTCCGCCTCCACGAGCCCGTTCGCCCGCAGGGTCCGCCCCGTCATCACCAGATCCAGGATCCCGTCGCTGAGCCCCACCCGGGGAGCCAGCTCCACAGAGCCCCACAGGTGAATGATGTCCACCGCTCGACCCCGTTCCCAGAAGAAGCGTTCCGCGATGCGCGGGTATTTGGTGGCGATGCGCAGCACCCGGGTGGGCCGCGTCCACTCGGGGAGGAGCTCCGGGGGGAACGCCACCACGCCTCGGCACCGGCCGAATTCCAGGTCCAGGAGCTCGTACACCTCGTGGTCCTGCTCCAGCAGGATGTCCTTGCCCACGATGCCGCAGTCCGCGGCTCCCCGTTCCACGTAGGTCACCAGATCCACGGGCTTCGCCACCAGGATCCGGGTTCGCAGCTCCGGCCAGCTCAGCAGCAGGCTCCGATCCTCCGGGACCACAGGCCTGGCAAGTCCTGCGGCCTGGAGCCGGCGGAGGCTCGGCTCGAAGAGCCGGCCCGAGGGAATCGCCACGGTCAGGATCTCCACGCCTCGATTGCCTCCTGGACCAGCAGGTGAAGTTCGGGAATCACCACGCGCTCCCGTCCCTGCCGGGAGCACACGCGGGCCTGCTCGTCTTCCAACATGATACACGGCGCGTGGACCTCTGGCTGCGGCCACGGATCCGTGAGCACCGGAATCCCCTCCTCCCGCAGCGCGAGCGCGAGCCGAACCGCGAGGTCCCGGAACCGAGGAACGTACACGACAGAGAGCACCGTGGAGGGTGCGGACGGCGGGAGCGTGGGGAGCAGCCGGTTCAGGTGCAGGGCGAAACCGACTGCGGGGCGGTCCGTCCCGAATCTCATCAGCAGACCGTCGTAGCGCCCCCCACCCAACACAGGCCGGCCCACGCCCTGCGCATACCCCTCAAACACGATTCCCGTGTAGTACTCGAAGTCCCGGATGAGCCCCAGATCCACCTCCACCTCCCCCCCCACGCCGTATGGCCGGAGGGCCTCCAGGAGGTGCTCCACCTCCTCCAGCGCCCCCGGGGCGATCCCGAGCCGGGCCGCGCGGTCCAGGGCATCCGGCCCACGCCAGGAGGGAAGGTGCAGGATGGCCTCCCGGATGGTCACCGGTGCACCTTCCAGCAGGCCCTGGAGGGTCACGAAGTCCCGGCGGTACAGGAGGAGCTTTGCTGCATGTTGGTCCTCCGCATCCAGCCCCGCGGCCTCCAGCAGCCCCCGCAGGAGCCCCGCGTGACCCAACCCGATCCGGAACCCCTCGACCCCCGCCTCCCGCAGGGCCCACACCGCGAGGGCGACCACCTCCGCATCCGCATCCGGGCCCCGATCGCCGATCCGCTCCACCCCCGCCTGCACGAACTCCCGCTCTTCCCCGCGGGAGGTGTCCCGCACCCGGAACACCTCCGCCACGTACGAGAGGCGGGCCCGGTCCTTCCCGTGGGTGGCCACCAAGCGCGCGATGGGCACGGTCATCTCCGGCCGCAGGGCCAATAGCTCCCCCGTACGATCCACCAGCACGAAAAGGGCGTCCGGTCCCTCCACCCCGACCCCACGCTCCACGGTGCTCAGGAACTCCAGCACGGGTGTCCGCACCTCGCGATAGCCCCACCGCCCGAAGAGCCCCAGCAAGCGGCGCTCCAGCCGGCGCAGGGACTCCGCTTCCTCCGGCAACACATCCCGGGTCCCCGCGGGGACTCGGAGCCAGAGTGGAGGCCACCGCTTCGGCCGCATTCCTGCTCCCTCAGCGGGGCACGCGCGGGGCCGTCGCCGCGGTGCCCAGGCCGGGCGTGAGCAGCAGGAGGGTGGATGCCCGCGCCATCCGCACGCCTCGATGGCCTCCTTCCTCTTATGCAGGCGGGGAATCCGCGGAGGATCCGGGAGAACGCTCCACCGCCTCCGCGGGAAGCTCCTCCGCGGGGGCTTCCGGGACGGGCGGAGCGCCCAGAGCGGAAAAGAGATGCTCCCGGATCCGGTCCCCGTCACAGGCGCGCACCAGGCGCACGTTGGCCGGCTGGCGGCTCAGGCCCACGGGATCGGGGACCACAGCCCCCCGGGTAAGATCCCCCCGCGCTTCCACGTCCACCCGGATCTGGATCTCTTCCAGGACCACCGCGGGATCCACCGCCACGGCCATGGCCACCACCGCCCCGAGCACGGACCCCACCAAGCGCAGGGTGCGCCGGCAATACTCTGCTATAGAACGGGTGGCGTCCAGGAAGAACCTGCCTTCCCGGGTACCGCCCGCCCGGATGCGGTGGATGTCCTGAGGTCTCATGGTGAGCGCCGCCCGGGCGGTGTCCCAGGGGATCAGGGTGAGGGGTAGACCGCTCCGGAGCACCAGGGCCGCGGCTTCCGGATCCGCATAGAAGTTGTACTCGGCCGCGGGAGTCACGTTTCCGTCCTGGAGGGTCCCTCCGTATACGTACACCTGACCCAGGGTGTCTCCGAGTCGAGGGAACTGGATGAGAGCGGCCGCGAGGTTGGTGAGGGGTCCCAGGCACACCACCTGGAGGTCGCGTCGGTAGTGCCGTGCCAGGGACAGGATGGCATCTACCGCATGGGGACCCTCCGGTCGCCCCTTTGGTTTCGGGGGTGTGAGGGTTCCCAGACCCGTGCGGCCATACATGGCTTCAAAGGGCACCGGCGGTCGGACAAGCGGCCCCTCACAGCCGGGGTAGACCGCAGCCCGGTTGAGCCCTGCGAGCTCAGAGCCGTAGAGCAGGTTCTCCGCAGCCTGGGACATCCGGACGGCACCTGCCACCGCGGTGATCGCCACCACGTCCACTTCAGGACTCCGCGCTGCGATCAGCAGCGCGAGGAGGTCATCTGCCGTTCCATCACTGTCCACGAGTAGGCGACGCATGGACCCACCTCAAGACCCGCAGGAGGCTGCGAGGGTCACCCTGGCCCCGGCGGCCTTACCCGAAATCCCCTTCCGTGCTGTACACCCCGGCTGGCGGCCAGCGCTTCCACTATTCTAGACTCAGATCCGCACCTGGCAAGGGGACGGGCTTCGGGAGGTCAAGGGGAGCCCGCCTCAGGGTGTACCGGCGTGCATCTCCGGTGCACCCCGCACCACCTCCACCCCGTTGCTGGTCCCGATGCGGTCTGCACCCGCCGCCAGCATCCGGCAGGCGGTGGCGTAGTCACGGATGCCCCCCGCGGCCTTGACCCCTATTTGGGGTCCCACTGTGGCCCGTATGTGGCGAACCGCTTCCTCCGTGGCACCGGGCACGCCAAATCCCGTGGAGGTCTTGACGAAATGCGCGCCCGCCTCCACCGCCAGGCGGCAGGAGCGAGCGATCTCCTCAGGGGTCAGGAGGGCGGTCTCCAGGATCACCTTCACCAGGGCGCCGGCCTGCCGCGCGGGCTCCACCACCGCGCGCAACTGCTCCAGAACCAGGTCGTCCAGGCCGGCCTTGAGAAGACCCACGGGCTGGACCACATCGAGCTCCCGCGCCCCCGCGGCCAGCGCGTGCTCCGCTTGGGCCCGCCGGTCCTCCCGTGCCCCGGCACCCAGGGGGAAATCGATCACCGCACACGGAGCTACCGACGACTCCGCAAGGAACCGGGCCACCTGCGGGAGGTGGAAGGGGTTGACCACCACGGCGGCGAAGCGCCACTCGAGGGCCTCCCGACACACGCGCTCCACATCCGCAGGCGTAGCATCAGGTCTCAGCAGCGTGTGGTCAATACGCTGCGCCAGCTCAAGACGGGATAGCCGATCCACCGTGCTCCCCAGCCTATTCTCGACCCTGGGGCGGCCCGGGTCAATCCGCAGGACAGGAAGGTCGTTCCACCCCGCAGCAGGATGCGCGAGGCCGGACGCCGTAGCTCTTGGGGGTGGCCTGCGGAGAGGCATCACAGGGGAGGGAGAACATGCGGTTCAGGATCGCTTTGGCGCTGGCGGTGGCTGCGGCCCTGATGGCCCGGGGCGCCTTCACGGAGGCAGCTCCGGAACCCTTCAAGATCGCGGTGGTCTCGGACGTGGGCGGCCGCGGGGATCTGAGCTTCAACGACATGGCGTTCAAGGGGGGTGAGGACGCGGAGCGGGACTTCGGGGTCCGCATGGTGGAGCTGGTGAGCAAGGTGGAGGCGGACTACGTCCCCAACCTCACCCGGGCGGCCCGGGATCCTGACGTACGGCTTATCGTGGGGGTGGGGTTCCTCCTGAGCGATGCCCTCGCTCAGGTGGCCCGTCGGTTCCCGGACAAGAACTTCGTGGGGATTGACACCTTCGCACAGTCCATCGCGAAGCAGAAATTCCCCGCCCAGTACCCCCTCCCCAACCTCATGGACGTGGTGTACGAGGAACACAAGGGAAGCGCCCTGGTGGGCGCCCTGGGGGCGCTCCTGGCGGCCCAGTACGCCAAGCCCCACATCGGCGGCGTGTTCGGCATCGAGATCCCGGTCCTGTGGAAGTTCGAGATCGGGTACAAGTGGGGTGCCCGATGGGCCACGGAGTGGCTGGCGAAGAACCGACCGGACAAGGCCTTCACCTACCGCAAGGATTTCGTGCTGTGGACGTACACGGGGACCTTCAGTGATATCCCGAAGGGCTACGCTGCCGCCAAGGCCATGTACGCCAAGAACGCGGTGGCGGTTTTCAACATCGCGGGGCCCCTGGGGTTGGGCATCAACCAGGCGGTGCAGGAGATCGCGCAGGCCCAGCGGCTGCGCATGGGACCTCCTTTCTGGATCGGGGTGGACGCCAACCAGGACTGGATCAACCCCGGCTTCGTGATCGCCAGCATGATGAAGCGGGTGGACCGCGGCGTATACTACACCACCCGATGGGTTCGGGAAGGGCAGTTCCGAGGCCTAGTCCGGCGGACCCAGGGGGTGGTGACCCTGGGGATCGGAACCCGCGTCGCGGGCCAGCTGGCGGAAGGGATCTCCGTGAGCACCCTGGACGACCTGGACGAGTTCATCCGCATGGGACTGCAGGCGGAGCGCCTGACCCGCAAGAAGGTGCTCCCCGCCTCGCCCGCGGAGATCAAGTCCAAGGTCAAGACCATGCGGGACGCCCAGCCCAGGTGGGTGTGGGACGCGGTGGCGGAGCTGGAGAAGAAGATCCGGGAGGCTCAAGTCACCGTGCCGATGGTGGTCACCAAACCGGACATCGAGCGGTGGCGGGGCGAGCTGGGATCCCGGCCGGACGGGTGGCCCGCGGTGGCGTACCGTCCATCCCAACCGTAGCCTCCGTACGGACTGGGGGGAGCCCGTGGACAACGGCAGTCCGCGCGTCTGGATGCGCGGGATTCACAAGGTGTATCCGGACGGGACCACGGCCCTGAGGGGTGTGGACTTTCAGCTCCACGCCGGGGAGATCGTGGGCCTGCTGGGCGAGAACGGAGCCGGCAAGACCACCCTCATGAAAATCCTCTCGGGGCTGTTGCGGCCCACCCGCGGGGAAATCCTGGTGGACGGCCGGATCGTGCAGTTCCGCAACCCCAAAGACGCTCTCCGGTGCGGCATCGGCATGGTGCACCAGGTGTTCACCCTGGTCCCGCCCTTCACCGCCCTGCAAAACGTCCTGTTGGGCCGGGAGGAAACGGGGATTCTGCGACCGCTGCCCGAGGACGCGGCCCGGAGGAGAATCGAACGGATGTTGGAGGAAACCGGGCTGAGCGTTCCCCTGGACGTTCCCGTGGAGTCCCTTCCCATCGGCGTGCAGCAGCGGGTAGAGATCTGCAAGACCCTGTACCGCGGCACCTCCGTGTTGATCCTGGACGAACCCACCTCCGCCCTCACACCCGGAGAGGTGGAGGAGCTCTTCCGGTTCCTGCGCAGGCTGCGGGGGAGCGGAGGGGCCATCGTGCTCATCACCCACAAGCTCCAGGAGGTGCTGGAGATCACCGACCGGGTGGTGGTGCTCCGTCAGGGGGTGGTGGCCGGGGAACTCCCCACGCGCGAGGCAACGCCGGAGAAGCTAGTGGAGCTGATGGTGGGCCCGCTTCCCACCTTCCGGGTGCGGCGCACCCCCGGAGCCCCGGGAAGGCCCGTGCTCACGGTACGGGGAGTGCGGGTTCGCAACGACCAGGGGCGGGTGGCGGTACACGATCTGTCCTTTGAGGTACGGGAGGGCGAGATCTTCGGCATCGCGGGGGTGGAAGGAAACGGCCAGAGCGAGCTGGTGCAGGCCCTCACCGGGCTGCGACCCCTCGAGGCCGGGGAAATCCGTCTGGAAGACCAGGAAGTACCCCGCCAGGATCCCCTTGCCCTGTACCGCCGGGGGCTCGCGCACGTGCCGGAAGACCGGGCGCGGTTCGGGCTCGCCCTGGGTTTTGATCTCGTGGAGAACAGCATCCTGGGTCGGCAGCGGGAACCGCAGTTCCTGGGCTTCCTGGGACGGCTGAACCGCCCTGCCATCCTCCGCTACGCACAGGAGCTCGTACGACGCTTCCATGTGGTGGCCCCGGATCTCGCCACCCCGGTTCGCAGCCTGAGCGGCGGCAACCAGCAGCGCCTGCTGGTGGGACGGGAGCTCAGCAAGGAGCCGAAGCTGGTGGTGGCCATGCACCCCACCCGGGGGCTGGACGTGGCCTCCACCGTGTACATCCGGGAGCTGTTGATCCAGATGCGGGACGCGGGGAAGGCGGTGTTGCTGGTGTCCGCAGACTTGGACGAGGTTCTGGAGCTCAGCGACCGCCTCGCGGTGATGTACGAGGGAAGGTTCCTCGGCCTGGGTCCCACCGAAGCCTTCCCGCGGGAGACCATTGGACTCCTGATGGGTGGAGTCGTACGGACGGGTACCGATGCGGACACCGCGCGCGCTCCGTCCCCTCGCTGAGTCCCTGGCCGCGGTTTTCCTGGGACTTGTGGCAGGGGGCGTTCTCATCCGGGCGTTCGGGCACTCTCCCCTGGTGGCTTACCGGGCTTTGCTGGTGGGTGCCTTCGGCAGCCGGGAGGACCTGCTGGAGACCCTGGCCTTCGCCACGCCCCTTCTGCTCACCGCGCTCACTTTCGCGGTGGGGGTGCGCGCGGGGCTGTTCAACATCGGGGCGGAGGGACAGGTGTATCTGGGCGCGGTGGGTGCCACCTTCGTGGCCGGTAGCTTCCCCCTGCCGCCGGGCGTGCACCTGCTGACGGCCACTCTGGCGGGCATGGCTGCGGGTGCCCTGTGGGCCCTCATCCCCGCGTTGCTCAAGGCGTGGCGGGGAGTGCACGAGGTGATCTCCACCATCATGTGCAACTGGATCGCCCTGCACCTCTCCATGTACCTGGCCATCCACTTCCTAGCGGAACCCGGGCGTGCGGAACGTACCATCCCCGCGCTCCCCACCGCCCGCTACCCCGTACTGATCGAGGAAAGCACCCTCACCGCGGTGCTGTTCGTGGCCGTGGGGGTTGCGCTTTTGGTGTACGCGTACCTGTGGGGCACCCGAGCGGGGTACGAGCTGAGGCTCGCGGGGGAAAACCCGGACGCGGCTCGGTACGCGGGCGTACGGCCTGAGCGGGTGGTGGTGCTGAGTTTCGCCATCGGGGGGTTGGCCGCGGGCCTAGCCGGCGCGAGCCAGGTCATCGGCCGACCTCCCGCGTGGTCCCTGTACGCCACCCTGGGCAACGTGACCACCCTCGGCTTCGATGGCATCGGGGTCGCGCTGGTGGGCCGCAACCACCCTGTGGGCGCGGTGCTGGCCGCGATCCTGTTCGGAGCCCTGGCCCAGGGCGGTCGGCTCATGGAGTACGAGGTGGGGGTGCTAAGCGAACTGGTGCGGGCCCTCAACGGCATCGTGGTGTTCGCCATGGCCGTCCCCGCGCTGTGGGACTT
>JAVKHN010000059.1:0-8954 GCA_031459935.1 Candidatus Sysuimicrobium calidum | reverse complement strand
CCGCCCCTGGGACCCCAAGCGGCCGGTGTTGCGGTGGACCGGCGAGCGGTGGGTGGGGGACGTGCCGGACTACAAGGTGGACTCCCCGCCCGAGGCGGGTCTGGGCGCCTTCATCATGCTGGCGGAGGGAGTCGCGCGCTTGTTCACCGCCGGCTCTTTCGTGGACGGGCCGTTCCCCGAGCACTACGAGCCCGTGGAATCTCCGGTGGAGAACCTCCTGCACCCCAAGCACAGCGCCAACCCCGTGGCCGTGATCTTCACCGGCACCGAGTGGGACAAGCTCGGCGACCCGCGGGAGTTCAACATTGCCTGCAGCACCTACCGGCTCACCGAGCACCAGCACTACTGGACGAAGAACAACGCCATCAACGTGGAGCTGCAGAACGAGTTCTTCATCGAGATCTCCGAGGAGCTGGCCCGGGAGCGGGGGATCCGGAACGGGGACTTCGTGCGGGTCTCTTCCGCTCGCCACTCCATCGTAGGCCGGGCCATGGTGACCCGGCGGATCAAGCCGCTTCTGGTGAACGGCAAGAAGGTCTACGCCATCGGCTTCCCCATCCACTGGGGCTACCTGGGGTTCGGCCGGCAGAAAGGCGGGATCGCCAACTTCGTGACCCCGTCCGTGGTGGATCCCAACAGCACGTGCCCGGAGTACAAGGGGTTCCTGGTCAAGCTGGAAAAGGCGTAGGGGGGAGGGGCCATGCCGAGGGTGGGCCTGGAAGTCAAGGCAATCTCGGCCACCAAGCGGGTCGCTCCCGGGCTGGGGCACCCGCCTACGGGCGAGGTCACCAAGCTCGTGGACGTGTCCGTGTGCATCGGGTGTAAGGCCTGTGAGGCGGCGTGTAAGGAGTGGAACGACCTTCCCCCCAACCCAGACCGCCCCTTCACCGGCTCCTACCAGACCCTGCCGGACCTCGAGTACAACTTCTGGCAGCTCATCAAGTTCAACGAGGTGGAGCGGGACGGCCGCCTGGTCTGGACCCTCACCAAGTTCCAGTGCATGCACTGTGCGGACCCGGGCTGCCTGCGGGCCTGTCCTGCGCCCGGCGCCATTGTGCAGTACACCAACGGGATCGTGGACTTCGTGCAGGAGAACTGCATCGGCTGCCAGTTCTGCGTGACCGGCTGCCCCTTCGACGTGCCGCGCATCAGCCCCACCACCGGCAAGGTGTACAAGTGCACCCTGTGTTCGGACCGGGTGGCAGCGGGGCTGGAACCGGCCTGCGTGAAGGCCTGCCCCACCAACGCCATCTCCTTCGGCACCCGGCCGAAGATGCTGGCGCAGGCAGAGGAGCGGGTGCAGCGGCTGAAGGCGGACGGGTACGCGGAAGCCACCGTCTACAACCCGCCCGGGGTGGGGGGCACCCACGTGATCTACGTCCTGCCCTTCGGGGACGAACCGGAGCTCTACGGGCTCCCGAAGAACCCGCGGGTCACCTTCGTCAACCTGTGGAAGGGCCCGCTGAAGTGGCTGGGCAACACGGTGCTGTTCGGCGGGATTCTGGGCGCGGTGCTGCACTACTTCCGCTTCGGCCCCCGGGAGGTAAACGGCAAGGGTGCGGAGGCAAGCCACCAGGAGAGGGTGCAGTGAGGTGAGGCCATGGAGCCGCGGAGGGAACGGGACGGGGTGATCCTGCGCTACACCCTGGGCGAGCGGATCCTGCACTGGGTGGTGGCGCTGTCCTTTCTGTACCTGCTGCTGACCGGGCTCGCGCTGTTCTACCCGCCCTTCTACTGGCTTGTGGGCCTGTTCGGAGGGGGAGCGGTGATCCGCTACTGGCACCCCGTCGTCGGGGTGATCTTCTTCGGAGCGCTGGTGGTCATGCTGCTCCTGTGGGCGCGGGACATGCGGATCGAACCGCATGACCGGGAGTGGCTCCGGCACATGGGGGACTACGCCGCGGGGCGGGAGGAGGCGGTGCCCCCTTCTGGCCGGTTCAACGCGGGGCAGAAGCTGCTGTTCTACCTGCAGTTCCTCGCGGGGATTTTGCTGCTGCTGTCGGGGGTCGTTCTCTGGTTCCCCCTGAGCTTCGGGCGGGTGGTGCGCCAGGCCAGCTTCGTGGTGCACGACCTCGCGGCCATCGCCGCCATGGGGGGCCTGATTCTGCACGTCTACATGGGGGTGTTCGTGATCCGCGGGAGCTGGGAGGCCATCACCCGGGGGACGGTGTCCCGCCGGTGGGCGGAGGCCCACCACGGGCTGTGGTTCCGGCAGCTGTGGACAGTGGGGTCGCGTTCCCAGGAGTAGGGGTGCGGGAGGGGCCGGAAGTACAGAGCGCCTCCAAAGTTCCCGCCCCCTGGACGTAGCGCGGTGACCGCTAGCTGGGATCGGCGTCTGCAGCGCGCCGAGGAACTCGCGCAGCGGTGGCCGTTCGCCGCGGAGGCGCTGCGGTTCTATGCCCACGTGGCGCGCTTCCAGGCCGGGTTGCAGGACGTCCTGCGGGGTTCCGTCCGGGGTCCAGCCTCGAGCGTGCAGCCGTTTCCCCTGCAGGCCACTTCCCCCCTGGACTGCCGTTCCGTGTTGAGGGCGCAGTTCGCGCGGTTTCTGGAGCTGGTGCAGGAGGTCGCGCCCCCCCCGCTGGCCGCCGCGGCGCAGGCCCTGCGTGCAACCCCCGAGGAGCGCTGGGAGGAGCTCTGGGACGCGTACTGGCGGGGTCAGCCGCTCCCTGACCTGGAGGTCGAGGACCAGGTTTTGGCCTTTTTCCCGAAAGCCTTCCTGCAGCCCTATGCGGCTCTGCTGGCCGCGGGCCTGCGCGGAGGGGGGGAGGGAGAACTCCTGTCCATTCCGGGGATGGAAACTTCGCCCGTCTGCCCCCTGTGCGGAGCTCCCCCTCAGCTGTCCGTGCTCCGGGAGGAGGGGCACGGCGCGGCGCGCTCGCTAGTCTGCTCCCGGTGTGAAACAGAATGGCGGTACAAGCGGGTCCGGTGCGTGGCGTGTGGAGAGGAGGAGGCCCGGCGCCTGGTCTACCTGCAGGCCACGGAGTGGCCCCACGTCCGGGTCAGTGCCTGCCAGGTCTGCCGCCGCTACTTCAAGGAGGTGGACTTCACCAGGGACGGGCTCGCGGTCCCCGTGGTGGACGAGATCGCCACCATCCCCCTGGACCTGGTGGCGGCGGAGGAGGGGTACCACAAGGTGGAGCCCAACCTCATCGGGATCTAGAGGCCTGCTCCAATCCGCGTTCGGAGGGTGTCTAAAAAGCCGGGAAGTTGGGCATAGTGTGAGAGGGATGGGGAACGAGAGGGAGGTGGACGGGAGCCGGGGAGGGATGGCCGTAGACCCTTTCGCGGCGGTGGCCCTGCTGATGCTCCTGAGCACCCTAGTGCTCCTGGGGATCCCGGAGTACTACGCGGCTCGGCGGCGGGCGTACTTCTGGGAGGCGGAGCAGGGGCTGGAGCGGATGCGCAGGGCCGCCTGGGCCCACTACCTCCGCCGGGGCACCTTCGACGGCCACCCCACGACCACTCCCCCTCCCACCCGGCACTGGACCTTCGGATACGGGGTGTGCCGGGGCAGGGTTTGCCTGCTGCGGGCCCGGGGCAGGGAGAACACGCCGGTGGCGGGTGCCGCCGTGGTGGTGACCCTGCGGGCGGACGGGACCGCGGAGACGGAGTCGTATGGGTTCTGAGTGGTACAGAAGTTGCTCCGTTCACAGGCGGGATGGTGCGGCGGACGTTGCGGCCGGAGGCGGGGTTCACCCTGGTGGAGCTGGTGGTGGTGGTGGCGATCCTGGGGATCCTCGTGGCCCTCGCCCTCCCCAGCTACTACAACGCCCGGCGCAAGGCCTACTTCGCGGAGGCCGCGGAGAAGCTGCAGGAGATGCGGGAGGCCGCGTGGGCCCACTACCTGGCCCGCGAGACCTTCAATGGCTTTCCCAACGAGCCGGCCTCCCCTACCCAGTACTGGATCTTCGCCTACGAGACCTGCGCAGGGGTGAAGTGCACCATGACGGCCAAGGGCAATGACGGCACCCCCGTGGAGGGCGTCAAGATGATCCTCGTGCTGAGCGGGGACGGCACGAGCCAGGTGACCTGGGAGGGGTTCTGAAACCCTCCAGGCGAGGGGTCTAAACCCGGGCGGAGGTGGGCAAAAAGAGAGGGGAGGTTCGGAGGGAAGGAGGTGGTGGCACGGGAGTTGCTCTGAATGACGGAACCGAAGACCAGACCGAGAGGAGGGGACCATGCTCGAACGGATTCGGAGGAAATTACAGGAGCAGCGGGGGTTCACGCTCATCGAGCTCATCATGGTGATCGTGATCCTCGCCATCCTGCTGGCCCTGGCGCTGCCGAGCTACTTGAGCACCCGGCGCAAGGCCTACTACGCGGAAGCCGCGGAGAAGCTGCAGGAGTGGGCCACCGCCCAGTGGCTGTACTACGTGGAGAAGAATGGGTTCGGCGCCGCTACAGCGGTTCCGCTTCCGGAGGATACCAGCAACTGGGACTTCCAGGGAGGAGACTGCTCCGGGGCGGGTGACTGTGTCGCAACCGCGGTGGGGCTCGGGCCTGTGGCTGGCGCTACCATTACCTACACCGTCCAGAGCACCGGGAGCCGGGTGATCAACTCCAGCGGCTTCTAGCCCGTAGCACCACCCTCCCCCTGGCGGCGGCCGGCCGGTGGCCGGCCGCCGCTTTTTGACCCTTCCGCCGTCCAGTCGCCTACGGCCTTCTGCTGCGGCGATCACAAGGGCTCCGCTGCGCTTTGCCACCTCATAACACGCTTTCCCTGGATCCCGCCGCCACGCGGCCCGGGCATAATGGCCTTCAGGGGAACTGGGGAGGGCGAGGTTGGCAGAGGAGTTGCTCTGGGGTAGACGCGGTGCGGGCCGTACCGTCTCAGCGCATGCCGATTCCGGAAGTCGCGGAGTGCGCGTTGCTCGGCGCTAGCCGCCTTCTCGCGGCGGGAGCGCTCCTCCTCCTCGGGGTCCTCCTCCTTCTGGGTCGCCGCAGCCTCTCGTTCGACGAGCTCTTCGCGGCCCACGTGGCCTCGCTTCCGGCCTGGGACCTCCCGCAATTCGTCTACCGGCACGACGCCCACCCGCCGCTCTACTCCCTCCTGCTCAGGATCTGGATCGCGGTCTTCGGATCGGCGGAAGTGGCCCTGCGCGCGTTCTCGGCCCTGGCGGGGCTGGTGGCCCTCGGAGCCGTCGCGCGCCTGGGATCGGCCCTGGCTCCCGGTGCGGGCCCGGCCTCGGCCCTGTGGCTGCTCACCTCCCCCCTCTTCCTGGTCGCCTCGGTGGAGGCCACCCGGTACGCGCTGCTTGGGGCCCTGTTCGCGCTTGCGGCCCTGGAGACGTGGCGGACCGTGCTGGACCCCGGCCGTCGTCCCTGGCGACTCGCGGTACTGCTCGGAGCCCTCCTCTACACCCACTCTCTGGGCGCGGTGTTCTGCGCGGCCCTGGGCGGGTTTGCCGTCTGGCACGGCTCCCCCAAGGCCCGCCTCCGGTTCCTCACCGCCGCGGCCCTGGCCGGAGGTGCGTTCGCTCCCTGGCTTCCGGTCCTCTGGCACCACCTCGCAGACGGCCGCCTCAACCCACCGTGGCGCGGCCCTCTCGTTGCCACCCTCCCGCTCCAGATCCTGCACCTCGTGGGGTTCGGGGGAAGGGTGTTGGGGACGGCCTCCCCGTACCTGCACCCTGCCGCGGATGTGCCCACCCAGATCCTCCTCGCGCTCCCGGTGATCGCGGCCGGGGGATTCGCGAGTTCCGCGGTGTACCGGATGGATCGCCGGATGGGAGCTCTGCTGGCGTGGTGTGCGGGGCTTCCTTCTGCTGTGCTCCTCGGCCTCTCCTTGTGGACCCGCTCGCTCGTGGCCTACCCCCGCTACTTCGTCTTCGCCCTGCCCTTTTTGGCCGTGGCCGCGGGCGCGGGCATCGTCAAACTGAGGGAAGGGTCGGGGCTGTGGCGGATCATGGGGGCGGTCGTGTTCGCGGCTCTGGCCTGCCTCAGCCTCGCCTCCCACGCGGAGTTCGCGTCCCACCCCACCGCGGGAACCGGGGACCGCAAGTCCCTGGTTGCCTCCCTCCGGGCCCGCGCGCGGGCCGGGGATGTCGTCCTGATCTATCCTTCGTGGGAGCGGCTGGCCTTCGCGTATTACGCCCCGGATCTGCGCGTGGAAATCGTTGCGCTCGGCTCCCGGCGCGAGAGGCCGGATCCCGGGAGAGTCAGCAGGGAGATGGGGAAGCTGGCGGCGAACCGGGAACGGGTGTGGGTGGTGGAGGAGCCGCCCATGCCGCCGGAGCTGTTCGACGCCACGTACCGGCGATTGGTGCGGACGCACCGGGTGACGGAGTTCCGGGAGTTCGAGGGGGTACGGGCGACCCTGTTCGTGCGCAGGGAGGGAAGGCCATGACCGCAAAGACACTGGTGCCCCAGATGGAACCGTCTGCGTGCGAAGAACGGAGGTCGAGGAGCCGGGAGCGCCGGTGGGAGCTAGTGGGGCTTGGGGCGGTGCTGTTTCTGGCCCTGAGCCTGCGGCTGGAGATGCTCTCCAGCCGCAGCATCTGGCACGACGAGGCCTTCAGCCTCCAGGTGGCCCGCCGACCCGTGGGCTCCATCTGGGCCAACCTCCCGCGGGTGGATCCCCACCCGCCCGGCTACTACGTGATGCTGCGGGGGTGGACCCGGCTCTTCGGCCGGGATGTAACAAGCGCCCGCGCCCTCTCCGCGGTGTGGGGGATGGTGGCGGTGGTGTTGGCATGGGGGTTCGCGCGGCGGCTCGGCGGGCCCGCGGTGGGGGTGGCGGCCGCAGCCCTCGTGGCCCTCAACCCCTTCCAGATCTACAGCTCGAACGAGATCCGCATGTACGCGCCCCTCACCGCAGCCGCCATCCTCTCCACCTGGATGCTGCACCGGGCGGGCGAGCGGGACGGGTTCCTGGACTGGGTCCTGTACGGCGGGAGTGCTGCGTTCCTGCTCTACCTCAGCTACTATGCGGGGCCGCTGCTGCTGGCGCACGGGGTGTGGATGGCAGTCCGGCGCAGGTGGCGGGGGTTGATCATAGGCGGGGTCACGGGCCTCCTGCTTTACCTTCCCTGGCTTCCGGCCCTGGGCCGCTCGCTCCTTGCGAACCCCATCCCGTACCGGGATCCCATGCGGCCCACGTACGTGCTGGAGCTGTTCGCGGTGCACGCGTTTGGCGGGTATCTGCTGGGGATGCCGGGGTACCTGCGCTGGCCGGGTCTGGAGGGGAAGTACCAGCCGCTGCTGGTGTTTCCCTTCGCGGTGCTGGTGGCCGCAGGGGTGGGGGAGCTGTGGCGGCGGGATCGGGCAAGCTGCGGGCTGCTGGGCCTGTGCTGGGCCCTTCCCGTGGCGGTGTTCGTCCTGGCCTCGCTTGTGCTGCGGCGGGAGGCCGCCTACTTTTACCACCTCGCGCACCTCCAGAGCTTCGTGGCCGTGGCGATGGCCGTGGGGATCGTGGGACTACAGGAGGCGGTGCGGCGGGCCTCACCCTTCCTGGTCTCCGCCGTAGCCGCAGTGGGAGTGCTGCTCGTGCTGTGGCCGGCGGTGGATAACCTCCAGGGAAATCCCGCCTACCAGGGATTCCGCTACGACCTCGCGGCCCGCCACCTGCGGGCCCACTACCGGCCCACGGACGTGGTGGTGTACTACATGGGCGGTGCGCAGTCCGCCCTCCACCTCTACTTCGACCCGCCCGGCCCCGAGATCAGCATCGATCCGGACGTGCGGCGGTGGAACCGGGAGGCGTTGCGCCAGCACTTTCAGGAGGCCGTGCGGCTCCTGCGATCCGAGCACCGGCGGGTGTGGCTCGTGCTGGTCTCTCCGGTGCCGCCGGGTTCGGTGGAAGACCTGGTGCTGGCACTCGAGGCCCGGGGCTACCGCCCCGGCCCCCTCCACGACTTCAACGGGGTCCGGTTGGGCCTGCTGGCTCGGTAGGCGGTCTGGCACCTAGCGGTCTGACGCTAAGGTGTCAGACCAAAAAGATGGGATTTGATGCGTTGGTTGGGTGGAGGTGGCAAGGGGGATGGCGCGGAAGGAGCGGGTGCACTGCCCGGGAGGGGTGTACCACGTGATCGCCCGGGGGGTGCGCCGGGAGCGTATCTTCTACCGACCCGAGGAGTTCCGAGCTTACCTGGATTGGGTCCACCGGGCCTGCCAACGGTACGGAGTACGCGTGGTGGCGTACGTGCTCATGCCGAATCACGTCCACCTGCTGGTTCGTATCTCGGAGGTGCCGCTGGGTCGGGCCATGCAGTTTCTGCAGAGTCGGTTCGCCCGGTGGTATAACCGTCGTTACGGATACACCGGGCACCTCTTCCAGGGTCGCTACCTGGCCCGGCTGTGCACGGACGAACGATATCTGTGGGCGTTGGCGAGATACATCCACGAGAACCCGGTGCGGGCGGGGCTGGTGGATTCCGCACGGGAGTACCTGTGGAGCAGCCTGAAGGAGTATGCGGAGCGGAGGTGGGAGGTGGTGAACGAAGAGGAGGCGATGGCACTGCTGGGCCCTGCGGACCTTACGGCCCTCGCGGGATTCTGATAGGGGCCGATCCAGCATCCGGATCCAGAGCTGGAGAGGCCTTCCCGAGCCTCGGCCAAACGCTGTGCCGGGAGGGCGCTTATGGAGACGGCCTCGTGATGGAGGTGGCAGAGCTCTACCCGCCCCGTAGGCATGGGAGGAGCCCTTCACCCTTCCTGACCGCGCCCGGGCGACGGAGCTCTACGGGGGCAGGTCCGTGGTAGCCTTGTATCCCACCCCGGAACCGTTGAGCCGGACAGCTTCTTCATCATCATCCACCGGGAGCGCGTGGACCGCAGCCACAGTACTCCTATAAATTAATATATGGCTCTCTAGACCCGGTGGTAGGCGGCCGATCTCCTCGGAAGGCTCGCGATCCGGACCCGGCCGAACGGCGTCCATTTGGCTTGCGTACCCCGCAGGCACGGTTCAAGACCCGGAGAACTCCGTAGAGGCGCGGGCGTGGGGTCCGCGGACC
>JAVKHN010000058.1:0-8962 GCA_031459935.1 Candidatus Sysuimicrobium calidum | reverse complement strand
CAATCCCAGGGATCGCAGCTCGTCCAGCTGGTCCTGGGCGAGGGCCTTGGTGGGGTACACGTACAGGGCCCGGGTGCGGGGATCCTGGAGGATCCGCTCCAGGATGGGAAGGGTGTAGCACAGGGTTTTCCCGCTGGCGGTGGAGGTGGTGACCACGATGGACTCCCCCGCCCGCACCGCGTCCACGGCCAGGGCCTGGTGGAGATACAGCCGCTCGATCCCCTTCCGCCTGAGGGCCTCCCGCAGCGGGGGAGCCAGAGGGCAGGTGGGGTCCGCATACCGCGCGGCGCGGGGCGGGAAATGCTCTACGTGGACGATCCGGTCCCCGTACCGGCCGCGCAGGAGGTGGAGGAGAGAGGAGAGGTCGGGGGACACCTTGACGGACTCCTCCGGTTTTCCTACGATGGAGTGCTGCACGGGCCGGAGTGGCGGAACGGCAGACGCGCTACGTTCAGGGCGTAGTGGGCGCGAAGCCCGTGGGGGTTCAAATCCCTCCTCCGGCACCACCCCTTCCGACCCTGCACCGGGAGCGGACACGTATGTCCCAGGACTGTCCCCTTTCTCCCGCACGGGACCTGGAGGTCCTCCCGCACCTCCGGGGGTTCCCGGAGGACCTCGCCAGGTTCAGCAACCTCCTCAAGCAGGCCCACCCCCGGGGCAGATCCGCCATCGGCTTGATCATACACCGGGCCGGGCCGGCTCGGTTCCTGCGGAGGGTGTGCGAGGCGGTGGCCCGAGGGGAGGCCATCCTCACCACCTACGAGGCGGCCACCCTCCTGGGTCTCTCCGCGGAGGAGCTCCTCCGGAGGTTGGAGGCGGGCGAGCTCCCGGAGCCCGTGTACCGGGAGGGCCGGAAGCTGGTCTGGCGCCGGGAGCAGCTCCTTGGGGCGTAGGGTGGCGAGGATTGCGCTCCACGTGGTGTGCAAGGCCTGCAGGCATCTGTACGACACCCACGTCCGCACGGACCCGGAGTCCTTCCGGAAGGGGACCTTCGCGGCCAACTACCACACCTGCCCCCGCTGCGGGGCCACGGAGACCTACCGGAAGGCCGACTACGTGCTGCTGGACGCCCGGACGGGTGAGCCCGTGGAGCGTCCCCCGTAGGAACACGTGATATACTGGACCCAAGTCAGCACAAACGCGCATTCCCCCGGGAAGGAGGGAGACGAGATGGTCAGGTACGAGGCCAAGAAGTTCCGGTCCTTCGAGGTGGAACTGGACGGCATCAGCAAGCGTACCATGGAAGAGCACTACAAGCTCTACCAGGGCTACGTGAACAAGGCCAATGAGATCCTGGAGAAGCTCGCGGCCCTGGACAAGGATCCTGCCAAGGCCAACCCCACATACTCCGACATCCGGGAGCTGAAGGTCGAGCTCACCCGCGCCCTCGGGGGCGTGAAGAACCACGAGATCTACTTCGAGCATCTGGGCGGCCCCGGCGGAAAGCCCCAGGGAGCGCTGTTGCAGCTCATCGAGCGGGACTTCGGCTCGTTCGAAGAATGGCAGAAGGACCTGAAGGCCACGGGGATCGCAGCCCGAGGTTGGGCATGGCTCGCCTACGACTGGGACGTGGGGAAGCTGTTCAACTACATCGGGGATGAACAGAACACCTACCCCGTGTGGAACTGCACGCCGCTGGTGGCTCTGGACGTCTTCGAGCACGCCTACTTCATCGACTTCGGCACTAACAAGGGCGCGTACATCGACGCTTTCTTCCGCAACCTCGATTGGGAGGCGGTGGCCCGTCGGGCGGAGCGGTTCGGCATCCTGCGGCACGCAGGCGTGGCAGGGTCCTGAGACCCGTGGGGTTCCGGTAAGGGGGGCTTTTCTGCCCCCCTTATTCTTCCGGGTCAAGCAGGAATTTCCCCCGCCGCAAAGAATGTTCACCGCACCCACCAAAGGGGGCGAGGGGGATGCGGGAACAGCGGCTCTGCTGCCCGTACTGTGAAACCGTGATGGAGCTCCGGTTCGAGCCCCGGGCCCGGGAGGCCTCGTGGTACGAGTGCCCCATCTGCGGGCACCGGGTGGAGCCCGAAGGTCTCCGCTCCCTGGACGACGACATGCCCTCGGGCCGCTTCTACCTCCAGTGAGGCCCGCCATGGCCCTGCCCCTCACCCGTCCCTGTCCCGTGTGCGGCGCGGAGATGGAGCTGGTGATCTCGGATGAGGTCGGCTCCACGTATGTCTACGAGTGCACGGAGTGCGGCTTCCAGACCCAGGAGGCCGCCGAGGAGGTTCCGGAGGAGTGGGCGCCGGAGGACCTGGAGGAGCTAGAGGAGGCGCTCGAGGAGGACGAGGAGGAGACCTAGGTGGCGAAGGTCGTCTACGCCGTTGCCCCCTCCCCGCTCGGGCAGATGCTGGTGGCCGCAACCTCCCGCGGGGTGTGTGCGGTGATGTTCGGGGAGGAGGACACCGAGCTGGAGCGGCTCCTCGAGGAGGCGTCCCCCGGGGCCGAGCGGGAGGAGACGGATCCGCGGCTGCAAAGGCTCGTCTCCTCCCTGCAGGACTACCTCGCCGGCACCTCCACAGCACTGGATCTTCCCGTGGACGTGCACGGTACCCCATTCCAGCGGACCGTCTGGCGGGCCCTGCAGGCCATCCCCCGGGGCGAGGTCCGATCCTATGCGGAGGTGGCCCGGGCCATCGGGCGGCCCGGTGCGATCCGGGCCGTGGGCCGGGCCTGTGCCGCCAACCCCGTAGCCGTCCTCGTTCCCTGCCACCGGGTGGTACGCAGCGACGGCGGACTAGGCGGATATGGGTGGGGGGTGCACCGGAAGCGGGTGCTGCTGGAGCTGGAGGGAGCACCTCTGCGGAGCTAGTCGGAGAAGACCACCTCTCCCCCGAGGACCGTCATCCGCACCCGCGTCTCCGGAAGGGCTTCGGGCGTTTGGAGGATGTCCTGATCCAGCGCCACGAGGTCACACACCTTTCCCACCTCAAGGCTCCCCTTGAGGTGCTCCTCTCCCGCGGCGTACGCGGGGCCCAGGGTGTAGGCCCGAAGGGCCTCCCGGACGGAAAGGGTTTCCTCCGGGCCCGGGAGGTCCTGTCCGCCAGCGGGGTGGCGGCGGAAAACCGCCACGTACAGGCTCCGCAGCACATCCGGGCTTTCCACGGGCGCATCGCTCCCGAAGGCGAGCACGGCTCCGCTTCGGAGCAGGGATCGCCATGCGTACGCGTATCGGGAACGGGCACCCCAGTATTGCCGCGCGAGGGCCTCATCACTCGCGCAGTGGAGGGGCTGCATGGAGGCCACCACCCGGAGCCGTCCGAACCGTGGCAGGTCTGCTGGATGCACCAGCTGGGCGTGCTCCACCCGGTGCCGGAGCCCACCCCGGCGGCTCACCTCCTGAGCGGCCTCGAAGGCATCCAGAGCCCATCGGTTTGCCCGGTCGCCGATGGCGTGCACCGCACAGGACCACCCCGCCCGCGCGGCCCGGGTCACGAGATCCACCAGCTCTTCTCGTTCGTACGCTGCGACCCCCGAGTTCTGGGGCTGCCCCTCATAGGGTTCCAGCATGGCCGCGGTCTGCGAGCCCAGGGTACCGTCCGCGAAGACCTTCACAAAGCCCACCCGCAGCCACTCATCCCCCAGGCCCGAACGCAGCCCAAGCCGCCGGGCCTCCTCCAGGCGCTGCACAGGGATCGCCATCGCCACTCGGATCCGCAGGGTCCCCGCTTGGTGCATGCGCTGCAGGACCGCAAGCGCGGACCGATCCTCGGCCGGGCCCGCCATCTCGTGTACCCCCGTGATTCCGCGCCGGTGGAGGTCGCGGACCGCCTCCAGGATCGCGGATTCCACCTCCCCATCCGGAGGTGGTGGAACCGCCCGGGCCACCAGGGCCGTAGCGGCCTCCCGGAGTACCCCTGTGGGCCTTTCCCCTTCCCGCTCGATGACTCCGCCGGGCGGAGAGGGCGTCCCCGGTCCCACGCCCGCCTGAGCCAGGGCCAGGGAGTTGCACCAGAGCAGGTGCCCATCCCGGCTCCACAGCGCCACCGGGTTCTCCGGGGAGACCGCGTCGAGGTCTTCCCGGCTGGGCAGTCGGCCCTCAGGCCACCGGCTCGGCTCCCACCCCCGTCCCAGGATCCAGCTGCCCGGGGTCGCCCGGCGTACCGCCTCCGCCACCCGCAGAACCGCCTCCCGAAGGGAGCCCGCACCTTCCAGGTTCACCCGGCGGCGGGAGAGCCCGAGGGCGACCAGGTGCAGGTGCGCGTCCGTGAAAGCCGGGAGCACCACGAGCCCTTCCAGGTCTACCTCCGTGAACCCCGCAAACCGGTCCCGCACCTCCGCGTCCGTTCCCACGGCCACGATTCGACCCTGCCAGCAGGCCAGGGCCCGCGCCACGGTGTCCGCGCGATCCAGGGTGTAGATCCGGCCGTTGTGGAACCGAACGCCCCGCACTACGCGCCTTCCAGGGGAGCCAGAGCGGCCAATTCCTCCGTTTCCTCAGGGGTCAGCTGCACCTCCGCAGCCCGGGCGTTCTCCACCACCTGCTCGGGCCGCGTGGCGCCCGCGATCACCGTGCACACCGCGGGTCGGTGGAGGAGCCACGCGATGGCAAGCTGAGCCAGTCCGTACCCGCGTTCCCGGGCCCACGCCTCCAGCCGCCGCACGATGGCGAAGTTCCGCGGGGTGGCGAACCGGTTCCGCATGTGCTCCAACCGCGCGAACCGGCTCCCGGGAGGGGCCTGCTCCTCTTCCCGGTACTTGCCCGTGAGCATTCCCCCGGCGAGGGGGAAGTACGGGATCACGCCTACCCCCAGGGTTGCGCACGCGGGCAAAAGCTCCCGCTCGACGGCACGGTTCAGGAGGCTGTATTCCGGCTGCACCGTGGCGAATCGCGCCCAGCCATGGCGGTCCGCAAGCCACAAAGACCATACCAGCTGCCAGGCGGCAAAGTTGGAGCACCCGATGTACCGTACCTTGCCCTGGCGCACGAGGTCGTGGAGGGCTTCCAGGGTCTCCTCCAGAGGCGTCTCCGGATCCCACCGGTGGATCTGATAAAGATCCACATAGTCGGTCTGCAGGCGCCGGAGGCTGCGCTCGATGCCCGCCAGGATCCGGACGCGGGAGGCTCCCCGCTCGTTGGGCCCCGGTCCCAGCTCCCACCCCACCTTGGTGGCGATCACCACCTCCTCCCGATGCCCCCGAAGAGCCCGGCCCAGGAACTCCTCCGACTGCCCGCCTCCGTAGCTATCCGCGGTGTCGAAGAAGTTGATCCCGCAGTCCAGGGCCGCGTGGACCACCCGGGCGGTCTGCTCCGCGTCACACACCCGTCCGAAGTTGTTCCCGCCCAAACCCACCGCCGAGACCCTGAGCCCCGTGGTGCCCAATCGCCGATACTTCACCCCGCACCTCCTGAAACGCCCCGGACTTCCGTCCCCATTGTGGCGGATGGGGTCCGACATCTGGAAGGATTTTCGAAGGGTGTGGCGTACAGAAACCGTCTAAGGAGCCCGTGGGAACCATCATGAGGGGGTGGGGCGATGCGCAGAAGGTTCAGCCTGTCTGTGGCGGGGATCGTCGCGGTCGTCGGGGCCGTGGTCCTCGCAGGGACGGCCGGCTCAAGCCCGGCCGGACCCTACGGAGGGACCCTGCGGGTGGTGGATGAACCTCCAGGGGAACCGTTCGGCGTTCCCTGGGAGATCACCGCGTTCGGCACCATTCCCGCCATACCCGTCCTGGAACCGCCCCTGTGGATGGACCGGGACGGAACCCCGAGGCCGCTGCTCGCTCGCCGGTGGGAGCTCTCCTCGGATCGTCGGCAGCTGACCTTGTTTTTGCGGCGGGGCGTGAGATTTCACGATGGCTCTGAGTTCAACGCCCGGGCCGTGCAGTTCGCCCTGGAAAACCAGAAGAAAGCGGGACGTTTCCCGGATCTCGTTCGGGTGGAGCCGCTCGGGACGGACCGGGTCCGGTTGACCTACCGCCAGTGGGACAACCGGATCCTGGTGGGCCTGGCGGGAACCTTCGCCATGGTGGTCTCCCCTCAGGCCATCTCGCGGATGGGGGTGGAGCGCGCGCGCTGGCACCCCGTGGGGACCGGGCCGTTCCAGTTCGTCCGGTACGAACGGGACAGCTACGTCCGATACCGGAAGTTCCCCCAGTACTGGGATCGTGGCAAGCCCTACCTGGACGAGCTGGAGCTGCGGTTCATCCGCGACCTCCAGACCCTCAAGGCGGCCCTCCTGGCCCGGCAGGTGGACGTGGCGGGCATTCAGGACCCCCGGGTGATCCGGGAGCTGCAGGCCGCGGGCTTCCGGCTCGTGGGCGCCCCCAACTACATCGTGATGCTGGTGCCGGACAGCGCGAATGCGAACTCCCCGCTGGCCAAACGCGAGGTCCGGGAGGCGGTCTCGCTCGCCATCGACCGGCAGGCCATCGTGCAGGCGCTGGGGCCCGGGATCCTGCAGGTCACCCACCAGATCGCCTTCCCGGAGCACCCGGCCTATCTGCGCGACCTTCCTCCCACCCCCTATAACCCCACCCGCGCCAAGGAGCTCCTCGCCCAAGCCGGGTACCCCAATGGATTCCAGACACGGCTCATCGCCCCTCCCTTCGTGGAGCGGGACGCGGTGGTGGCCATCCAGCGGTACCTCGCGGAGATCGGCATCCAGGCGGATCCGGAGTTCCCGGAGATCGGCCGGTACCGGGAGTACCAGACCAAGGGATGGACGGGGTTTTTGGTGCAGCTGTACGGATTCTTCGCCAACTACAACAGCATGATCGGCTTCTACTACATCGAGGCCCCTGAAGTATACGTGAGCCTGCGCCGGCCGCCGCAGCTGCAGTCCCTCTTCCGGCAGTCCATCGCCACCCTGCAACCGGAGCCCGCACGGACCCAGGCCATTCACCGCCTGCTGCTCGAGGACCGTACGGTGATCCCGCTGTGGATGGGGCCGCGGGTGTATGTAACCGCAACACACGTGCACAACACGTACCACATGCGGGGCGTGGCCTGGCCTTTCTGGAAGCCCGCGGAGGCGTGGGCGGAGAAGCGCTGAGCTGCGCTCCTCCCGAAGGGATGCCGGCTCCGCTCCGCTTCCCAAGTCCCCGGGAAGTCCCGACCCCGAACGGTGGGGAGGGCTGGGAGGAGCTGTACCCTTACTACCTCCGGTTCGGGGAAGAGTGGGAGGAGCAGAGCCTGTGGCTGTTCGGAACCATCCATTTCGCGGAGGTGCTGGCTCCCTTCGACGCCATCGCGCTAGAGGCGACCCACCTGGCTCTGGGACAGATGAGCAGCCGCACCTTCGCGGTCCCACCCTCCATGGGCATAGCTGCCCGCATCCTGAACGGATACCTCTACATCAGCCCGATCCCGGTGCCGGACCCCCAGAAAGTCCAGGAACGCGCGCAGGTGTTCCAGGCACGGGCCGGGTACTACTACGCGCACTGGAAGGAGATCTACGCGGAATGGAAGCAGAAGGTACAGGGAGAGATCGAACATCTGAAGGCGATCTCCTTTCCGGACCTCCCGGAAGTTGAACCGGAATCCTCCGTCACCGAGCGCCGAGGGTATGGAAGTGCCCTCGATCTCCTCGTTGCCTACCACCGACTGCTGGAGAGCATCTTCCGGGTCTGGCAGTACCACATGGAGATCGTGATCATCGGATTCGCCGCCTATTTCACCTTCTACGAGTTCTGCAAGCGGGCGTTCCCCGAGATCTCCGACCAGGCCATCACCCGCATGGTGGGCGCCATTGACGTGAGCACGTTCCGTCCCAACGATGAGCTGAAGCGCCTGGCGAGGCGAGCGGTGGATCTGGGGGTGGATGTGTACTTTCAACCCGGAGCGGGCGTGAGGGAGGTGTTCGAGGCTCTGGAACGGAGCGAGGCGGGACGGATGTGGCTGGAGGAGTGGGGCCACAGTTCCTACCCTTGGTTCTACATGAACACCGGGGACGGACTCCAGCACCACTATCGGGCGTGGATAGACGACCCCGGGGCCATCTTCGGCATCCTGTGCGACTATGTGGCGAAGGTGAAGCGGGGGGAGTCCCTGGAGCGGGACCTGGAGGGCCGCCGCCGGGAGCGGGACCAGATCACGGAAGGCTATCGCTCTTTGCTTCACGAGGAGGATCGGAAGGCATTCAACCAGCTCCTGGAGCTCGTGCGGAACGTGTACTACTCCATCGAGGACCACCAGTTCTACGTGGAGCACTGGTACCAGAGCACGTTCTGGAACAAGGTGCGGGAGCTGGGACGGCTCCTTACCCGACAGGGCATCCTCCAGAACGAGGAGGACATCTTCTACCTCCACTGGACAGAGGTGCACACGGCCCTGGTGGACATGCTCCTGGGTTGGGCCATCGGGGTTCCGGCCCGGGGCGGGCGCTACTGGCCGCAGCTGGTGGCCCGCCGACGGGCCATCCTGGAACGGTTGCGCGCATGGACTCCCCTCCCTGCGCTGGGCCAGGTACCGGAAGCGGTGGTGGACCCGGCAGTCGTGATGCTCGGCGGGATCACTCCGGAACGCCTTCGGGAGTGGGCGGAGGGGTTGAGGGAGGAAGGAACGATCCTCCGGGGTATCGGAGCCTCGCCGGGCACCGCGGAGGGGTTAGCCCGGGTAGTGCTTCACACCGAGCAGCTAGCGGAAGTGCAGGACGGGGAGATCCTGGTGTGTTATGCAACGCAGCCCAGCTGGACTCCAGTGCTCTCCCGGGTGCGTGGGACGGTAACCGACGCGGGAGGGCTGATGTCCCATGCGGCCATCGTGGCCCGGGAGTTCGGAATTCCCACGGTGCTCGGAACCGGATCTGCCACGAAGCGCATCCGGACGGGACAGAGGATCTGGATAGACGGAGATGCGGGCGTTGTGAGGATACTGGATTGAGGGTCTCGAGGAGGGGAAGGGGGCGCCCGCCGGCTCCGTCCACAGCGGGCTCAGCCGCACCACCCTTCCCACCACCAGGGTGGCGGGTGAGGGGAGCGTGGCCTCCGCGGCCTTCTGCACGATCTCCTCTAG
>JAVKHN010000057.1:0-9320 GCA_031459935.1 Candidatus Sysuimicrobium calidum | reverse complement strand
CTTGCGGATCCCGAGCTGGTGCGGGTGGAGGGGGAGGAGGGGGGGACGGAGGGGTGTCTCTCCATCCCCGGGGTGACGGTGGACCTGCGACGGGCCACTCGGGTGGTGGTGCGGGCCAAGAACCGCCGGGGCCGATGGGTTACCATCGAGGCGGAGGGGTGGCTTGCCCGCATCTTTCAGCACGAGATGGACCACCTGGACGGGATCCTCATCACGGATCGGGCAGAGCGACCGGAGCACATCCACCGGGCGGAGGAGGAACTGGAGGTCGTGGGCTGAGGGTCCTCTTCTTCGGTACCCCGGAGTTCGCCCTCCCCTCCCTGGAAGCGCTTCACCGTGCACATCGGGTCGTGGCCGCGGTGACCCAGCCGGATCGTCCCGCGGGTCGCGGACAGAAGCGCACTCCACCGCCCGTGGCCATCCGCGCGCGGGAGCTAGGGTTGCACGTCCTGCAGCCGGAGCGTCTGCAGGACGTGCGGGAGGAGCTGGAGCGGTTGCGGCCGGAGGTAGGCGTGGTGGTGGCGTACGGGAAGCTGATCCCCCGGTGGCTGCTGGATCTCCCGCCGCACGGTTTCCTCAACGTGCATCCCTCCCTCCTTCCACGCTACCGGGGCGCCTCGCCGATCCCGTACGCGGTCCGGAACGGGGACCCGGAGACCGGGGTGACCGTCATCCGGCTCACCGAGGAGCTGGACGCGGGCCCTATCCTCGCGCAGCAGCGGGTTCCCGTCGATCCGCGGGACACCGCAGGCACCCTGGAGGCCCGCCTGGCCCGGGTGGCCGCGGACCTCCTGGTGCAGACCCTGGAGGCCCTGGAGCGAGGCGACATCCACCCCCAGCCTCAGGACGAATCCGCGGCCACGTATTGCGGGAAGCTCACAAAGGAGGATGGCCGCATCCGGTGGGAGGATCCCGCGGTGTCCATCGAACGCCACATCCGGGCCATGGATCCGTGGCCCGGGGCCTTCACCACCCGGGGAGAGCGGTTGCTGAAGATCTGGCGGGCCCGGGTGGTCCCTGGGCTAGGCTCCGGCCGGCCGGGAGAGATCGTGCGGATCACGCGGGAGGGGTTCGTGGTGGCCACGGGGGAAGGGGCACTGGAGGTTCTGGAGCTCCAGCCCCCCGGTGGCCGCCGGATGCCCGCGGCCGCCTACGTGCGCGGCCACCGGGTCCGAGCCGGGGAGGTGCTGGGCCTGGACAGGCTGGGGTAAAATACCCGCGGAGGTGGGAAGATGTTCTTCTTCGGCGGTCCGCTGTTCTGGCTGGCGGTGGCCGCATTTCTGTTCGCCCTGTGGGCCCAGTACAAGGTGTGGAGCACCTTCCAGCGGTACAGCCAAGTGCCCGCCAGCAGCGGGCTCACAGGTGCGGAGGTGGCAGAGCGCATCCTGTCCTACAGCGGGATCACGAACGTGCGCGTCGAACCCGTACAGGGCATGCTGAGCGACCACTACGATCCGCATGCGCGCATCCTGCGGCTTTCGCCCCCCGTCTACCACAGCGCCTCCGTGGCCGCCCTGGGGGTGGCGGCGCACGAGGTGGGGCACGCCCTCCAGCACACGGAGCAGTACGCACCGCTCGCCCTGCGCAACGCCATGGTGCCGGTGGCCGGGATCGGCTCCCAGCTTGGGATCTGGTTGTTCTTCATCGGAATGCTCCTCGGCGGCTCGGGCGGTTGGCTGATGGACCTCGGCATCCTCCTGTTCCTGGGCGTGGTGGCCTTCACCCTGATCACCCTGCCCGTGGAGTTCGATGCGAGCCGCCGCGCGGTCCACACCCTCCAGTCCCACGGCCTCGTCACCCCGCGGGAGGCGGAGGGGGTGCGGGCGGTGCTCAACGCAGCGGCCATGACCTACGTGGCTGCGGCCGCGACCGCCATCATCCAGCTCCTGCGCCTGCTAGCCATCCGGCACGCCTCCCGGGAGGAGTAACGCCGGTCTGCGGGGCACGGTCCCGTGACGGAGGCCCGGGAGGTCGCCCTCCACATCCTCCACCGGGTGGAGGCGGAGGGTGCCTTCAGCAACGTCCTCCTCACGAACCTCCGGGCCCGCAAGGAGCTCTCTGGCCGGGACACGGAGCTCGCCACCGCGCTCGTGCTGGGGGTGCTCCGCTGGCGGGCCCGGCTCGACTACGCCCTCCGGTATTTCCTGGAGCAGCCCCCCGAAAAGCTTCCCCCGCGCATCCGGATCATCCTCCGGATGGGCGCTTTCCAACTCCTGTTTCTGGAACGCATCCCCGCCTACGCCGCGGTACACGAGTCCGTGGAACTAGCCCGACGCCACGGCCACCGGGGGATGGCAGCCCTCGTGAACGCGGTGCTCCGTCGCCTCGCGCGGGAAGGGGAACCTCCACCCCCTGAGGATCCCCTCGAGGCCCTGGCCGTGCGGCAGAGCCACCCCCGGTGGCTGGTGGAGCGGTGGGTGGGGCGGTGGGGCTTTGAGGAGGCTGAGCTGCTGTGCACGGCCAACAACCGTCCCCCACCCGCCTTCCTCCGGGTGAATCTCCTCCGCGCGACCGTGGAGGAGGTGCAGGCACGGCTGCAGCGGGCCGGGGTGGAGACCGCTCCGGGATCCTTTCCGGACTCTCTGCGGATCCTCTCCGGGCCTCCCGGGGAGCGGATACGGGTGGTCCAGGAGGGGCTTGCGTGGCCGCAGGACGAGGGATCCATGGCGGTGGTGTACGCCCTGCATCCGCGGCCCGAGGAGGTGGTGGTGGACGCGTGTGCGGCTCCGGGCGGGAAAACGACCCATCTGGCGGCCCTCATGCGCAACGAGGGGAGGCTGCTGAGCTGCGAGGTCCATCCCCGGAAGGTGGAAACCCTGCGCCGCACCGCGGAGCGGGCCGGAGCCCGATGCGTGGAGCCGGTCCTGCTGGACGCCCGGCACCTGGGGGAACGGTACCCTGAGGTCGCGGACCGGGTGCTGGTGGACGCGCCGTGTACGGGGCTGGGGGTCATCCGACGGCGGCCGGAGATCCGGTGGCGGGTTTTGCCCGACGGCCCGGCCCGCGCCGCCCGGCGGCAGCGGGAGCTGCTGGCAGGAGCCGCCCGGGCTCTGCGCCCCGGGGGGGTGGTGGTGTACGCGGTGTGCTCCCCGGAACCGGAGGAAGGGGAGAAGGTCGTAGAATGGGGGATGAGGGCGGCGGGCCTGGTCCCCGACCCCTTTGAGATTCCCTGGCGGGGTGGGCAGCTGGAGGCCTCCGGGGGGCGGCTGCTGCTGTTGCCGCACCGGCACGATACGGACGGATTCTTCATCGCGCGGTTGAGGCGCGAGGGATGAGTACGGTCCTCTCGCGACAGACCATGCTGCCCGACCTCCGGTCCATGACGGAGGCGGAGATGGTGGAAGCCCTCGCCTCCATGGGCGAGCTTTCCTACCGGGGCCGTCAGCTCGCCCGATGGGTGCATGCCCGCGGTGCCACCACCTTCGAGGGAATGACGGATCTTCCCGTGGCTCTGCGGGGGAAGCTGGGGGCGCACTTCCGCCTCACCGCTCTGGAGATCCGCCAGCGCCTTGTCTGCCCGGATGGGAGCACCACCAAGTACCTCTTCGCCTGCCCGGACGGGAGCACCATCGAGAGCGTGTGGATGCGGTACGCGGACGGTCGGCGCAGCGTGTGCGTCTCCACCCAGGTGGGCTGCGCCATGGGCTGTGCGTTCTGCGCCACGGGCCTTGCGGGGCTCACCCGCAACCTCACCGCAGGTGAGATGGTGGACCAGGTGTACGCCATGGTCCGGGACCGGGGCGAGCGCCCCACCCACGTGGTGTTCATGGGGATGGGGGAACCGCTCGCGAACTACGAGGCCACGGTGCGCGCGGTGAGGTTGCTCAACGCCCCTTATGGCCTGGGAATCGGGATCCGGCGCATTACCGTTTCCACCGTGGGACTCGTCCCGCAGATCCGGCGCCTCACGGAGGAGGAGCTGGATCTCACCCTGGCGGTCTCCCTCCACGCCGCCACGGACGAACTGCGCGCCCTGCTCGTCCCCCTCGCCCGGCGCTATCCACTGGGGGAGCTGCTGGAGGCCTGCAGGTTCTACATCACCCGCACCCGCCGCCGCATCACCTTCGAGTACGTCCTCCTGGAAGGGGTGAACGATGCCCCAGAGGAGGCCCATGCCCTGGGACGGCTCCTGCGGGGGATGCTCTGCCACCTCAACCTCATCCCGTGGAATCCCGTGCCGGGTCTTGCGTTCCGGCGGCCGTCCGTGGAACGGGTGCAGGCCTTCGCGCGGGCCGTGCGCGCCTACGGAATCCCCACCACGGTGCGGGTGGAGCGGGGCACGGAGATCATGGCCGCCTGCGGCCAGCTGTACCGGGCGAGCACCCCGGGCCGCAGGCCCACGCGGATCCGACTTCGCGGGGGGGAGAGGATCCATGACGCTCCTTGAGCGGTGGGAGCAGCGGCTGGAGGCCCTGGTGGAGGGCCTCCTCTACCGCGCGGGCGGGGGACGGGTGCAGCCCCTGGAGGTGGCGCGGCAGCTCATGCGGGCCATGGACCGACACCACGCGGTGAGCGTGCTGCGGGTCTACGCGCCGAACGAATTCGAGGTGGCGCTTTCCCCTCAGGACTTCGAAGCGCTCTTGCCCTTCTCCAGGGCCCTCCAGGAGGAGCTGCGGGTGTTTCTCCAGCAGCATGCGGAGGAGCGGGGCTACACCCTCATGGGACCCATTCTCGTCCGCTTCGCCCCGGCCGAGGCCCTCCCCGCCGGCCACCTGCGGGTCAGGACGCGGGTGGTCCCGGATCCGGAGGAAGCCCCGCAAAGCCCGCAGGTCGCGGAGTTCCGGGATACCCGGGTGTACCGTATGACGCCCGGCGGCGTCCTGGTGGTGGTGCAGGGCGCCCAGCAGGGCGCGCGGTTCTGCCTCCGCAGGAATCCCACCGTGGTGGGTCGCCGTTCCACATGCGATGTGGTGATCCCGGATCCTGGCGTATCCCGGGAGCACCTGCGGCTGGAGAGGGACGAGGGGGGGTGGCGCGCGGTGGACGCGGGTTCCACGAACGGGACGTTCGTGAACGACCGGAGGATCACGGTCCACCGGTTGCGGCACGGGGACCGGATCCGCATCGGGTCCACGGTCCTGGAGTACCGCGAGGGAGAGGTGTGAGCGAGCTGGTGCTCCTGCTCCTCCGGTATCTGCTGCTGGCCCTGCTGTTCCTGTTCCTGTACCGGGCCGTGCGGGTGATGCAGGAAGAGCTCCGCGGGGCGAGCGGAGAGACGTCCGTGCCTCCTGCCACCCTGGCGGTGGAGGAGACAGAAGGGAGGGTGCGGCCCGGCCAGGTGTTCGTGATCTCCGGGGAGGCGGTGATCGGGCGATCCCCGGAGGTGCAGGTGGTGCTGGCCGACGAGTTCACGAGCCACCAGCACGCCCGGCTCGTGGTACGCGGGGGACGCTACTGGATCGAGGACCTGGGCAGCAGGAACGGGACGTACCTCAACGGGCAGCGGATCGAAGCACCGGCGCCGCTCGCGGATGGGGACCTGGTGCGCATCGGCAGCACCACCCTGCGGTTCCGGTGGCCCACCTGGGCCTGAGAGCAGGGAGCATGGTCCGAACGCAGCTGGCGGACCCTGTGCTCTACGGCTTCTCGCTCGCTCTGAGCCTCGGGGGATTCGTGATGGTGCACACGGTCCGCCACCCCGGGGATTCGCTGATGCCCGTGGGGTATGGCGTTCTGGTGCTCCTCAGCCTTCCCGTCATCCACCTAGCCCTGCTGAGGAGCGGGTTCCGGGGGGACGGCCTCGTGCTGCCCGTGACCCAGACCCTGGTGGGATTGGGGCTGGTGGAGCTGTACCGGCTGCAGCCGGCGGGCATGGTGCGGCAGGCCACGTGGGTGTTGGTGGGACTCGGGGGATTTCTGCTCGCCTACCGCGCGGCGTCGAGGGCGGAGCGCCTGAGCCGGTATCGCTACCTGTACGCCGCGAGCATCCTGGTGCTCCTGGCAAGCACCCTCCTCTTCGGAGTGGAGCGGGGCGGGGCGCGTCAGTGGTTGGACCTGGGATTTGCGAGCTTCCAGCCCTCGGAAGTGGTGAAGGTATGCCTCGTGCTGTTCCTGGCCAGTTACCTGGCGGAGCACCACCGGCTTTTTGCCCTCCGCCCGCCGCAGGAGGTGGAACGGCGGATCCTGGTGCCCGTGGCGGCGGTGCTGGGTGCAAGCCTCCTCATCCTGGTGGTGCAGCGGGATCTGGGAGGAGCCCTGCTGTACCTCAGCATCGTGCTCGGGATGGTCTACGTGGGCACCGGCCGGGTGGAGTACGTGGCCACGGGGGCCCTTGCCTTCCTCGCGGGCGCGGGGGTGTGCGCGGCTCTGTTCCCGCATGTGCGGGCACGCCTGGAAGTGTGGGTGGATCCGTGGCGGGATCTGGCGGGCTCCGGGTATCAGCTGGGACAGGCCCTGTTCGCCCTGGCGAGCGGGGGGATTGCGGGAGCTGGACTCGGGCTCGGGTATCCCGAGCTCATCCCCGCGGTGCACACGGATCTCATCTTCGCGGCCATCGGGGAGGAGTTGGGGTATGCGGGAGCTTTGGGCGTGATCCTGCTCTACATGCTCCTCGTGACCCGGGGCTTCCGGATCGCCCTGCGGGCAAGGCGGGCCTTCTCCCAGCTGCTGGCCGCCGGCATAAGCCTCGTACTCGCGGCCCAGACCCTCCTCATTCTGGGGGGTTCCGTGCGTTTGATCCCCCTCACGGGGATCCCGCTCCCCTTCGTGGGCTACGGCGGGAGCGCTGTGGTGAGCAACTTCGTGCTCCTGGGCCTGTTGCTGGGGGTCTCGCATCACGAGGAGGCCCTGCACGGGAGGCGGGCGTGACGGGGCGCATCCGCAGGCTGGCGGGATTTCTGCTCGTCCTCTTCGTCCTCCAGGCCCTCGGGGCGGCGTACTGGCAGGTGTGGGTGGGCCCGCGGCTCGCCCAGGATCCCCGGAACCCCCGGCTCCTGCTGGCAGAGGAGCAGGTGGAGCGGGGGAGCATCCTGGATCGAAACCACGTGCCCCTGGCCCGCACCCGCGTGGAGGCCCGGCGGGCCATCCGGGAGTACCCGACCGGTCCCCTCTTCGCGCACCTCGTGGGGTACCGGCATCCCCGTCTGGGGAAAGCAGGGCTGGAGGCGGCCCAGGACGGGATCCTCCTGGGGACCGCGGAGCGCACGCCGTGGGAGGAGTGGCGGGATCGGGCCCTGGGCCGGAGGCGGCGGGGCTTTGATGTGGTCCTCACGGTGGATCGAGAGATCCAGCAGGTCGCCGCGCAAGCCCTCGGAGGCCGGAGGGGTGCGGTGGTGGCCCTGGATCCCCGGGACGGCGCGCTCCTGGCGATGGTGAGCGCTCCTTCCTTCGATCCCAACCTGCTGGAGCAGAACTGGGCCGTTCTCCGCCAGGATCCCGCTCGTCCCCTTCTGAACCGGGCCACGCATGGCCTCTATCCGCCCGGCTCCACCTTCAAGGTGGTCACCATGGCCGCGGCCCTGAGCCGGAGAGCCGCGGATCCCGACACGCGCTTCTTCTGTCCGGGGTTCGTCCTGGTGCGTGGCCGTCCCATCCTGGACTTCGGCGGGCGGGCCCACGGATCCCTCACCCTGTGGGAGGCCCTGGTGTGGAGCTGCAACGTGACCTTCGTCCAGCTGGGCATGCGGGTGGGAGGATCCATCCTGCGGGAGTTCGCGGCAGCGTTCGGATTGGGAGAAGCGCCGGCCTTTGAACTGCCCAGTGAGGCGGGCCATCTCCCGGATCCCGAGGAGGTGGCTGGGGACGGCGTCGCGCAGCTGAGCTTCGGGCAGGGCAGCCTGCTCGTCACCCCCTTGCAGATGGCCCTCCTCACCGCGGTCCTGGCACGGGGAGGTGTCCGGATCCGGCCCTACACGGTGGCACAGGTGCGCACGGCGGAGGGAGAAGTGGTGGAGCGGCACCGTGCCAAGTCCGGGGAGCGGATTCTTGCAGAGGAGGTGGCTCGGGTGCTGCGCGATACCATGGTGGAGGCGGTGGCGTACGGCACCGGGCGTGCGGCCGCCCTTCCCGGCGTGGCGGTGGCGGGCAAGACCGGAACCGCCACCGCTTCCGGGGGGCCCCCGCACGCGTGGTTCATCGGATTCGCGCCCGCCTACCAGCCTCGCGTGGTGGTGGCGGTGGTGGTGGAGCGGGCAGGCACGGGAGGACGGGTGGCGGCGCCCGTCGCCCGGGAGGTCCTCCGGCGGGCCCTGGAACGGGTGCGGTGATGGCGGTAACCATGGGGACGGTGCTGGGAGGAAGGTACGAGCTGCTGGAGCCCGTGGGACAGGGCGGGATGGCCACGGTGTTCCGGGCCCGCCGTCTGGACGACGGCGCGGTGGTGGCGGTGAAGGTCCTCCATGAGCACTACGCGCACGACCGGGAGTTCGTGGAGCGGTTCCAGCGGGAGGCCCGGGCCGCCTCCCAGCTCCGCCACCCCAACATCGTCCCCGTGCTGGAGAGCGGCAGCGACCGCGGCGTGCACTTCATCGTGATGGAGTTCGTGGAGGGGACAGACCTCAAGACCCTCCTGCGGCAGCGGGGACGCCTGCGGGAGGAGGAAGCGGTACGCATCGCCATGGAGGTGTGCAGGGCTCTCGCCTATGCCCACGCGCAGGGAATCGTGCACCGGGACGTGAAGCCCCAGAACATCCTCGTGACCCGGGACGGGGCCGTGAAGGTCACGGATTTCGGAATCGCCCGGGCCGCCACCAGTGCCACCATCACGGAGGCCGGCACCGTGCTCGGCTCCGTACACTACCTCGCACCCGAGCAGGCCCTCGGCAACCCCGTGGGACCCAGTGCAGACCTCTACGCCCTCGGCGTGGTCCTGTACGAGCTCCTCACGGGCCGGCTTCCCTTCGACGGCGAGTCTCCCATCGCCGTCGCCCTGCGGCACGTGCACGATCCGCCTCCCCCTCCCCGGATCGTGAACCCCCAGATCTCACCACGTCTGGAGGGCATCGTCCTCCGGGCGCTCGCGAAGTCTCCTCTCCACCGGTACCGGTCCGCGGAGGAGCTGTCTGCGGACCTGGAAGGCCGATCCGACGCATGGCGGGAGCTGCCCACGGTGGTCATTCACACGCGCAACACGCCGCAGACCCCTCCTGCGGGACGGAGAGGTCCGCGGCGGGAGATCCCTCCTGTGGGCGTGGCGGTGCTCCTGCTCCTCGTGGCGATCGGCGCGGCCGTCGCGGCGTGGCAGGTGATGAACGCTTACTTCACCGTAGCGGAGGTCACGGTTCCGGACCTGCGGGGAAAGCCCATAGAGGAGGCTCAGGCGATCCTGGCGGCCGCGGGCCTGAGGCTGGAAGTGCTGCGCCGGGAGTACCACGATCGCTATC
>JAVKHN010000056.1:0-9718 GCA_031459935.1 Candidatus Sysuimicrobium calidum | reverse complement strand
CAGGGTGCCGGGGTCCGGCGCCACGTGCAGGCAGGACAGCTCCCGGCAGCTGGCGAACACCCGGTCCGCCAGGCGGCGGATCGGCAACGTGACGCGGCCGGCACCCGACGGGTGGAAGTGGACGAAGCGCAGGGCAAGCCCTGTGGGCTCGCTGGATGCCAGCAGGGCCGCTCGGGTGGATTCACTGACCTCACTGCCCCACAGGGCGGCGGGGTGCCGCAGCAGGCCGCAGGCGACCAGGTCGTACCCCACGCGTTCCCACAGCTCCAGCACTGCCCCGGGGCCGGCGGGCACCGACCAAGTCCGGTCGCGCGGGCCGAAGGCGGTCAACCGGCCGTCCACTCCGAAGACCGGGACCCAGACACCGGGACCTGTCCACACCAGCTCCGGCCAGTGCACGTCCAGGTCCGCAGGCGAGAACAGGGCCACGGTGACTGGATCGCAGCGGCCGCCGTTGCAGGACGCCAGGTAGTGGGCGTACCGGCCTACGAGTTCTGGCAGGTCCTTTCCCCACAGCCTGGGGCCGTCCGTGGGAGCCACGTAGAGGCTGCCCTCGCGGTACACGGGGGAGGCAGAAGTCCCGTTCACCAGCCAGAACCGCGGCGGACGGCCGGTCGCCAGCAGGCTGCCCAGCGCGTCCCGGAGCTGCTCGCCCAGGACGTGCAGGTTGCCCGCCTCGAGGGTGCGCCCGGCCACCCGCACCCGGTAGGCTTCCCGCACCAGGGGATCGTCAGAGTCCGGCCTCGGATCCCAGTACACCGGCAGGCGCGCTTCGCTGTCGCCGTTCAGGCGCACCAGGTAGAAGTACCGGGGAACCGTGTGATCCGCCCCGTGCCCGAAGACCGGGTTGCGCAGAAGCCGTAGCTCCACGGCCGCGGCGGCCCACCTGGCCGGGCTCCTTGCGGTGGGTGTTGCGGAGGGCGAGGCCTGCGGCGCGGAGGCGACTGGGCCCGCTTCCACCCCACCGGGCCTGTTGCGCTTCAGGAACCTGCTGGGCAAAAGCGACCACAGGCCGAACAGCACCACGAAGGCCGCCACACCCAGCCACGCTTCCCACGTCACAGCGTTCACCTCCCGTGTTCTTCGTCGCCTGCCTTGGAGACCTCCTCCCCACCTGCCCGCTGCCAGCATCCCCACGAGCTGCTCCCGTGCACGCGTCGTGAAACCTCGCGCCGACCAGGGAGGCGTAGGGAGGCCACGAAGGCGGCTGCTAGAGCCCACGGGAAGTCCGGGGGGTGGGTGGGGTCGGCGTTGCGGATGGCAGGACCGGCAGGATCCATCCCACAGGCGGGTACTGTTCCCGCCTGCACGGCAAGGAGCGCAGACAGGGCGCACCTTGCACTCATTGAGCCTCCTCCAAAAAGCAACGCGACGCCCACCACATGGTGGGCGTCGCGGCCCTATAGGCAGGCTAGAGCGATGGCCCCATCCTGTCAAGAGGGGGCTGGGGGGGGAAGGCGGTTACCACCGGAACCCTCGCCAGGGACCCAGCACGCAGCGCAGGACCTGCTCCCGACGATCCGCGGGTACGCCCTCCCGCAGGTCCAGGAGGAAGCTGAGCCGGGCCCGCTGCAGGGCCGTCTGGGCCTCCGCCAGGCGCGCGGCCTGGGACTCCACCTGCTGCCGGGTGGCCTGCGGGGAGAGCAGCAGCCGCCGCAGGGCGTACCGTTCGTCCTCCACCCGCAGCCGGGCGTTGCGCAAGCTGATGCGGTGCCGATCGTAGACCGTCTCGATCTGGGATCGGACCGCGGGGTCCCGGCATACGAACCGGCCCACGGGAGCAGTGGCCGCGCGGGCCGGCCTCCACGCCCAAGCCCCCGCCAGAAGGGCCAGCAGCAGGAGAAGTACGCCGATCCTGCGCACTGTCTCACCTCCGTTCTGTCTCTCCCTACGATCAGAGACCTCCCGTTCGTTCACACTGGAGTGAAGACGGGCTGCTGACGCAGGTCCTACGCACCCACCTGAACCAAGTGCACGCCGTCCCAGGAGCGGGGATGGCGGGCGTCTTCCCACAGCCGCTGCTTGACCTCGTACGGAGGAAGACCCGCGCTGAGGTGCAGGGCCACGATCCCTGTGGTCAGGGCAGAGGCGAAGGAGGTCCCCGACCACCGCACATAGCGACCGCCCGCCACCTCCGCACCACAGTCCAGGATGAGATCCTCTCCGGGTGCCGCGAAGTGGGCCTCATTGCTGAACCATGCGTAGCGCTCTGGCGATGCGTAGCTGCTGGCGGCCACGGGGATCACTTGGGTGCGGGCACTCCACGTATCTCCGAAGTGCCCGTAGGCCGCGGGCTCCAGACAGTTCTCCGGACGTCCTTCCGAAAGGTTGCCGGCAGCGCACACCAGGATCGCGCCCGCCCGCGCCGCCTCGTCCACGGCCCACAGCAGGACACACGACTGCACGGTCTCCGGCTGGGAGCGATCCACGCCCAGGCTCAGGTTGTATACCAGGCTTCCGTACACCAGGGGGTGAGTGCCGGAAGGATGGGGTACTTGGCGCAGGCGGTGCACCCAGCGCATGGCCTCGATGAGGTCCCCGGTCAGGGTTCCGAGCTCCCCGTTCAACAACCGCACGAGCACGATGTTCGCTTCCGGCGCGATACGGCGCACGAGGGCGGCGATCATGAGCCCGTGGTGGGCCCGGTATCCTCGCATCCCGTCTGTGTCCGCCACGAGGGGGGAGAACACCCGGTACCGCCGGCGCTCCCGAAGCCCGCACCCTTCCTGTTCGAGCTCTTCCACGCTGCGCAGCGCTGGCAGGTCCTCCGGGAGCCGGTGCGGCCACTCCACATACAGGTCCACGAGCCCGGCATCGAAGGCCGGCTCGCCCCGCTGCAGGTCCGGGGCGCTGTCCAGGATGACCACGGTCACCCCCGCACCTCGGGGGCGGTGCGGTGTCCGCTCCATGCGCAACAGTCCGATGCGCTCGAAGGCCACCTGCGTGCGGAACTCCGCTTCCACGGCGTCCGGCATCCGGATGGCTTGGTCCGGGGTGGGGCTCCCGTGTACCCCGTCCACCTGGCCGCGGGCCTCGTAGTCCAGGGATCCCACCAGGGGAGCCTCCAGGGGGCCCCGCGCGCGGAGCACCCGGCGCAGGAGGTCACGCGGAGAGAGGTCGTCCGATTCGACCACGTAAGGCTGGAGGGTCCAGCCATACGCGGGCAGGGGGAAGGCGGGAATCGGGATCCGGCTCCATCGGGTGGTGCGGCCTCCTCGGAGCGGGATGAAAGCGTCCCGGGGAGCGGTCTTGCACGCGATGCACCGGATGGGATGGTCCCGTTCCAGCGCGGTCAGGATCTCCGCGGGCCCCGCGAAGAGGATGTGCGCGTCGAGATACCGCCAGCTGTGATTCATTCTCCCCTCCTCCCGGGAGTCTGTGGGGAATCAACGGGTTGCAGCCTGATCCTCGGAGACCCCATGTAGAGGAATCCGGCCCAGTGCAGGGGGTGAGGGGACGTCTCTCGAACCTGGAGCGCTGCGGTGCGCAGGGCCGCGGCTGGGGGTGCACCGCCCACGAGTTCCCGGTAGAAGGCCTCCATGAGCTGGCACGTGGACCGGTCCTCTGCCGGCCACAGGGAGAGCACCAATCCCCGGGCCCCGACCCGCAGCCAGGCCCGTGCGAACCCGAAGAGCTCGTCCCCTGGGAGCACCGCATGGGCTCCGGTGCTGCAGCCGCTGAGCACTACGAGATCCACCCGTGCGGGCGCTTCCAGAAGATCCAGCAGCGTGAGGGGACCGTCCGCGAGGTGGAGGGCGGACAGAAGCGGTGCCTCCTGGTGGAACACGCAGTGGCCCGCGAAATGAAGGAGCGTGCAGCTGCGCAGCTCGGAGAGGAAAACCTCCCGCGTTGGCTCCCAGATCACCCGGGCGGGAATCCAGCGGGCGATCCGTGCCACCTCTTCCGCGGCTTGCGGGATCTGGCCGCCGTGTGTGCTCGCGAGCAGCACCATGGGTCCCCTCGCGGGGATCCGACGGTCCAGCAGGGGGAGGAGGGAGCCGGCGGGGATGTAACTCACCTCCCAATCCTCCCACACGCACCGATCCCTCCAGAGGAAGGCATGGAAGGGAAGCCCGAACAGAGGGCCGCTGGGAGCGAGGACGAGCCGCCGGCATCCCGCCAGGGCAGGCTCCAGGGGCTGCAGGAGCAGGGCATAGAGCTCCCTGAGGACTCGGGTGATCTGCATGAGGGCCTCCTGCGGAGGGAGGTGGCCGGAGGCGTATGCGTGCAGGCCCAGCCCGAGCCACCGGGCGAGTCGGTGGACTTCGGGTAGAGGCGCCAGGTCTCGGAAGATCCGCACGCTTCGATCCCGGAGACAGAACGCAAGCAGCTCGTCGTGCATTACGAGGTACTCCACCAGGGCTCCCTCGGAGCCGAGGGAGGGCCGCTCGGGTGCGTGCGGAAAACCCAGGAGCGCCGCATCGTCCAGGGCCGCGCCGTACACCGCGAGCCGTTCTACAAGCTCGTGAATCCGGCGCTCCAGTGCGCGGAGGGTTGTGGGCCCCGCGGGCGCCTCCAGGGTCCCGGAGGTGAGGACGCGGTATTGGGTGTGCAGGCGCTGCAGCTCCTGCAGGAGGGAATCCTCGGATGCCGTGCGGGCGCGCAGGTGCGCCGTGGGGTCTCGGGTGAGGAGCTGGGCCATGCCCTGCGCTTTCATGCCCTGGGCCACCGCCCATGCCCGGCCCGGTTGCCCTGCTTCCGCCAGGGCCCGCAGGCCCTCCCCGTATAGCTGCTGGAACTCCCGGTAAGTGCTCCATCGGAGATCCGCGGGGACCGCCGCGAGAAGGCGGTGGGCGTAAGCGATTCCGCTCAGAAGGTGTACCCTTCGCCTGTGTGGCGAAGAGCTCAGCTGGGCGAGCCGGCGGTGAGCGAGAGCGCAGGCCCACGGCAGGCGGAGCCGCCGTCCGGCGCGCAGGGCCGCCCGAGCGGCCCGGATCGCGGCGGACAGAGCTCCCCGTGCCGCGTGCAGATCCGCCTCCACCAGGAGGATACGCACGAATCCGACGGTGTCCTGCGAAGCGCCCGCGGCGTACGCCTCCTGTAAGAGGGATGCCGCTTCCTCCGTCGCTCCCCGGCGCAGTCGGAGGGCAGAGAGCTCCGCGAGCACGGCCGCCCTCCACAGGGTGCGCTGGGAGGCGGCAAAGGACGAGGCCGCTTGGCGCAGCAGCGTCTCCGCCTCCGCCCATCGCCCTGCTTGTCGGTGGGCCAGGGCGAGGAGGTAGCGGGCCCGGGCGGCCTCCGCGGCAAACCCCCGGGCGTAGAGATCTTCCGCCAGCTGGCCCGCCTCCTGCTCCACCCGTTCCCACCGGCCCAGATACAGCCAGCCTTCCACCGCCCGCAGCCGGTACATGGCCGCGGTGGCGACGATGCCGGCCTGCTCGTACAGGTTCGCGGCCTGTTCGAAGGCAGCGATGGCCCGGGCATAGCGGCCCAGACAGATGTCCAGCTCCCCGACCGCGGCCGCAACCCGGGCCTCCCAGAGGGCGCTGCGGGCCTCCCGGGCTGTCTCCCGGGCCTCCTCCAGCCGCTGGAGGGCCTCTTCTCCCCGGCCCAGGCGCAGGAGACCGAGGGCGAGGTTGTGGAGAGCGATGGTCAGATCCAGAGCTCCGCCCTCCGCGCCCCGCAGGAGGGCGATGGCCCGGGTATAAGCCTCCACGGCCCCTTCCAGGTCTCCCCGGTGCTTGAGCACGGTGGCCCGCTGGCTGAGGACCCGGGCCAGGAGGAGCGGTTGGCCCGCCGCGGCCAGCACCGGCTCGATGGCATCCGCCAGGGTGAGGGCCTCCTCCCCGCGTCCCTGCAGGAAGAGAGCTCCCATCTTCCCAATCCCGCATCGGGCCCTGAGTACCAGGTCTGCGGCTTCCTCCGCGCACGCCTGCGCTTCGTCATAGGCCGAGAGGGCTTCCCCGAGCCGGTCCGTCCACAGGAAGGCGTTTGCCAGGGCGAGCTGTGCCAGCGCCCGACAGGCGGGATCTCCGGATGCCGCGTACGCCACGAGAACGCGGGCGCCGTGCAGAGCGGCCGCGGGGGCGCGGTGCGCGAGGTGGTCCAGACGGTCCTTCAGGGTCTCCACCGTCTCGGGGGTGGGTGGGCCAAACCGTGCCCGCAGCTCCGCTTCCGGGAGCGCTTCCCAGGCCAGGTCGGGTTCCGAAACCTCGGGCATCGTTTGCGGCTTTCGTTCCGGATCCGCAGAGCTCCTGCTATCGTGGAGGGGTAAGTACCCTGTTAGGAGGCGGAGATGGAGGAGCGGGCACTGGACGAGCTGTGCATTAACACCATCCGGACCCTGGCCATCGACGCCATCCAACAGGCCAACTCCGGACACCCAGGGGCGGTGCTGGGGTTCGCGCCTGCTGCCTACGTCCTGTGGACCAAGTTCTTAAAGCACAACCCCGAAAACCCGAACTGGCCCGACCGCGATCGGTTCGTGCTCTCCGCGGGCCATGCCTCCATGCTCCTGTATGCCCTTCTGTACCTTACGGGCTACGATCTCTCCCTGGAGGATCTGCGGAACTTCCGGCAGTGGGGCAGCCGTACCCCAGGACATCCGGAGCGTCACCTCACCCCGGGGGTGGAGGTGACCACGGGACCGCTCGGACAGGGCTTCGGGAACGGGGTGGGCATGGCCATCGCGGAACGCTACCTTGCTGCGGTGTTCAACCGTCCCGGGTATGAGATCGTGGACCACTACGTGTACGCGGTGGTCTCGGATGGCGATCTCATGGAGGGGGTGGCCGCGGAGGCCGCCAGCCTCGCGGGGCACCTGCGGCTGGGCAAGCTCATCTACCTGTACGACTGCAACCGGGTCACTCTCAGCGAGAGTGCGGACTATTCCTTCACGGAGGACGTGGCGAAGCGGTTTGAGGCGTACGGGTGGCACGTCCAGGATGTCCCGGACGGCAACGACCTCAAAGCCCTCGAGGCGTCCATCCGTGCGGCGCGGGAGGAGCTGGACCGGCCCTCCCTCATCCTTGTGCATACCCGGATCGGCTACGGGAGCCCCAAAGAGGGGTCCTACGAGGCCCACGGAGCTCCGCTGGGAGAGGAAGGCGTGCGGGCCACCAAGGAGCGGCTGGGATGGCCCTACGAGGAGCCCTTCACGGTACCTGAGGTGGCGTTGCGGCGTTTCCGGGAGGCCATCGTGCGCGGAAGGCGGTGGGAGGCGGAGTGGCGACGGGCCTTCGAGGCGTGGGCACAGACCTACCCGGACCTCGCCGCCTTGTGGCACCGTGCGCACCGCCACCAACTTCCGGAGGAATGGGACAAGGAGATTCCCATTTTCCCGGCCGGGGAGAGGATTGCCACCCGCGCGGCCAGCGGACGGGTCCTCAACGCCATCGCGCCGCGGCTGCCGTGGTTGGTGGGCGGGTCCGCGGATCTCAACCCCTCCACCAACACCGCGATGAAGGGCCTGGGAGACTTCCAGAGCCCCGCGCACCGGATCGAGGATCCGCAGGGCAGGAGCGGCGGTCCCATCGACTACTCCGGCCGCAACCTGCACTTCGGGGTTCGGGAGCATGCCATGGGGGCCATCGCGAACGGACTTGCGGCCCACGGCGGGGTGCGCCCCTTTGCCGCCACCTTCCTCGTGTTCAGCGACTACATGCGGCCCTCCATCCGGCTTGCGGCCCTGAGCGGGCTCCCCGTCATCTACGTCCTCACCCACGACTCGATCCTCGTGGGCGAGGACGGCCCCACCCATCAGCCCGTAGAACACCTTCCTTCCCTGCGGGCCATCCCCAACCTTCTCGTGATCCGGCCCGCGGATGCCAACGAGACCGCGGAGGCCTGGCGGGTAGCCATGGAGCACACTGCGGGCCCCGTGGCTTTGGTGCTCACCCGGCAACCGGTCCCGACCCTGAACCGTGCCCGGTACGCGCCCGCAAGCGGCCTGCGCCGGGGCGGATACGTGCTCGCGGACTCTGGGGAGGGTCCGCCGGAACTCATCCTCCTCGCCAGCGGCTCGGAGGTGGCGCTGTGCGTGGAGGTATACGAGCGGTTGGTGCGCCGACGTATCCGGGCCCGGGTGGTGAGTCTCCCGTGCTGGGAGCTGTTCGATGCCCAGCCCCGAGAGTACCGGGAGGCTGTGCTTCCTCCGCACGTGGAGCGCCGGATCGCGGTGGAGGCGGCAAGCCCCCTCGGCTGGGAGCGATACGTGGGCTGTCGGGGCCGGATCGTAGGCCTGGACCGGTTCGGAGCCTCCGCACCCTACCCGGTGGTGGCGGAGCGGTTCGGGTTTACTCCGGACCGCGTGGAGCGGTTGAGCCTGGAGCTGCTGGAGGGAGCTTAACCGGACCGGGCCGTGACGTCGAACCAGATGCCCAGTAGGAGACCGTGCAAGAGGTGGGCCAGGAGCGAGAGCCAGACCATCCCTCCGGAGGCGAGGGTGCTCCCCAAAAAGCCTGCGCCCACCAGCGGCAGGATCACGAACAGGGTCACCAACCACGGAACAGGTGCAAAGAGCAGTCCACACAGCCACGGCCGCGCGGCCAGGGCCTCCACCCGGTAAAACACGGGGCCGAAGGCAAGGGCGTAGAGGTATGCGTAGAGAACCCCCGTGAGGGCGAACGCCACCAGGGACCAGCTGAAGATCATCCGCGTGCGATCCAGCACCAGGTTGTCCCACAGGCCCAAAAACCACCGTGTGAGGAAATCCGTGGCCTCCGGACGCATGACAGCGCGCCCCAGTCCCCACAGGACCACGAGGAGAGAGGCAAGCAGGGTGGTGGCGGTGGCGGCGAATCCCACCCCGAAGATGTGCCGACCACTTCTCGGAAGTTCCCGGTGCGCGATCACGTTCCCCTCCGGTAGAATGAGGGCGGTTCGTGTCCAGTTTGTCCGAAGGGCTTGGAAAGCGCAAGACCGATGCACACCCCGCGCGCGAGGGCGTTTGCCTGGTACACCGCGGTCCTCGTGGGCCTCACGTACGCCCTCATCGTCCTGGGCGGCGTGGTGCGGACCACGGGCTCGGGAGACGCGTGTCCGGACTGGCCCCTCTGCCACGGACGCATCATTCCCCCCGCGGAGCCCCGGGTGCTCCTGGAGTACGGGCACCGGCTCGTGGCGGGTGGGGTGGGCCTGATGAGCGTGGGGGCCGTCGTGTGGGCTCACCGTCTTTCAGAGCCACACGGGCTGCGCCCGCTGGCGTGGGCGGCCCTGGGGCTTGTGGTGGTGCAGGGGCTCGTGGGAGGCGTGGTGGTCCTGAGCGGCTTGGAGGACTGGAGCGTGGTGGTGCACCTGGGGCTGGCGCTGGCAGTGCTCGCCGTTCTGCTGGCGCTCACCTTCCGGGCCTCCGGAGTTGCGCTGCGGGGTGGAGGACTCCGTCCGTACGTCCTCCTGGTGCTCGGAACACTGTATCTCCTCATCCTGTTGGGCGGATACGTGGGGGCAAGCGCCGCGGGACTCGCCTGCCCGGACTGGCCCCTGTGTCGTGGGCGGCTCCTTCCTCCCTCGCTTCCCGGGGTCCACGTGCATTTCACCCACCGGGTGCTGGCTCTCGTGGGACTTGTCCTGTTGGCCGGGCTCGTGGTGCGCAGCCGGTCCCTCGGTCCCGTGACCCGGCAGGCCGCGCACCTCGCCGCCGCCCTCTACGGGCTTCAGGTCCTGGTGGGGGCCCTCAACAAGTGGTTCCTGCTGCATCCCGCGGTGGTCTCCTTGCACCTGGCACTGGCAGCCCTCATCTGGGGTGCTGTGGTGACGGTATTCTGCCTGGAGGGAGCAC
>JAVKHN010000055.1:0-10437 GCA_031459935.1 Candidatus Sysuimicrobium calidum | reverse complement strand
GGCTCGGGCCCTCCCGGGCATGACCTACCTCCACCCCTCCCACGGCTGGGTGAAGCTGCGGCCGTTTGACAACCAGTCCACCGCGGGCTGGTGGTTCGGGCGGTTCACCTGGGATCCTACCTACGGTCGGGCGGGGCTTGCGGATCCCCGGTACGTGGAGGGGGAAAAGTACCTGCTCGGTGAGGAGCAGATCAGGCGGCTCCGGGCCCTGGGCCGGTAGCGCGGGATGCATGCCATCCTGGGCCTGCAGCTCATCAGCGCCCTGGTCTCCGCCTCCTTCCTGTTCCTGCTGGCGGCAGGGGTGTGGCTGGTGTTCGGGGTCTCGCGGTTCCTCAACCTGGCCCACGGCTCCCTCTTCATGCTCTCGGGGTTCCTGGCGTACGCCCTGAGTGAGGTCCTCCTCGACCGGGGAGGGTTCTGGGTCCTGGTGGGGACCGTCCCCGTCCTCATGGGGCTGCTCGGCGCTGGGCTGGAGCGCCTGCTCATCCGCAGGTTCTACGGCGCTCCCCTCCGGGTCCAGCTCCTGCCCATGGTGGCGCTCATCTTCATGATCTCCGACCTCTGTCGGTACGTGTGGGGCGAGTTCCCGAAGGGTGTCCCGGTCCTGGGCCGGTTCGGGGTGGTCTCCATCGGAGGGGTGACGTTCCCCGGGTACTACGCGGTGGTGATTGCGGTGAGCGGGGGGGTGGCCCTGATCCTGGGATGGATCGTCCAGCGCACCCGGTGGGGACGGCTGGTGCGGGCCGTGGCCCAGGACCGGGAAATGGCGGCCGCGTGCGGGGTGGACGAATCGCGGCTCGCCACGCAGGTGTTCGCGGTGGGAACCGCCCTCGCGGGACTGGCAGGGGTTCTGGTGGTGCCCATCTCCGGGGCGAGTCTGGGGATGGATGTGAGCGCGGTGATCGACGCCTTCGTGGTGGTGGTGGTGGGCGGGTTGGGCAGCATCCTGGGCGCTGCCGCTACCGCGGTCCTGGTGGGGCTCACGCAGGCCTTCGGCATCCTCGTCCTCCCGCAGTTCGCCATCGCTTTCGTCTTCGCCCTGATGGCCATGGTGCTGGTGGTGCGCCCAAAGGGACTCTTCGGGGTGGACTGAAGGGGGTGCTCCCGAAGCGGTGGAAGCCGATCGGATGTGGGACGCTCGAACCCTCGAGACTGCCCGCCCTCGGGCAAGGGAGCCTGTCTGGGTCTGGCTAAGCCTCTCCGCGGGGCTCCTCGTCCTCCCGCTTGTCCTTCCCTCCCCTTACGTGGTGCAGGCCGTGGACATCTTGCTCGCGGCCCTTCTCGCTGCGAGCCTCAACCTCCTGGTGGGGTACGGCGGCCTGCTCAGCCTGGGACACGCGGCCTTCTTCGGGGTCGGGGGATACGTGGCGGGGATTCTCGTGAAGCGGGTCGGCCTCCCCTGGTTCGCCACCGCGGGAATCGGGACCGCCGCGGCGGTGCTGACGGCCGCGGTGATTGGGTTCTTCTGCGTGCGGCTCGCAGGGGCCTACTTCGTCATGCTCACCCTGGCCTTCGGGCAGCTCCTGTACACCGTGTTCTGGAAGTGGAAAGAGGTGACGGGGGGAGACGATGGCCTCACCGACGTCTTCCCGCCGGTGCCCTGGACCGATTCCACCGTGTACTACTACCTGGTGCTGGTGGTGGTGGGGCTCGCGCTGTGGGGCCTGTGGCGGGTGTGCGAGTCCCCTTTTGGCGCTGCCCTGAAGGCCGTGCGGGATAGCCCGCACCGGGCGGAGGCCATCGGGATCCCCGCGCGGCGGGTGCAGTGGGCGGCGTTTACCCTCTCGGGCGGGCTCGCGGGACTCGCGGGGAGTTTGTTCGTCTTCCACCACGGGAGCATGTTCCCGAAGGCCGCGGGCTGGCAGAGCTCCGCGGAGGCGGTCCTCATGGCGGTGCTGGGGGGACCGGACCGGTTCGTGGGCCCGCTGGTGGGGGCGGTGGTGATCAAGACCCTGGCGTTCCTGGTCCCTCGGGCCACGCCGTACTGGCAGTTCTTCCTCGGGCTGGTGATCGTGCTGGCGGCCTTCCTGGCGCCTCGGGGACTCGTGGAACTTCGGGTTCGGAGACGCAGGTGGGGATGACGGAGGAGCCCGTCCTCTGCACCGAGGACCTGTGGAAGCGCTTCGGAGGGGTGGCCGCGGTGGCCGGGGTGAACCTCTCGGTCCGTCGGGGGACGGTTCACGCGATCATCGGCCCCAACGGGGCCGGGAAAACCACCCTCTTCCACCTGCTCACAGGGTTCCTGCGGCCGGACCGGGGTCGGATTCAAATTCGAGGGGAGGACGTCACGGGGTTACCCCCGTATCGGGTCGTCCATAGACGGGTCGCCCGGACGTTCCAGATCACGAGCGTTTTCCCCACCGCCACTGCCCTGGAGAACGTCCAGCTGGCCCGTGCAGCCATGGGAGGCTACCTGTGGCGGCCGCTGACGCCCTTCCGTCGGGTAGAGGTGGAGGAGGCGTGGGAGATCCTGCGGCAGGTGCGCCTGGAAGAACAGGCGCACCGGCGGGCGGGGGAGCTCCCGCACGGGGATCGCAAGAAGCTGGAACTCGCTCTGGCCCTCGCCTGCGACCCGGAGATCCTCCTGCTGGATGAGCCCACCTCCGGAATCCCGGTCCCGGAGCGTCCTCAACTGATGGCCCTGGTGCGGAAGGTGGTGGAGGCACGCGGGATCACCACCCTGCTCATCGAGCATGATATGGACGTGGTGTTCTCCGTGGCGGACCGGATCACCGTCTTGAACCGGGGAACGGTGATCGCGGAGGGAACTCCCGGGGAGGTGCGGGCGGATCCGGAGGTCCGGCGGGTCTACCTGGGGGAGGAAACCCGGGGGAGCGGGAAGCCTGGAGGACGGTAGGAACGGTGTTGGTGCTGGAGCGGGTGTTTGCGGGATACGGCCACGGGTGGGTTCTGCAGGACGTGGCCCTCTCCGTGGAGGAGGGAGAGGTCGTGTGCCTTCTGGGACGGAACGGGGCCGGCAAGAGCACCACTCTGAAGTCCATCATGGGCCTGGTTCCCCAGGTGGAGGGACGCATCCTCTTTCACGGGCAGAGCCTGATCGGACGTCCCACCTATGCCATCCGGCGCATGGGGATCGGGTACGTGCCGGAGGATCGCCGCATCTTTCCCAGCTTGACGGTTCTGGAGAACCTGCTGGTGGGCATGGAGGGACGCCGGGGGGTTCGGGGAGGTCAGGGGTGGACGGTGGAGAAGGTCTTCCAGCTCTTCCCCGCCCTGGAACCGTTGCGGAACCGGCCCGGACGGTCCCTCAGCGGAGGGGAACAGCGGATGCTGGCCATCGCCCGTGCCCTCATGGGGGGTCCGGAGCTCCTGCTCCTCGATGAGCCTTCGGAGGGCCTAGCCCCTTTGGTGGTCCAGGCCCTGTGGGAGCAGATCCGGAGGCTCCGGGAGATGGGGCTCGCGATCCTGCTCTCCGAGCAGAACCTGTGGTTCGCGGCAGGCCTCAGCTCGAGGATCTACATCCTGGACAAGGGTCAGGTACAGTTCCAGGGCACGTACGAGGCGCTCCTCGCGGACGAATCGCTGAAGCAAACCTATCTTGCGGTCTAGGGGGATAGGGATGGGTCCGGTGCGGTTCGTGGATACCACACTCCGGGACGGTGCCCAGAGCCTGTGGGCCTCGGACATCCCCACGCGGCTCATCGCGGAGGTGGCGGGGGATCTCGTGCGGGCGGAGTTCCACGCGGTGGAGGTGCCCGTCAATCCCATTTACTTCAAGAAGTTCGTGCGGGACCTGCGGGAGGATCCCTGGGAGATGTGCCGGGTGGTGGCGCGGGTCCTTCGGGGCGTGACCAAGGCATGCATGGGTGCCGTGAGCCTCAACCCCTTCGCCGGCGTCAATCCCCGCTGCCTGACCATGCTGTTCTTCGAGCGCGTGGCGACCATCGGGGCGTTAAACCGGGCCCAGCTCACGGCCAACACCATGGACCAGCCCAAACGGCTCTTCCCGTGGTTGGTGCCCTTCTTGCGCTCCCTGAACTACCAGATCGTCTTCGCCCTCTCGTACACCATCTCCCCCCGACACACGGACGCGTACTACGCGGAGAAGACCCGGGAGCTGGTGGCCTTCCGGCCGGATGCCGTCTACCTCAAGGATCAGGGGGGACTGCTGACGCCGGACCGGGTCCGGACCCTGCTGCCGGCCATCGTGGAGGCGGCCGGAGCTGTCCCGGTGGAGCTCCACTCGCACTGCACCACAGGGTTGGCTCCCCTCTGCTACCTGGAGGCCATCCAGCTGGGGGTTCGGGTCGTGCACACCGCCATCCCGCCGCTCGCCAATGGATCCTCACAGCCGTCCGTCTTCAACGTGGTGCAGAACGCCCGGTATCTGGGATGGACGGTGCAGGTGAACGAGGAAGCGGTACAGGCGGCCTCAGAGCGGCTTTGGACGTTCGCCCGACGGGAAGGTAGACCCGTGGGGATGCCCGTGGAGTACGACTACGGCCAGTATGTGCACCAGGTGCCGGGAGGGGTCATCTCGAACCTGCGGTTCCAGCTGCAGGAGCTGCGCATGGAACACCGGTTGCAGGAGGTGCTGGAGGAGATCGTACGGGTCCGGGCGGACCTCGGGTACCCCATCATGATCACGCCGTACTCCCAGCACGTGGCCACGCAGGCGGCCCTGAACGTGCTGACGGGGGAGCGGTACCGGCTGGTGACGGACGAGGTGATCCGGTTCGCCCTGGGAGCCTTCGGGGAGGACTCGGGGTATACCTGCATGGATCCGGAGGCGAAGGACCGGATCCTGGGACGGGCCCGGGCGCGGGAGATCGCCGCACAGCTGGAGGCGCTGCGGGAGGAGGAAGAGGCTCCCCTGGAGGTGATCCGGCAGAAGCTGGGAATGGTGCACGCGGACGAGGAGACCCTGCTGCTGCACTGCATCATGAAGGGAGAGGGGGAGGTCCAGGGGGTGAAGGGGAACGGCTCCCGCCCGGCCCGGGCCCCGCGGAACTCCCTCGCCGCGCTTCTGGAACGCCTGAGCGCGCAGTCTCAGGTGCGGTACGTGGCCATCCAAAAGGGGAACACCTCTCTCGTGCTCCGGTCCACGTAGGCGCGTGACTCAGGGGACCGGAGTCGCGCGGGGGATGCCAGTGCGCTTGAGGAGCAGGCCCTGGTACAGGTCCCGCAGTCGTGCTCCCACCACCTCCAGCCGGTGCTGCTCCGCGAAGTCCCGGGCCTGCCGCGCGAGCCGGTCGCGGAGTCCGGGATCATCCCGCAGCTGGCGGATGTACGCGGCGAAGGTGTCTGGGTCGTCCGCCAGCAGCGCGTTCATCCCGTGGGTGAACCGGTCCCGGAAGCAGTCCGCCGCGCGCAGCAGGAGAGGCTTCCCGCAGGCGGCAGCTTCCAGCACCGCGATCCCCTCGTTCTCCACCGCACTGGGGAAAAAGAACACGTCCCCCGCGGCGTACGCGTCCAGCACGTTCTCCACGTACCCCGTGAACCGGACGTTCTCGGGCGCCCGCTCCAGGACCCGCAGGGTCTCAGGCTTCACCGCCTTGTGGATGGGGCCGAACCACACGAAGCGAACCTCCGGCACCTGCCGGGCGGTCTCGCAGAAGAGCTCGATGCCCTTACGCAGGAGCACCAGCCCCACCGCGAACACCACGAAGCCGCTGAGGCGGTAGCGGGCCCGGCCCCGAACGCGCCGCCGGGGATCCGGGGTGAACCGCCGCACGTCCACCCCGTTGCTCACCACCTCCACGGGCGCCAGCACCCCGTGCTGCCGCAGGACCCGGGCGGTGTAGGGACTCGGGGCGATCACGAGGTCCGCCCGGTTGTAGAGGTACCGGAGGTAGCGCCCCAGCATGGGTGCCACCGCATCGCTCAGCCGGAAGGAGTTCGCGAAGTCCTCCGCGGTGGTGTGGGCGTGCACCACCACGGGCCGCATGCCCGCGGTGCGCTCCAGAAGCAGCAGGGAGAGGGGGCCCGTGGAGTGGAGGTGCAGGAGGTCGTGCGGCTCCCGGGGGCGGTGGACGACCTCTATACCGGCTAGGCGCAGCGCCTCCGTGTGGTTCCGGTACGCGGTGCGAATCCCGCCGCTGGGAAGAAGGGAGGGACGGTACTCGTAGTATACACAGACCCGCACCGGACGCTCCTCCTCTCGCATCCAGCAGGATCCGGCGTCGGCGTCGTGTTCCATCCATCACCTGTAAAAGATGTTCGACGATTCTGTGCCCTACTCCTTCTGTGGTCCGCCGGCCGCCATTCCGGTATACTAAAGACGTAACTCAATCTGTCCAAGGTCGGTCCATGGGGCCGCTCCAGCGGACAGGGTGCTCCTCGCCGCGGCCCCGCGTGATGTCGCATACCTCGCTGCGGCACTCGAGGCTACGGACTCGGTTCGCAAGGAGGTGAGAGGCATGCGCAACGCGCGGGAGAACCAGGGTTGCTTGAGCATCGCGCTCCTTTCCACCTACCCTCCCCGCGAGTGCGGGATCGCCACCTTTAGCCGGGATCTGGCCCAGGGGCTCCGGGAGTGGGGGGTGCGTCCCCTGGTGGTGGCCATGAACGACGAGAACGGGGTGTACCGGTATGGCCCAGAGGTGGTGGGGGAGATCCGGGAGAACTGCCGGGAGGACTACCGCTCTGCGGCCCTGCGCCTCAACCAGGAGCGGGTGGACGTGGTGAACGTCCAGCACGAGTTCGGGATCTTCGGGGGGGATTGGGGGGAGGAGTTGATGGAGCTGCTGGATCACCTGGAGCGTCCGGTGGTGACCACCCTCCACACGGTGCTCTCGAACCCACCGGCCAAGCCCCGACAGATCATCCGGACCCTCTGCCGCCGTTCCGCGGCCGTGGTGGTGCTGAGCCCTTCCGCGGTGGACCTTCTGGAGGAGCGGTACGGGGTGCCCCGGAGTCGGGTGCGCATGATCTGGCACGGGGTCCCCGTGGTGGAGAGGGTTCCCCGGGCGGAGGCGAAGGCCCGGCTGGGGCTGGAGGATCGGTGGGTGCTGACCACCTTCGGGTTGGTGAGCCCCGGAAAGGGCATCGAGGACGTTCTGGACGCCCTGCCTTCCGTAGCCCGGGTCTTTCCGAACGTGCTGTACCTTGTGCTGGGAGAGACCCACCCCAATCTGCGACGCCGGGAAGGGGAGTGGTACCGAAACATGCTGATGGAGCGGGTACAGCGCCTGGGGATCCAGGATCTGGTGCGTTTCGAGAACCGCTACATGGAGGACGGGGAGCTCATCGGGTATCTTCAGGCCACGGACATCTACCTGACGCCCTACCTGAATCCCGATCAGATCGTGAGTGGCACCCTCTCCTGGGCTCTCGCGTGCGGATGCGCGGTGGTGAGCACCCCGTACCGGTACGCGCAGGACGTGCTCAGCAACGGCCGCGGAGTGCTCGTGCCCTTCCGATCGCCTGCCGCCGTTGCGGCCGCGGTGATAGACCTCCTCTCGGATCCGGTGCGGCGGGAGCGGATGGGGGAGCGGACCTGGCGGTTCGCCCAGCAGATGCACTGGCCCGCGGTGACTCAGGCATACGTGACTCTTTTCCGGGAGGTCGCCCGGCAGGTGCAGGTGGATGCGGCGGTGTAGAGCGGACCCATGGGCCGGACGGAGCGAACCACGCTCGTAGCGGTCCGGTGGGTTCATCTGCGGCGCCTTACGGATGAGTTCGGGCTCATCCAGTTCTCCCGGGGCAGGTGGCCGGACCGCTCAAGCGGCTACACCGCGGACGACAACGCGCGGGGCCTGGTGGTGGCGGCCCGAACGGGTCAGGTGGAGCTGAGCCGGATCTACCTGGACTTCCTCTACCGCAGCCTGCGCCCCGACGGGTGGTTCCACAACCTGTGGGGGAGCGATCGCCGTCCGCTTCCCTGCGGGGTCTCGGAGGACTGCCAGGGCCGGTGCATGTGGGCCCTCGGGGAGGTCCTGGCCTCCTCGCTGCCGGACTCCCTGCGGCAGGCGGCGCGGGCGCTGTTCGAACGGGCCCTGCCTACCGTCCGGAGCCTCCGCACCTGTCGCGGCCGGGCCAACGCCCTAGCGGGTCTGGTGGCCGGAGGAGCCTGGGATGCGGCAAAGGAAGTCGGTCAGACCCTCTGCCGGCAGCTGCGGGAGGCCCCGGAGGATTGGCCATGGCCGGAGCCGGTGCTCACGTACGAACTGGGGCGGGTTCCCATGGCCCTGCTGCGGGCGGCTCACCTCCGTACAGCGTGGGCCGATGCGGCCCTGCGCACCCTGGACTTCCTGCTCGAGGTGATGATCGAGGAGGGGGTCGTGGTGCCGGTGGGGAACCGGGGCTGGTACCCGCGGGGAGGACGCAAGGCCCGGTGGGACCAGCAACCGGTGGATCCCGGGGCCCTGGTGGAGGCATGTATGGAAGCGTGGCGGTGGACGGGGGATCTGCGGTACCGGGAGGCCGCGCTCCGCGCGTGGGAATGGTTCCTCGGAGCGAACCTCCTGGGGGTGCCTCTCGTGGACGGGGACGGGGCCTGTCGGGACGGCCTCGGTCCGGATGGCCCCAACGAGAACTGTGGGGCCGAGGCATGCCTCGCCTACCTCCTGGCCGCCGTGAGCCTGCAGGCCTAGGATGCGCCTGGCCGTCCTGGCGCCCATCGCCTGGCGGTGCCCGCCCCGGCACTACGGGGGGTGGGAGCAGGCCACCAGCACCCTGGTGGAGGGCCTGGTCCGGGCCGGGGTGGAGGTCACCCTGTTCGCCACCGGGGACTCCCTCACGCAGGCGAAGCTGGTGAGCGTTGTCCCCCGCCCCCTCATGGAGGATCCCGAGCTCCGACGGGCCGCCCGGGGATACGAGATTCTCCACGCGGTGCGGTGCCTGGAGGAGGCGGAGGCCTTCGACCTCGTGCACAACCACGCGGGCTCTTTTGTGGTCTCCTACGCGCCCTTTGTGCCGCGCCCCGTGGTGACCACCCTCCACGGCTCAGGTGCGGAGCCCGACAGCGCCCTCCTCTACCGGCACTTCCGCCACCTCCCCTACATCGCCATCAGCCACGCGGAACGCCGCCTCCTCCCGGATCTCCGCTATGTGGCCACCATCCACCATGGGGTGGAGGTGGAGCGTTTCCCTTACCGCGACACCCCTGGGGACTTCCTGCTCTTCGTGGGACGCATCGCCCGGGTGAAGGGGGTGCACACCGCCATCGCCCTCGCGCACCGCACCCGGACCCCCCTGGTGATCGGGGGAATCGTGCCTCCGGAGGAGGAGGAGTACTTCGCGCGGGAAGTGGAACCCCATCTCGACGGGGAGCTTGTGCGGTTCATCGGCCCCGTGACCGCAGAGGAGCGCAATCGGCTCAGCTGCCAGGCCCTGGCCTTCGTGCACCTCGTGGAGTACGAGGAGGCCTTCGGGCTCACCATGATCGAGGCCATGGCCTGCGGTCTCCCGGTGATCGGTACCCGGCGGGGCGCGGTGCCGGAGGTGGTGGCACACGGCCGCACGGGCTTCGTGGTGGAGGGTCTGGAGGAGGCGGTGGAGGCGGTCGGACGGGTCCGGGAGATCTCCCGGGAGGCCTGTCGGGCGTGGGTACAGGAGCACTTCAGCGCCCGGCGAATGGTGCAGGACCACCTCCGGGCCTACGAGCAGGTCCTGCAGGAGGCGCGCCGTGCCTAGTCCTGGCCGTCCCGTCGGGATCGGAGGGCCACCTCCCGGGCCCAGGCCAGGACCTTCTCCTTCGGTACGGAGGCCACGGCCACCACCTGATCCGCACCCCCGTAGTACACCATCAGCCGGCCCCGGTAGAACACCGCGCCGCACGTGAAGACCACGTTGGATACCAGTCCCTCTCGCTCGTACGGCTCCTCCGGCTCCAGGATGGGTTCGGGGGAGCGGCCCAGGATCCGTCTGGGGTTCAGGAGATCCAGCAGGGCCGCACCGAGCCGGTAGACCCGGTTGTCGTCCACCCCGTGGTAGATCACCAGCCACCCGTAAGGGGTCCGGAGCGGCGGGCCTCCCACGCCCACCCGGTTGCTGTCCCACATGCCGGGCCGGGGTCGGAGGAGGGGCCCGTAGTTGTGCCAGTGGCGCAGGTCCTTGCTTGATCCCAGGTGGATGTCCGGGAAGATCCGGTGCAGCAGCAGGTACCGCCCCTCGAACTGGATGGGGAAGAGGGCACCGTTCTTGTTCTCCCACCGCGGGAAGGCAAGCCCGCGCCGCCGGAAGTTCCGGAAGTCCCGGGTGGTGGCGATGGCGATCCGGGTTCGCCAGGGTACCCCGGTATCCGTGAAGGGGCTGGGGCGCCTGTACGTACGGGGCTTGAGGGCGGGGTAGAGGCTCGCGGCGGTGTAGCACACGTAGTACTGATCCGCGATGCGGGTGATCCGGGGGTCCTCCACGCCCAGCCGTTCCCAGGGATTATTCACGTCCGGCTCGAACACCGGGAGGGGGCTCCGGTATGCCACCCGAACCCCGTCCTCCTCCAGGATGGCCAGCCCGAACCGGGAGATCCAGTCC
>JAVKHN010000054.1:0-10569 GCA_031459935.1 Candidatus Sysuimicrobium calidum | reverse complement strand
CCTGAGATGTACAGGATCATCTCGAGCAAGCCCCCGGCCTTCCAGGGGTACTTCCCCAAGCTCGAGGCCAGGTAGTTGTAACAGGAGATCCGGATGTCCACCGTGGGCAGGTTGTTGCGGACCGCCCGGAGCGCGACTTCAGGTCGCAGTCCCGGAAGCCAGCGCACGGCGATCACTGCGGTCTTCACGGGCTCCGCCCGCATGAACTTGTCCGCCTCGGCCCGGGCTGCCAGGAACCGCTCGATGGTCTCCTGGTTGCGCTCCGCCCACGGCCGCAGAGCGACGTTGAACCCCATGAAGCCGATGAATCCACCATCCCGGACCACCTCGTAGCTTCCCGGGACGTTCGCGAGGGCGATCACCGGCCATGGATCCCAGGTGGCGAAGGCGTCCACGGCTCCACCCCGCAGGGCCACGGGCATCTCTGCGGGGGGCGTGTTCACCAGGATGACATCGTTCACGCTGAGCCTGGCCCGTTCCAGGATGCCCAAAATGTACAGGTGGCTGATGGTCCCGAAGGACACCGCAATCCGCTTCCCGCGCAGGTCCCGGATGGTCTGGATCCCGCTGCCCTGGCGGGCCACCAGAGCCATGGTGTGGTCTCCTCCGAGTCGGACCGCGCTCCCGCTGTAGTTCCCCAGAATCACCAAGTCCATTCCCCGGAGGACGGCACCGATCATGGGGACCCCCACCTGCCCCATCTGGATCTCTCCCGCCTGCAGCGCGTTGAGGAGGTCTACGCCCGTGGGATACGGCGTGGCGATGGTGACGTCTAACCCCCACTTCTCAAAGAGCCCCAGATCCAATGCCACGGGGACACCCAGCTGATCCACGGCCGCCACGATTCCCACCCGTAACCGCGTGAGGGTGGGAGCAGCCTGCGTGGTAGGGAGGAAAGCCAACCCCAGCGCCGCGAGCAGAAAACCGAGGACAATTCCCCCCCAAATCCGTGCTGCCGAAAATCTCCTCATCCGGATCCCCTCCTTCCTGTGGCATGGTGTCCTTCTTGTAGAAAGGCCTCCACTCTGGCCAGGGAAGGGAGCGCGGCCACGGCCCCCAGACCGCACACCGCCAGGGCCCCCACTGCGTTCGCGAACCGCGCGGCGTCCTTGGGGGAGGCTCCCCGCGTCCACCTCACCAGGAAGGCTGCATCGAAGGCATCTCCCGCTCCCGTGGTATCCACGGGCTGCACGGGATAGGCGGGGACGTGGGCCCGTCCTCCCGAGGCATCTGCTACCAGGCAGCCCCGTTCTCCCATCTTCAGGACCACAAGGCGCGGTCCCTGTTCAAGGAGCCGTTCCACCAGGACTTCCGGAGAGCAGGTGTCGTCCAGGTAGGCGGCGTCCTCCAGACTGAGGAAGACGATATCGGTCTGTGGCAGGATCGCGTGGGCTGCAGCCCGGAGTTCCGGGAGGGGAAGCAATCGGGGCCGGAGGTTCAGGTCGTAGCTGACCGTGACCCCACCTGCCCGTGCCATGGCCACGGCAGCTTCCACCGCGGCCCGCGCGGTGGGCGAGATGGCCTGGGTGATGCCGCTCGTGTGGAGCATCCGGGCGTTCCTGACGTACTCGGGATCCACGTCCTCAGGGCACAGACGGCTCGCTGCGGAGCCCTTTCGGTAGTACGCAAAGGCATGCCGGCCCGCGACGTCGAAGCTGATGAAGTAGATTCCCGTGTATCCTTCTGGGTCCACCGCCACCCGGGAGCGGTCTACCCCTTCCCGATCCCAGAGGGTCAACAGGGAGCGCCCGAACTCGTCTCCGCCCACCCGGGTGATGCATCCCGCGGACATCCCCAGGCGCGCGGCGGCCACCGCCACGTTGTTGGTGTCCCCGCCCCACCCGCGGCGGAAGGTGGAGACCTCCTCCAGGGGACCTTTCTCCAGGGCCGCAAACTCCACCATGGGCTCTCCCAGCGTGACGAGTTCCGGCATCCTTCCTCCTTCTTAACCTTAGATACGCCCGAGCTCCTCCAGGGCGCGCCGGATGGAGCCGAGCTCACGGATCCGGGCGGCCATCCGCCGCTCCGTCTGCTCGATCTCCAAGGCCACCGCCAGGACCTCCGCGGCGTGCTCCCGGGGCACCACCACCACACCGTCCGTGTCGCCCACCAGGATGTCTCCGGGCCGTACCAGCACGCCCCCGCACGGGATCGGGAGGTCCCGGGCCAGGGTGACGTAGCGTCCCACGGTGGTGGCAGGGACCACGCTGCGGGCGAACACGGGGAATCCCAGCTGGCGGATCTCCTCCACGTCCCGCACTCCCCCGTCCAGCACGGCTCCGCCAAGGCCCCGGACCACCGCCGCGGTGGCCATCAGTCCCCCCAAGCAGGCGACGTCCCGGGCGGACGCAGGATCCACGGTTCCGATCACGAGGATGCTTCCCGGGGCAGCGGCATCGATGGCCTCCAGGGCGTGCTGCGGGGGCCGTGCCTCCAGGCCGGGCCCCTCCAGGACCGTGACCGCGGGTCCCACCAGCTTCCCCGCCACCACGGGCTTGATCTCGTGGGACATGAACCCTGGGCGGTGCACCACGCGGTCCACGGCGTCCGCCACAGATGGCGTGGTCACGGACCGGAATCCCTCAAGGATCTCTGGTAAGAAGGCTTCCGGATGTTCTGCTGAGGGCATCGTCATCCTCCGGGAGGTCCGTGCGGGGACCCGCAGGATTTTGGATCCCGCGGGTCCCCGGAACCGATTTGTCCGTATTACGGACAATAAGCTCATTTTTAGCTTTCCCGCTCCACCGTAGCCCAGGTCTCGAACCCTGTCAACGCATCCCGCCGGGGGCGCTGCGGAGAGGAGGCGGACACCGTGTACAATAGCCCCGTGGCGTGTTCTGTCCTGGGAGAGGGAGCGGAGGGATACGCGGTGGGCATTCGGGCGATCCTGCTGGATGCAGGTCATACCCTTCTGGAGGGACGACCCTCCTGGTTTGACATCTGGGAGGAGGCACTCGCGGCCTTCGATGTGGCCCTCGATCGCGAGGCGCTGCAGCGGGCGTACGCGCGGGCGAGTGACCTGTTCATTCCGCTCGTGTCGGACCAGATCAATCCGGAGGTGGAGCGACGGTTCCTGCGGGAGATGATCGCCCACCTGCAGGTTCCGGGACGGGAGGAAGAGCTGGCGGAGCGCATGCATCGGATCCTGACGGAGGTACGCCCCGAGTACGCGCCATACCCCGAGGTCCCGCAGGTCCTGGAGGAGCTACGGCGCCGGGGATACCGGCTCGCGGTGGTCTCCAACTGGGAGCCGGATCTGCCGGACGTGCTGCGTCGGGTCGGGTTGCTGGATGCCTTCGAGGTGGTGGTGGCGAGTGCCGTGGTGGGCGCCGCCAAGCCCGATCCCCGCATCTTCCGGGTGGCCCTGGACGCCCTCCGGGTGGAGCCGCACACGGCGGTACACGTGGGCGACTCCTACGAGGCGGACGTTCAGGGAGCCCGGGCGGCAGGCATCCAACCGGTCCTGCTGGACCGGGACTACATGTATCAGCAATCCGATGTCCCCCTCATCCGAACGCTCGAGGAACTCCTTCCCCTGCTGGAGAAACACTCCTCCGGGGATGACGATTGATCCGCTGATCTTCGGGGTTGCCCTCGCGGGTCTCGGGATTCTCCTCCTGCTCCTGGTGCGCCTGGAAGTGCGGCTGGCATCCCTTGTCTATGCCATCTCCCAGCACTCCGGGGGTCCCCTGCGGGGGGCAGCGGAGCAGTTGGGAGCCTTACACGCCACCCTGGAGGGGGTGATCCGGCAGGTGGAACGGCTGGCCGCCGTGGAGCGCAGCCTGCTGGAGGTGGAGGAGGGCGTGGGCAAGCTGGTGTCCACCCTGCTCGGCCGGGGCGGGGGGCAGCTCGGCGAGCGGTGGATGGAAGCGCATCTGGGCTGGCTCCCGGAGGACTGGATTCGGGAACGGGTGCGCATGGGAGGCGGGGAGGTGGAATTCGCCTTGGTTCTCCCGGGAGGTCTTCTGGTGCCCCTGGACAGCAAGCTGGTGGCTCCGGAGCTGGTGTCCGCCTGGGAGGCCGCGGATGAAGTGGCCCGTCGGGAGGTGGAACGACGGCTGGTACGGTCCGTCCGAGAGCGAGCGCAGGAGATCGCCCGACGCTACCTGGTGGATCCCTCCTGCGCGGGGTTCGGTGTGGCTGCGGTTCCGGATTCCCTCTACGCCCTATGTCGCAGCGCCCTGCGCGACCTGGTTTCGGACCGGGTCGTCCTCGTGCCGTACACCCTCCTTGCTCCCTTCGCGGCAAGCCTGTACCTCCTGGGGCGGCGGATGGGGCTGGGACGGCTGGGACAGGAGGAGCGCAGACTGGGGGCGGTGCGGGATGCGGTGCGCGCTGCGGTACAGGAACTGGAGCGCATGGGGCAGGAGGTGACCACCGTCTCCAACCAGCGCGCGCGGGCCCTGGAGCACTTGCGCCAGGCGTCGCTGGCGCTAGAACTGGAAGTGGGGGGACGGGAAAATCACACGGAGGAGGGAGGACCATGAGCGAGGGCCGGACCAATGTACGCATGGAGCGGGATTCCCTGGGTGAGATGGAGGTCCCCGCGGAGGCCCTCTATGGTGCCAGCACCCAGCGGGCCGTGCTGAACTTCCCCATCAGTGGTCTGCGGTTTCCTCGCGCCTTCCTGCGGGCCCTGGGGCTCATCAAGCGGTACGCGGCGGAGGTGAACGCGGAGCTGGGGCTGCTGGATGCACGCATGGCACAGGCCATCGTCCAGGCGGCCCAGGAGGTGGCGGACGGACGGTGGGACGATCAGTTCGTGGTGGACATCTTCCAGACCGGAAGCGGGACCTCCACGAACATGAACGCCAACGAGGTGATCGCGAACCGCGCCACGGAGCTCCTGGGAGGGCAGCGGGGCAGCAAGCTCGTGCATCCCAACGACCACGTGAACCTAGGACAGTCCAGCAACGATGTGATCCCCACCGCGCTCCATCTTTCCGCCCTTATGTTGCTCCGGGACGAGCTGCGCGCGGCCCTGCAGGAGCTGCTGGAGGCGCTCCGGCGTAAGGCGGAGGAGTTCATGCCGATCATTAAGACGGGCCGCACGCACCTCATGGACGCCACTCCCATCCGGCTCGGGCAGGAGTTCTTGGGGTACGCGGGACAGGTGGAGCGGGCCCTGCGCCGTTTGGGGAAGGCGGAGGAGGAGCTCCAGGAACTGCCGCTCGGGGGGACCGCGGTGGGCACGGGGATCGGAGCGCATCCGGAGTTCGCCCGCAGAGTCATCGCCCGCCTCTCGGAGGCACTGGGGATGCCCTTGCGAGAGACGGACAACCACTTCCAGGCCCAGGCGTGTCTGGACGCCGTGGTGTTCTGCAGCGGTGCCCTGCGGGCCTACGCCACCGCCCTCATGAAGATCACGAACGACATCCGGTGGATGGGCTCCGGTCCGCACGCGGGTCTGGCAGAGCTGGAGCTGCCCGCGGTCCAGCCGGGTTCCTCCATCATGCCGGGCAAGGTCAACCCCGTGATCCCGGAGTCCGTGATCCAGGTTTGCGCACACGTGTTGGGCAACGACCTCGTGGTGGCCGTGGGGAACTCCTGGGGCAACTTCGAGCTGAACACCATGATGCCGGTCATGGCCCACAACCTCCTGGAGACCATTACCCTGCTGGCCAGTGCCAGCCGGAACTTAGCCCGGCAGTGCATCGCGGGATTGCGAGCCACGAGCCGCGGACCGGAAACCGTGGAACGGGGCCTGATGCTAGCCACCGCCCTGGCCTCCGTGGTCGGCTACGATGCCGCGGCGAAGATCGCGCAGGAAGCCGCCCGGATGGGCCGTACCATCCGGGAGGTGGCCCGGGAGCGTACCGGCCTTTCGGAGGAGGAACTTGCCCGAATCCTGGATCCCGCGAGGATGACGGAACCGGGCCGGGCCGTGGCAGGAGCGGGCGGATGACGGAGGCCGGTGAGACTCCCTTCTGGCCCGTGCTGTGGGGGAGGCGGTCCGTACGGTTCTATACCCCCGACCGCATCCCGCAGGAGGTGATAGAGAGGTTGCTCCTGGCTGCCACCCTGGCCCCTTCCGCCCACAACACCCAGCCCTGGCGGTTCGTAGTCCTCCAGGACCCGCGGATCCGTAGGCGCCTCGTACAGGCCATGGCCCGGCGGTGGGAGCGGGAGATGCGGGAGCGAGGGGTGGACGAGAAGACGATCCGGGTGGAGGTGCGGTTCTCCCTGGAGCGGTTCACCAAAGCCCCGCTGCTGGTCATGCCCTGCCTCACCATGGAGGAGATGGATCGGTACCCCCGTCGCCACCAGCGGCGGGCGGAGCACACCATGGCGGTGCAGAGTGTGGCCGCGGCCATCCAGAACCTGCTCCTGGCGGCCCACGCCATGGGGCTGGGAGCCTGCTGGTGCTGCGCGCCGCTGTTCTGCCAGGGGCTCGTGCGCCGGATCCTCCGGTTGCCGCGCACCTGGGAGCCCCAGGCCTTCATCACCGTCGGACGCCCCCGGCACCGCCCTCCCGTCCCGCCCCGGAAGGCCCTGGAGGAGGTCCTGTGGGTGATCTAGTGGTGCTCCTGTCCGGGGGAGGAGGGGGTGCGAAGCTGGCGGCAGGGTTCGCGGCCCAGTTGCCGCCGGAGCGGCTGGTGATTGTGGGAAACACGGGGGACGACTTAGACTGGTATGGTCTGCGCATCTGCCCCGACCTGGACATCTTGCTGTACACCCTGGCCGGAGAGGTGGATCCCCTTCGGGGGTGGGGAATCCAGGGGGACACCTTCGCCGTGTTGGAGAGGCTCACCGTGTACGGAGAGGATCCTTGGTTCCGGGTTGGGGATCGGGATTTAACTACAGGGCTGGTGCGCACGCACTGGCTGCGGCAGGGGATGCGGCTCACGGAGGTGATGCAGCGGCTAAGCTGGCAGCTGGGCGTGCGCCACCGCATCCTCCCCATGACGGACGACCCCGTGCGCACGATGATCCGGACACCACAGGGGGAGCTGGATTTCCAGACCTACTTCGTACGACGGGGACACCGGGATCCGGTGCGGGGGATCCGGTTCGCGGGGGTCGAGGAGGCCCGGCCCACGCCGGAGGTCCTGGAAGCCCTTGACCGCGCCGGCATCCTCGTGCTCGGCCCTTCCAACCCGTTCGTGAGCATCGGCCCCATCCTGGCGGTGCCAGGGATCCGGGAGGCCATCCGATCCAGCCCTGCCCGGAAGGTGGCCATCAGCCCGCTCGTGGCGGGGCGGGCTCTCAAAGGCCCCGCGGAGGGCATGATGCGGGATCTCGGCCACCGGCCCGACGCGGTGGGGGTGGCAGCGCTCTACAGGGACCTCGTGGGGGTGTTCGTGCTGGATACCGCGGATGCGGAACTCGCCCCAGAGGTGGAGCGGATGGGTCTGCGGGCGGTGGTGGCCGAGACGGTGATGCGGACCCCGGAGGACCGGCTGGCACTTGCCCGGCGCATTCTGGAGATCGCGGAATGCGAGTGCTGATCCCAGCAAAAGCCCTCCGGGCCGCGAAGCGCCGGCTGGCCCCGTGCCTCACGCCGGAGGAGCGGGCCGGGCTGAGTCTGTGGATGCTGGACCGGGTGCTTTGCTGCTGCCGGGAAGCGGGATTGTCGGAGACCTATCTGGTGGGCGGGGATGAGCGGACCGCGGATCTGGGCAGGCGCCGCGGGGCCCGCCTGCTCCCGGAACTGGGTTTTGGGCTCAACCAGACCCTCGAGCGGGCTCTGGCCGCGGTGCGAGGGGAGGAGGCGTGCCTGGTGGTGGTCGCAGACCTGCCGCTCCTCCGTCCGGAGGAATTGGTGCGGTTGATTCGTCCGTGGCAGGAAAGGAGGACTGCGACGCTGGCGCCCTCCCGGGACGGCGGCACAAATGCTTTGCTCCTCCCGCCCGCCTGCCCGTTTACCCCTTCCTTCGGTCCCGGAAGCGCCCGGCGCCACCGGGCGCAGCTCGTGGCCGCAGGGTTTGCCGTGGAGGAGGTCTGCACACCCGGGCTTCTGCACGATGTGGACCGGCCCGAGGACCTCACGGTGGAGGTGCGTTCCCTTGGCGGGTTTCCGATACCACGGCTTTTGGATGTCGGGAGCGCCGTGGTAGAATCCTGCTGGGATGTTGGAAACGCGGCCGTACGATACCCTCTTGGCCGGTAGTCGTCCTCTGTGTCCTCGGCGGGGGTAGGCGGAAGCCGGCTTCCGCCTAGCCTCCGCGTCTCCTCCGATCCTGCGTCTGAAATTCTGGATTTGGAGGTGTGGACGTGCGTATCCGGCATTCGACCCCTCTGAGCCACGACTGCTGTCAGGAGCTCCTCCAGGGCCCCCCTGAAGGGGAAAGATCCCTCTCCCGCCGGGCCTTCCTGGCCCTGCTGGTGCGGGCGGGGGTGATGGGCCTGGCGGGGTGGAGTCTGCCCGCCTGGGCCCAGGGAACGCGCCGCATCCGACTGGGGTTCTGCGGGCAGCTGCTGTGCGTGGTGCCGTATGAGGCGGCCCGGTTCCAGAGGTACTTCACAGAACAGGGCCTGGAGGTGGAGCTGGTGTACTTCCGGGGCGGGACGGCAGCCATGCAGGCCCTGGTGGGCGGGGCCGTGGACTACGCGGCCACCTCCTTCGACGTGGCCCTCGCGGCCTTCGCCCGTGGCGCTCGCATCATGCGCTTTTTCTCCACGGGCCGGGTACCCCTCTTCGCCCTCGCCACTTCCCCTCGGACCGCTTCCGCCATCCGGGATCTCAGGGACCTTCCGGGCCGCACCATCGGAATCTCCGGTCTCGGGAACGCGGACCACGCCCTGGCTCTGTATCTCCTGCACCGGGCAGGCGTGCGGCCCGATCGGGTGCAGTTCGCGGTCCTGGGCCCCAACCTCTTCGAAGCCCTCCGGGTGGGGCATGTGGACGCGGGCATGGTCCAGGAGCCTGCCCTCACCCTGATCGAGCGGGCGGGGGGACGTGTACTCGCAAACCTCATGGACCTTAAGCAGGCGGAGCGCTTCTTAGGGGGACCGTATGAGTTCATGGGGGTGGCGGTGCGCCGGGACGAGTGGTCCGCCCGCCTGAACGAGATGCGGGCCCTGGGCCGGGCCCTCACCCGTGCCCTCCGCTACATTCACTACGGAACCCCGAAGCTCGTGGTGCAGGCGCTCCCGCGGGAGCTGATCGCGGGCGGCGAGCGGGACCTCTTCGAGCGGGTGCTGGCCCGCCACCGACGGTCCCTGTACCCGCAGAGCGGCCGCATCAACCTGGATGCGGTGCGGCGGGTGTTGGAGATCCAGCGACAAGCGGGGCTGTTGCCGGGCGAGGTGCGCGTGGAGGAGATGGTCTCCAACGAGGTCGTAGAGAGCCTATGAACGCCGTGGAGGTTTCCGAACTCACGGTGAACTACGGGGCCCATCGGGTGCTCTCCGACCTGAGCCTGGAAGTGCCCGAAGGGACGTTCGTGGGCCTGGTGGGCCCAAGCGGGTGCGGGAAGAGCACGCTCCTGCGGTGCATTGTGGGACTGTTGCGGCCTATGCGCGGTGCCGTGCGCGTGCTGGGGCGTCCTGTAGACGGCCCCTCTCCTGTCGTGGGGATCCTGTTCCAGGAGGACGCGCTTCTTCCCTGGCGCACCGCTCAGGAGAACGTGGCCCTGGGATTGCGGTTTCAGGGCGCGGACTGGGGGAAGGCCCGGGAGGAGGCTCTACGCTGGCTTGAGCGGGTAGGGCTTGGAAGGTTCGCGGCATATTACCCCGCGGAGCTCTCGGGCGGAATGAAAAAGCGCGTGGCCCTCGCCCAGGTCCTGGCCCGGCGTCCGCGGGTGTTGCTCATGGACGAGCCGTTCGCGAACCTGGATGCCATCGTGCGCCACCTGCTGGAGCGGGACTTCCTCACGTTGGCGGAGCAGGAACGGCTCACGGTCCTGCTGGTCACCCATGATCTGGAGGAGGCTCTGCTCCTCTCGGACCGGGTGGCGGTGATGTCCGCGGGACCCGCGGCCCGGTTGGTGCGGACCTATGAGGTACCCTTTGACCGACCCCGGGACCTGATGGGGTTGCGGGTGGATCCCCGGTTCGGAGAGCTCCTGGGCCGGATCTGGGAGGACCTGCGGCAGGAGGTGGCCCGGATGGGCTGGGAGGGGATGACTTGAGACGCACCGCGGCCCTGGCAGCGGCACTCGCGGCCTGGGAACTGGGGGCCCGGCTGAGGTGGCTGGATCCCCTGCTCTTTCCGCCCCCCACGGAGGTGGCGGGGGTCCTGTACGGCCTGGTTGTGAGCGGGGGGTTCTGGGGACACCTGCGCACCACGGTGCTGGAGGCCTTCCTCGGACTGCTGCTGGGCGTACTCGCCGGAGGCGTGCTGGGGCTTGCGGCGGCTGTTTTCAGGCCCGTGGCGGAGCTTCTGGAGCCCGTGATGGCCCTACTCAATGCCGTCCCCCGGGTCATCCTCGCGCCCCTGTTTGTCATCTGGCTGGGGATCGGCGTGGCCTCAAAAGTGGCGCTGAGCTTCTTGCTGGTGTGCGTGGTGGTGTTCTTCGCGGTCTACACCGGCATCCGGGAGGTGGACCCGCGCCTGGTGGACCGGGTGCGCACCTTGGGCGGCAGCTCCCTGGACGTGGTGCGGGAGGTGTACCTTCCCTCCCTGGC
>JAVKHN010000053.1:0-11291 GCA_031459935.1 Candidatus Sysuimicrobium calidum | reverse complement strand
GGGCGCACGACGTGGAACGGGCTGCCCGTCGGGCCGAGGTGCTGCGGCGGGCGACGGAAAAGCCCACGCTGGCGGCGGTAGCAGGTCACCACATGGAGGACGCCGCAGAGGCCGAGGCGCGTGTCCTAGGCGTGTGGAGGGTGCTCGACGGGCGGACTCTGCCACCGGAGGGGTAGGGTCGCTGGCATGCGGGCGGTAGGGAGTGTGCCGTCCACGGGCCGCAGGGGAGGCCTACGACAACGCCCTGTGCGAGGCGTTCTTCGCTCAGCGTAGAGCGGGACGTCTTGGACCGGCGCCGTTCCAGACCCGGGAGCAGGCCCGTTCCGTGCTATTCACCTAGCTGGAGGGGTTCTACAACTGCCGGTGCCGGCATTCCGCCCTGGGGTACCTGTCTCCTGCGGAGCTCGAGAGGAGGCGGCGGATCGGACACGAACCTCTCGGTGCTACAGCCTCCACGAAAGCTGGGTAGGTCCACCGAACCCTTCTGCCCGTCCTACGGCGATCCGGGTGGCGACACGCGGCCATCCAGGACCCGCCAGACCGTCGGGGCCTCCTCCTGAGTTTTGTCGTCGTCGGAGAGCTGCTCACCGGCTACCGCCAGCAACACCGGGGATCCGGTGGCTTTCTCCAGGATCTCAGCACGCGCCCGAGCCCTGCGGACGTCGTGGGCGGTGACGGTGCCGGAGACTTCGGCCAGCAGGTACACCTCGCGGCCGTCCGCCAGCCCGGTGACCACCACGTCGGCCTCGAGGACCTGGGCGCGCTCGTCTGGGGTAATGCGTCCCTGGTCCAGGGCGTCGTCCAGGAGAAGGCCCAGCTGCTGGTGGTCCAGAACCCGGATGCGGCGCAGGATGCGCTGGAAGTAGGAGGCCGCCCTCTCCCGGTAGCGGCGTTCCAGGTTCTCGCCCTTGAGGACTCCGGTCGTCTGCACGAGTTCCCGCACTACCTGCTCGGTACGCCTCTGCGCGTCGGCCAGCGCCTGGAGCTCCTGTTGCGTACGTGCCTGAGCGTCGGCCAAGGCCCGCACCTGCTCGGTCAGCGCCCGGAGGTCCTGCTGGGTACGTACCTGGGCGTCGGTGAGCGTCCGTACCTGCTCGGCCAGCCCCTGTAGGTCCTGCTGGGTCAGGCGGTGGGCTTCGGCGAGGGCGCGGAGTTCTCGCTGGGTGGCCCGCTGGGCCTGCACGAGGCTGCGGACCAGGTTCGGGAGCTCGAGGAACTCCTCGCCCAGCAGGCTCGCGCGAAGGGCGTCCTTCCACTGGGGCTGCCGCTCCAGCAGCCGGAGCAGGCTCTGGAAGTCCTTTACGGTGAACGGCATCTCACGGGCATTGTAGCGTATCGGTGCCGGGGTGCGAGGGCACGGTCCGGGGCGGACAGCCGGCGGACCCGGGCGGCCAGCTCCGCACACGAGTCCGGACCTACTCACCCACCGTGTCGAGGACGCCCCGGGTCCGGCGACCGAGGCCGGCACAGTCTCGGCAGTCCGGGTGCGCGCTCGGCGGGTCAGGACTCTGCAGTACCCGTGATGCGCGACGGAGGTGGGGCGGCAGGTACACCACGGGCAGGTCCGAAACCGGCCGGAGTCCGACCCGTTCCACGGCCGCAGTATGCCTAGCCCAATCCCTCCGCTGTTGGAGATCGAGACGGACAAGGCCCAGGTGACCGTGGCCGCGCTGGGGTCGGGCTACCTGCGGACGGTGGTGTGGGTCAGGGAGACCTACCCCGTGGGCGCGGCCCTGGCGGTTCGGACGGACCTGCCCGACGAGCCGCTGGGGGAATTCAGTCGTACTGGCTGACGACCACGTCCGTCACCAGGACGTAGCGCTGGCGCTCGATGTCGACCTCACGGAAAACCACCGTGAGCTGGCGCGCCTGCCGGGCCAGGGCCAGGGAGTCCACGGGGTCGGACAGGGCCCGTTGGCCGTCCACGAACACGTGCAGGACGTCTCCCTTCCTGGCCAGGGCGACCTGGTGGGTGGCGCCGCGCAGTTCGCCCGCCACGTCGGGGAGGGGTTTGCCCGCCCAGAACCCCCGCCAGCCGTTCATCCAGTTCAACGCGAAGGCGAAGGAGGAGTCACGGCGCCCCAGGTGCACGCGCAGCTCCGGCTCGCCACCCCGGGTCTCCACCCGGAAGGTGAACTCCACGGCGAAGTCGCGGCTGAGGTCCAGTTCTGGAACCTCGCGCTCCAGCCAGGTCTCCCCCCGAACGCCCGCCACCCAGGATCTGCCCTCGAATCGGACACACTCGGCGGTGCCTCCGGAGCTCCGCCACCCTGCGGGCTGAAAGGAGCACCCGGAGAACGTCTCCTGGAGCAGCAACCGGTTGCCCCGCTGGAAGCCGACCGTCGGCCGCTCCACCCCCCCCGAGGGAGCACCGGGCTGGAGCGGCTGCGCCTCCCGCGTCCGGCCAGGCTTGGGGCGCAGAGCGGGTCTGGCCTTCGAGACGAACTGCGCCACCGCCTCGAGGGTGACCTTTCCGATCAGCTGGCCGTCGAAGTTACTGACGGAGACGTGGGTCCACCACGGTCCCACCCACACGGAAGCCGCGGTCTGCTGGCCCCGCGCCTGGCCGTCCGGACGGGCCACGACGGTGGCGGTCTCCGTGTCCACCACCACGCCCCGCAGGCGTGCGGTAGCGGTGACCGTGTACACGCACCCGACGATGGGCAAGCACCCACTCGTGTAACTCTGGTCCAGCTGTTCTACCTCTCCCATGATCACGTAATCCGCCCCGGCGCGGGCGGCGGCGCGGCTCACGTCCGCGACGTCCAGCATCCCGCGGGTGTCCAGCCGCGCCACCTCCAGGGCGGAACGGGTCTGCGCCCGGGACAGGACCCTCACAGAGCCCTCCTCCCGCAGGCGCGCGACGACGCGGTCCGTGACGATTTCCGACGCGGACGACCAGCCGATGGACACCGCGAAGTCCACCACCATGACGGTGGGGCGATCCTCCTGGCCGGGCGTTGGGCTTTGCAGGCTGGCCAGCAACAGGGCCACCAAGACCGCCAGAACCGCGCCGCGCATTGCCTCCTCCCCACCCTGTTCCGGACCGTGTGGGCAGCACCTCTCTTCGGTTGAAGTATACCCCGCAGGAAGTTCGGACAATAACCCTGCCGGGGGTCAGCGGACGCCCAGCGGATCCGGGAACCACAGGGACAGGGCGGACCAGTACGGGAGGAGCCGCAGGACCGCCACCAGGGGGGATCAGCAGGGAAGGGCAGCCCGGGCGATCTCCGGCAGGGTCCCCAACGGTCTCTGCCAGCTGATGAGGCAGACGGGCGCGGAGTCCAGGGGACAGGGCCTATGGACCGGAGCCCAAGGGGCCGGTCCAAGTAGTGCATTCCAGGATGTCTTCAGCCCGGGCTCCTCGTCGGGTTTCCCGGTGGCCGGTGTACACGGAGGCCGCTCCGCCTGGGAGCGGCCTGACAGCCTGGAGCTAAAGCTTCGCCGGGTCCCGGCGTGGGGCCGGTGCGGCTATCAGGACCACGGTTGCGAGGATGGCGGCACCTGCTCCCGGCCCCCCGGAACGCGGTCCTGATTCCCTCCCCCACCGAGGATCGCTGGGGTACCCCCGTGACGCGGCCTTCTAGTGGTGGAGACGAGGGGATTCGAACCCCCGACCCCCTGGTTGCAAACCAGGTGCTCTCCCGCTGAGCTACGTCCCCAGACCCTTCTTAAGCATACCACCGGTGCTACCGGCCCTGTGTCCCGGGCCCTACTTGCGGGCCCTGTCCCCGGGGCCCTGTCCCCTGCGGTGCAGCTCCGCCAAAAGGCCAGGAGGTTCCGTTCATTCGGTGGGGAGGGAAGCCATGCCACGGCGGCGGAGGGGAGTGTTGCCCGAGGGCGTCTACCACGTCACAAGCCGCGGCAACCGCCGGGAGCGGCTGTTCTATACCCCTGAGGCCTTCGAGGAATACCTGAAGCTGCTCCGCCGCGTGTCCGAGCGCTATGGCGTGGACGTGCTGGCCTACGTCCTGATGCCCAACCACGTCCACCTCCTGCTCCGCGCCCCCGAGGCAGTCCTGCCAGCCTTCATGCGGGACCTGCACGGACGCTTCGCCCAGTGGCACAACCGCCGCTACCACCTCACCGGACACGTGTTCGAGGGCCGGTACCGGTGCTGGCCCTGTACCGAGGACCGCTACCTGTGGGCCCTGGTCCGCTATCTCCACGACAACCCCGTTCGCGCCGGGCTCGCAGACCACGCCCAGGACTACCGGTGGAGCAGCTTCCGAGCCCACGCGGGGCAGCCCGATGGGGTCACCGCGGTAGCCGTCCTCCAAGCTCTGCTGGGCGTGCGCCAGGCCGACGACCTCACCTGGCATCCTTGGGCTGCCGCCACACCCGCGCCCGTGCGCACCACGCCCCCCAGAACCCCGCCCGGCAGCCCGCCGCAGGCACCCACCTGATCCTCACCTGCGAGACAGGCCGCGAGTTCCGGTGATCCCTTTGAGAGGGCTAGGAGGAAGACTCAAGCCCTCTCCCAGCGCAATGCCTCCGTCGGCTAACTCGGACGTCCTGACCTCGGCTTTGTCCCGCTGGTCCTTGTCCCGAAACGGCCCTGCTGCTGGTCTCTCTCCCCTGGCTCTGTCCCCCGGGGTCTGTCCCCTGGCCCTGTCCCCCTGCCTTTTATGGCGTGCTATCGGAACTTGATGCTGGTCACCTTGGGCTGGAGGAAGTACAGGAGGTAGTCGGGGCCGCCCACCTTGGCGTCCGTTCCGCTCATGTTGAAGCCGCCAAAGGGATGGACCCCCACCAGAGCCCCGGTGCACTTCCGGTTGATGTACAGGTTGCCGCAGTGGAACTCGGCCCGGGCCTTTGCGATCCGACCCGGGTCCCGGGTGAACACCGCGCCCGTGAGGCCGTACTCCGTGCTGTTCGCGATCTCCAGGGCGTGGTCGAAATCCCGGGCCCGGATCACCGTCACCACCGGGCCGAAGATCTCCTCCTGGGCAATGCGGGCGTGAGGGTCCACGTCCGCGAACACCGTGGGCTGGATGTAGTAGCCTTCCCCGTCCGCGGGCTCCCCGCCACAGAGCAGGCGCCCTTCGCGCTTGCCTACCTCGATGTACTCCAGGATGGTGCGATACGCGCGCTCGTTGATCACCGGACCCACGGGGTGGTTGTCCTTCGCGGGCCCCACCTCCAGGGCCCGCACGCGCTCCACGAAAGCTTCCACGACTCGGTCGTAGACCGGACCGGTCACCACCAGCCGGGAGCCCGCGGAGCACTTCTGGCCCTGGTACCCGTACCCGGAGACCACTGCCGCGGCCACCGCCTCCTCCAGGTCCGCGTCCTCCGCGACCACCACCGCGTTCTTGCCTCCCATCTCCGCGATGACCCGCTTGAGCCATACCTGCCCCGGCTGGACCCTGGCGGCCTGTTCGTAGATCCGGCAGCCCACCTCCCGGGAGCCGGTGAAGGCGACCATCCGCACCCGTGGGTGGGTTACGAGCAAGTCTCCGACGACGGAACCGGAGCCGGGCACCACGTTGAGGACCCCGGGGGGCAGCCCGGCCTCTTCCATTACCTCGAGGAACGTGTAGACGGTGGCCGGGGCGTCGCTACTGGGCTTGAGTACGACCGTGTTCCCGGCCGCGATGGCGCCCAGGGCCATCCCCATGGGGATGGCCAGGGGGAAGTTCCACGGCGGGATCACCGCCACCACCCCCAGTGGCTCGTAGGTGTAGTACGAGACCTCCTGCGGGTGGGGGGTTGTGGGCTTGCCCTCCGCGTACCGCAGGATCTCCCGGGCGAAGTACTCCAGGTGGTCGATGGCCTCCGCCACGTCCGCGTCCGCCTCCGCCCAGTTCTTGCCCACCTCCAGCACCATCCACGCCGCGGCCTCGAACTTCCGGCGGCGCAGCAGCTCCGCGGCGCGCAGGAACAGTGCGGCCTTCTCCTCCGGCGGCACCCGCCTCCACGTGGGGAACGCCCACCACGCAACCTCCACCGCGCGATCCACCAGCTCCGGGGAGCCCAGAGGTGCCCGGGCCACCACCTCGTCCTTCTTCGACGGGTTGCGCGATTCGAAGGTGTCCGCGACCCGGATGCGCTTCCCGCCGATCACCACAGGCAGCTCCGCACCCAGCTTGGCCTCCACCGCGGCGATCGCTTGGCGCATGGCCTTCCGGTTGGCCTCCAAGCCGAAGTCCGTGAAGGGCTCGTTGCGGAATTCCGGGAGAGCCACGCCGTCACCCCCTGGCTTCGTCTGCCCCATTATAGCCGGCTCATCCGCCGGCAGCCGCGTGGACCCGCAGCTGCTCGATGAGGGCCTGGCCAAAACGGTCCGGCGGGCGGTCCCTGCGCCAGCACGCGCACACCCACCGTCTCAGCTCCAATCCCTGCACCCGCACCGGGGACCCCTCCTCGGGCCGCAGGCAGAACCGGGAGAGGAACGCGGCCCCTACGCCGGCCCGCACCGCGGCCTTCACCGCCTCGGGGCTTCCGAGCTGCCCTGCCACCCGGAGCCGATCGGGTGAAATCCCCGCGCGCTCGAGGGCGGACAGCACCGTGAACCGGGTTGCGGACCCCGGCTCCCGAAGCACGAGGGGGATCCGGGTGAGGGCTTCCACGTCGAGGGGATCCGGTACGGCGTAGCCCGGGGGGAGCAACAGCACGATCTCGTCCTCCACCACCGGCTCCACCACGAGCTCCGGGTCTACCGGAGGTTGGCCCACAAATCCCAGCTCCACCTGTCCCGTCCGGACCCACCCCACCACCGCCTCCGTATCCCCGATCCACACCCGCACCTCGGTCTCGGGGAACCGGTCCCGGAACGCGGAGAGAGCCCTGGGAAGCAGGTACTCCCCGGGAAGGGTGCTGGCACCTACGAGGAGCGGGGCCGTGCGCTGGGGGCTCAGATCCCGCATGGCGCTCTCCAGCCGAGCCATCTCCTCCAGCACCCGTTCCGCGTGCGCCAGCAGCACCCGCCCGGCCTCGGTGAGCTCCACCCGGCGCGTGGTGCGCGAAAGCAACCGGGTGCCGAAGAGCCGCTCCAGCCGCCGGATGTGCTGGCTCACCGCGGGGCGCGTGAGGGCAGCCTGCCGGGCTGCCTCCGTGAAGCTGCGGGTGGTGGCCACCAACCGGAAGACCCGCAGGGACTCCAGCATCTCCGAAGATAGGTAATAACTTAGAACTAAAGCTGTCAAGGAAATTTACGTATGCTCGGAGAAGATGTTGGGTACTCCCCGATTTCTTGAGGAGGCGATCGGCATGGTAGAGGCTTCCCGGAACCTCTTCGCGCAGAGACGTCCCGCAGCGCTCCGATACTCGCTGCTGCTCGGATCCTTCCTCCTGTCCGTGGGGCTCCTGCTGTTTGCGGTGGTGGATCTGCGGCGCGGGTTCCTGCTTCCTCCAAGTCTGTACACCAAGGTGGGCTCTCCCTCCGCGGTCCTCTACCTCCACCCGCTCCACCTCCTGCTCCTTTTGGCAGGCCTCCTCGGAAGCGTGGGGTTGTACCGGGCGCTCGCCCGCGGGGAGCGGGAGGCCCTCGCGGCCGGGACGGATCTGCGACGGGCCCGGAACGTGACCGCGGGGGTGCTGCTTGCAGCGCTCGTGGTGGACCTCTTCGTGTATCGGGGGGTGCAGGCGGCGCGCGTCGCCCACGCGGGAACCCTGGGGGTGAGCTTCGCGTTCCCGGTGGCCTCCTTCCCGTGGTGGGCGCGGCCGGTGGCGGAGGCGGTGAACTACCTGCTCGTGGTCTGGCATGCCACCGTCCTGGGGATCGTGATCGGGGGACTCCTCCTCGTACTGCTGCACACCGGCGCGTTCAAGGGGCTCGAACGGATGCTTGCATCGCGGGGATTGCGGGCCCACGTGGCCGGCTCGCTTCTGGCCCTCCCGTACCCCTTCTGCTCCTGCTGCGCGGGGCCGGTGGGTGCAAGCCTCTCCCGGGCGGGCACGAGTCTAGAGGCCCTACTCTCCTTCCTCGTGGCCTCGCCTATGCTCAACCTCACCACCCTCGCCCTCGCCACCGCCCTGCTGCCCGCACCCTACGCCCTCCTGCGCATCCTGGGCGGGGCGGGGCTCGCGGTGTTCGGAGCGTACCTGGTGGTCCGGGCGCTCGGCGCTTCGGGCCGCGCGGTGACCTACCGACCGCGTCCCTGGATGGAACGCCTCGCACGCCTCCTCGCGCTGGAGCAGGGACTCGTGGAGTGGGATGCCCGGACCCCCGCAAGCTTCGTGGCGGCCTGGCTGCGGACCTCCTGGCGGCTCGGGCGGGTGGCGGTTCCCGTCCTGTTCCTTGCCGCGGTGCTCACCGGAGCCCTCGCGCCGGTGATCGTCTCCTTCGCCGGGCGCAATGACCTCCCGAGCACCCTACTGGCCGCCGCGGCAGGAACCCTTCTCATGATCCCCACCTGGACCGAGCTCGCGGTGACAAGGCCGCTGATCCAGCAGGGGATGACAGGCCCCGCAGCCGCCCTGCTGCTCACCCTGCCCGCGGTGAGCCTGCCGAGTCTCGTGGTGGTGGGGATGGCCCTGGGGAACTACCGGCCCTGCGCGCTTCTCGCAGGGGCGGTGTTTCTCGCGGGGATCCTCGCAGGCGTGGCCTTCGGAGGCCTGTAAACCCCTTTCCCGGACCGCGCCGGCAGTGGTACGCTGGCTCCAGCCCCATAGAGAGGGGGTGAGTGCGGTGGCGGTCGCGCGGGCGCTACTCGGAGACGACCGGCAAGGCCTCCCCGGGCCGGACGTGCGCCTCACCTATCCGCTGGTCCGCAGGGACGGACGCCTGGTTCGGGCCAGTTGGGAGGAGGCCCTGGACCACGCCGCGGAGGGGTTGCGGCGGATCCGGGAGCGGTACGGCGGGCAGGGGTTCGGGCTTTTTAGCTGCTCCAAGTCCACCAACGAGCTCAACTACCTGGCCGGGAAGTTCGCCCGCCAGGTGATGGGCTCCAACAACGTGGATAGCTGCAACCGCACCTGACACGCCCCCAGCGTCGCCGGTCTGGCGGCGGTGTTCGGGGCGGGCGGGGGAACCAACTCCTACCGGGAGATGGAGGAGACGAATCTGATCCTCCTGTGGGGCTCTAATGCCCGGGAGACCCACCCGGTGATGTTCCTCCACATGCTCAAAGGCGTTCGGAACGGCGCGCGTCTGGTGGTGATCGACCCCCGGCGGACCTCCAGCGTCGCGTTTGCCCACCGGTGGCTTCCCGTGCGGGTGGGGACGGACATCGCGCTTGCGAACGCCATGGGCCGGTACATCATCCACGAGGGACTCCTGAACGAGGAGTTCGTCCGGGAAGCTACGGAGGGGTTCGAGCGGTACCGGGAGGCGGTGGAGCCCTACACCCTGGAGTACGCGGAGGCCATCACCGGGGTCCCCCGGGAGCTCATCGCGGCCACAGCCCGGGAGTACGCCACGGCTCCCCGGGCCATGATCTGCTGGACGTTGGGCATCACGGAGCACCACAACGCGGTGGACACCGTCTTCAGCCTCACCAACCTGGCGCTTCTGACCGGGCACGTGGGCCGGTACGGCTCCGGCCTCAATCCCCTGCGGGGACAGAATAACGTCCAGGGCGGAGGGGACATGGGGGCGCTGCCGAACCGGCTTGTGGGGTTCCAGAACGTAGAAGACCCCGAAGTGCGGGCCCGGTTCGAGCGGGCCTGGGGTTGCACCATCCCGCCCAAGGCGGGCTGGCACCTCACGGCCATGTACGACGCCATGGAGAAGGGGCTGCTCCGGGGCCTGTACGTCATCGGCGAGAACCCCGTGCGCTCCGACGCCAACGCCACCCGCATCCTCCGGCTGTTCCAAGAGCTCGAGTTCCTGGTGGTGCAGGACCTCTTCCTCACCGCCACCGGGGAACTGGCGGACGTGGTGTTCCCTGCGGCGGCGGCCTGGTGTGAATCGGAGGGCACCGTCACCAGCAGCGAGCGGCGGGTGCAGCGGGTGCGCAGGGCCCTGGATCCCCCGGGGGAAGCTCGGGACGACCTGTGGATCCTCCAGCAGCTGGCGCGGCGCCTCGGGCGGGAGTGGGATTACCCCGATGCGGAGGCGGTGTGGAACGAGGTGCGGGAACTCTCGCCGCTGCACCGGGGCATGAGCTACCGGCGCCTGGAGGAGCTCGGGGGGATCCAGTGGCCGTGTCCCAGCGAGGACCACCCGGGGGAGCTGTTCCTGCATGGCCGGCTGTGGAAGCGCCCGGTAGAAGGCCCGCGGGCTCCCTTCATGCCCACCCACTACGAGCCACCCGTGGACGAGGTAAACGAGGACTACCCGCTTCTGCTCACCACCGGCCGGCGGCTGTACTTCTTCAACACGGGCGTGCAGACGGCCCTGTACAGGACCCCGGTGCCGCAGGAGGAGTACCTCGTCCTGCACCCGCGCGACGCCGACCGGTACGGCATCGCGCATGGAGACCGTGTGCGGGTCTCCTCGCGGAGGGGATCCGTGGAGGCTACCGCGTGGGTGGAGTCCACGGTCTTGCCCGGCCTGTGCTTCATGACCCTACACTTCCCGGAGAAGACCCCCACCAACTTCCTCACCGTGGACGCCGCGGATCCCAAGTCCGGGACCGCGGAGTTCAAGGCCACCGCGGTCCGGGTGGAACCCCTCCGAGCGCAGCGGATCGCGGTGGGGGCGGGGAGGGAGACCGCTCGATGAACGCGGCCCCGCTGCGCGGGTGGGGGGTGGAGCTCCAGAGGCTGGAGCACGTACCTCCGCCTACCCCTGAAGAGCAGCAGGCCCTGGAGCGCGTCTGGGGCCACCTGAGGCCGGAGGAGCGCGTGGGCCGCCGGGACCTCCTGCTTCCGGCCCTGTGGGCCGTGCAGGAGGCCCGGGGCTGGATCTCCTATCCGGCGGCTGCAGCCATCTGCCGGGAGCTGGGGCTGCCGCTGGCGGAGGTGTACGGGGTCGCGAGCTTCTACGCGCTGCTGGCCACCGAGCCGAGGCCGCGGCGGATGATCCACCTCTGTGACGACATCGTGTGCATGCTCCGGGGCGCGGAAGCGCTCGCACAGATCCTGCACCGGCACCTCGGGGACCCCCTCGAGGAGCCCGCCCACGGGGAGACGTACGGCCACCGCTCCCTTCCCGACGGGACGGCGTCGCCCGAGGGTTCCCTCCCGCCCCTGGGCTGGAGCCGCTCGTCCTGCCTGGGCCAGTGCGAGCGCGGGGTGGCGGCCCTGGTGGGGGAGAGCGTGCTCCTGGGACTCACCCCCGAGGTACTGGAGGAGCGGGTGCGGGCGTGGTTGCGGGGAGAGGAAGGTCCGGCTGAGGCCACCTCCCCACCGCCTCAGCTGGGCTGGAAGGGGGAAGGAACCCCGCTGCTTCTGGCCCGGTGCGG
>JAVKHN010000052.1:0-11622 GCA_031459935.1 Candidatus Sysuimicrobium calidum | reverse complement strand
GGGCCCTGCCGTACGTGGTGGTGATCATCGACGAACTGGCGGACCTCATGATGGTGGCACCCGCGGAGTTCGAGGACTGCATCGTGCGGCTCGCGCAGCTGGCCCGGGCCACGGGCGTCCACCTGGTGGTGGCGACCCAGCGTCCCTCCGTGGACGTGATCACCGGCCTCATCAAGGCCAACATCCCCTCTCGCATCGCCTTCGCGGTCTCCTCCATGGCGGACTCCCGCACCATCCTGGACGCTCCCGGCGCGGAGAAGCTCCTGGGCCGGGGCGACATGCTCTACCTTCCCATCGGGGCGAGCCGTCCTACCCGCGTGCAGGGGGCCTTCGTGTCGGACCCGGAGATCGAGCGGCTTGTGGACTTCTGGAAGGATCAGGGACGGCCCGTCTACGAGTCCGGGCTGCTTCAGGCGCAGGCTGCGGAGGAGGGAGAGGGGGAGGAGGACGAGCTGCTGGCCCAGGCGGCACGGATCGTGGTGCAGGCGGGCTACGGATCGGTTTCGCTGCTGCAGCGAAAGATGCGGATCGGGTACGTGCGCGCCGCCCGTCTGGTGGACCAGCTGGAGGCCAGAGGGATCGTGGGACCGGCCCAGGGCGCCAACCCGCGCGAGGTGCTCGTGGGGCCGGATGCGTTGGAACACCTGTTTGGCCGGAACGGGCCCTGAGCGCTCGCAGCGCACGCCGCAAGGCGTCTGCTACCATGGAAGGCGAATGGGCCGTCCAGCGCCGCCTGAGAGGATCGGGGAGTTCCTGCGCAGACGCCGGGAGGCCTTGGGTCTTACCCTCGAACAGGTGTACGCGGAACTGCGGATCCCCGTGAAGTATCTGGAGGCCCTGGAGGAGGAGCGCTTTGATCTCTTCCCGGCCTCCCACTACGCGCGGGGGTTTCTCCGCAGCTACGCGACGTTTCTCGGCTTGGACCCCGAGCCCCTCCTGCCCCGATCCCCTCCTCCTGTCCTGTCCCCTCCCCTGACCGCCCAGGGGAGGGTGCCCATCTATCCTGCGCAGAAGGGGGCTCGGTGGCGCCGGCTCCTGCGGTGGGCCCTCTTCGTGTTCATCGCGGGGCTCGTGGCGGTGGGGTACCTGGTTTACCGGGAGGTCCGGGCTTTCCTGGAGTCCACCCCCGCCCAGCAGCCCGAGGCCCACCCGGTGGTCGTTCCGTCGCCTTCCCCGCAATGGGCTCCGGGTCTTCCTCCCCCCCTTCAGCCCACCCTCGGGGTGCGCGTGGCCCTCGTGGCGGACGAGGTCTCATGGATCCGGGTCCTTGCGGACGGCCGCCGGGTCTTCGAAGGGTTCCTCCGAAGGGGGGAGCGCAGGGAATGGACCGCCCGCCACAGAATTCACGTGGTGCTGGGAAACGCGGGAGGGGTACGGGTGGAGGTCAACGGCAAAGACCTGGGACGCCTGGGAGGGGCGGGAGAGGTGGTGCGCCGGACGTTCGGGGTGCAAGATGGTGCGCGCTGAGGTCCTCTCCGTAGGTACCGAGCTTCTCCTGGGACAGATCACGGACACGAATGCCACGTACCTCTGCCAGCGGCTGGCGGAACTGGGGATTCCGGTGTACTTCCGACAGACGGTGGGAGACAACCGCGAGCGGATCCAGCAGGCCTTCCGGATTGCCGCCAGCCGCGCGGAGCTCCTCGTGTTCACCGGAGGGCTGGGTCCCACGGAGGACGACCTCACGAAGGAGGCGGTGGCCGAGGCCGTGGGGGTGGACCTGGTGCTCCACGAGGCCTCGTGGGCGCACATCCAGGACCTGTTGCGCAGCCGGAACCGCCCCCTTACTCCGAACCAGCAGCGGCAGGCTCTGCTCCCCCGGGGCGCTGGGGCCATTCCCAACCGGTGGGGAACCGCACCCGGGGTCCTGTGGGAACGGGATGGCCAGGTGATCGTAATGCTTCCCGGAGTCCCCCGGGAGATGCGGGGGATGTTCGAGGAGACAGTGGTTCCCTATCTTCGGGAGCGGGGATGGGCGGGGGAGGAGGTGATCCGCTCCCGGGTTCTGCGGACGGTGGGCATCGGGGAGGGAGCTCTGGAGGACCTCATCCAGGACCTCCTCCATTCCTCCAACCCCACGATCGCCCCCCTCGCGCACCTGGGCGAGGTGCACCTGCGGATTACCGCCCGAGGGCGGGTCGGGGAGGTGGACCGCATGCTCTCCGAGACGGAGACGGCCCTGCGGGCCCGGGCTGACCGGTACATCTACGGCACCGACCAGGAGACCCTGGAGGAGGCGGTGGCGAAGCTGCTGGTGGCCTGCCGCCGTACCGTGGCGGTGGCGGAGTCCTGCACGGGAGGGCTCCTGGGTCACCGGCTCACCAATGTGCCGGGGAGTTCCGCGTACTTCCGGGGCGGCGTGGTGGCGTACGCGAACGAGCTCAAGAGTTCCCTGCTTGGGGTCCCCGAGGAGGTCCTGCGGACGCACGGGGCCGTCTCGGAGCCGGTGGCGGAGGCCATGGCCCGGGGCGTGCGGGAGGCGTTCGCCGCGGACCTGGGAGTGGCCATCACGGGGATCGCGGGACCGTCCGGGGCCACGCCGGAGAAGCCCGTAGGGCTGGTGTACGTGGCCCTGGCGGATGGGGAGGAGGTCCGGGTGCGGCGGGCCGACTTCGGGGCCCAGTTCGGCCGGCAGGGCATCAAACATCTCGCCACCCAGGCCGCGCTAGACCTCCTCCGGCGTCACCTCTTGGGGGCCTCCTCCAAAAAGGAGTGAGCTTGCGCCTCTTCGTAGCGGTCCCCCTCGCGGGAGCCCTCCGCCCTCGGGTGGAGGAGCTGCAGCGGGCGATCCTCCAGGCCTGGCCGGAGGCAAACGCGTGGGTGAAGTGGGTGGAGTCCCACAACCTCCACTTCACCCTGAAGTTCCTGGGGGAGGTCCCGGAGGAACGGGTGCGGGATGTCACGGAGGCGGTGCGGGGGGTGGAGGAGGCGAAGCCGTTCGAGATCGCCATCGAGGGCCTTGGAGCCTTCCCGAACCTGCGGGCCCCAAGGGTGCTCTGGGTGGGAGTCACGGAGGGAGCGGGGGAACTCGTGGCCCTGGCTCGGCGCGTGGAGGACGCCCTCTTCCAGGTCCGGTTCCCCCGGGAGGCCCGTCCCTTCGAGCCCCACCTCACCATCGGCCGTATCCGACCGGGAAAAGGGGGAGCGGGTCTTGTAAAGGCCCTGGAACGGTCCGGGAACGCGAAAATCGGCCGGCAGCGCGTTGAGTGGGTGGTGGTGATGGAGAGCCGGCTGAGCCCGAAGGGTCCCACCTACGTGGTCCAGGAGTCCATCCGGCTCAGCGGTTGAATTGCGAACGTTTGTTTGCTAGATTTTGAGGGAGCGTAGGGAGGAGGGAGATCATGAGCGACCGGCAGAAAGCGCTGGATCTGGCCGTGGCCCAGATCGAGAAGCAGTTCGGCAAGGGTTCCATCATGAAGCTGGGGGAGGCGAACCAGCGGCTCACGGTGGAGGTGATCCCCACCGGGGCCATTGGGCTGGATGCGGCCCTCGGGGTGGGAGGGGTGCCCCGGGGACGGGTGGTGGAGATCTACGGCCCGGAGGCGAGCGGGAAGACCACCCTGGCCTATCACATCATCGCGGAGGCCCAGCGGGAGGGTGGGGTGGCCGCTTTCATCGATGCGGAGCACGCTTTGGATCCCAACTACGCGCGGGCGGTGGGCGTGAACGTGGACGAGCTGCTGGTCTCCCAGCCCGACAGCGGTGAGCAGGCTCTGGAGATCGCGGAGACCCTGGTGCGCTCCGGGGCCGTGGACGTGATCGTGATCGACTCCGTGGCGGCCCTGGTGCCCAGGGCGGAGCTGGAGGGAGAGATGGGAGACGCGTTCGTGGGGCTGCAGGCGCGGCTCATGAGTCAGGCCCTGCGGAAGCTGGTGGGAGCCATCAGCCGATCCCGGTGCGTGGTGGTGTTCATCAATCAGATCCGGGAGAAAGTGGGGGTGATGTTTGGCAATCCGGAGACCACCACGGGCGGCCGGGCCCTGAAGTTCTACGCCTCCGTGCGCATGGAGATCCGTCGGACGGAGAACATCAAGAACGGCGAGGACATCACGGGCATGCGGGCCCGGATCAAGGTGGTGAAGAACAAGGTGGCCCCGCCCTTCCGGGAGTGCGAGGTGGAGATCCTCTACGGAAAGGGGATCAGCAAGGTCGGGAGCCTGCTGGACCTTGCCACCGCGCACGGCTTGGTACAGAAGGTGGGGACGTGGTACAGCTACGGGGATTTGAGACTGGGCCAGGGCCGGGACAACGCCCGGGAGTTCCTGGAAAACAACCCGGAACTCGCGTCGGAGCTGGAGGCCAAGCTGCGGGAGAAGATGGGGTGGAACCGGAGCCGGATCCAGGTACCGGAGACGCCCGTGGTGCCGGAGCCGCCGAGCCGGAACCACAAGGACGTCCCCCTTCGGACGCGGTAGGCAGGGAGGGCACGGAGGATTCTTTTACGCCTCCTCCGTGCCCTCCTCCACGTATCGCTGCTTGATCTCCTCGATCACCTTGGGATCTGTGAGGGTGGTGGTGTCCCCCAGCGCCCTCCCCTCCGCGATGTCCCGCAGCAGCCTCCGCATGATCTTTGCAGATCGGGTCTTGGGCAGGTCCGCACAGAAGAAGACGTCGTCGGGTCGCGCGATGGGACCGATCTTCTGGGCCACCCACTCCCGCAGCTCCTGCCTGAGTGCCTCGCTGGGCTCATATCCGCTCCGGAGCACCACGAAGGCCGCGATGGCCTGTCCCTTTTCAGAGTGGCTGCGTCCGATGGTAGCGGCCTCCGCCACCGCGGGGTGCGAGACCAGGACGCTCTCGATCTCGATGTTGCTGAGCCGGTGGCCTGCCACGTTCACTACGTCGTCCACCCGGCCCTGGATCCAGTAGTATCCGTCCTCGTCCCGCCGGGCCCCGTCCCCCGTGAAGTACCTGCCGGGGAACCGGCTCCAGTAGGTCTGCACGTACCGCTCCGGATCGCCCCAGAAGGTGCGCAGCATGGCAGGCCACGGCCGGGTGAGAACCAGATACCCTCCGGCGTTGGGCGGCAGGGAGTTGCCGCGCTCGTCCACGATATCCGCAGCGATTCCGGGGAAGGGGCAGGTGGCGGATCCGGGCTTGGTGGTGGTGATGCCCGGAAGCGGCGTAATGAGGATCATCCCGGTTTCCGTCTGCCACCAGGTGTCCACGATGGGACAGCGGCCCCCACCGATGTGCTCGTGGTACCACATCCACGCCTCCGGATTGATGGGCTCCCCCACCGTGCCCAGCAGGCGCAGGCTGGAGAGATCGCACCGCTTCGGGTACTCCGGCCCCCACTTCATGGCGGTGCGGATGAAGGTGGGGGAGGTGTACAGGATGCTGATGCGGTACTTCTCCACGATGCGCCAGTACCGGTCCCGATCCGGCCAGTCCGGAGCCCCCTCGTACATCACGGAGGTGGCGCCGTTGCTCAGGGGCCCGTACACGATGTAGCTGTGCCCCGTGACCCACCCGATGTCCGCGGTGCACCAGTAGTAGTCCTCCTCCTTGAGGTCGAACACCCACTTGGTGGTGAGGTGTACGCCCAGCAGATACCCGCCCGTGGTGTGCAGGACCCCCTTGGGCTTTCCCGTGGTCCCGGAGGTGTACAGGATGAAGAGGGGGTGCTCGCTATCCAGGGGCTCCACGGGGCAGGTGGGTTCGGCCCGTTCCACCAGCTCGTGCCACCAGAAATCCCGGCCCGGCCTCATGGACGCCTCCCCCCCGGCTCGACGCAGCACCACCACCTTCTCCACGGAGGGGCAGCTCTCCAGAGCTTGGTCCGCGTACTGCTTGAGGGGGATGACCTGGCCCCGCCGCCACGCCCCATCCTGGGTGATCAGGACCTTGGCCTGGGCATCCTGGATGCGATCCGCCAGGGCGTCTGCGCTGAACCCGCCGAACACCACGCTGTGCACGGCACCGATGCGGGCGCAGGCCAGCATGGCGATGGGGAGCTCCGGGACCATGCCCAGGTAGATGGTCACCCGGTCGCCCCTGTGCACGCCGAGCTCCTTGAGGACGTTTGCGAACCGCTGGACCTCCCGGTGCAGGTCCTGGTAGGTGAGAACCCGGCTGTCCCCGGGTTCTCCCTCCCACACCAGGGCGGCCTTGGTGCGCCGCGCACCCTCCACGTGCCGGTCCACACAGTTGTCGCAGACGTTGAGTCGCCCCCCCACGAACCACTTGGCCCACGGCGCGTTCCACTCCAGGATCCGGTCCCACCTTCGGAACCACCGCAGCTCCTGCTCCGCGTACCTGGCCCAGAAGGCCTCCGGATCCCGCTCCGCCTCCTCGTAGATGCGGGGATCGTTCACGTTGGCCCTCGCCGCGAACTCCGGCGGGGGTGGAAACCTGCGGGTCTCCTGCAACAGGGCCTGGATGGTGGCCTGGGTCTGCACGCCCGCCCGATCCATACGACTCCCCCTTTCCCAGGATTCCTCCGGGGATACTAGATTCCCTCCCCCGTCTGGTCCCTCCTGCTCACGAACCACTGAGCTAGGCGGTCTGCAGCTCCGGGCGGACCCATCCGAGCTCGCCCTGCCTCTCCCCGCCTTGCCCGCTCCTCCGGATCCGCGAGCAGCCGCAGCACCATCTGGGCCGCCTCTTCCGGGCTGCCTGCGGGCACCAGGGCCTCTCCCAGGAGCCTTGCCTGGAGTTCCAGGAACCGGCGGGTGAACTGTGGCCCGGGGCCCGGCAGGGCCACCACAGGCCTGCCGAGTCCTGCCGCCTGCTCGTTCGCGGTCCCGCTCATCCCGAGCACCACCGTCGCCCGCGCCACCGCGTCGGCGAAGGACCGGGTGAGACGGATCCAAATCCCCTGATGCCGGACCTGGTCCTGCAGGAGCTCTGCCCCCACGGCTCGGGTAAGGGTTACTGCATCCACCGTGGGGGAGAGGGCACACAGCCACCGGACCTCCGGCCGCAGTGCAGCCACCCGCACTGCAGCCTGCAGGAGCAGATGGAAGTTACGGGGGGCGTCCCGCCGGCTTCCCGGGAGCAGCAGCACCACGGGTTCGTCCGCAGCAAACCCGAATTCCTCCCCCCGGAACTCCAGGCAGTCCATCATGAGGTTCCCCACGTACGCCGCGGAAAGCCCGGCGTTGCGGTAGCGCTCCGTGGTGAGGGGGTCCCGCGGAAAGGAGATGCGGGCCAGGTGCCGGATCAGGAGAAGCTCCCAGAGCTGGTGGGGCTCGTTGTGCTCGGATTTGGCCGTGGGGACGTAGACGGGTCGAACGCCCGTGGCCGCGGCCATCCACAGGCAGAACAGATCCCCGATGGCCACCACCTCTTCGTTCCTCTCCCGCTCCTCCCGTAGGGTGCGGCGCTGCGCCAGGGTGAGGGGCAGCCATCCGGCCCGTAGGTCCTCCCACGCCTCCCGCCATCCCGTCCGGAACCCGAACCCCTCGGTGGGCAGCGTGCGGCGGGGGTCCAGCACGGGAATCCCTGCCGTCTGGTAGGCGCGTCCCAGGCCCACCAGGGGATAGGCTCTGACCCCAACGCCTCGCCGCCTGAGGGCCCGGCCGAGGACGGCCCCCATGGTGTCCTCCCCGTACCCGTTGGAGACGATCAGGACGCGCATCTGCCTACGGGGACGCCGGGGTAGAGGCCTTCCCGCAGGGCCTGCCAGACCCCCTCGTAGTAGGCCCCCCAGAGGAGGTGCGCATAACACTCGTTGGCCACCGCGAGCCACAGCTTCCGTGAGGCTCCGGTGGCGGAAAGCAGCCTCCGTTCCGTGTGCTCCAGGACCTTGCGGATCCACGGGGTGAAGACGCCACTCCGGTACACGAGCCACTTCAAGGGGAGCAGGATGGGATGCAACTCGAGGAAGAGGCCGAGCCCCAGGGGACGGCGGTTCTTGTTCCAGAAGTACACGGCCCCTCGACCCGCCTCCACCAGCTTGCGCCGCGCGCTCTCCAGGTCCTCCACGTGGTAGTGCCAGGTGATCGCCCCGGGCTCCCAGTGGATGCGCACTCCGCTTCGCCGCAGACGCACCCCCAGCTCGATGTCCTCCCACCCGTACCCCGAAAAGGCCTCATCGAAGCCCCCCACCCGCCAGAAGTCCTCCGCCCGGACGGAGAAATTCCGGGTGATGACATGATAGGGAGAGAGGTCATGGGGACGGCGCGGGGTAAGGTCCGGGAACATCTCCTTGACTTCCATGAACGGATTCACCTTGCTGCGGGGATGTGTGCGACTGGGGCCCTGTACCGCCACACGATCACCCTGCCGGTAGTGGGCGGCGTGGGCCGTGAGGAGATTGGCTTCCGCCCACACGTCCGCGTCCAGGAAGAGGAGGACCTCGTGTCGGGCCTCCCGGGCACCGCGGTTGCGGGCGGCGGCCCGTCCGGCGTTCTGCTGCCGGAGGTAGCGAAGCCGGAGGGCATCCGCCCAGCGGGCCATCACCTCCGGAGTCCCGTCCGTACTTCCGTCGTCCACCACCACCACCTCGTAGGCATCCTGGGGGTATTCCTGGCGGCTCAGGTGCTCCAGGGTGGTTTCCAACACGTGTGCGCAGTTGTAGGTGGGAATCACCACGCTGATGCGGACCGGTTCCATGTCGCTGTCCACTCCCGACTCAGGATCGCAAGATAGTGGCGGTTCAGGGCCCCCCGGAGGAGCAGGTACTTCCTCGCGGGGGAAAGCTGGCGATCCTGGAGGATCCGGCGCAGGCGCTCTGCGTCCACGCGTCCGCCCAGGGTCATGAGAAAGGCGAGGGCACGGTGCAAGGGGGTGTGCTGGACCATCCACCGGGTGCGCCACCCGGGCCGCTTGCGCAGCAGCCGGACCGCCATCCGGGCCCGCTCCTCCTCCTTCCGGAAGAGGTGCTCGAGCGCCTCAGGACCCGGGAGCGGCTGGTGGTGGTACGCCAGGGCTCCGCGACGGTAGACCCGGCGCAGCCCCAGTCGGGCAAGCCGCATCCCCAGCTCAAAATCCTCCCAGCCGTACTCCCGAAAGCCCTCGTCAAACCCCCCCACCAGCAGCAGGTGCCGTCGGCGCACGGAGGCATTCGCGGTGTCCAGGAGGGCCGGGGAGGGATCCCGCAGGTAGGGAGGATGCCGCAGGGGATCTTCCAGGTGTTCCGTGAGCAGGATCGGCCCCCGGCCCACCGCATCCCGGTGGCGCTCGTGGATCTCCCGGTGCACCGCCAGGAACTCGGGCACCACGAAGACGTCGCTGTCCACGAACACCACCACCTCCCCTTGTGCTTCGGCGATTCCCCGGTTGCGGGCGGCAGCTCGACCGAGATTTTGCGGCTGCCGGAGGAACCGCACCTGCAGGGCTCCACGGAACGACCTCACCACGGGTCGGAGATCCTCCTCCGATCCGTCGTCCACCACGATCACCTCATAGCGATCTGGCGGAAGGGTCTGGCGGCTCAGGCAGTGCAGACACACTTCCAGCACTCTGGGCCGGTTGTAGGCGGGGATCACCACGGAGAGCTCCATGGCTAGGAACCCGAAACCGGGATGGGCAGAAGCTGCCCCTCCGCGAGGATCCGGAAGAGTCCTCCGATCCGCATGAGCTCCTCGTAGGTCCCCTCCTCCACGATGCGTCCTCCCTGCAGCACCAGAATGCGGTCCACCTCCCGCACCGTGCTCAGGCGGTGGGCGATCACGAGGACCGTCCGTCCCCGGAACAGTCGCTCCAGGGCCTGCTGGACCGCGGCCTCCGACTCCGCGTCGAGGTGGCTCGTGGCCTCGTCCAGGACGATGATCTCGGGATCGAGGAGAAGGGCCCGTGCGATGGCGATGCGCTGCCGCTGTCCTCCGGAGAGGTTCAGACCCGCCTCCGAGAGGGACGTTTCGTAGCCTCGGGGGAGGGCCCGGATGAACTCGTCCGCATGGGCCGCCCGGGCCGCCCGGACCACCTCCTCGAGTGGAGCGTCGGGACGGCCGTAGGCGATGTTGTCACGGACCGTGCCCGCGAACAGCACGGGATCCTGCGGCACGTACCCGATACGGCCGCGCAGGGAGGCGGTACGCACCTCCCGCAGGTCCACCCCGCCGATGGTGACCCGCCCCCGGGTGGGGTCATAGAACCGCAGGAGGAGGTTGATGACGGAGGTCTTGCCGGCACCGCTCGGTCCCACCAGGGCCACCCGTTCCCCACGTCGGATCCGAAAGCTCACCCCGCGCAGGGCCCATTTCCCGGGCTCGTACGCGAGCCACACGTCCTCGTAGACGATGTCCCCCGCCGGGCGGGGGAGGTCCCGGGCACCGGGGAGGTCGGTGGGGAGGGGAAAGTGCAGCACCTCCTCGATGCGTTCCAGGGCTGCCTGGGCCTGTCGGAGGTTCGCGTACATGCGGGTGAGGTTCACCCCCGGCTCGATGGCCAGGGCCACATAGGCCACGAAGGCCACCAGGCTTCCGGGCGTCATCCACCCGGAGGCCACGAGCCGCGCCCCGATCCACAGGAACCCCACAAGCCCCAGGGCCGTGGCCATGGTGACGGCGCACACCTCGCGTGCCACGAGCCGGCTCATCCGCAGCTGCTGCTCGATGAGCCGCGCGTTCTCCTCCGAAAACCGGGCCTCCTCCCGCGCCTCCTGCACGAAGGCCCGCACCACCCTGGCACCTGCCACCACGTCCCGCACGCGGCTTGCGAGCTCCGCCACCTGCTGCTGAGCCTGGGCGCTTGCACGCTGGATCTGCCCTCCGAAGTGGCGGGCCAGGACCGCCACCCCGGGGAGGATGGCGAGGGTAAGGGTCGCGAGCCGCCACTCCAGCACGAACAGCATGGCCACAGTCCCCGCCAACGCGGCCAGGGTGCCCACAAGGTCCACAAGCCCCACCAGCAGGTGGGTGTGCACGAGCTGCGTGTCGGACAGGGAGCGGCTCAGGACCTCCCCGCTGTGCCAGGCCCCGATCCGATCGACAGGCCATCGCAGCAGGGAGGAGAAGATGTGACCGCGCAGCGCCGCGGTGGCCCGGTGTGCAAAGGCGAAGTTGGCGTAAATGGCACCGTAGAGGAACAGGGTGCGCAGGGCCAGCATCCCCAGCACCCCGAGGCCCGCCCGCTCGAGGAGCTGAACCTCCGCACGGGCGATGAGCTCGTCAATGGTCCGACCGAACACATAGGGGATCACGAGGCCCAGGGCCGTCACCACGAGCACGCACGCCATCGCCACCGTCAGCAGGCCCAGCTGGGGTCGGATGGCGTCCCGCAGAAGGGGGGAGAACTTCATGCGTCCCCCTCCGCGATCCGGCGCGCAAGGCGCTCCGCCGCGCCGGGAGCGCAGGGGAAGTGCGCTTGCAGGGCCCGCTGCATCTGGGCCCGGCGTGTTCCGTCACGGAGCAGCTCCACCACCCGATGGGCCACCGCCTCCACGGGATCGTCTCCCACCACCTCCTCCACGATCCGGTGACCCGCCAGGCGGTTGGGGAGCGCCACGAGCCGAGGCGTGCGGAGGTACCGGCGCACCGCGGCAGCCTTCACCGCCCGACCCGCAAGCGGTACCCGTCCCACCCACTCCAGAAGGCCCTCCAGGGGCAACCGGGCAGGGTCATAGAGGGGCAGCCACACCACCATGGGGGTGTGCAGGTATGCCAGCTCCAGACTGCTGGTCCCGGGGACGGTGAGGGCCAGGGCAGCCCGGCGGTACGCCCGCAGGCGCTCTTC
>JAVKHN010000051.1:0-12456 GCA_031459935.1 Candidatus Sysuimicrobium calidum | reverse complement strand
GCACACAGGGAACATGCGCTGATCTCAGGGCCGAGGGCCGGAGCCGCAGAATGAACCCGAACGTGGACGTGGAGATCCTGAGGCTGCTGAACAGTCTGGCTTCCCGAGCCCTCTGGTGGGATCGCGCAGTGACGGCGCTGGCCGCCTACGGGCCGCTCCTGCTCGCGGTCGCCCTGGTGGCGCGATCCCACCCGTGGACGCCACATGCCCGTGGGCGGGCTCAAATCGTCCACGCCGCCGCGGCACTCCTCCTCGGGCTGGCCCTCGCCCAGCTGATCCGCCACGTCTACTTTCGCCCCCGCCCGTTCTCGACAGTCCCGGGCCTGCACGTGCTGCTCGGTAAACCCTCAGAGGCGTCCTTCCCCAGTCAGCACGCGGTCGCCTCAGCTGCCCTCGCGTACTTCGTCGGAGAAGGTTCTCCCGCCTGGACCGCCGTCGCCTGGGCGCTGGTCACTCTCGCGGGCGTGGCTAGAGTCTACGCAGCTGTCCACTACCCCAGTGATGTCCTCGGCGGGATCGCCCTCGGGATGATCTCAGCTTGGTCCGTCGGCCTGCCCTCACGCTTTGTTTCCGGCGCGATGCGGTTCACCCGGCCTGCCCGGTCGTCGGGCAGGCTCCTCGCCTCCCGCACAATGGCGGTTCCGAAGATGAAACAGCCCACCGCGGTAAGCGAATGCCCCCCTGAGCTTTCCACCTCCTCTGATGCCACCGCGCCGCTGCGCGAGCAACCTGTCGACCCACGGCGAGGGTCCGGGGTCCCGTCCCGTCAAGTGTTGTAAAAAGCATCCCTTCAGGTTTCACGGGCTAGGCTGTGGTGGAAGCCAGGGTACCCCCACGTCACGTCCTTGTCCGTCACCCGCCACGAGCTTCGCCATGGACTCCTGGCTGAAGTACCGCCGCTGCACCAGCAACTCCTCCTGCTGCTCCTCCCGCAGGGTGCCGAGGAGCCGCAGCACGTGGCCTCCTGCACCACCGCCAAAAGGGCCCACACCGCCCCCCGCCGCGGTTCCAGGAGGCTAGGAAAATAGCTGCCCCGCAGCTCGGGAATCTGCAGCTCCACCGTGCCCACCCGCGTATCCCACCTCCGCGGCCGGTACCCATTCCGGTAGGTGGCCCGGCAGGGGGCCCGCTCATACCGAGCCCCAATCAGCTCCCCTCCCTCCGCCTCCATGAGTTGCTGCGCCAGCTACCGCAGCCCTTCCCGCAGGGTGTCCCCCTCCGGCTGCCCCTGGTACTGGCGCAGTAGCTTCCATAGTGCCATCCTGAAATTAGCGGTCACTGACGTGGCGCTCGAGCCTCTTTTCGCCTGGCTTCTCTCATAAACCCGAAGGGAAGCCGCCGGTGGCCGCTCTTGCCAACAGCCCCGTCGGCCACCCAGGGGGCTGCTGTTCGGCCGGTGCGGACTCTGGCGAGATCCACCGGTCCCGATCCGCCTCCACCAAGACCGCTCCGCGCCGCTCACCGCGCGCCGGAAGCCCCGTCGCGGCTACAAACCTCCTCCCTTCACCGGAGGGCGCTGCTGATGTCGCGCAGCAATTTCTTCTGCTCGTCCGTTTCAGCCTCAGATCCCGCCTCCTTGATCCGGGCCTCCGCGTCGTCGAGCGACAAGCCCAGGGCCATCAGCACCGCAGTGGCCACCATCCCCGTCCGCCCTATGCCCGCCCCGCAGTGCACAACGACGCGCTCTCCTTCTCGGAGGAGCGCCGCCACGTCCTTCGCCTTCCCCACCATTTCGTCCTCGGAGGGGGTCCCGTATCCGGGATGGCGAAGAAATCTACGGGCCAGGGAAACCGACGCTCCTCGAGCTTTGCCGCGTACTCAGGCGATTTTCGCCGCACCTCCTCCGGCGGCGCCAGGCAAAGCACGCGGCTGACGCGCCTGGCTGCCATCTCGCCTTCGTATTCCGACAGGTCAGCGCAGCGACCCGGCATCTCGCACAGAAAGAGGGCACCTGGGACAACGTCGTCCAACCGCACCTGCCGCAACCTACTCTCGAGCATTCTGCCCTCCCGGCCCTGAAGGTACCGGCTCCCCGTTCCTCCCGCAGAATTCGCACTTCCCGCCGCAGCCGCCGCAATTCCTCCCGCTCCGCCGTAAGTAGCCCCTCAACTGCGCAGCCCGGCGTCTGGCTCTACCTTCCTCACCCCAGCGCTGGGGGTCCCCCAGGCTACCCCCAGCTCCCGGGCGATCCGTGAGACGGGTCGGCCCGAAGCCCGGGCGAGGCGCACCGCGATATCCCTACTTCCCCCACACCACCGGAGTGGGGCAATGTCCCGATGACGTCCGGCGCCAGCGATCCCTGGGCTGACGGGAATGCCCACTCCGCCCAGGTGGACGCCGGGCCGAAAGGAGCACGTGTAGACACTCCCGGGCTTAACCTGGAGAGCATGGCTCTTCCGGATGCAACCCTGGCCTGGGATCGCCGGTGCTGTCGCCGACCTGGTCCTCGGCACCGCCCTGAGGGCGCCTGGCAGCGGAATCCGTCTTGGGACCCGCCCGGCTCGGAGGATCATCGGCGGACCGGGACGAATTGAAAGCGGTGCCGAAATCCGCAGCGCACCCGGAAGGAGTGAACATGCACTGGGAACAGGGTACTGAGGTCGTGGCCGTGCGCCTTCCAGATGGCCAGCGGCTGCTGGTCGAGGCCGTCTCGTTCGACCGGGTGACGGAGGCGGCACGTGGTGTCCGGGAACTCGACCAGGCGTGGAACGAGGTGGCCGACATCGTCCGCGCCGCCGGGCAGAGCGTAGTCGACGCGTTCGAGAAGCTCAGACCCGACAGGGTCGCCGTGGAATTCGGGGTCAAACTGGCGGTGGAAAGCGGCCGTCTCACAGCGCTGCTGGTCAAAGGCACGGCGGACGCGAGCCTCAAAGTGACGCTGGAGTGGTCCGGGGCCACGGAGTAAGGCAGCCGCCGTGTCCGCCTCTGACCGTCACCTGCGGAGGGTCTGTCCCATCGCCCTCTTTCCGCGAATCTGATGGGCGGAGCAGGACTCGAACCTGCGACCCACTCCTTCTCGTCCAGTTATGACGCGCCCTCGCGCCATTCTGGCGTACATCTGTGCGCTCGGCCGTACGTACGCTTTTCGCGCACTAGGCGCACACGTAGGAGTCCAAAGTATCCGCCTCGAACCCCGTCCTACTACCCGGGCGCCCCCGGGGAGGTTAAACCCCATAGCTTGCCATATCTCGCGTCCGTCTGACGGGCGGGTTGTGAGGAACTGCGCGCCAACATCAGCCCGCCCGCGCTCGGAGGGCCTCTTGGAGGAGCGTACGGATCTCCCGCAAGTCCTCCCTCACCTCGCTCAACCGGGCGTCCACCTGGGCAAACCGCGCGTTCATGTCGCCCCGCAGGTCGTCGATGCGGCGGTGGACGTCGTCGAAGCGTCGGTTGTTGTACACGGTCCCGGCCAGCACTGCCAGGACCACGGTCACCAACAATAGTCGCCACCTGATCCCACGCCACGCCGTTATCGTAGCCCGCGTCTGTTCCGCCGGCAACAGTAGCTGATGGACGGTCCCGGCCAACCCGGGACACGCCGGTGCCGGAGGCGGTCCGCTGGTAACGCATCCGGCCCAGCAGCTCCGTCACCTCTGCCTCCAGGGCCGCCTGGAGCAGCTTCTGGATCGCCTCCCGCAGCTCACGGGTGCAGCCCCTCCCAGGTGGGGCTTGACGTCAGGCTCCCTGACGTGGTGCGCTGGGGTTGAGCGGTGGCTCTCCTCCTTTCTTTCAGCCCTACCATTCCCCGAACGCCCCACACCGGGCAGCCGGTATCGGGGAGTTCAGGCCATCGGGTGTTCGGTGGCCGCCCGTAGGCGACGGGCCACCTCTCCTCAGCCCGGCACGCGCACGCCGTGCTGGAGGAAGTGAGCCGCGAGCTGCACCTCCCACTCCTCCTCGGTACGGTCGGGATCCGTGACCTCGTTCCGGGAGGTGAGGAACGGCACCAGCAGGATCCATGGGCCGCTGAGCGCCACCTCGAGTTCCACCGCTCGCTCGTTCAGCACCACTTCGGCCCCGGGTGCCACGCGGTCCGCGGCGCGCTGGGCAGCCGCGTACAGCCGCCGGATGGCCGCCCAGTTCTGCAGCACCTCCTCCGCCCGCCACCGGGCTTCGTCCTCCGTCCGCCCCCGCACGGGCTGCGGGAAGAGCAAGGCTCCCTCTGGATCCCGCAACCGCACCTCCCACCGGGGCGGTTCCTCCACCGGTCCCCGGAACTCGAACCGGTAGACGGCTCCAAAGGCCTCGAAGGATTCCTCCCACTCTCGGTACGCCGGACGCATCCTCCTTCTCCCGGCTGGCGTGATTTGCCCTACAATGGTAGCGCAATTCCGGCTTGGCCGGCGCTCAGAAGGGAGCCGGCAAGCCGGATGAGGAGCTGGGGGTGATGGGATGGCACGCGTGGTGGCGGTGCTCGCGGTCCTGTTGCTCGGTTCCGCCGCTCTGGCCCAGGGCTCGCCGGAAAACGGGACCATCTACCTGTGCAACGAGGTGGCCTTCCGAATTCGAACGGCCGCGGGGGGCCAGACCATCGAGCAACGCCGGGAGGCGGTGCGGCTTCGCCTCGTTCAGGCCTATGCCCAGCAGCGGATCACCGCCGCCAACATCACCCTGGGCAGTGTCCCTGGCGGACGGGCCATCTACGTCGGAAACCAGCTCATCGTCACCGTGACCCCTGCAGACGCGTCTGCCAATCGAACCACCGTACCGGCCCTTGCCCAGGCGTGGTTGCAGCGGCTGAAGGATCTCCTGCCCCGGTGCCGGCTGGAGGTCCCTCCCGGCGTCCGCCAGTAGCAGGAGGAGTTCAAGAAGAGGAGGTGTGCCGAGTATGGGAATCCACCCTGCGGATGCTTACGAGTACCTGGTGAAGGCGCGGGAGCGGCTGCTGAGTTGGGTGGGGGGGCTCTCGCAGGAACAGTACACGCAGGAGTTCCCCATCGGCCTGCGCAGCATCCGGGCCACCTTGGTGCACACGGCCAGCGCGGAATGGGGATACGTGCGGCGCCTGCTGGGAGAACCTGTCCCCCCGCCGCAGGAGCGTCCGTTCGCCCCGCACGCACAGGGGACGTTTGCGCCGTTTGCGGAGGCGTGGGCCCGCCAGGCGGAGGAGACCCGCCGGGTCCTCCGCGGCATCGAGGACTGGAACCGGCCCGCGGAGTACGTCGTCTCACTGGGAGGACACCCGCGTCGCTACCGCACCACCGCCGCGGGGATCGCGACCCAGCTCCTGTTCCACGAGGTGCACCACCGGGCGCAGGTCATGGCCATGCTGCGGCAGCTGGGAATCCCCGCGGAGAACCTGGACTACTCGGTGCTCATGTTCGAACCCGTGGAGGGATAAGGCTCGAGGGCCTCCAGGGCAAGGCGGGCGCACAGGGAGCCCTGCTGCGCGGCCTCCCGCAGGACAGTGGTGTCGGCCCACCTCCAGGCGGTGTAGTACGTGGTCTCGAAGTCGGGCGGGGGATAAGGTAGTCGGGGCTCGGGGCCCATGAGCTCCGCCTCGTAGAGGCGCATCTCCAGTCGGTAATTCGGCCGCTCCTGGACGCCTCGGGCGCGCACGCCCAACAGACGCACCACGGTTCCCAGCTTCTCCCGCGCGATCCGGTGGGCGGCCTCGATCTCCTCCTCTCCCGGTCGGAGGGTGGCCGCGGGCAGGCCCCACACCCCCGCGAGCTCCTCCTCCGGATGCTCCGGCCTTCGGACCACCACGAAGCGGTCCCGCGCGCCGGGTGGATACACGAGCAGGGCCACGGATCGCTTCACCACGGTGTCCTCTCCAGTGAATTCACGGGCTTTCCGCACAGCTCCCACCCTACGTTACACTGAATCCGTGTGGACCCGGCGTACGCTGGAGGAAGCGCAGCTGCTCATGCAGGTGGCACGGGGCGAGCGGCCCGCGGACCTCGCCCTGGTGGGCGGAAGGGTGCTGTTCGTGCAGTCGGGCGAGCTGATGCCTGCGAATGTGGCGGTGGCGGGCCGGCGCATCGCGTACGTGGGGCCTTCCACGGCCTTCCTCGGACCGAAGACCGAGGTCGTGGACTGCACCGGGAAGGTGGTCGTGCCGGGATACGTGGAGCCCCACACCCACCCCACCCAAATGGTCACCCCCACGGAGTTCGCCCGCATGGTGCTGCGCACAGGCACCACCACCCTGGTGGCGGATACCCTGGCCGTCCTCTCCCTCGCGGATCCCAGCCGGTGGGGAGAACTCCTGGAGACCCTGCACCAGCTGCCCGTGCAGTACCTGTGGTTTCTGCGGTTCCAGCGGCCCACCCGATCCGCGGGATCCGAACGGTTCGAACTGGACCTGCTGGAGACCGTGCTCCACCTGCCCTCCGTGGTGGCAGCGGGAGAGTTCACCCGCTGGACCGAGCTCTATCGGGGAGAGGAGAGTGTGCTGCGCAAGCTCGTGCGGGCCCGGCGGATGGGACTCCGGGCGGAGGGACACCTGCCCGGGGTCCCCTACGACTGGGTGCAGGTCCTCACGGCCGCGGGGCTCTCCAGCGATCACGAACCCATCACCCCGCAGGAGGCGCGGGATCGGCTGCGCAGCGGTCTACACGTCATGCTGCGCCACTCCTCCCTCCGTCAGGACCTGCCGGCTCTGGCGGAGGTGGTCCGGCAGGCGGGCCCGGCCGTGGGACGGTTGATGCTGACCGCGGACGGCTCCGACGTGGCCTACGTCGTCCGCCACGGGTATCTGGACCACCTCCTCCGGGTGGCTATGAAGTGCGGCGTTTCTCCCCTCACAGCCTATCCCCTGGTCACCTTAAACCCCGCCACGTACTACGGACTCGATGAGGAGTTCGGCATGGTGGCCCCTGGACGGCTCGCGGATCTGCTGGTGCTCCCCTCCCTGGAGGAGCCCACACCGGAGCGCGTCATCGCCAAGGGCCGGATGGCGGTGGAGGGGGGCGTGCTGCGCATCGCGTTTCCGCAGGTGGACTGGGCCCGGTACTTCCCGCCGCGGTTTCGGGCGGAGTGGGCCCCGCAACCGGATTGGTTCGTGTTCCCCGCACAGGGCCCGGAGGTCTCCCTGGTGGGCATGGAGCTGGACAACGCGGTGATCACGCGCCGTCGGGAATGGAATCTGCCCGTGCGGGCAGGACGCGCGGTGCTCCCGGAGGGCGTGGTCCTCGCCGCGCTGCTGGACCACCGGAAGCGGTGGATGGTCCGGGCGCCTCTCGGGAACTTCGCCCGTCGGCTCGGAGGACTCGCCTGTACCTTCAACGTGGCGCACGAGCTCCTGGTGTGCGGCCAGCATCCGGAGGACATGGCCTTGGCGGTACGGCGCGTCCAGGCGATGAGCGGTGGGGTCGCCCTGGTGGAGGAGGGAGCGGTGCGGTTCGAGCTGCCCCTCCCCTTCGGCGGTTTGATGAGCTCACTCCCCTACGAGGAGGTAGCAGCGCGGATCGAGCGGCTCCTGGAGCTCCTCCGAGCCCGCGGGTACGTGCACGAAGACATCCTCTACACCCTGCTGTTTTTGCCCTCCGACGGGCTTCCGCGGGTCCGGCTCATGGCGGAGGGCCTGTGGGACGTGCGGGCCAACCGCCTGCTGCGGCCGCCCGAGCCGCTGGGTTCCGGCGGTTAACGCACGGGTGCGGGGATCCGGACGCGCTCGGGTCCGCTGTAGACGTTGAAGCGGTCTCCGCGCAGGAACCCCACCAGGGTCACGCCGAAGGCTCGGGCCACCTCCACCGCGAGGCTGCTGGGTGCGGAGACCGCGCAGAAGAGGGGAATCCCGGCCACCACCGCCTTCTGCACCAGCTCGAAGCTGGCCCGTCCGCTCACCAGCACCATGTGCTCTGCAAGCGGCACCCTCCCTCCGAGGAACGCCCACCCGATGAGCTTGTCCAGAGCGTTGTGGCGCCCCACGTCCTCCCGGAGGGCCAGGAGCTTCCCTCCGGCATCGAACAGGGCCGCGGCGTGCAGCCCTCCGGTGAGGGCAAAGAGGTTCTGGGCCCTCCGTAACTGTTCAGGCAGGGCGCACAGCACGGTGGCCTCCACGACGGGCCCCTGGGCCATGGCCGGACACCCCCGCAGTCGCAGGGCCTCAAGGCTCGCCTTCCCGCACACCCCGCAGGCGCTCGTGGTGTAGAAGTGGCGTTCCAGGGACGGCAGGTCCGGGAAGACATCCGTGCGCAGCTCCACGTTCACCACGTTGTACTGCTGCTCGGGATCCAGATCCGGATCCACGCAGTAGGAGATGCGGGCGATCTCCTCCCGGTGCGTCACGACCCCCTCACTGAAGAGGAAGCCTGCAGCGAGCTCGAAGTCGTGTCCGGGGGTGCGCATGGTCACCGCCACGGTTCTCCGACGCTCCCCCGCCACCAGCCGGATCTCCATGGGCTCCTCGGTGGCCACGAGATCCCCGCGGACCTCCACCCGATCCCCCTGCACCACCCGCACCTGTGTGCGCACCTTCGAAGCGGGCCGTCCCCCACCCATGGCTTTCCCTCCCCAACCACTCTGTCGCCGCTCGATCCAACGCATCCCCCTGCAGCATGCCCCTCCCACGGGCGCCCGCGCAACACCGGATCCCCCATTCCCCCTCGACGGCGCGGCCCGGGTGCCCTAGCATCCGCATGAGGGCGGAACGTGTCGAGACGGAGGATCCGCATGGTGACCTTTCTCTTCCATGCACCGGTCACGGACTTCCCCGTGGCGCTGTGGCTCACGAGCCTCGTGTTTGACGTGCTGGGGTGGTGGCGGCCCCGGGAGGTGTACCGGACCATGGCCCAGTGGCTGATCGGATTGGGCTTGGTGGCCGCGGCGGCGGCCATCGGCACCGCCTTCTACGACTACACGCGCCTGGTGCGGGAAGGGGTGGGCACCGCCTTCCTCCAGCGCCACGCCACGCACAGCCTCCTCGCCTACGCGGCCACCGCCACCTACCTCGTGCGCTTCCTGCTCCGATGGAAGGTCCCGCAGGCCCGGACCGCCATCGGCGTGCTCGCGGTCGCAGGCGCGCTCCTCATCGGCTTCACCGGATACTTCGGCGGCGAGCTCCGGAAGGTGATGTGAGGGAATGCACCGCCTGATCCGGATCCCTGGACCCTACCCGCCGAGCCCTGCGGCGGTGCTGGAGGCACTCCCCAAGGAGCCGGGCCGGGTGCTGCTGGAGAGCTCCGGAGGCCCGGAGGACCTGTGCCTGTACTCCTTTGCCACCGCCCGTCCCTTTGCGATCCTCACAGGCCGCGGGGACCGCTACGTCCTCCGCACCGCCCGAAGCAGATCCGCCTTCACGGGCTGCCCCTTTGCGGCGCTTCAGCAGGTTGTCGAGTCCTTCGACGCGGGTCTCCCGCGGGGGCAGATGGGGCTCGCAGAGCCGCTTGCGGACTGGACCACCTTCGCGGGCGGGGGGATCGGCTACCTCAGCTACGACCTCGGTCGCCGGGTGGAACGCCTCCCCACCCTCGCCCGCGACGACCTGGGGCTGCCGGAGCTGTGGATCGCGTGGTACGACGCCGCGGTGGTCCTCGACCACCGCCGGCAGGAGGCCACGGTGGTGGGGCGGGTGCTGCCCGGCCGGGAACGGGCGGTGGCGGACCACGTTCGGTTTCTCCTGCGGGCCCTGGAGGCCGCGGCGGAACGCCCGGAGCAGAACTCCGCGCTCCTCCCGGAGCGGCCCGCGCTGCGATCCACCTTCACCCGGCAGGCGTACGAGGCCGCGGTGCGGCGGGCCATCGCATACATCCGGGCTGGCGACATCTTCCAGGTGAACCTCAGCCAGCGGTTCTGCGCCCCCTGGCTGCTCGACCCGTGGCTTCTGTACCGCCGGCTCCGCCGCATCAACCCCGCACCCTTCGCCGCCTTCCTCGAGGGAGGCAGGTGGGCCGTGGCGAGCGCCTCGCCGGAGCGCTTCCTGCGCGTGGATCCCCTGACCCGGCGGGTGGAGACCCGGCCCATCAAGGGCACGCGGCCGCGGGGGAAGATCCCGGAGGAGGACGCCCGCTATGCCCACAACCTGCTGGCAAGCGAGAAGGATCTGGCGGAACTGGTGATGATCGTGGACCTGGAGCGCAACGACCTGGGGCGGGTGTGCGAGTACGGCACGGTTGGGGTGCCGGAGCTGCGGCGCCTGGAGGCTTACCCCACGGTGTGGCACACGGTGGCGGTGGTGGAGGGAAAGCTCCGGCCGGGCATCGGGCCCCGGCAGCTCCTGCGGGCCACGTTCCCGGGCGGGTCCATCACGGGCGCCCCCAAGGTCCGCGCCATGGAGATCATCGAGGAGCTGGAGCCCGTACGGCGCGGGGTATACACGGGTGCCATCGGGTGGCTCGGGTGGGACGGCGCGCTGGATCTGAACATCGCCATCCGCACCTTCGTGGTGAAGAGCGGGGTGGCGTACTTCCACACGGGCGGCGGGATCGTGGCGGACTCCGACCCCGCCGCGGAGTACGAGGAGACCCTGGCCAAGGCTCTGGGGCTCGTGCGGGCCCTGGGGGAGGGGGTGGCGGACGAAGCCGCGATTCGTGTGGCTCAGTAGCGCGGGCGGGCTGGTGGAGGCCGAACAGGCGCGGATCCCGGCCAACGATCGGGGGTTCCTGCTGGGGGACGGCCTCTTCGAGACCACCCGGGTGTACCGGGGCCGGGCACCTCTGCTCGCGCACCACCTCCGCAGGCTGCACGCAGGCGCGGAGCGACTCGGGATCCCCATCCCGTGGGACCTGGAGGCCGCGGCCACGGAGCTTTTGCGGCACGTTCCCACGGAGCACGGGGTGCTGCGGATCACCCTCACCCGGGGCCCGGGGCCGCGGGGCTACGATCTGCCCGCCGCGTCGCATCCCACGGCCCTCCTCCAGGTGGATCCCCTGGATCCCGCGGTGGAGCCCGTGGACGCCTTTGTGTGCTCCCTCCGCCGCGATCCCCGCTCCCCTGCGGTAGGGCTCAAGACCACAAGCGCCCTCCCGCTCGTTCTCGCCCGCCGGGAGGCCCAGGCCGCGGGGTGCGGGGAGGCGCTGCTGCTGGACACGGAGGGGAACCTTTCGGAAGGGGCTGCCACCAATCTCTTCTGGGTCCGCAGGGGCGTTCTGTACACCCCTTCCCTCGATACCGGGTGCCTCGCTGGCATCGCCCGCGCCCTCCTCCTGGAATCCGCCCGAGCTCGGGGGATTCCCGTACAGGAGGTGACCGCTCCGGTGGAGGCCCTCGAGGAGGCCTCCGAGGCGTTTCTCACCAACGCGGTGCGCCTGGTGATCCCCCTCCGGTCCGTGCGCCTCCCCGATGGCCCGCGCATCTCCATCCCCGGCGGTCCCCTCACCGGAGCGTTGTGGGCCGCGCTGTGGAACCGGTTCTTTGAGGAGTGAAGCTACGGGGCCTCCGATGCCGGTCGGGAATCCACCCCGGCGTGCACGTAGGTCCAGCCGAACCGGCCCTTGATGCAGAGGAAGCCACGGGTGATGGGATCCTCCAGGGGTGCGGTCACCTTCACGATGCGGTTGTCCTGCACGTGGAGATTCAGCTTGCAGCCCACCCCACAGTACGGGCACACGGTGGTGACGACCTGCTGCCGCCCTTCATCCCAGGTGCCGGCTCTTCGCATCTCGAACTGGGTCTTCGGGACCAGGGCTTCCGTGGGGCAGACCGCGACACAGTTCCCGCAGAACACACAGGCGCTGTCGGGCAGCGGCAGGTCAAACCCGGGATCGATGCGGGCCCCGAGCCCTCTCCCGGCCACCGCGATGGCGAAGCTGTTCTGCACCTCCTCCCCGCACGCCCGCACGCACCGGTAGCACAGGATGCACCGGTCCAGGTCCCGGACGTAGAGATCGTTGTCCACCTTGGGCGCGCGTCTCGCCCGAGACCCGTCCTGCGCGAACGGCTTCCACCGTTCCGGACGGGCCCCGTACTCCGCCGCGTAGCGCCGCACGTCCGGGGCGAGGCTCGTGTTCACCGAGCTCTGCAGCAACTCCACCACCATGCGTCGGCTCAGCTGGACGCGGGGGGTGTCCGTGCGCACCCGCATCCCGGCCTCCACCCTCCGGATGCAGGCCGGTACCAGGGTTCGCGCCCCCTCCACCTCGACCACGCAGATGCGGCAAACCCCGATGGGCTCCAGGACCGGGTGGTAGCAGAGGGTGGGAACGTCCTTGCCTGAGGCCCGGATGGCCTCTAGAAGGGTAGCTCCCTCCGGGACCTGGACCATTTGCCCGTCCACCTCCAGCGTGACGAGCGCAGCCTGTACTCCGGTGGTCATGGCGCTCCTACCCCTCCGCTCCGGTCTTGGAACCGCAGCCCGCTCAGCACGGCATTGGGTGCCAGCTGCCCCAGCCCGCAGATGGAGGCGTCCCGCATCACCTGGGCGAGCTCCTCCAGCAGCGCCCGCACCTCTGGGTCCACCCGTCCGCCTCCGCGCCGCAGCTCCGCTACGAGCTCCACCTGTCGCTGGGTCCCCACCCGGCAGGGGACGCACTGGCCGCAGGACTCATCCCGGAAGAACCGTGCGATCCGTTC
>JAVKHN010000050.1:0-12666 GCA_031459935.1 Candidatus Sysuimicrobium calidum | reverse complement strand
GAAGGGAGGCGGATCCGCGGTGCATCGATCGAAGCGGGCCGGGCAGCGGTCTGCGAACCGGCATCCCGCAGGCGGCCGGATGAGGCTGGGGGGTCGGCCCGGGATGGGAGCAAGAGGCCGATCCTCCCGCAGGGTGGGCACACTCCCGAGCAGCGCCCGGGCGTAGGGGTGGAGGGGGTTCGAGAAGAACTGCGTGGCGGAGCACTGCTCCACCACCTGCCCCGCGTACATCACCGCCACCTCGTCCGCAAGTTCGCTACCGGTGGCGAGGTCGTGGGTGATGAGGAGGAACGTGGTCCCAAGCTCCCGCTTGATGGTCTTCAGGGCGTTCATCAGGCCTGCCTGGGTGAGCACATCCAGGGCGCTGGTGGGCTCGTCGAGGATCACCAGCTCCGGACGGAGCACCAGGGCCTGCGCCAGGGCCACCCGCTGGCGCATGCCGCCGCTGAGCTCGAAGGGGTACCGATCCAGGAAGTCCAGGGGCAAGCCCACCAGCCGGAACACCTCCTCCACCACGGGCCGCGCCTCCTTCGGCGTTCTCACCCACCCGTGGACGGACAGGGGTTCCGCCACCTGGTCTCCCACCCGGAGCACGGGGTTGAGGGCGGTACTCGCGGCCTGCGGCACGAGCGCGATCCGACGCCAGCGCACCTCCCGCCGAAATCGCTCCTCCGGCATCTGCAGCAGTTCCAGACCGTCCAGGTACACGCGGCCGGAGTAGGTGTGCACGTTGCGGGGCAGCAGCCTGAGGATGGCCCGCGCCAGGGAGCTCTTCCCGCACCCGCTCTCCCCCACCACCACCAGGGTGCGTCCCCGTTGCAGCTCGATTCCCACCCCGTCCACGGCCTGCACGGGCCCCTGGGAGGTGTGGAAATACAGGCGTAGATCTTCCACCTGCAGCATGCTACAGTTCCCGCAGGCGCGGATTGAACACCCGGTCCAGGGCAAAGCCCAGCAGCGTGAACCCCAGGCCGGCCAGCATCAGGAGAGCCGCGGGCTCCAGCACCCAGTAGTACTGCCCCACGTAGAGGGCACCCGCCCGGTACGCGTCCTCGATCACCTTTCCCCACGTAGGCAGCAGCGGATCTCCGAGCCCCAGGACGCTCAGGGTGGCCTCCAGGAACACAAATCCCGGGATGAGGGTGACGAACTGCGGCACCAAGATGGGAACCGCCCGGGGTACCATGTAGAGAAACACGATGCGCATCCCTCCGGCCCCGTACGCCCGGGCCGCCTCGATGTACGGGGCCTCCTTCACCTGTAAGAACAGGGCCCGGTAGGTCTTGATCCCGCCCCCGAAGATCCCCAACAGGATCACCACCCCCACGATGACCCAGAGACTCCGGGAGTACAGGGTGGCGACCAGGATGAGGATGGGCAGCCCGGGCAGGATGAGGTTCACCTCCGTGATGCGCTGGATGAGGCCGTCCACCCACCCGCCGTACCACGCGCCCACGGCCGCGATCACCAGGGTGCTCACGCTGCTGCCCACGGACGCCACCAGCCCGAACGCCATGGCCACGGGCGTTCCCCAGAGAAGCGCGAGGCTGAGGTCGCGCCGCAGGTGGTCCGTGCCCGCAACGCCGTGCACCTCCCCGTACACCACCAGCCGCACCTGCACCTCCGAGTCTGCCTCAAAGAGGTACACCCGCACCCGGAGCGTATGCCGCCCCCGCGCCGCCTCCTCCGGGCGATCCGGAGGGGAAAACAGGACCACCTCCGGGCGCCCTCCGAGCTCCTGCTGGAGCCGCTGGTCTGAGCTGAGGCGGTAGACGTCCCGCCTGCGGACGGCGAACTCCGCGATCCGGATCTCCGCCCCGTCTGGCGGAACCCAGCTCAACGCCACCTGCGGTGCCCTCTCCCGATAGCTGGCCTGGAGGAAGACCGCAAGCTCGCTGGGAAACCGCCGGTACGGGTATTCAAACGAGAGCGCGCCCACCGCCTCCCGAACGCCCCCTCCCAACGGCCGCGCGGGCCAGGCGGCGCTCGTGCCCTCCACCGCCACGGTGCGGGGCAGGTCCTCCCGCAAGAACCAGTTTATCCACTCGGGCCGGGCATTGCGGGGGTTGTGCTGCCACAGATCCTCCCCACCCCGCCACAGCCGGATGGCCTCCGGATAGGGAACGGCGATCACCGCGTATACGGATAGGATCACGAAAAAGCCGATGATGACGAGGCCCGCCACCGCGGACTGGTACCGCAGGAGCTCTTTGAGCACCTGCCGCATTCCCTTATCCTCCCACCCGCACCCGGGGATCCACGATGGCGTACGCCACGTCCAGCAGGAAGACGGTGATGGCCAGCAGGTACGCGTACAGGATGGTGGCGCCCACGATCACGGGAGTGTCCGCGAGCCCCACCGCCTGGTAGAGGGTGCGGCCGAGTCCCGGCCAGTTGAACACCGTCTCCAGCACGATGGCCCCTGTCCACGCACCGATGAGGCTCAGGGCGAAACTGGTGAGGAGGGTGGGAAGGGCGGGACGGAGGATGTATCGCCGCTCCAGCAGGGAATCCGGAAGCCCCTTTGCCCGCGCCAGCTCCACGTAGTCCTCGCTGCTGAAGATCAAAAAGAAGGTGCGCCAGGAGTAGATGGCGAGCGGCAGGGAGGTGAGGGCGATGGCTGCTACAGGCAGGATCATGTGTCTGAGGACGCTCGCCGCGTACGCGAGCTTTCCCTCCGGTGGAGGGGCCTCCACCATGCCGCCGAACGGTAGCCACCGCAGCCACGCGGCGAAGATCAGGATCAAAAAGATCCCGTAGAACCAGGCGGGAGGGGTGGAGAGGGGGGCCATGGCGATCACGAGGCGGTCCGCCGGACTCCCGTACCGTCGGGAGAGGCTCAGGGCCGCAGCTACGGAGACGAAGAAGAGCAGGATCTGCGTGGTGGCGAACAGGAGAAGGGTAGGGCCGAGGCGGTCCAGGAGGATCTGACGCACCAACCGCGATCCGGTGTCGCTGGTCATGCGTTCCGCAAATCCCAGGCGCAGCAGGAGCGCATCCCGCAGATAGACCAAGGATCGGGCCAAAAAGGGACGGTCAAGCCCCAGGCGCTGCTCCTCCACCCGGATCATCTCCTCCACCACCCGCTCCCGCACCTCCGGGGGCAGACGGCGGATCTGCTCGTTCAGGGAGGCCGCGAGGGCCACCTGCTCCCGGATCTCCGAGCGCTTGATCTGGTCCACGTACCCGCCCATGTTGGCCACCAGGATGGTGAGATAGATCCCCACCGCGGTGGTGCAGAACAGGGCCACGCCCCGGGTCGTCGTATAGGTCGCCACCCGGGCCAGGGTGGAGGCCACCCGGGGACGAGGCAGGGCGAGGGAGGCGGCTCGGGCCACGACGGCTACTGCGGGGTCAGGGCCGTGAAGGTCACGGAGGCGAAGCCCGGGATGCTCACCGCGCGGGAGATCACGATGACCTCAAGCCGTGAGGAGCCGGGGCTCAGGCGCGCGGTCGCCTGCGGGGAGAGGATCACACGCCAGCCCTCCCGGGCCCGCTGCGCCCGGCCGCTGCCGGCAAGTTCGTTGCGGGCATCGAACAGCAGGTACCGCACCTCCGTGATGTCCCCAGGCGGATAGGGCCTGCCGCGGTGGGTGATGCGTACCTCGAAGGTGGCCTCCTGCCCGGCCCGCACGGTGCGGGGGCCGCTCAGGGAGACGGCGGGCAGGCGGGGCTCTCCGAACCGCAGCCACTTGGTGGAGGGATCCGGGAACCGTCCGAACCGCCGCAGCTCCACGATCTTCTCCACGGGCGAGACCCGCTGCAGCAGGAACGGGCCCATCCCCACCCAGTAGTGCCCGCGGCCCGCCCGCCACGCGGAGAGCAGCTGCCACCGCTGCCGTGCCTCTTCCGGGGTGATCCATCTGCGCAGAGCCCGTTCGAAGGGGATGTGGTTCTCCGCCCGCGCGGCCTCCAGCTCCCGATCCAGGATGGCCAGGGTGGGGCCGGCCACGTAGTTGAGCCGCTCCACCCGCTTCTCTGTGGCCTTCGCGGCCGTGAAGGCGGCCCGGCCGCTCGCTTCCGCCCGGATCCCCAGGGCCACGGTGTGCCAGGGCCCGGGACCGAAGCCGTACACCGGCCAGAAGGCCCCCGCGGAGGTCATGAGCTCCGCCTCCAGGGTCCAGTCCGTGCTGTAGTACTCCGCCACCAGGGGATCCTCCCGCACGATGCGGAACCCCCGGAAGGTCTCCACGAAGGAGCGGAAGGCGGGAAGATACGAGCGGTCAAACAGCGGACTCGATTCCTCCGCCCGCTCGAAGGTGAGGATCCAGGCGAGCAGGATGTCGCCCAGGCTCAGGCGGGTGCCATCATGCCACTGCACCTTCCGGAAGAGATCCCGGTCGAAGTAGATCACGCTCTTCCGGATCGCGGTGAGCCCCTGGGGATACCGCTCCCGCACTGTCACGAACCGCTGCTCCTGGGAGTTCCAGCCGATGATGGCGTCCTCCGGAACCCGGATCTGGGGCGCAAACCGCAGCGCCACCCAGTCCGCGCTCTTGGTGACCGGTAACCCCTGCTGGACCGTGATCTCCACCCTTTCCACCCGCTGCGGCTGGGGCAGCCCCGTGTAAGGATCCGGGAGGAGCGGGTAGTCCTGGGTGGCCCGGATCAGGGTAGTGTCGAAGATCCAGTTGGAACCGCCGATGGGGTTCCAGGGTTCTGCGAGGATGCTCCGTAACCCGATTCGCACCACGCCGCCCGCCCGACCCCGGTAGCGGAGGGTATAGGGCCACAGATACGATCCCGCCAGCCCTCCTGCGAGGTCACTCACCACCTCCACCTCCGTCCGCCAGGCCAGGACGGGAAGTCGGTCCACCAGCCACACCCGCACGGAGTCCTGCAATGCCAGCTCCAGGGCCCGAGCCAGCAGGCGGTTGCGCTCCTGCACGGAACGGAACCGGCGTTGCGCGAGCCGTTCCGCGAGCCGGTCGAACTCGGCACTCGGCCGATAGGCCTGCCACAGAGGGCTTGGAAGGCCGCGCCGGGTGTAGAAGAAATCGAAGACGTCCACCTGGTCCCGGTCGATCACCGTGCTGATCCACCCGCCCGTGTAGAGATGCCAGCGCCCCGCGGCGGGATCCCCCGTGCTCCAGATGGGGCTCAGCTCTGGGGCCCGGCCGTACCGCCGCTCCACGGTAAACCCCACCTGCTCCAGCAGTCCCGCCACGTAATCTCCGATCTGCCGACGCTCATCCTCGATGCGGATCAGAAAGATGATGACCACAGGGGCCCCCCGGAAGTGCCACTTCCCCCCCACCAGGGTGGCTCCCAGCTTCTGCATCTCCTCAGCGATCACGGATCGGGCGCGCTCCGGGTTGTGCGCGTACCGGATCTCCAGCCGCCGGGCCACCTCCGCAACGCGGGCGTAGTCGGGGAACGCCCGGCTGATGGGGAGATAGCGGGGCTCGCCGAGTCCTCCCATGATCTCCTGGGCGATGTACCGCCGGTCCACGAGCCAGTTCAACGCCTCCCGGATGCGAGGGATCGCGAAGGGGTTGAGGCGGTTCGTGCCCGGAAAGACCGGACCCACGGGATTAGCGGTGAGCTCGTGGTAGAGGCCGTAGCTGGTGGTGGAGACGAGGGCCCGACTCTGACGGATGCGGTTGGCGATCTCCGGGATGGCCGTCTCGCTGAACCACGCGTGGAGGTCTCCGGCCTCCATGCGGCGCACCGCCGCCGCCTCGTTGGGCTCCTCCACCGCCACCACCGCGTCCACCCACGCGCCCACCCGCTGCCCCTGGGCCCTCGCGCCCGCAGGGAGACCCACGAGGACCAGAATCAGCACACCTGCAAGGATTCCGCCCTTCCGGCCGCCTCGCCGCATGGATCTCCACCCCCTGATCACGCGCGCACAGCGCCCGCGGTTCCTTCATTCCCCATTTTAGTCCGTGGCCTTCTGCAGGGGCGCATATCCGAGGGCCAGCCGCTTGGTCCCGATCCCCGGAAACCGCACCGTGACCACCGCCCGGCTTCCTTCCCCTTCGATCTCCACCACCTGGCCGAGGCCGAAGTGACGGTGCCGCACCCATTCCCCCACTCGGAACTCCGGCACCTCCCGGTTCACGAGAGGGGGCCAATCGCCCCCCTCGCTTCGGGAGCTGCGCAGCTCCCGCAGGCACGTCCGGGGAAGCTCCAGCAGGAACCGGCTGGGGACGCTCGCGGTGGTGCGCCCGAAGAGGGTCCGCTGCTGGACATAGGTGAGGTACACGCGTTCCTTGGCCCGGGTGATGCCCACGTACGCGAGCCGCCGCTCCTCCTCCAGCTCCCGGGGGTCCTCCAGGGAGCGGCTGTGGGGAAAGAGCCCCTCCTCCAGTCCGCACAGGAACACCACGGGGAACTCCAGCCCCTTCGCCGCGTGGAGGGTCAGAAGCGTCACCCGATCCTGGATCTCATCATAGGTGTCCACGTCCGTCATGAGGGCCACATGCTCCAAAAAGGCCTCCACGGAAGCTTCCCCGCTGGCTCGCTCGAACTCCTGCGCCACGGTCACCAGCTCCCGCAGGTTCTCCAGACGTGCACCGGCCTCCTCCGTTCCCTCCGCCTCCAGGGCTGCCCGGTATCCGGTCCGCTCGATGGCCAGCGCGATGAGCTCCGAGACCGTGCACCGCACCATTGCCTCCTGGAGGTCCTCCAGCACCGCCACGAATCCCTCCATCGCCCGCCGGAGCTGGGGGGAGAGGGCCGTGAGGACCTCCGGGTGCCGCATGGCCTGAAGCGGCGGGATCCCCAAGCGGTCCGCGGCTGCCTCGATCCTCGCCAGGGTCCCCTCCCCGATGCCCCGGCGGGGGACGTTGGCGATCCGGCGCAGGCTCAGCACGTCCCGGGAGTTCACGAGCAGCCGCAGATAGGCGAGCAGGTCCTTCACCTCCCGCCGCTCGTAGAACCGGAGGGCTCCCACCACCTGGTAGGGGATCCCCGCCCGCAGGAGGGCCTCCTCGAACTGCCGCGATTGCGCGTTGATCCGGTACAGAATCGCACACGCCCGCAGAGGGTATCCCTGCGCTTGCAGCGCCCGCACCTCCTCCACCACGAACCGGGCCTCGTCGTGCTCGTCCCACGCCGCGTACACGATAAGGGGTTCCCCCGAGGGGTTGTCCGTCCACAGGCGCTTGGGGTAGCGGTGGGGGTTGTGCCGGATGAGGTGCTCGGCGGCCTCCAGGATGATCTTCGTGGACCGGTAGTTCTGCTCCATGAGAATGACGCGGGCGTCGGGGAAGTCGCGTTCGAACTCCAGGATGTTTCGGATGTCCGCACCCCGCCACCCGTAGATGGCCTGGTCCACGTCGCCCACCGCGCACAGGTTCCGGTGCCGGGCCGCGAGGGCACTGAGGAGGCGGAACTGCACGGGGTTGGTGTCCTGGTACTCATCCACCAGGATGTGCACAAACCGCTCCTGGCACTCCGCCAGCACGTCCGGACAGGTCGCGAAAAGCCGCAGGGTCTCCACCAGCATGTCGTCGAAATCCAGGGCATCGTGCTCCGCCAGGATCCGCTGGTACTCCCGCCACACCGCTGCCACCACCTGCTCGAAGTAGGTGGTGGCCCGCCGCTCGTAGTCCGGCAGGTCCGTGCCTTCGTTCTTGGCCGCGGAGATGAGCCCGAGCACCGCACCCGGGGAGATGCGGCGCTCGTCGAGGTTCAGCCGCCGCAGGGCCTCCCGAATCGCAGTCCGCTGGTCCTCCTCGTCGTAGATCACAAAGCGCGGGGAGAGCCCGATGCGCTCCCCCCACCGCCGCAGGAGGCGGCCGCAGATCCGGTGGAAGGTGCCGATCCAGACGCGCTCCGCGATCCGCCCGCCCACGAGCCGTGCAATACGGTCCCGCATCTCCCCCGCAGCTTTGTTGGTGAAGGTGACCGCGAGGATGCGGTCCGGCGGCACCCCGCGCTCCCGGATGAGGTGGGCCACCCGGTAGGCCAGGACCCGGGTCTTGCCGCTCCCCGCGCCCGCCAGGATCAGGAGCGGTCCCCCCTCGTGCAGGACCGCCTCCCGCTGCGGAGGGTTGAGGTCCGCGAGGAGATCCACCAGGCGCGTCATGGTCCGTACCGCTCCGCCACCAGGGCCACGAACCGCTCCACGGGCTCGAGCGTCTCCAGGGCCTGCAGGACCCGGCTCGGGTCCAGACGCAGGTACCCGTGGACCACCACGTTCCGGAACCCGGGGAGCAGGGCCAGTTGGTCTACCAGATCGGAAGGGAAGTGGAGGCGCCGCAGGTTCTCCACCGCTCCCCGGTAGTCCGGGAAGGTCAGTCCCGCGGATGCAGAGAGTTCTCCCGCCACGTCGATGACCATCTGAGCTACCATGAGGAGAGAGTGTACCACATCGTTCCGCAGGGACAGATTCTGCTCGAGATCCACAGTTTGGATTCCCCTCGCCCGCAGGTTCCGGAGGTGCTGCAGGTAGATCCGCAGTTGGCTAATCCGCTCCGCGAGAAAGCTCATGAGCCAGGATCCGCAGGAGGGTACGCTCGTGTCGTGCCAGGAACGGGGCGAGGTCCGCGGCCCGCAGCAGGGTGTCCCGCAGGAACTCCCGAAGCGCCGCCTCCTGGCGGCAGTAGATCCGGACTCCCTCCCGGAGCACCCGCGCCGCGAGGAGCGGGGGCGCCTCGTTCAGGACCAACACGTCGACCTCATTCCGGTGGAGGATACCCACGAGATCACTCGCGAGACGTACCCGCAGGGCGAACGGATCCACCTCCCCGGGATACGCAGGCCCCAGGACCACCGCCACGTCCACGTCGCTCTCCCGACATGCCCGACCCGCAAAGAAGCTCCCGAACCCGAACGCGGCCAGAACAGGCTCCTGCCGGGAGAAGTACGCGCGGAGGCGCTCCAGCGTCTCGGAGTCCACTCCTTCGCGACCGCGCACCCTCCCGCCTCCGAACTCCGGATCTCCGACAACGCCATGCTACCCCACCCTCCGCAGAATCGGTACTGCCGGCTCATGGTGAGAGCTCGAGCGCCTACTCCCACTCGATGGTGGCAGGGGGCTTGGAGGTGATGTCGTAAACCACCCGGGTGATCTCCGGGACCTCCCGGGTGATCCGGGCCGCCAGGGTCTCCAGCAGCTCCGGCGGCAGGCGCGCCCAGTCCGCGGTCATGCCGTCTTCACTGGTCACCGCGCGCACCACGACCGCGTACCCGTACGTGCGGGCATCCCCGGCCACTCCTACCGCCCGCACGGGCAACAGCACGCAGAAGGCCTGCCAGAGGGCACGTGCGAGCCCTGCCCGCCGGATCTCCTCCGTCACGATGGCGTCCGCCTCCCGGAGGATACGCAACCTCTCCTCCGTCACCTCCCCCACCACCCGGATGGCGAGACCCGGACCGGGGAAGGGGTGCCGCCAGATGAGCTCATCCGGAAGCCCCAGGGTCTTCGCGAGCTCCCGCACCTCGTCCTTGAACAGCTCCCGGAAGGGCTCCACCAGCCGAAAGCTCATGCGCTCCGGGAGGCCGCCCACGTTGTGGTGGGTCTTGATGCGGGCCGCGGTCCGGGTGCCGCTCTCGATGACGTCCGGATACAGAGTGCCCTGCACGAGGAAGTCGATGTGCTCCAGCCGGCGCGCGTGCTCCTCAAAGACCCGCACGAACTCCTCCCCGATGCGCCGCCGCTTCTCCTCCGGGTCAGACACGCCCCGCAGCCGCTCCAGAAAACGCGGGGAGGCGTCCACGTGGAGCAGGGGAATGCGGAAGTGATCGCGGAAGGTGCGCACCACCTGCTCCGCCTCCCCCTTGCGCAGAAACCCGTGGTCCACGAAGATGCAGCTGAGCTGATCCCCCACCGCCCGGTGCACCAGGGCCGCGGCCGCGGAGGAATCCACTCCCCCCGAGAGGGCGCACAGCACCCTTCCTCTCCCCACCTGCTCCCGGACCCGGACGATGGCCTCCTCCAGGAACGAGGTCATGGTCCAGGATCCGGTGCACCCGCACACCGTGAACAAGAAGTTCCGCAGCACCTCCCGTCCCCAGGGGGTATGAGAGACCTCCGGATGGAACTGCACGCCGAACAGCCGCCGGGCGGGATGCGCCATGGCCGCGCACACCCCCCGATCCGTGCGGGCGAGGCTGACAAAGCCGGGCGGAAGTTCCAGCACCGCGTCCCCGTGGCTCATCCAGCACAGCAGCCGCCGCTCCAGCCCCGCAAACAACACATCCGGTTCCTCCACCACCAGTCGGGTGCGGCCGTACTCCCGGTGGAGGCTGGGACCCGTGCGGCCGCCCAGCACGTGGGCCATCCACTGCATGCCGTAACAGATCCCCAGGACGGGAATCCCCAGGGAGAGCAGGGCGGGGTCCGCTTGAGGGGCACCCGGTTCGTAGACGCTCCGGGGCCCGCCGGAGAGCACGATCCCTTTGGGTCGGAGGTCCCGGATGCGGGCAAGCGGCGCGTCGTACGGGAGGATGAGGCTGTAGACCCGGAGCTCCCGGATCCGACGGGCAATCAGCTGTGTGTACTGGGCACCGAAATCGAGGACGAGAACGATCTCCGAGGTGGCCGGGCGGATCTCAGCGGGAGCTTCCTCAACCTGCATCCCGATCACGACCGGCCCTGGCCCACCCGCTGGGCGAACTGCACCGCCTTGCCCTCCGTGGCGAGAGCGGGAGCCAGCACCACCTCCACCCGGTGCATCTCCCGGAGGGTAGACGCCCCACACATCCCCATGGCCGTCCGAAGGGCCTCCACGAGATTCTGACTCCCGTCGTCCACCTGCGCGGGGCCCAGGAGGATCTGCCGCAACGTCCCCGTCGTCCCCACGTAAATGCGGGTGCCCCGGGGAAGGGCGGGGTGCGGGGTGGCCATGCCCCAGTGGTATCCCAGCCCCGGCGCTTCCTTCGCACGTGCGAGAGCGCTCCCGAGCATCACCGCGTCCGCCCCACACGCGATGGCCTTCGCGAGATCTCCCCCTACCGTGATCCCGCCATCCGCGATCACGGGAACGTAGCGGCCCGTGCGGACATAGTAGGCGTCCCGGGCGGCCGCCACGTCGCACAGGGCGGTGACCTGCGGAACGCCGACCCCCAGCACGCGGCGGCTCGTGCATGCGGCCCCGGGCCCCACGCCCACGAACACCCCCGCCACGCCGGCCTCCAGCAACCCCATGGCCTGGGCGTACGAGACACAGTTTCCCGCCAGGACGGGAATCCCCAGGCGGTCCACCAGTTCCCGGAGGGACACTCCCCGGCCCCGGCTGGAGCGATGCTGCGCGGTCACCACGGTGGACTGCACCACGAGGACGTCACCTCCCGCTTCCCGGACGATGGGAGCGAGCCGGGGAGCGTTCGCGGGCGTCACGGAGGCCATGGCCACCACGCCCGCCCGCTTGAGCTCCTGGATGCGACGGGCGACGAGGTCGTCCCGAACCGGGCGGCGGTACACCTCCTGCAGGACCGCTACACATCGCTCCTGAGGAGCCTGGATGATGGTCTCGATGGCCTCCGCGGGGTCCTCGTACCGGGTCTGGATTCCCTCCAGGTTGAGCACCGCGGCGCCACCCAGCTGGTGCAGGAGCGTCGCCATCCGCACATCCGTCACGCTGTCCATGGCCGCGGCGAGCACGGGAATCCGGAAACGAAACCCCGCCACCTCCCACGAGGTGTCTACGTCCTCGGGATCCAGGGTGCTCGCGGCGGGGACCAGGGCGATGTCGTCGTATCCGTAGGCCCGGCGCGCCCAACGGCCGATTCCGAGGGGTTCCCCTGCGGACTGCTCCATCTCACCCGGCACAGGGACCCGTTCGGGGATCTGCGTCCTCATTGGTACACCTCCGGCTTCAGCACACACACAAACGGCAGGTTCCGGTACAACCCCGCGTAGTCCAAGCCATAGCCCACCACGAACCTGTTGGGAATCCGGAAGCCCACGTACCGCAAGGGAACCTCCCGGATGCGACGTTCCGCTTTGTCGAGGAGCACGCACACTGCAAGACTCGCAGGATACCGGGCCTTCAGGGTGGTGAGCAGGTAGTCCATGGTGAGCCCGGTGTCCACGATGTCGTCCACGATGATCACGTGCCGCCCCTCGATGCTCTCGTTGAGATCCTTGAGGATCCGCACCACCCCCGTGCTCTCCGTGCCCCGGCCGTAGGCGCTGGTGGCCATGAAGTCCAGGTGCACGGGGATGGTGATGGCGCGCAGGAGATCGCACACGAAGAACACCGCGCCCGTGAGGATTCCCACCAGCAACGGTTCCTTTCCTTCATAGTCCTCCGAGATCTGACGGCCCAGCTCCCGCACCCGGGCCTGCAGGGCCTCCTCCGGGATCAGCACCTCCGCCACATCGTCCAGCAGCCCCACGGCGCCGCTCCTTTGCCGGTGATTGTAGAGGGACGGAAAACAGGAGTCAACCACCGCGGCCTGGGGCTCAGTTGATCCCAGATTCTCTTTGGATTCTCAGTCTTTTGGACGGTATCGTTCGGGTTCTGTGAACATCCTGCTCCCGGGCTTCACGAGGGGTACACCCTCCCGGCAGAGGGGACAGGACGCGGGGGCAAAGGCCTGGAGGTCCAGGTGCAACACGGCCGCGAACGGCGTTCCGAACCCCGGGTCGCGCCCTCCGGTACGGTCCACCAGGGCTACCACCCCCACCACCTCGGCCCCCGCCGGTCGCACCAGATCCAGCACCTCCCGCACGGACCCGCCGGTGGTCACCACATCCTCCGCCACCAACAC
>JAVKHN010000005.1:0-86439 GCA_031459935.1 Candidatus Sysuimicrobium calidum | reverse complement strand
GAGCGGGCATTTGATCCGGCCGGGGCGTGCGGGAAGCCCCCGCCTCCGGCCCTCCTGGGGCCTGGGGCGGAGATGCCATGACAGGGACCGGAGACCGGACCGACGGTCTCCCGATGGTGCCGTCCGGCTCTTCTTCGACTGGCCTTCCGGAGTGGCGCTCGAGTCCCTCCGCCTCCTGAGCTTTGGAGGGGGGCTGGATCTCCCAGTGGATCTCGACCAGAACCGCAGCTTCTGCGTCGGGGAGCCGGGGGATCTCCATCGGGGTGCGGAGGTCCTTGCAGGCCTCCGGAGGTAACTGGGAGGTCTGCGCGGGAGATTCCCTGCCTGGCGGGACGCCCTCTGAGGTCGGAGTCCCCTCGGTTTGCGGCCCCCGGGTTGCCGGTCCATCCGGTACCTGCATGTCCGGCGGCCCGGCGGTTGGAAGCTCTCTTGGGGGTCTGGGCGGCATCCGCCCGACTCCCCCGCTCCCCTCCACCTCTGGCAGCGCCTGAGGGTGCTCCTCGCTCGATGGAGGGATCGCCCGCGGGGGCAGATCCTCCCACCCTGGGGGAACCGCCGGTGCTGGCCCGTGGCCGGGCTGCGTCTGCAGATCCCCCAGGGGGAACATTCGGGCCAGCACCGAGGCGAAGGCCGCGGCACAGGCTTCCACCACGAGCCCGGGCGGGATCCTCCCCACAGCGATGGCGTCCTTGGACAGCACGCTCACGGGGCCCCTCCGGGGTCCAGGACGCGCAGCCGTTGCCAGGTGGTGAGCACCCGCTCCACGTAGGCTCGGGTCTCCGGGTACGGCGGTACCCCCCGGTAGCGTTCCACGGCCCCGGGGCCCGCGTTGTACGCGGCGAGGGCCAACCGCACGTCCCCGAACCGATCCAGCAGTCCCCGCAGGTACCGCACACCCCCCTCCACGTTCTGAGCGGGATCGTAGGGATCCCGGACTCCCAGGGCCCGGGCGGTGGCGGGCATGAGCTGCATGAGCCCCTGGGCTCCCACGGGGGAGGTGGCGTAGGGGTTGTAGCCTGACTCCGCCTGGACCACCGCATGCACCAGGGCAGGATCCAGCCCGTAGCGACGGGCCGTGTCCTCCACCATTTCCCGGAAGGTCCGCAAGTCCTTCTGCGGGCGGGATGGGGGGAAGCCCGAGGCGACCCTCTCTGGTCCGCCCAGCCATCGCTCGATGGCGCGGATGCGGCTCAGGGTGAGCAACAGGTTCGGGCTCATGACCTGCGCACCGAGCGCAGCAGGACGGCCTCGTCCGCCTGTGCCTGCTCGCGTCGCTCCTCCTCCCGGCGGTGTTGCTGGAGCCGCCGCTCCCGCAGCCGCTCCACCACCTGCCGCTCCGTTCTGGCCTGCAAAAAGCGTGCCCAAGCCGCCTCCACCTGTGCGCTCCTTTCCACCACCCGCCGCTCCGCGGCCACCGCCTCCGAGCGCGCCTGCTCCAGGGAGGCGGCGGCCGCACGCAGTGCCCGGGTGTCCTCTGCCTCCCGCAAGCGCACCACCGCCTCCCGGACCTGAGAGCGGGCCCGTTCCAGCCGCCCCTCCGCCTCCCGCAGGGCCCGGAGGAGGTCTACGAGCTCCCGGTGGGCCTGCCGCTCCCGGATGGCCCACAGCCGCCGCAGGCCCTCGAGCCGGAACCGGAACCGCCGCATGCCTACTCCGCAAGACCCCTAAGCTGCTCCAGGGTCTGCTCGAAAGGCGTGCGCTCGTGGGGAAGCTGGCGAAGGAACGTACGGATGGCCTCGATGCGGTCCAGGGCCGCGTCCACCCTGGGATTCGCGCCCCGGGTGTACGCTCCGAGGTTCACCAGATCCTCCACCTCCCGGTAGGTAGCCAGATGCGCGCGCACCGCCTGGGCCCACCGCAGGTGCTCGGGGCTCACCACGGAGGGCATCACGCGGCTCGTGGACTCCAGAACGTCGATGGGCGGGTAGTGGCCCTGAGAAGCGAGGGCCCGGGAGAGCACGATGTGGCCGTCGAGGATGCTGCGGGCGTGGTCTGCCACGGGCTCCAGGAGGTCGTCCCCCTCCACCAGCACCGTGTACAGGGCGGTAATGGACCCCCGTTCAGAGGTGCCCGCCCGCTCCATGAGCTGCGGGAGGAGGGCGAAGACGCTGGGCGTGTAGCCCCGGCTGGTGGGAGGCTCTCCCACCGCGAGCCCGATCTCCCGCTGGGCCATGCAGAACCGGGTGACGGAGTCCATCATGAGCATCACGTCCATCCCCTGGTCCCGGAAGGCCTCCGCCATGGCTGTGGCCACAAACGGCGCCCTCGCCCGCACGAGGGGCGGCTGATCCGAGGTGGCCACCACCACCACGGAGCGCTTCAGCCCCTCCCCCAGGTCGTTCTCGATGAAGTCCAGGACCTCCCGGCCCCGCTCGCCCACCAGGGCGATGACGTTCACGTCCGCGCTGCTGTGCCGGGCGATCATGCCGAGAAGCGTGCTCTTCCCCACCCCGCTTCCCGCGAAGATCCCGATCCGCTGGCCCCGTCCGAGGGTCAGCAGGCTGTCGATGGCCCGCACACCCGTGGGGAGCGGGGTGGTGATGCGGGGCCGGTGGAGGGGGTTTGGAGGATCCGCGTGTAGGGGCCTCCAGCCCTCCGGAGCAAGCGGCCGGCCATCGAGCGGCCTTCCCAGCCCATCCGTCACCCGACCCAGCAGGGACCGACCCACGGGCACCCGCATGGCCCGGCCGGAGGGAACCACCGCGCTCCCAGGGCTGAGACCGCTCAGGGGGCCCAGGACCATCATGAGGAAGCGGTCGTCCCGGAATCCCACCACCTCCGCGGGAACTTCCCCCTGTGGGGTCTGGACCGTACACCACTCCCCGACGTGCACCCGAGGCCCTCTGGCTTCGGCCACCAGGCCCACCACCTGCACCACCCGGCCCACGACCCGTACGGGGTCTGTCTGTTGCACCGCACGGATCCACGCCTCCAGGGGGATGCGGCTACCCACCGAGCACCTCCTCCAGCCGCTCCCGCAGGACGCCAAGCTGGGTTGGGAGGCTTGCGTCCACGGTCCCCGCGCCGGATTCCACCATGCATCCCCCCTCCACCTGCGGATCCGGCACCCACACCACCCGCAGCCCGGGCCGTTCCAGGCCTTTGGCGCGGTCGCCCAACAGCTCCAGATCCCGGGGGTTTATCCGCACCACGAGCTCCACGAACCCATGGAGACGGTGGGCGGCTTCCTGGACCCACTCCAGAAGGATCTCCGGGTCCAGCTCCACCGCCCGGCGCACCACGCGCCGGGCCACCTCCAGGCTCAACCGCACCACCGCGGGCGCCGCGAAGGTGGCCAGGGCCGCGGGCCCCTGAGCGGCCAGCTCGTCCACCACTCGGTCCAGCCGCCTGAGCCGCTCCTGCCAGGCAGCCTCCCCCTCCGCGCGGACCTCTTCCCGGGCCTGCACCACGGCCCGCGCCACCTCCACCCGGGCCTCCTCCCGAATCCGGCGGGCCGCCTCGTAGGCGCTGCGCAGGACCTCCGCGGCCCGCGCATCCGCCTCCTCCGCCCTCGACTCCGGGCGGCCGATGGCTGTGGTGATGCGCACCAGGGCCTCCTCTCGGGGTGCCTGCTTGATCACCGCGCGCACCGTCTCCCGCAACGCCTCCTCCTAGATGAGGACTTCCTCCTGCCCGCCCCGCACCAGCACGATCTGCCCACTCTCCTCCAGCTGCCGGACCACGGTGACGATGCGGCCCTGGGCCTCCTCCACGTCCCGCCGGCGCACGGGGCCCATGAGCTGCAGATCCTCCCGCAGGGCCTCCGCGGCCCGCTGGCTCATGTTGCGGAAGATCTTCTCCCGCAGCTCCTCGCTGGCACCCTTGAGCGCCAGAGCCAGATCCTTGCCGTCCACGTTGCGCAGGACGATCTGGATGGAGCGGTCGTCGAGGTTGAGGAGGTCCTCGAACACGAACATGAGCTTCTTCACCTGGACCGCGAGCTCCGGATCTCGCTCCTCCAGAGCCTCCAGGATGGCGCGCTCCGTGGCGCGGTCGGACTGGTTGATGATGGAGACAAGGGCCTGGACCCCCCCGACCGTGGTGAACTCCTGGGTTGGCAGATTTACCAGCTTGCTTTCCAGGGCCATCTCCACCTCCCGGATGGTCTCCGGGGTGGTTCGGTCCATCACCGCCACCCGTTGCGCCACCTCTACCTGCAGCTCCCGGGGCAGGGAGGCGAGGACCGCGGCCGCCTGCGCGGGCTTGAGGTAGGCCACGACGAGCGCGATGGTCTGCGGGTGCTCCTGCTGCAGGAGGCTGCTGAGCTGTGCGGGGTCCATACGGCGGAAGGCGTCGAAGGGCGTGATCTGCAGGGAGGAGGTGAGGCGCTCCAGGATCTCCGCGGCGCGCTGCGGTCCGAGAGAACGCTCCAGCAGCTCCCGGGCGTACTGCAGCCCGCCCAGGGAGACGTACTCCCGGGCGAGGGCCAGTTGATAGCACTCCTGGACCACCTCCTCCCGCTCCTCCGGGGTGACCTGGTGGAGGCTTGCGATCTCGAAGGTGAGGGCCTCGATCTCCTCGTCGCCCAGGTGCCGCAGCACGTTCGCGGCCGCCTCCGGCCCCAGGGACACGAGGAGCATAGCCGCCTTCTGGCGTCCGGAGAGGGCATTCCGGGCGGGCATGGGTTACTTCTCCGCGAGCCAGCTCTTGATCACCGCGGCCACCTCCGCGGGCCGCTCCTGTGCCAGCCGCTGCAGCTCCCGCCGAGCGGCGCTCTCCCCGTCCTGCCGCTCCCGCAGCACCTGGAGCACCTGCTCCTCCTCTTGGGGCTCGGGCAGAGCCGGCGGAAGGGGTTGCTGCACCGTCTCCACGGTGACCGACCACCGTCTGCGCCGCAGGAGCAGCAGGATCAGCGAGAGGAGCAGGAGGAGGGCTCCGCCCGCAGCGGCCAGCAGGAGGGTCAGGGAGAGCTTCCTGCGTACTACGGCCTGTGGGGTGGGAGCCTGGGGCTCCTCCGGAGCTCGGGCCGCTGGAAACTCCACCGCCTGCACCACGAGCACGTCCCCCCGGCGCCGGTCCAGGCCCACCGCGGCCGCGATGGAGGGCTCCAGGGCCCGCACCGCCTCCAGGGGGACGCGGCTGTCCACGAGCACCGCGACCGAGAGCCGGCGGATCCCGCCCGTGCTCACCGCCCGCTCCACGCGCCGGGTCACCTGGTAGGTGGCGCGGGACTCCCGCCTCCGGTACTCCGCGCCTCCCTGCGCCGCGGGGTTCGTGGCGTACGAGGGGACCGAGCTCGTGGCAGGACCGCCGGACGGCAGCCCCCCCCGGCCCGTGTAGGACTCCTCCACGGACACCTCGGAGGTCGGGGCCCGCTGCTCCGGGCTGAAGCTCTCCTGCTCCACCTGCCGGCGGCTCAGGTCTACCTCCGCGCTCACCCGAGCGATGGCACGGCCCCCTCCGAGGAGCTGGTCCAGCATGGTCTGCAGGCGTCCCTGGAGCGTGGCCTCCACCTGCGCCCGCTCGTCCAGCTGGGCAGCGATGGCTCCCCCGGGATCCTCCTGTCCCGCGGAGAGCAGGCGTCCCTCCGTATCCACCACCGTCACCCGATCGGGAGAGAGCCCCTCCACCGCGCTCGCCACCAGGTGCCGGATGGCGCGCACCTGCGGTCCCCCGAGCTGTGCACCCGGGCGCAGCCGCAGAACCACGGAGGCGCTGGGCTGTCCGCTCTCCTCCTGGAACAGCCGGTCCTCGGGAAGGGTGAGGTGCACCCGGGCAGCCTCCACCGCCTCCAGGGTCTCGATGCTGCGCACGAGTTCCCCGGCCACAGCCCGCTGCAGGTTCACCCGTTGCACGAGCTCCGTGGCGGTGAAGGAGTTCCGGTCGAACAGCTCCCACCCCGCGCCCCCGCTACGGGGCAGCCCCTGGGCCGCGAGCTGCAACCGCGCGGCATACAGGCGCTCCCGCGGGACCTCCACCGTGGTGCCCGCTCCCGACAGCCGGTACGGGATCCCCATCTTCTGCAGGGCCTCCACCACCCGGGCGGCTTCCTCCACCTCCAGTCGGCCGTACAGCGGCACGTACTCCGGCCGGCGCAGAAAACTCCAGGTGCTCAAGAGGACCACCACCCCGAGGCCCACCGCCACCAGAATCCCCCGGCGGCTTTGGAGCTCGACGGACCACAACCGCCGCAACACCTCCATCCGGCGCGCGCCTCCCTCACACCTGCATCCGGATCAACTCCTGATAGGCCTCCAGCAGGCGGTTGCGCACCTGGATGGCGAGCTGAAGCGCCAGATTCGCCTCCTCCATAGCCACCATCACCGCGTGCACGTCGTCCGTGCGGCCGTCCGCGAGGGCCGTGGCCGCGGCATCCGCGCGGCGCTGCAGCTCGTCCGCGCTGCGCACCGCTCGTTCCAAAGCCTCCGCGAACGCAGAGAGGGTCTCCCGGAGCGGGGAGACGGAAACGGGGGTGAGGGGACCGACGCCGCGGAGATCCATCCCTACCTCCTGCCGATCTCCAGGGCCTTCAGAATGACCTGTTTGGTGGTGTTGAGCGCGATCACGTTGGCCTCGTAGGCTCTGGCGGAGGCGATGAGGTCCACCATCTCCACCGCGGGGTTCACGTTGGGCAGGGTCACGAACCCCTCCGCGTCCGCATCGGGATGCCCGGGATCGTACACCCGGCGGGGTGGGGTAGGATCCTCCACGATCCCCGCCACCACCACGCCCTGAGCTTCCCCCCCGGCCACGGGACCCAGGGAGGCCAGGAATCGGCTCACGAGGGGCGCGAAGAGCACCACCTTCCGCCGGTACGGCCCACCGGGGCCGCGGGTGGTGTTCGCGTTGGCGAGGTTGCCGGCGATCGCCTCCATCCGCACCCGCTCCGCGGTGAGGGCGCTCGCGCTGGCCTCCAGGGCGCGGAACAGACTCATGCGACACCTCCTTGCCTTAGCGCCGGCCCTCCAGGATGGCCGACCGCAGCATCTCCAGCTTCGCCGAAAGCAGGGTGGTGAGGGCCATCATCTGGAGGCCCGTGCGCGCGATCTCCACGGCCTCGAGCTCCGGATCCACCTCCGTCCCATCGTGTCGGACAAAGGCCACGCCCTCCGACGGCACGCCGTCCGCGGGCAACTCCTCCCACAGGGCCCGGAGGGTGGCTTGAAAGTCCACCTCCCCCCGCACGTACCCCGGAGTATGGGCGTTGGCCAGGTTCGAAGCGAGGATCGCCTGCCTGCGGCCCAGAGTCCGCAGGGAGGCCAGCAGGTACCGGCCCGCGGGATCCAACCCCATAGCCGCCCCCAAGCCTTGCAAGATCGGTGCCGGACCCATAAAGTCTACGCAGGAGCAGGCAGAAAACTGCGGCAGAAATCTTGCAGTTCCACGGCCAAAACGGCGCCGGAGGCAGGGGGTGGATTACCCGTCTGATCCCTACAGCCGCTTTCAGATCCTCCTCGCGGTGGCGGAGCACCTGAATCGGCACACGGAGCTCCAGCCCATGCTGAACTCCGTCCTTCCCCTGATCCTGGACCTCGTGGGGCTACCGGCGGGGTGGATCTCCCTGCGGACAGAGGAGGGGTTTCGGCTCGTGGCCGCCGCAGGCCTCCCGCCCGGGCTGGAGGCAGAGGATCGGGCCGCGCTACGCTGGTCCCCGTGCCTGTGCCAGCGGATGCTCCTCGAGGGGCAGCTGGTGGAGCCCGCAAACCTCCTCGAGTGCGAGCGGCTGGCCCGTCTCCCAGAGGGCTCCGAGGGGGGAGACGGGCTCCGTCTGCACGTCTCAGTGCCCCTCCGGACCGGCGATCGCGTCCTCGGCATCCTCAACCTGGCGAAGGCAGGCCCGGAGCTCCTGGACCAAGCCGGTCTGGACCTGCTGCGGATGATCGGGGAGCAGCTCGGGGTGGCGGTGGACCGGGCCCAGCTGTTCGCCGGGATCAAACGGATGCAGGAGCGGGAGGAGGAGCGGATCTCCCGCCTAGCTCAGACGCTCGTGGACGCGAACACCCTCGAGGAGGTGGCCCGGGCGGTGTTCGAGGTGCTGCGGGAGCGCCTCGAGGCCGATCGCCTCGCCCTCCTGGTGGTGGACCCCTCGGAGACCTACCTCGAACTGGTGGCGGGGTGGGGATGGGCCAGGGAAAGACTGGAGCCCGTCCGGCTTCCCCTGCGCCCCCCGGACACCAACGGCCCGGCGTGGGTTCTGCACACCCGTACCCCGCTCTTTGTGGGGCTGGAGGGCGCCCCTTACCGGATCCCGGTGGAGCTGCGTCGGTCCGGAGTCCAGGCCGTTCTGCTCCTCCCCATGCTCTCCGGGGAGCAGCCTATCGGGGTCCTCGCCGCGCACTACCTCAGACCCAAAGACCTCCCGGACTCTGACCTGCGGTTCTGCATGCTCACGAGCCGCATCGCCGCGGGTGCTGTGGCCCGCGTCCAGGAGCACCTCCGCTACCGTCTGCTCTTCGAGCGGGTCCCGGTGGGGCTGTACCGGTCCACGCCCACGGGACAGATCCTGGACGCCAACGAGGCGCTGGTACACCTCCTTCGCTACCCGGATCGGGAGTCCCTCCTGCGAACGAACGCCGCCCAGCTCTACGCGGATCCCGCGGACCGGAGGCGGTGGCAGCAACTCGTGGACGAGCACGGGGTGGTGTCTGGGTTCGAGGTGCGGTGGCGCCGCTACGACGGGACGGAGATCTGGATCCGGGAAAGCGCCCGCGCCATCCGCGACGCCTCCGGGGTCCCGGTGTGCTACGAGGGGAGCGTGGAGGACATCACAGAGCAGAAGCGGTTCGAGCTGGAGGTCATCTACCTCGCGAGCCACGATCCCCTTACGGGTGCCCTCAACCGCCGGAGCTTCCAGGAGGCCCTGGAGCGCAGGATCTTCCTGAGCCGGGACACCGCTCAGAAGGGCGCCGTGGTGTTCCTGGACCTGGACGGGTTCAAGCACGTGAACGACCGGTTCGGGCACCAGACCGGGGATGAGGTGCTCCGGACGGTGGTTCGCCACATCCGCAGCCGCCTGCGGGAGACGGATCTACTGGGGCGGCTGGGCGGGGACGAGTTCGGGATCCTCCTCTACCCCGCGGACGAGACGAGGGCCCGGGCCGTGGCGGAGCGGGTCGTGCGGGCGGTGCGGGAGTGGGCGCAGGCGGAGCTCGACGCCTCCACGCGGATCACCTGCAGTTGCGGCGTCGCCCTCTTCCCGGACCACGCCTCCACTGCGGACGGGCTTCTCACCGCCGCGGACGCCGCCATGTACGCAGTGAAGGCCCGGGGCGGGGATGGGGTTGCGGTGTGCGCGCGGGAGGAGCCTATTTTCTCCCAGCAGAGCTGCGAGCCGCAAAGTCCCCATCCTTGAAAGCGCTTCCCTCGATGAACTGGGGCTCGCCCCCGCGGGGAGCCGGGTCCGGCTCTTTGGCGCGGGGTGGACGTGGCCTGGATCCGGCCGAGGGAGGGGACATGATCCTGCGGGGCGGGGGTGTCACGGCTGGTGGGAGGGGAGGGGGAGGCTGGAGGGGTACCAAGGTGGCTGGGCTCGGGGCAGAAGACGACCTCGGAGCGGGCTGAGGGACCTGCCGCGGCTCCCGGAGGAGGTCTGGGAGGCCCGCCATGGGTCCTCCTTCTTTTGTCTCGACCTGCGGATCGCGTGAGGACCGGGCCACGAGGGTGACCCTCCCGGAGTGCTGGGCCAGCACGATCCGGGGGACCGAGGGAACGGGCACCTCCAGGGTCACCGCCACAGATCCGTTCCCCTGCGCACCCGGCTCCTCGCCCTTGACCCGATCCACCCGGATGACCCTGGCCCCCCGGACGAGGACCCGGGTGACGGGGAACGGTCGCGTGAAGGTGCCGAGCACGTCCACCCGATCACCGGGGAGGAGCCGCCCCATCACCGCGTCCCTCTGGGGCACCACCACGGTGACCGCCCGCATCCCCTCCTCCACGGAGCCCGCCACGTCCACCACCGCGGGCCGCTGCAGGGCGTCTTTGGTGAGGACCTCGCCGGGCGCGATGGGCCGTCTCGCCACCATGCCCGCAACCTCCTCGAATCCCGAGACCGCGTCCGGGGGTACCCGGTCGCGCGGCAGGCTCTCCTGCCGCACGGCCTGGGGGAGGATGGCGTCCCCCGTGGAGATCGCCGACGTTGCCACGAGCACCTGCGTCTGGGCGGGCGGCTCGTGAGCCGGCGAGGCCAGCATCCACACCCCGGCCACTGATAGGGCCAGCACGAGGCCCGAGAGGGCGATCCCCACGGGCACCAGCACCTTGTCCTGGAGCAGGCCGAGGCCATCGGCCCGCTTGGGCACCAGCCTCCCCCCTTCGCCGCTTCCCCGCTTTTCCCCGCCCGAAACCATCCTCACTGCCCTCCGGTCTCCCCACCCCTCCAGGGCCGGATCTGGGCGATCACCCTCCCGTCCACGTACACGAGGACCACGCACGGCCCCGAGCAAGAAACGGGCACCCGCACCGAGGTCGCGCCCCGGTGCTCAGCCTCGTACAGCACCCGGAAGCCCTCCCCCTCCGCCACCACCACCCGCACCCGGACCGCCCGGGCCATCTCGAGTTCCACCTCCCCGGTGCCCGCGCGGTTCCCGGGCCTCCAATGCACCCTTTCCTCACCCCTCCCGGGCCTGCCCGCCGGGTCAGAGGGAGGACGGCCCAGGGGGAGGGCAGCTGCCTGCTCTATGGCCCGGGCCGCGGCCTCCGCCAGTCCGGGATCCGAGCCCTCCAGGGCCGCGCGGAGCTTCGAGACGGCCAGTGACCGACTCTGCCACCCGAACGCCACCACGCCCTCGTACACCCCAACGCCCCCCTCCTGTCCGGTCCGGTAGACCTCCCCCCTGCCGTAGACACCCTCGAAGGCTCCGGAACCTGCCGTGGGGTCCACCTCCACCCGCAGCCTTTCCCCCTCCCCCCACACCCGCAGCAGGATCCTCCCCGCGGGGGTCTGCGCCTCGAAGGCTCCCTCCGGCTCGCCCTGCTTTGTCATCATCACGTATCTCTGCCGCATAGCCAGGCGTCCGGTTGCCCGCATCCCCAGGAGTTCCACCGTCGCCTCGTGCTCGTAGATCAAGGTGGCCGGCAGCACCGGAAGCCCGATCAGCAAAATCGAGACCGCTGCGGGCACCCAGGCCTCCGACCAGTTGGTCCCCGTATACCGTAGGCGCAGCCGCACCGGCAGGCCCAGCCCCTGGCCCGGAGCGAGCGGCTCCTCCCGCCTCTCCGGCTGGGGAGAGGGTTGCACAACCGGTGCCGGAACGGTGGGGACCGGGGCCGGAGAGGCGGAGATCGGAGGTTGAGGCTGCGGGGCTGGCACGGGCGCAGGGAGCTGAGGGGGTGTGGGTCTGGGGCTCGGGGGAGGAGCAGGGGACCTCTGAGCCCGCGGACGGGGAGAGCCCGGGGCACCGATGGCCTTCTGCGGGGAGGCCCGGGGTGCGGGGGGTCGGGGTGGAGCGATCTCCACCACGTCCGCGGTGCGGCGGCGACCCACCCTCACCCAGAACACCCAGAGCTGCCCGCCCACCCGGACGTGCAGGTTCGTGGCGCCAGCCCGACCCATCGCGTACAGAGCCACGGTCCCTTCCCGGGCCCGCACCCACGCCCGTACCACCCGCTGATTCCCCACCGCGATGTACTCCACGGGCCGCGGGAAGAGGAGAAAGAGGGTGTAGCCGGGCTGGACCACGAGGGGCAAGCGGCGTGCAGGCGAGGCGGGGAGCCTGAGCCGGGCTGGAGGCTCTTCGGGGGCGGCCCACCCGGGCGTCACCAGCAGAAGCGCAGCCATCAGCGCCGTGACCCGGAGGCCAGCGCGCCGCTTGCTCGACCGTTCCATGCCGGTCCCCTCACGGGGTGGTGTACGTCACCTGCAGGAAGGGGGCGAAGAACTGCTCGAGGTCGTCACTGCCGTCATTATTTGGCACCCCCACGAACCGGAACCGGATCCCGATGTGGCTTTTGGAGACCTGAGCCCGCACGAGGCCCGTGGCGTCGAAAGAGAAAGGCACCGGTGTGGGGGCCGGTGATCCCCCGAATACGGCGATTGCGGACGCAAGGGGCAAAGCGGTGTAGTCGTCCGGAGCCAGGATGCCGGGGGAGGTGTCGTCCAGCCAAGCCACCCCTTCGGCCAGGAGGTTGTTCCAGATCCCCCAGGGGTCACCGGAGAGCGTCTGGCGCTGGCCGGTGTAGACCGCGCTCACCACGTTCACCCCCGGCGCCGCCAGTTCCGCGGGAACCCGGAAGGCCACGAAGGCCGCGGCAATAGCCTCGCCGTTGCAGGGTCCTGACGCTGGAGTTTCGTCCTCTCCCGCCACCATCCCGGGGGAGACCGCCCCGTTGCTGCACACCGTCCCCGCCACCGTGGGCCCCAGGATCACGGTTACGGGTGGGGAGGGGGCCCGGGTGGTGAACCGCCACGTGTACGGCTGCAGCAGGACCCGGCCATCTATGGCCTCCACCCCTGGCTCCACGGTCACCGTGTACAGGGTGCTGTTCGCGAGCCGCAGTCCGCCCAGCCGCACGCCCTGCCCGCCGGAGGTCAGGGTGCAGGAAGTCGGGCCTGCGAGCGGAGGAGGTTCGATGGCGATGGAGAGGCATGCGGTGGTGCGCCGGATGATGGCGCTGAAGGTCACCACGATCTCGGTGAGGGGAGAGACCCCAACCTCCCCGTCCGGGGGCACCGTGGAGACCACCTGGAGGAGGGGAGACGGTGCCGGGGTCAGAGGGGAGGAGGTAGGGGTCGGGGTGGGTGCGGGCGGCGGATTCATCGCTGCGAGGAGCGGGATCAACCCGCACCCGGAGGTCAGGAAAACCGCCAGCAGGACCAGGGAAAACCTTGCGGAGCTGCGCACCCCGTTCCCTTTGGACACCTCAGTCCCTGTTATTGAACTTTTTGACGGCTGTCGTCCGGATCATACGGGCACCCCGTGCACAAGTCAAGCAGGCCGCATCCGCCGCCGGACCCTGGCGGAGGGGATTCCCGCCATCTCCCGGTACTTGGTCACCGTGCGCCTCGCCAGCCGATACCCCTCCGCCCGCAGCCGCTCCACCAGGTCCTCGTCCGTGAGGGGCCGGTCCGGGCTCTCCGCGGCCACGAACTCCCGGATCCGTTCCCGTATGGGGAGGCTTCCGTCGAAGAACACCTCGAAGGAGACCACCCGGCCGTCGGGCATCTGCACGAATTTGCCCGCCACAGCCCGGCTCACCGTGGACTCCCAGACCCCCAGCTCCCGGGCCACCTGCGTGAGGGTGAGGGGGCGGAGGCATCGGGGGCCGTGGTCGAGGAACGCCCGCTGGTAGCGGGCGAGGAACTCCGCGCAGCGGTACAGCATGGTGTTGCGCCGGCGTACCGCCTCGATGAACAGCCGCCCCCGGCGCAGGTGGGCCCGCAGCCGGTCCCGCTCCTCGGGCAGGAGGTCCGCGGTCAAAAGCGCCCGCCGCACCAGGGGGTTGATGCGGAGCGCGAGGGCACCGCTGGCCACGAGTTCCACCCGATAGCCCTCCTCCGTGCGCGTGAGGACCACATCAGGGACCGCGAGTTCCTCGGGCCGCACCTCGCGCCCCCCGTGCTCCGCGTGGAAGGCCTCCGTGGGGGCGGGAACCGTGTGGGTCCGCAGGTACTGGAGGGCCTCGTGCACGGTCTCCGGTCGCACCCCCAAGCGGGTGGCCACCGCCTCGTGCCGCCCCCGGGCCAGTTCCTCCAGGTGGTGGGCCACCAGGGTCCGGGCGAGGTCGCGGAGCGGGTGGTCCGGGAGCCGCTCCAGCTGCAACAGCAAGCACTCCCGTAGGTCCCGGGCCCCGATGCCCGCGGGCTCCAGGGCCTGCACGGCCCGCAGGGCCCGCTCCGCGAGCGCTTCCGGGACCCCGAGCTCCGCGGCCACGTACCGCAGCTCCCCGTCAAAGTAGCCCCGAGGATCGAGATACCCCAGCAGGTGCAGGGCCACCCGCTGGAGCCTTGGATCCCGTAAGCTCACCCGCAGTTGGGCCTCCAGGTGGTCCAGGAGGTTCGTGGGTGCCCGGACGAACTCCAGGGCGGAGGGACGTTCCTTCCGGGTGCCCGGATCCCCCCACTCCCACCGGAACCGGCCCGACCCGCCCAACAGGCCGTACCCGCACCGGCCGCACGAGATGCCCTCCGCCTCCGTGCCGCACTGGGGGCAGGTCCAGGGCACCCGTTCCAGCACCGGGTTCTCCGCGAGCTCCTGCTCCACCCGGCTGAGCAGTTCCTGCACGGGGAGCGGCAGGATGGCGTTCGCCGCGAGCACCACCTGCAGGGCCCTGGCTTCAGGCTGGGCGACCGGCGCGGGCGCGAGAGCGAGGCTGACCATGGTTTCCTCCCGCTACCGAAGGGCTCTCCGGATGGCTTCCACCAGGCGGGCCTGATCGAAGGGCTTCACCACGAAATCCCGGGCTCCCGCCTGGATGGCCTCCACCACCAGGGCCTGCTGCCCCATGGCGCTCACCATCACGACGCGGGCCGCGGGGTCCCGGCGCAGGATCTCCCGTACCGCCCGCACCCCATCCATCTCCGGCATGGTGATGTCCATGGTCACCACGTCGGGTTTGGTCTCCTCGTACCGCTCGATGGCCTCCAGGCCGTTGCTGGCCTCCCCCACCACCTGGAAACCGCTGTTGGTGAGGACCTCGCGGAGCATAGCCCGCATGAAGGCTGCGTCGTCCACCACCAGGACCCTAGCCGACATGCGCCAGTTCCTCCTCCCGTACTGCGAGACGCACCAGGCGCACGGGGTCCAGGATGAGGGCCACCCGTCCGTCTCCCAGGATGGTGGCCCCCGACACCCCGGGCACCTCGCCGAGATAGCTCCCCAAGGGCTTCACCACCATCTCTCCCTCTCCCACCACCCCGTCCACCCAAAGCCCCACCCGCCGGCGGCCCGCACCCACCACCACGCACAGGAGCCGATCCGGCTCCCGAGGTACGGGCAGCCCCAGGATCTCGTGCACGGAGACGAGGGGCAGTACCGAACCCCGCAGCACCGTGGTGTGGCCGGACCCCACCCGGTGCACCCGGGAGGCCGGGATCTCCACGATCTCGTGCACGGAGGAGATGGGGACCGCGTACCGCTCCCCCCCGCAGATCACCGTCACAGCCCGCACGATGGCCAGGGTGAGGGGGAGGCGCAGGAGGAAGCGGGTGCCCTTTTGGCGCTCCGTCTCCACCTCCAGGCTCCCGCCCACCGCCTGCACGCCAGCCCGTACCGCGTCCATGCCCACGCCCCGGCCGGAGACGTCCGTGACCGCCGCGGCGGTGCTGAGCCCCGGGTGGAAGATGAGCTCCACCACCTCCCGCTCCGCCAGACGCGCCGCGGCCTCCGGGCTCACGATCCGGAGCTCCACGGCCCGGCTGCGCACCCGATCCGTGTCGATCCCCCGGCCGTCGTCCTCCACCACCACCACGATCCCGTCCTCCTGGTAGGCCGCCAGGCGCAGCCGGCCCGCCCGCGGCTTGCCGAGCCGCTCCCGCTCCTCCGGGGGCTCGATGCCGTGGTCCACCGCGTTGCGCACGAGGTGCATGAGCGGCCCGCCGATCTGCTCGAGGATGGATCGGTCCAGCTCCACGTCCTGCCCCTCCAGCACCACCTCCACCTCCTTGCCGGCCCGCCGCGCCAGGTCCCGCACGTAGCGGGGGAAGCGGCTGAAGAGGTGCTCGATGGGCAGCATGCGGATCTTGAGCACCTGGGCCTGCAGGTCCGTGGCGACACGGCCCAGGTGGACCGCGGCGTCCAGGAGCTCCTCCGCGAGGCCGTGGTCCCTCCCGCCCGCGCGCAGCCGGTGGGCGATCTGCTGGAACCGGATGCGGTCCACCACCAGCTCCCCCACGAGGTTCATGATCCGGTCCAGCCGCTCCACGTCCACCCGCACGGTGCGCAGGGCGGCTCGTCGGCTCAACTCCGGATCGTGCGGGAGCTTGCCCCGCGCCTGCGGACCCAGATCCAGCCATCGCTCGTCCCGCGGAACCTCCGGGGCGGGCAGGATCCGCACGGACTCCACGTCCGCGCCCGAGAGGAGCGGCACGAGGATCTCCGGCTCCCGCACCCTCACCCGGCAGCTCAGCTCCAGATCCACGGCCCCGTTGCGGATCTCCTCCTCGGAGGGCACCACCTGCTCAATCTCGCCTTCCCGGCGCAGCGCCTGCAGCAGGGCGAGGGCCCGGGCCGCCCGCATGGGGCAGTCCTCCCGCAGCCGGATCCGGACCTCCACGGGGTGGAGTGCGTCTGCAGGGGCTCCCTCCCGCCAGGTCTGCAGCCGCCGCACGAGGTCCTCCACCTCCGTGCGCTCCTCGCCTGCCTCCGCCACCTCCTGCCGCAGGGTGCGGAGCGCGTCCACGCACGCGAGCAGGAGGTCCACCAAGCCCTCCGCGCTTCGAAGTCCCCCACGCAGCGCGTCCAGCACCTCCTCCATCCGGTGCGTGAGCTCCGCCATGCGCCGGAACCCGAGCGCCGCCGCGCTTCCCTTGAGGGTGTGGGCACTGCGGAAGAGGCTCTGCACGAGCCCCGCCTCCGCGCCATCGCGCTCCAGCCGCAGCACCCCCTCTTCCAGGGTCTGGAGGTGCTCCTCCGCCTCCGCGAGGAACGTGGGAAGGAGCTTAGCGAGGTGCACCGTTCCCCTCCTAGTGCGCGAGGGCGGGCTGGAAGTCCCGCAGGGCCTGTTGCTCGCCGACCTCCAGCACCCGCTGCAGGTCCAGCAGGAGGATGAGCCCATCCCCGTGCTTGGCAACGCCCCGCAGGAACGCCACCTGGCTTGTGGCCAGCAGGTCCTCCGGCGGCACCACGCTGCTTTGGGGAACCCGCAGCACCTCCAGCACCGCGTCCACCACCACGCCCACCCGGTTCCCGTTCATCTCCACCACCACGATGCGGGTCGTGCCATCCCTTTCCCCCGGGGGAAGCCCGAACCGCCGGCGCAGATCCAGCACGGGGATCACCTGTCCTCGGAGGTTGATCACCCCCTCCACGAACTCTGGCGCCCGGGGGACGCGGGTCACCTCCTGCATCCGGATGATCTCGTGCACGTGCTCGATGGCGAAGCCGTACCGTTCCCGATCGAGCCGCACCACCACCAGGTGCTGCTCAGGTTCGCTCGTCGCTTTCCGGTCCACCGCGTTCACCTCCCCGATTCCAGATCCACGCGGACCTCGCCGCTCCGGAGGAACTCCAGGAAGGCGGCCACCACCTCGGAATCGAACTGCCGCCCCCGCTGGGCCTGCAGCTCCTCCACCGCCGCCTCCACGGGGATCGCAGGGCGGTAGATGCGGCCCGCGGTCATCACCTCGAAGGCGTCCACCACGGCCAGGATGCGAGCCCCCACCGGGATCTGCTCCCCCGCAAGCCCCATGGGGTATCCGCGGCCGTCCCACCGCTCGTGGTGGTGCAGGACCCACCGCACCACGTCCTCCCCGAATCCCGCCGCGGAGAGGATCTCCGCACCCATCACCGTGTGCCGCTTGACGACCTCGTACTCCTCGGGGGTGAGGGGCCCGGGTTTGAGCAGGATGGCGTCGCTGATGCCGATCTTGCCCACGTCGTGCAGCATCCCCGCCACCCGCAGGTCGGTGAGGGCGGGCTCCCCAAACCCGAGACGCCGACCCACGGCCACCGCGTAGGACGCAAGGCGCTCGCTGTGCCCCCGCAGGGTGGCCTCGTGAAGCTCGCAGGCGTAGGCCAGGGCGTTCACGAGGCTCTGGTTCGCCTGCTGGACCCGGCGCACGAGGTCCACCTGCAGGAGAGGCAGGGCCCCGAGGACGCCCAGGAGGTTCAACAGCTCCCGGTGCACGGGGCCGAAGGGTTCCCGGGGCTTGGTCCGGCAGACCGTGAGGGCGCCCAGGGTGCGGTCCGCGGTGGCGAGGGCCGCGGTGAGCACCTCGCCGGAATCCTCCGCGGGCAGGCGGGCGCTGGTCAGGCGATCGGGCAGGAGCGTCCAAAGGCGCTCCGCCAGCGAGCTGCCCGCCTGCTGCACCGTGGCCACCACCAGGTCCTGGGCCTGCGGGCTCAGGGTCATCACCGCAGCCCGATCCGCGCCCAGGCTGTGCCGGGCGATCTCCACCAGCCGCCGCAGCACCCCCTCCGGGCTCCCGTCCGCGGGCACGAGTTCCCGCAATTGCAACAGCGGCCGCAGCACCGCGAGCTGCAGCTCCTCCCGGAGGGCCCGGTGCGCCCGCACCGCGCAGAGGACCTCCTCCGCCAGGGCCGCAGCCGTGGCGGGCGGCGCCAGCAGGCCCCGCGCGCCCCGCCGCACAGCCTCCGGCATCCGCGCGGGCGGGGCCACAGCCACCACGGGGAGGTGCGGACATGTCCGGGCGAGCGCCGCCACGGCCAGCAGGCCCTCCTCCCCGGTCTCCGCCACGTCCACCGCGAGGGCGTCCGGTTCCTCGCTCAGAAGCGCGGCCCGCGCCGCGTCCAGGGTGGGAACCCACCGGAAGGCCACCGCGCCCCGCCTCCCCTCCAGGGGATCTGGCCTCAGCACCACGCACCGCAGCGGCTCCACGCAGCTGCCTCCCCCCGTGGGATTGCAACTCCCGTGCCGCGCACAACCTTAGGCCCCGTCCAGCCGGACGTCCGCGGCGCCGATCCACTCGTCCTGGGCCAGGATGACGGCCCGGTGGATCACCGCCTCCAGCTCCCGCACGTTCCCGGGCCACGGGTACTCCAGGAGCTTGCGCAGAGCCGCCTCCCGCAGTCCCCGCACGGGCTTACCGGTCTGCTTGCGGTACTTCTGCACGAAGAACTCCGCGAGCAGGGGCACGTCCTCCATCCGCTCCCGGAGAGGCGGAAGCCGCAGGGTGACCACGTTAAGCCGGTAGTACAGGTCCTCCCGGAAGGTCCCCTCCTGCACCATCCGCACGAGGTCCCGGTTGGTGGCCGCCACCACCCGACAGTCCACCTTGATGGGCCGGGTGCCACCCACCCGCTCCACCACCCGCTCCTGCAGCACCCGCAGCAGCTTCACCTGCATGCGGGGCGACATCTCGCCCACCTCGTCCAGGAAGATGGTGCCCCCGTGGGCCTGCTCGAATTTCCCCGGCCGGGAGGTGAGCGCGTGAGTGTACGCGCCTTTCTCGTGACCGAAGATCTCCGTCTCCAGCAGGGTCTCGGGGATGGCACCGCAGTGCATCACCACCAGCGGCCCGCTGGCCCTGCGGCTCTGCAGGTGGATGGATCGCGCCACCAGCTCCTTACCTGTGCCGCTCTCGCCCACGAGCAGCACCGTGGCGTCTGTGGGGGCCACGATGGAGGCCACCCGCAGGACCTCCAGCATGGCGGGGCTCGTCCCCACCACGCCGTCGAAGCGGTACGCCCGGGCCAGGTCCGTCTGCAGGCGAGCCCGCTCCTCCCGTAACCGCCGCTCCTGCGCCAGCTCCAGCACCCGGACGAAAAGCCGCTCCTCCCACCCGGGCCCCGTGAGGAAGTCCAGGGCGCCGTTGCGCACCGCGACCACCGCCTCCTCCACGGTCCCTTCCGGGTGCACCACGAGCACCGGGCAGCCTGGAAAGGCGGCCACCAGTTCCGGTACCGTCCTCGGATCCGCGGTCACCACCACGTGGGCCGCGGCCGGATCCTTCCCCCGGTCCATCAAGACGCTCGCTCCCTCTTGCTCAAATCGCGTCGCCGCGGCCTCCAGCAGGCCCTGCCCGTCCACCACAAGGACGCCGAGGCCCCGTAAGGGGCTTGCGAAGGATTCCGCAGCACTCGTGATGGCCACAGCCGGCATCGCGCCCGATCCGTTCCGGTTGCGAGGATCCCAAGGGGGCTCGCGTCCGAACATTATGCAAAAACCGTGCCGCAAGCCGGGCGCTACACCGTGAACCGGGCCACGAGCCGTTCCAGCGCTCCGGCCGCCTGAGCCAGGCGCTGGGCGCTGTGGGAGACCTCCCGGGTGCTGCTGGAGATCTGCTCCGTGGCCGCGCTCACTTCCTCCGCGGAGGCGCTATTTTGCTGCGCGAGCTGCAGCAGCTGCGCTACGATCCCCTCGATCTGCTGGGCGCTTGCCGCGAGCTGCTGGGTGGCCGCGGAGATCCCTTCCACCCGGGCGGTGACGTCATGGACGCTTGCGCGGATCCGCTGGAAGGCCTCTCCGGCCTCGTCCACGAGCCTCACCCCGGACGCCACCTCCTGCGCGCCCTGTTCCATGGCCTGCACGGCCCGCTGGGTCTCCCCCTGGATCTCCTCCAGAATCCCCGCGATCTGCTCCGCCGCCTGCGCGCTCTCCTGCGCCAGCTTCCGGACCTCCTCCGCCACCACCGCAAACCCACGCCCCTGCTCCCCAGCCCGGGCCGCCTCGATCGCCGCATTGAGCGCCAGCAGGTTCGTCTGCGACGCAATCTCCGTGATCAACTTCACGATCCGCCCGATGTTCCGACCCCGCTCCTGGAGCGCCCCAATCACCCGACCCATCTCCTCCGCAGCCTCCCGGATCCCCGCCATGGCGGCCCGGGCCTCCTCCACCTGCTCCCGGCCGTGCGCCGCGGCTGAGCGCGCCTGGTCAGCGGCCTGGGCGGTGTCCGCGGCCTCCCGGGCCGCTTCCTCCAGGGCCTGCGTCGTGTGCTGGATGGCCTGCACCACCTCTCCCACCTTCCGGGCCTGTACCTCCGCGCCCTGGGAGACGCCTTGAACTGCGGTGGCGATCTCCGAGACGCTGCGGTTCGTCTGCTCGCTGGTAGCTGCCATCTCCTCCGCGGAGGCGGTGAGGGTGCTCGAGACCCCGTGCACCCTGCCTACGGTCTCGTGCAGCCAGGAGACGATGCGGTTGAAGGCCCCGGCCACCTGTGCGATCTCGTCCCGGCCCCCCACCTCCAGCCGCACCTGGAGATCCCCTTGGCCCACCCGCTCCAGGGCCGATACCACCTGCCCCAGGGACCGGGTGATGTTGCGGCTGATGCGCACGGCGAGCAGGGCGGTGCCGAGGAGCAGCAGGGTGAGGAAGCCACTCATGCCGAGCATGCGCACCCGGGCCTGCGCCGCGCGAGCCTGCAGGACTTCCCGAAGCACCCGGGTGGCCTCCCGCAACAGCTCGAACTGAGCGTCCATGGCCTGGGTGGCCTGGGCGAAGTATTCATCCGGGGTGAGGGTGAAGGCATTCGCGCGGGCGATCCGGTCCTCCGCGGCGCGGAGGTAACCCTCCAGCTGCTCCCGGGCCGGTCCCAGCTTCGGCTCCAGGGCGGACCGGATGCGCGCAGAGGCCTGTTGCGCGAGGCCGAGCTGCCGCTCGAAGTGCGCCTGGTTGGTCTGCACGGCCTCGACCCACCCCTGCAGTTCCGCCCGTTCCTCCGGGCTCGCCTGCCCCCGCGCGAGGATCCCAGCGCCCCGGGCCCGCAGCTTCCCCATGGCCTCGATGGCCTCCGGAAGCGGCTCCAGGACCGCGTTTCCCAGGTACAGGCCGTCCGCGTGCGGATCCAGGGTGATGCCGGAGGTGGCGCCCACATGGTAGATCAAATCGAGGATCCGGCGGACGAGCGCGGAGTGGCGCTCAAAACTCTCGTCTGCCCCGAGCCGCGGGAGGTCGGAGACGATCCGGTTCCACTCCTCCCGGATCCGCCCCAGGGCCTCCGTGGTGCGCAGCTGCCCGCCGTACCGCCGGTCCAGCGCCGCAAGCGCTTCCAGGGTCCGCTCCACTCCTTCCCGGGCCTGCGCGAGCTTGTGGGCCACGTCCCGGCCACTCAGCTGCTGCACCGAGAGCCCCCGGTGCAGGGCCACCTGCTGGAAGAGGAAGCTCAGGGCCTCCACGACCTCCGCGCCCGCGGCCTCCCGCCGCGCGGTGCCGAGCACGGACGCGTCGTAGGCGAGGCGCAGGGCCCCGAGCACAAGGCTCACGACCAACCCCGCGGCCCCCAGGATCGCGAGCTTCACCGGCACCCGAAGGTTTGCCAGCACGTTCCTCCCTCCTCTGCCACCGTGATCCGGAGGGAGGCGTTGCAAACTCCGTGCCGGGTCCCGGAGCGGGCTAGCCTGTTGGCTCCTCAGCCGTACAGCTCCCGCACCGTCCGGTCGAAGAACCGCCGGCCTGCGTCCAGGCGCTTCCGGAACTCCCGCTTCAGCACCCGCAGGTGGATGCGGCCCGCGTCGGTGATGGAGAGGGCCCACCGCCGGCGGCCCTCGGGGTTCACCCAGTGCCCCTCCACGTAGCCCTCCGCGAGGAGGCCCCGGACCACCTTGGAGACCGTGCCCTTGTTGGGGACCCAGAACCCCTCCCCACCCAGCTCCCGGATCCTCCGCAGGAGGTCCGCCTCGCTGAGCCCCGAAGCCCCTTCGAGGAAGTGGAGGACCAGCAGGGCCACAAGCCGCTGGGCGCTCGTGATCCCCAGGTTGATGGCAGTAGGCGGCATAGCCGGTTTGCCAAACAGGGATTCGCGTCCTCCTGCCGGGTTCCTGCCAGGTGGTGCGTCCGTGATCCCAGGAGCCCCTGGCCCACGATGGATTGGGGGACGGCGGATGCCTGTTCTCCGCTTATCGCCCGTACCGGCCCATGTAGCGCGCCTGAGCCAGCACGCGAGAACGCATGGCTCGTTCCACCGAACTCCGAGGGCTTCCCTCCGGCAATCCCAGACGCGGGACGCTGAGGGCGTACAGGATGAAGACGTACCGGTGGACTCCGCCCGGCGGACAGGGGCCTTTGTAGCCCGTGCGTCCGAAGCTCGTGATTCCGGATCTGCCCACCCGACCCACGGGCAGTGCCTCGGGAAGCCCGGTGTGGTGAACTGGGATGTCGAAGAGCACCCAGTGCGTGAAGGTCCCGCCCGGCGCATCGGGGTCTTCCAGGATGAGGGTGAAGCTGCGGGTTTGCGGTGGGGCTCCCTCCCACCGGAGAGGCGGAGAGACGTCCCGGCCGTCACAGGTGTGCACGCTTGGAATCCGGCCACCGTAGGGAAACGCAGGGCTCTAGAGGCGAAACGTACCTGCGAATCCGCCCCCGAGAACAATGGCCACAAAAACCGCCCACCCGCGCCCCAGCCTCATCCGGACTTCCGGCGCACCGAACCCCGCAGGGGGACCACAAGTAAGTCCTCCCCCACGATCACCTCGCCATCGTACACCGTCCGAATCTCCGCGGCAATCTCCTCCGGGTCCACGCCGCGGGGAAGATGGTTGAGCACCAGCCGGGGAATTCCCGCGGATCGGGCCAGCAGGCCTGCCTCACGCGCGGTGAGGTGCTGGGTCTGAAGGTGCTGCCAGACCCGCTCCCCCTCAGGACCCCGGTAGACGGTCCGCCGCGCCCCCTCCACCAGGGAGCACTCCAGAACGAAGACGTCCGCGCCCCGGGCGAACTCCGAGAGGGGCTCGAAATACGCCGTATCCCCGGAGACCACCACGCAGCCCTCCGGGTGCTCGAACCGGTACGCGAGGTTGCAGGCGGAGTGCACGGTCTCGAAGGCGAAGACCTTGACGTCCCCGGGGTAACCCACGGGCCCCGGGGAGAGCTCATGCACCGCGACGTCCCGCAGCAACCCGTTCGGGGGACGGCCCGTGGAGACCCGGTACGCCAGGTCCTCCGCGAGGAGCTCCTCGAAGAGCAGGGCGTGCATCCGGGCGGTCCCCGGCGGACCGTACACCCGCAAGACCCGGCGCCCGTCGCTCCAGCCCGCGATCACGAAGTAGGGGTACCCGAGGATGTGATCCGCGTGCAGATGGGTGAAGAACACGGTCTTCACCTGTTGGGGCGGGATCCCCGCCCGCAGGAGCTGCAGGGTGGTGCCCTCCGCGCAGTCCACGAGGATGCGTTCCTCGCCGAACCGCAGGAGGGTCGCGGGGCCGGACCGTTCCGGATCCGGCCGGATGACCCCGGTTCCCAGCAGCACGAGCTCTACGGACATAGCCGGACCTCCTTGCCATTTGCGCCCAGCACCCTCTGCCCAGCCCCGCACGTTCCATACAAGGCCGCATCAGGGGGAAATGGGGAGCAGCCCCCCACCGAATCCCCCCAAGCCCAGGAGCAGGAGGACCAGCACCCCCGCGGCGATGCTGACAAAGATCCAGTCGCCCTCCGCGGCGAACACAAAGACGGTCATGGCCACCCGGAGGATCGGTGTCAGGATGAGCAGGAGGAGACCCAGCTGGAGGATGGCCGTGGGATCCCCGCGGGCAAGACCGCGGAGGAGGTGCAGAGGGGTGGTGGCGGCGCCGTGCCGGAGGAGCTCGGGATGGGGAAGGTCTCCCGGCGGACCGTACAGGAAGAAGGCCACGAGGCCCAGCACCAGAACAGCCCCGGCCACCGCGACCCCCGCCCGGAGGAGAAAGCCGATGCGCTCCAGTGCGGAGCGGGTTCTCACCTACATCCCCCCGATCCCACGCAGGATCATCTCCACGGCCACAAGCCCCAGGATCGGCACGAACACCCAGCGCACCGTCCGGTTGGTCAAGTGTGCGAGCAACCTCGCCCCTGCGGTGGCGCCCACGAGCACCCCCAGGGCCACGGGCGCGGCCACGAGGGGCGGGATATCCCCGCGCCAGAAGTAGATCCCCGCGCTCGCAGCCGCGGTGACCCCAATCATGAAGTTGCTGGTGGCGGTGCTTACCTTCAGGGGAAGGCGCATGGCGGTGTCCATGGCCAGAACCTTGAGCGCGCCGGAACCGATTCCCAGCAGTCCTGAAGCCACCCCCGCGCCGTACATCATCAGCATCCCGAGCGGGACGCGGGTGACCTGGTAGGAGACCGGGCTGTCGGTGGCGGGGTCCGGGTAGGAGGAGGCGAGCCGGAGCCAGCTGGCCAGGGCATCGTTCCGGACGCCCTGGGGGATCTCCTCCCCGAGCTTCGCGGCCGTGGGCACGATGGAGAGGAGGAGAAGACTCCCGAAGAGTACAAAGAGGACCGTCTCCCGCACGCGCGGTGCGAGCAGGGCCCCGCTGATGGCTCCCAGCGTCGTACAGAGCTCCAGGAGGACTCCCACCCGCAGGTTGGTAAGCCGGTCTCGGAGGTAGGCGGCCGCGGCCCCGCTGCTCGTGGCGATGACGGAGACGATGCTGGTCCCCACCGCGAGCCGGAAGTCCATCCCGAACCCCACGGTGAGGAGCGGGATGAGGAGCACACCGCCCCCCAGGCCTACGAGAGAGCCCAGCAGCCCGGCCACCGCGGAGACGAGAAAAATTCCTCCCACGAAGAGGCCGAAGCTCAGCACGGGCTCACCGCCCCCCTCCGGCCCCTGGAGTGTCCGGAACCTCCGTCAGGAGACCCTCAAGCCGGACCCGAAATCGATAGCGGTCACCCCGGAAGAGGCTGCGGCGCAGCTCCACGGGGCGGTCAGGCCCCGCGTAAGCGACACGCTCCACGAGAAAGGCAGGCGCTCCCGCCTCCACCTCCAGAAGCGCCGCGGCGGCTCTCTCCAGGGCAACCGGCTGCAGCGTTTCCTCCCCGTGCGTCACCACGATCCCGCACCGCTCCCGCAGGAGGTCATAAAGGGGCGCCTGCGCCAAACGGTCGAGAGGGAGGCGCTCTGCGCAGGCTGCGGGCAGGTAGATCACCTCCAGGGCAAGGGGCTCCCCGTCTACCAGCCGGAGCCGTGTGAGCTCGTATACGAGCCCCTCCGGATTGCCGGTTAACAGAGAGGAGGCCTCGTCCTCTACGGTGACCCGCCACCCGAGCAACCGGGTGGAGACCGTCCGCCCCTCGGTGGTGAGGGTCCGCAGCAGGCTGTAAAGGCTCCCGAGAGGCTGCTCAACCGGCGGCGGGACCACGAAGGTTCCCACTCCCCGCTTCCTTCGCACGAGCCCACGCCGGGCCAGGGCCGCGAGCGCCTGGCTCACGGTCTGCCGGCTTACCCCGAGCAGGCTGGCGAGGTCCGGCTCGGGTGGGAGGGCGCTCCCCGGGGAAAGGACTCCCTCCTCAATCCTCCGCGCCAGGTGCGCCGCCAGGCGCTCGTAGCGGGGAACCCGGCTTGACTCCCGGACGACCTCCCGGAGCCCCTGGATGACTTTCTCCAGGGTTACCCTCTCCTCCAACAGGGCTCACCAAATATGCTCCTGGTTTGTACAACAATGATATGCAATTTCCTGAGCAAGATCTAGGGTAACACCATGCATATGAGGTATTTACCAGACAAGGCCTCGCGCGACGGGTTTCCGGAGACCGGTCAGGAGGTGGGCGAATCCGGGAATCGCACGGACCGGAGGAAGACCTCGTGGAAATCCGGCTGGGCCGCCAGGGGCACGTGCTCGATGCGGCGCGCCAGCTCCTCCGCGCGGCGGCCCTCTCGCTCCGAAAGCAGGGCGAGCTGCGCTCCCAAACCCGCGGCGTTCCCTACATAGACGATGCGATCCTGCGGGAGAGGCGGGATCAGGCCGATCCGGATGGCGCTGGGCAGATGCAGGTAGTTCCCGAAGGCCCCCGCGAGCAGCACCCCCGCGAGGTCCCGGTCCTCTATCCCCAGGTAGCGCTCCACCACCGTGATCCCGCTGCGGATGGCGCCCTTGGCGAGCTGCACCTGACGGATGTCCGTCTGGGTCACCACGATGTCCTCTCCCGCCCCGCTCTCCTCCCGGGGGACCAAGACGAAGGCGGGCTGTCCATCGGGGAGAACCGTCACCCGCCTCCGCACCGCCTCAGGCAGGTGCGCGGGAGGATCCACCAGCAGCCGGCCCGAAGGCTCCAGAACCCCTACCTCCAGCAATCCCGCCACCGCGTCCACGAGTCCAGACCCGCAGATGCCGGTGGGCGGTCCCCCTCCGATCACGCGGTAGCGCACCCCCTCCCCGATCCAGACCCGGTCCACCGCTCCCTGCGCGGCCCGCATGCCCCACCGGATCTGAGCGCCCTCCAGGGCGGGACCGGCTGGGGCGGAGCATGCGGCGAGGCGCACGCGGGACCCGATGACCACCTCCGCGTTTGTGCCGATGTCCACGGCAAGCCGCACCTGCTGGCCCTCGAAGATCCGGGTCGCGAGCACCATCCCCACCGCATCCGCGCCCACAAACCCCGCCACCAGGGGCAGCAGAAGCACAGGGGTCTGGGGGGGGAGCCGTAGCCCGAGCTCCTGGGCCCGCACCCGAACCGGCGCACGCACCAGGGGAAGGTAGGGCGCCCGCCCCACGGAACTCGGGTCCACCCCCAGGAACAGGTGGTGCATGATGGTGTTGCCCACCACCACCACCTTGTAGATCCGATCCCGGGCGATGCCCGCCTTGTGGCACGCTTCCTCCAGAAGCCCGTTCACGCACTGGATCGCCCGGGTGTGGAGCCTTCGGACGTTGCCCGGCTCCTGCTGGACGAAGGCGATGCGGGACATGAGATCCCCGCCGTAGCTGGACTGGGGATTCAACGCGGTCACCGTGGCGCGCACCTCCCCTTCCCGCAGATCCAGCAGGTAGCCCACCACGGTGGTGGTGCCAATGTCCACCGCGAACCCGTACAGCTCCCCCGTGGTGTCCTCGGCCTCCACCTGGAGCAGATCGTTTCCGTAGAGCACCGCAGTCACCGCCTCCGGCGCTTCACGCAAAAGCCGCGCCACGCTCCGCACCGCCTCGACCTCCACGCGCTCCACAGGCTGCGCGAGCTGCCGCAGCACCTCCTCCATCCGGGCGCGCCCCGCCTCCTCTTGAACGGCCTCCGAAAAGCCGCGCACGAGGATCTTCCGCACTCCCGGGTCCAGCGCCTCCAGCCCCGCTCCTCGGGTCTCCGTGAGGATCTGAAAAGCCCTCTCCTCCCGTGGGGGTGCCACAGCCACCCCCACGTCCTCCCACACCGTAGCCTGGCAGGCGAGGCGGAACCGCTCGTGGATCTCGTCCTCGCCCAGCTGGAGACGGTCCGCCAGAGTGGGAGGAGGGGGAGATCCTGTGCGGATCTGGACCCGGCAGCTGCGGCACCGGCCCCGGCCGCCGCAGGTGGCCTCGATGGGAACACCCGCCACCTGGGCAGCCTCCAGGAGGGTGGTCCCCGGGGGGACCGCCACGCGCCTGGGCGGCTCGCCCTCGAAGGCCACGCACACAGCCCTGGATTCACCCACGATGTCCCTCGCGCCGCCACCGGATTCTCCCGCCATCATACGATCGGCCGCCGTGTTCGGGGCAACCCGTAGGGAACGCGCCGCTCCCCAGCGAATCCTCCCAGAGACGATTCATGCATTCCGCCCGCGCCGATCGCCCGGACGCGCCTCAGCGACTCCCGCTGGAGGTACGGGTGGATCCCGCCATCCTCCTCAAGCTCCTGCACGCGGGGAAAGACCGGGAGGCTAGCCCACAGGCCCGCGCGCTCGCCCCCCAGATGGCGGAGCTCGCCACCTCCTGCATCCGCCCTCAGGCTTGGGTGCGGCTCGGGCCCGTGGAGGTTCTAGATCCCGAGGCGGGAGAGGTGCGGTTCGGAGCGGACCTCCTCTTCCGCAGCCGGGCCCTGGCCCGGATCCTGAGGGAAGCCCGGGAGGGAGCGCTGTTCGTGCTCACCATCGGGGGCGAGCTGGAGAGCTTGGTGGGCCAGCGCCTCCGCGAGGGGCGCGCGGTGGAGGCCCTGCTCCTGGACGCCGCGGCGTGGGCCGCCATCGAAACCGGACTCACCCAGCTGCGTGCGTTCCTCCAGCGGGAGGCCGCCGCCAGAGGGTGCCGCCTCTCCGCCCGTATGGCCCCGGGATTTCTGGACTGGGAGGTGGGCGAGAACCGGACGCTCCTCCGAGCGTTTGCACCCTGCAGCATCCCCGTGCGGGCCACTCCCACGGGCGCGCTTCTCCCCCGCAAGTCCATCACCGGTGCTTTCGGGTTCCTGCCCCGTGTGCCCGATTAGCGATACCGTCCGTACTCCACTCCCGCCTCCACCATGGCCCGGACGTTCTCTGCCCTGGCGTCCTCCAGGACCGCGCCGTTGAGGAGCACGAACCCGCCGTCTTGGGCCACGGCCTCGATGAGATCCCGCACGTACCGCCGGACCTCCTCTGGGGTGCCCACGTGCAGAAGGGAGGCGGGCACGTTCCCGCCGAAGGCGGCTTTTCCGCCCAGCACCTCCTTCACCCGCCTCATGTCCGTCTGATCGAAGTGCCAGAAGGTGCGGCCCCGCGGGAGCTCCGGATCTCCCAGGAAGTCCACCCGCTCGTTGTAGCTCCCCTCCACGAACAGCCAGGGAACGAACCCCTCCTCGATGAGTCCCAGGATCACCGCCTTCAGGAAGGGCCAGTAGAACCGGGCGAAGGTCTCCCGGGACATGAAGCCATCCGCGCCCTTGTGGAGGGGGATGAAGATAAAGGGGCTGGATCCGAAACTCGCACCCTCCACCCCCATCCGGATCATGAGGGGCGTCATCCGCTCCAGGGCCCGCAGGAGCCGGTCTGGCCGGCGGTAGATGTCCAGCATGATCCCCCGCGTCCCGCGCAGGGTGTCCGCCAGGGCGTCGAAGGGAGCCTTGGTGAACCCGCCCCAGAGGCTGGGAAGCCCCAACTGCGCCGTGCTCTCCTGGTCTATGGCCGCAGCCTTCTGGGCCCATTCCAGGGTGGCCCGTCCCGCCTCCAGCAGGCTCTCCAAGGCCCGCTGGACCTCCGGAGCGCTCAGGCGCAGGAGATAGGGGCCGGCCACGGGATACTCCAGCCAGGGGGTCACGGGCAGCAGCTGCCGAAGCCCCTCGAGGGCGCCCACCACCCGGGGCAGCCAGGCCCGCAGGAGGAAGTCCGTGGGGTCCTCGATGAACCAGTCGTACTCCTCCTCCCGCATGTACTCCCCTTCCATGTACTGGTACGAGACGTCCTCGGGAACCCCGTGGCCCGGCCACCGGTAGTACCGGACGTCCAGGATCTCCGCCACCCGGCCGGGAAAGATCAGCAGGCACGAGGTGAGGCTGTCTGTGGGGAAGTCCTCGTTGAACTTGCGCCATGCCATCCCGAGCTTGTCGTAGTCGTACATGGCCTCCCACGTGGTGATCCCCGCGTACTTCGCGGGATAGAACCCCACCACCAGGCTCGTGGGCACCCGATCCGGCCGGCGCAGCTCCACCACGTCCCAGAACCGCTGGACCCGCTCCTGGTAGGCCCTCCTTGCCTCCTCGGAGGCAAAGGGGATCCCCCTCCCCTCCTTCCACGCAGCGAACCGCAGGGCGAACCGCTCCGCGCTCGACCGGCTCTTCCACCCCTCCGGCAGCATCAGGAACCACCTCCTCCCAGCCACTCCCGGGCAAGGCGTATCGCGTCCGCGGCGTTCTGGCCCCAGGCATCCGCGCCCACGTAGGAGCGGACCTGTTCGTTGGTGGCTGCCCCGCCGATCATGATCCGCACCCCTTCCCGCACTCCGGCGTCCGCGAGAGCCTGGACGGTCCGCTTCATGGACTGGTGCCCCACGGTCAGCAGACAGCTCATCCCCACCACCTTCGCCTGCTCCCGCTTCACGCTCTCCACGAAGGTCTCCGGCGGCACATCCACCCCCAGGTCCACCACCTGGAAGCCGTTCGCCTCCAGCAGGAAGGCCACCATGTTCTTGCCGATGTCGTGGATGTCCCCCTGGACCGTGCCGAGCACCACCTTCGCCTCCGCAGGCCGTGCCTCCGCCTCTGTGGGATACCGTTCCCGCACCATCCGGGAGATCTGGGTGAGGATCTCCCCTGCCAGCAGGAGTTCCGGCAAAAAGCACAGTCCTTTTTCGTACTGCTGGCCGATCACCTCCACGCCCTGCCGACACGCCTCGAAGATCTCCGTGGGAGAAGCCCCTCCCTCCAGCAGCTCCCGGGCCGCCTGCACGGCCTCCTGCTCCCGCAGCTGTGCGATCGCTTCCGCGAGCTCCTGTGTGCTCACCGCCATCTCGCTCACCTCCCGGAGGTCTGTGTTTGCCCAAACGGGCATTTGCGAATCGGTGTTTGGTCTTCACGGGCAGAAAAGCTTTTGCGTATCGCAATCTATCGTGCGCGCGGAGGAGCCGGTATCCGGCGCGGACCCGATTTTTGATGGACCGAGGGAGGAATTTTATAATGCAGGAAACCTTTCCCGTGAGGGCACCATGGTGCTGATCGGCGAGCTCATCAACGCCACGCGCAAGCAAGTGGAACCCATCCTCCGATCCCGGGACCAGGCAGCCCTGGTGGAGCTGGCACGACGTCAGGTGGAGGCCGGAACCCCGATCCTGGACGTGAACTGCGCCACCCTGCTGGAGGACGAGGCACGGTGCATGGAGTGGGCGGTGCGCACCATCCAGGGCGCGCTGGAGGTGCGCATCAGCCTTGACAGCCCAAACCCGGAGGCGATCCGGCGGGGGCTGGAGGTCCATCGGGGCCGTGCCGTGGTGAACGCCATCAACCTGGAACGCGATCGCTGGCACAGCCTCCTCCCGCTCCTTCAGGAGTACCGGCCCGAGGTGGTGGCCACCTGCATCGACGATGCGGGAGTCCCGAGGACCGCGGAGCGAAAGTTCGAGATCGCGGTGCGTCTGGTGGAGGGTCTGCTGGAGGCCGGAGTGGCCGCGGAGGACATCTACGTGGACCCCCTGCTCCTGCCCGTGGCCACGGACCCCAACGCGGGGCGGGAGTTCCTGCGGGCCGTGGACCTCATCCGAGACCGGTTCCCGCAGGTCCACCTCATCTGCGGCCTCAGCAACGTTTCCTTCGGGCTCCCGCACCGGGCCCTGCTGAACCAGGTGTTCTTCGTCCTCTGCCTCGCACACGGGATGGACGCCTTCATCCTCAACCCCCTGGATCGCCGGCTCATGGCCCACCTCCTCGCCGCCCACGCTCTTCTCGGCCAGGACCCCTACTGCCGCCGCTACCTGGCCGCGGCTCGGGAGGGACGTCTGGATCTCCTCCGCCCGCCCGCTTAGAATGGCATTGTTCTTGCTCCTAAGCGGGTCTCCATCCGCAGTGCTTCGTGGAGGAGATTGTGGTTCAGGAACGGCTCGCGCGGCTTGCGATGCTCACCGCTGCTTTGGGTGGGCTCGTTTACCTCACGTGGCGGCTCCTGTACACCTTCAACCCGCAGGCTCTGTGGTTCTCCGTGCCCCTTTGGGCCGCGGAGCTCGCGGGGTGGGTGGAGATGGCCCTGTTCTTCTTCATGGTTTGGCGGCTCACGGATCGGAAGGATCCGCCCCCCGCTCCTCCGGGCCTTTCCGTGGACGTCTTCGTGCCCACCTACGACGAGCCCCTGTGGCTCCTGCGTCGCACGCTTCTTGGCGCGAAGAACATCCGCTACCCGCACGAGACCTACGTGCTGGACGACGGGAACCGTCCGGAGGTGGCGGCCCTGGCCAGGGAGGTGGGGTGCCACTACCTCGCACGTCCGGTGCGGGAACACGCGAAGGCGGGAAACCTCAATTACGGGCTCCAGCACTCCCGGGGAGCGTTCATCGCGGTGCTGGACGCGGACCACGTGCCGGTGCCGGAGTTCCTGGACCGGGTGTTAGGCTACTTCACGGACGAACGGGTGGCCCTGGTACAGGTCCCGCAGGAGTTCTACAACATCGACTCCTATCAGCACTGGGTGGATCCACAGACCGGCCTCACCTGGCACGAGCAGGCGCTGTTCTTCCGCGTGATCCAGCCAGGGAAGGACCGGATGAACGCGGCCTTTTACTGCGGTTCGCCCGCGGTGCTGCGGCGCAAGGCGCTCCAGGAGGTGGGGGGATTCGCGGTGGAGTCCGTAACGGAGGACATCTTGACTTCCCTGCGACTGCACCGCCGGGGCTGGAAGTCCATCTACCACAACGAGACCCTGGCCTACGGCGTGGCACCCGCCTCCGGCCGCGCATACCTGCGGCAGCGGCTGCGGTGGGGTCAGGGTGCCATGCAAGTGCTTCGCCTCGAGAACCCGCTTGCCGGCCCCGGGCTCACCCTCCCCCAGCGGCTGAGCTACCTCGCCTCCCTCATCACCTGGTTCGAGGGATGGCGCAAGCTGGTGTACTACCTTTCCCCACCCGTCTTCCTCCTCACGGGCATCCTGCCCATCCGGACTTTCGACTTCCCCTTCTTCCTCCTGTGGACGGCATATCACGGGGCCATGGCATGGGCCTTCCACCTCGCGAGCCGGGGCTACGGCTCCCTTCTCCGCGCGGAGAAGTTCGCCATGGCCCGGTTCGCCACATACATCCGGGCCACATACCTCCTCTTCTCCCGCCGTCCGCCGGAGTTCCGGGTGACCCCCAAGGGACGGGTAGAGGCGCTTTCCCCCCGGATCCTCCTGCCCCAGGCATGCGTGCTCGCGCTGAACCTCGTAGGGCTTTTCTCCGGTGCGGTGGGCGCCTGGAAGAACGGGAGCTTCCCCCTCGCGTATGCGGTGAACACCGTGTGGGCGAGCGTGCACATCGCCCTCGCCGCGTGGGCCATGGCCCACCTGTGGACCCACCGGGAGCGGCGCACCCACTACCGCCTCACCGCACACCTCCCCGTGCGGTGCAGCCTAGGGGAGAAGGAGCTCGTGGCAGTCCTCCTGGACTGTCACGAGGCGGGGGCTTCCCTGCTGCTCCCCGAGGCGGTGTTGGTCCCCACGCGGGAGATGAAGGTAAGGATCCGGATCGCGGAGGGGTGGCCCGCTTCGCACCTGGAGCTGCGCGCAAGACCCGTGTGGATGCAAATCACCTCCGCAGGAACGGCTTTGGGGGTTCGCTTCGAGGATACGGACCTCCCCACGGAGCTCCTTTCCACCGTTCTCCTCGTGACCCACCGTGCCTTCCTCGCCGCTCATCCCGGCCCTGCGGGGTGGGGAGAGCGGCCGGAATGGCAGAAGATGAGAGGTCCCGAGAGGGCCCGCGTGGCCGTCTACGGGATCGGATGGGACGGAAAGGAAAGCTGGGCGGTCGGATGGGAGCGGCCGTGGGGGTGGGACCTGTGGTCCCCTGAACTCCCCACCGAAGGGGTGGTGCTCCGGGTTCGACCCTGGGGGCGCGGTCTGGGAACGCACGCTCGGGTGGTCGAGAGGTGGGCGATCCCTCTCATGGACGAGCTCACAGGCCGGACCCTCTGGAGGGCGCGGACGCTCCGCGTCACCTCGGAAGCCGCCGTAGCCCAGGTGGGCTAGCATTTCTCTGCTGGACGGGATCTGCTAAGCTTCAGGCTGCATCTTCAGCGGGGAGAGGGGGTGCCGGAGAGGTGACGCAGCGTCTGTGGGAGCCCTCCGCGGAGCGCAGGGCCCAGGCAGAGCTCAGCCGGTTCGCGCGGTGGGCGGAGGCGAGATTCGGCCGGAACCTGCAGCGCTTCGAGACCCTGCACGCGTGGTCCGTGGACTTTCCCGGAGAGTTCTGGGGAGGAATCTGGGAATTCTACGGGGTCCGACAACACACCCCGCACCGAACGGTGGTGGAGGACGTTCACAGATTCCCCGGAGCCCGGTGGTTCGTGGGTGCGCGGCTGAACTACGCGGAGAACGCCCTGCGCCGACGGGACGACCAGCCCGCCCTGGTGTTCCACAGCGAGCAGGGAGATACGCGCACCTACACCTTCCAGCAGGTCGCGAGCACCGTGGAGGCCCTGGCCGCAAGCCTTGCCGCGGAGGGGATCGGACCCGGGGACGTGGTCGCTGGCTACCTCCCCAACATCCCCGAGGGGGTTCTCGCCCTGCTGGCCTCCTCTGCGGTGGGCGCGGTGTGGTGCGTGTGCGGCACGGACCTGGGAGTACCGGCCACCGTGGACCGGCTGGGCCAGCTGGATCCCAAGGTCCTGTTCACCGTGGACCGCTACGTTTACCGCGGGAAGGTGTACGACAACCTCGAGCGGGTGGCGGAGCTCGCGAAAGCACTCCCATCGCTGCGCCGGATCATCGTGACGCCCTATGCGGAAGAGGACCTCCCCCCGCGCCTCCCGGAGAAGGCGGTTCCTTGGGCGGAGTTTCTAGGGCGGACGCCGCGCGCACCGTTTGCCTTCCGCCCCGTGGACGCCCATCACCCCCACATCGTGCTGTTCACCTCCGGGGTCACGGGCCGGCCCAAGTGCGTGATCCACAGCGTGGCCGGGACCCTCTCCGCCCACCTCAAGACCCTCGGCCTCCAGATGGACACCCGGGCGGGTGATCGGGTCCTGTTTCTCTCGAGTCCCACCTGGATGGTGTGGAACGTCCAGCCCAGCAGCCTGATCCTGGGCGCCACCGTGGTCCTCTACGACGGCGCGCCCCTGTACCCGGATGCGGAGGTGATCTGGAGGCTCGTTGACCGGGAGGGGGTGAACCTCGTGGGCTGCGGGGCCACCTTCCTGCTCGCGTGCATGGAGGCCGGTGTGCGTCCCCGCCGCACCTGTCGCCTGGGGACCCTCCGCTCCATGTTCCAGAGCGGCTCGGCCCTGCCCGCGGAGGGCTTCCAGTACGTCTACGAGCACATCAAGCAGGACCTGTTCTTCAACTCCGGGCTTGGCGGCACGGACGTCCAGATGGGGATTCTGGAGGGAACCCCCTGGCAACCGGTGTACGCGGGGCAGATCGCAGGGCCGGCCCTGGGCGTGAAGGCGAACGTCTACGATGAGGAGGGCCGGCCTCTGGTGGGCGAGCCGGGGGAACTGGTGGTGGAGCGGCCCTTCCCCAGCGTCCCGCTGGGCCTCTGGGGCGACCGGGACGGCGAGCAGTTTCGGGCCACCTACTTCGGCAAGTACCCCGGGATCTGGCGGCACGGGGACTACGTGCAGAGGGATCCCGCCACCGGCGGCTTCATCCCGCTCGGTCGCAGCGACTTCGTGCTCAAGCCCTCCGGGGTCCGCATCGGGCCCGCGGAGATCTACTCCGTGCTCGCCCGGGTGCCGGAGATCCGGGACTGCCTGGTGGTGGGGCAGAAGTGGAAGGGCGACGAGCGCATCGTCCTGTTCGTGGCGCCCCGGGAGGGCCTGAGGCTCACGGAGGAGCTCGCGGAGCGCATCCGGACGCGCCTGCGGCAGGAAGCGAGCCCTCGCCACGTCCCCGCCAGGATCCTGGAGGTGCCAGACATCCCCTACACCCTGAACCTCAAGCGGGCGGAAGGGGCCGTGTGGCGGATCGTGAACGGTGGGGAGATCCCCCCGCAGCTACGGGGGGCGCTCGCGAACCCCGAGGTGCTCGCAGTCTATGAGCAACTGGCCCGGGAGGAGCTGAGCCGGTAGTCCAAGAAAACGAATCGCACAGCGACCGGCCAGGAAGGGGGAGGGGGAATGCTTGGAATCCGGCAGCTGCGCGATGTCCCCGTACCCATGCGGGACGGGCTACTCCTGGCGGCCAACGTCTACCTCCCGGACCGGGAGGGCCGCTACCCCGTGATCATGGCCTTCACGAGCTTCGGCAAGGACCGGATGTGGGGCCCTCACGATCCCCTCTGGGGCGTGGCCTATGAGCCCTGGTCCGCCACCCTCACCGCCACCACCTCCTTCGAGGCGGAGGACCCCGAGTTCTGGGTGCGCAACGGGTACGCCCTGGTCCTGGTGGATCCCCGGGGATTCGGACATTCTCCTGGCCGGCGGGTGGCGGCGGAGAGCGCGGGCGGGACCGCGGTGGGGGTGGTTCGGGACGGGTTGTGGGCCCGGGACATGTACGACGCCATCCAGTGGGCGGGTCAGCAGCCGTGGAGCAACGGCCACGTCGGCCTCAGCGGGGTCTCCATCCTCGGGTTCTCCCAGTGGCGGGTGGCCGCCATGGCCCCACCCCACCTCAAGGCCATCTGCCCCTGGGAGGCCATGACGGACGTGTACCGGGACGTGATGTACCCCGGCGGCATCCCTGAAACCCGGTTCACCCGCCGGGGCTATCGAGGTCCCGAACCCTCTCCCGCCTGGCCCGCCCCGGAGCACGAGGAGCCGCCGACGCCCCTACCCATGGAGGAGGACGATTTCCTCGCCCGCATCACCGTCCCGGCCCTCATCTGCGGGACCTGGGCGGACCACGGGGCGCACACGCGCGGGTCCTTCCGGGCCTTCCGGAAGATCCGCTCGGCCCACAAGTGGCTGTATACCCACGGCCGACAGAAGTGGGCGACCTTCTACACCGTGGAGGCTATGGCCAGCCGCCTGCTGTTCTTCGATTGCTTCCTCAAGGGCACGGACCGCCGGATCCTGGAGATCCCGCCCGTGCGGCTGGAGGTGCGGGAGGACCTGCACCGCTTCTCTGTGCGGTACGAGCGGGATTTCCCCGTCCCCGGCACCGTGTACCGCCCCCTTTACCTCGCGGGCAACGGGACCCTGCAACCGGACCGCCCCACGGAGGAAACGGAAGTCACCTACGAGGCGGCCTCCGGCTACGCCCGCTTTGACCACCGGTTCGAGCGGGACACCGAGGTGGTGGGGTACATGAAGCTGCGGCTGTGGGCGAGCCCCCGGGACGCGGACGATATGGACCTCTTCGTGACCGTGCGCAAGCTGGACCGGGACGGGCAGGAGGTGTGGTTCGACAGCGACCTCGCACCCGAGCGATGGCCGGTGGCCCTGGGGTGGCTGCGGCTCTCGTGTCGGGAGCTGGACCCGGAGAAGTCCACCCCCTGGGAGCCGTACCTCAAGTCCGTGGTGGAGGGAGGGTCGAAGGTGACGCCGGGCACGATCGTAGACTGCGAGATCCCCATCCTGCCCAGCGCCACCCTGTTCCGGGCCGGCGAGGTCCTTCGCCTGGAGATCTCCGGCCGGTACCGCAACGGAGAGGATCCCGGGATCTTCATGGACTACCGGGAGACGGTAAACCGGGGGCGGCACAGCCTCTACCTCGGCGGCAAGTGGGACTCCTACCTCCTTGTGCCTATCACGCGGGAGGCCTAGCGAGGGGGTGAGGGACGTGCGGAGCGCCGCGTGGAGAGGGATGTGGCTTGTTGGCTTGATCCTCGTCCTCGTGGTGGCCGCCGGAGGACTCGGCGAGGGGGCGCCCCCCATGGCTCCCAAGAGAGGAGGGGTCCTCCGGGTCGCGGATGCCATCCCCAACACCCCATTCCTACCGTGGGAGATGTCCACGGTCTCCATGCCCTCCGTCATGCCGGCCCTCGAGCCCCTGGTGTGGGTGGACCGGCTGGGGCGGGTCCACCCGGGACTGGCGGAGCGGTGGGAAATCAGCCAGGATCTCTCCGCCATCACCCTCTTCCTCCGACAGGGGGTGCGGTTCCACGACGGGACCGCGTTCAACGCGGAGGCGGTGCAGTGGAACCTGGAGCGGCAGATTCAGGCCAAGCGGTTGCCCTGGGTGCGGGCGGTGCGGGCAGTGGACCAGCACCGGGTGCGACTGGAGCTTGCGGAGTGGGATAACCGCATCCTCAGCGCCCTCTCAGGTCCGGAAGGCCTCGTGGTCTCGCCCGCGTCCGTGGAGCGGGGTGGGGTGGAGGGGGCCCGGTGGAATCCGGTGGGCACGGGGCCTTTCCGGCTCGTGCGGTTCGAGCGGGGCGTGGGGATGCGGTACCGGCGGTTCGAGGGGTACTGGCAGCGCGGGAAACCCTACCTCGACGAGATCGAGTACGTGTTCATCCAGGACCTGCAGACCATGCGGGCCGGGTTTTTGGCGGGCCGGCTGGACGTGATCAACGTGGGACCGATCCCGGACATCGGTTACTCCCTGGTCCAGATGGGATATCCCTCCATCACCGGCCGCGTCGCGCCCAACCTCCTCATCCCCGATAGCGCCAACGCGACAAGTCCCTTCGCAGACCGGAGGGTGCGGGTGGCCACCTGGCTTGCCCTGGACCGGGAGGCCATCGCCCGGGCCCTGGGCTACGGGCGCTACCGGGCGGAGTATCAACTGGCCGCCTTCCCCTCACGGGAGTATGACCCAAGCGTTCAGGGGCCCAAGCACAACCCCGACCAGGCCCGCAGGCTGCTGGAAGAGGCGGGATACCCACAGGGGTTCCGCACCGAGCTCATCTACCCCACCGGCCGCATGCCGGACGTGATGAGCGCCATCCAGCACCAGCTGGGACAGGTGGGGATCCTGGTGGAGCTGCGGCCCCTCTCCCCGGGCGGGTACGTGGAGCGGATCCAGCGGGGGTGGAACGGGCTCCTGGCCTACGCCTTGGTGTACCAGGCCGACCTCATCGACACCCTGGGCACCCACTTCTTCGGCCCCTTCGCCTTCGCCAGTTGGAAGCGGCCCGCGGGGCTGGAGCAGGCCTACCACGAGGCCCGGAAGACCCGGACCCCGGAGGTGGTGAAGATGCGGCGGATTAACCGGTTGCTCCTCCGGGAGGCGGATCTCATTCCCGTGGTGCACTCCGGCGCCATGTACGTGCTGCAACGGTACGTGCGGGACACCTTCCACCTCCAGTGGAAGGGATTGCTGTGGCGGCCCGCGGACGCCTGGCTGGACCGGTGACGCTACCCCTCTAGACCCAGCTCGGAGGCGATGGGCCGGAGGGCCTCCACCACCGTGGCGATGTGCTCCTCCAGGGGGATCCCCAGCTCTTCCGCGCCCCGCACCAGGTCCTCCCGCCGCACGCCCCGGGCAAAGGCTTTGTCCCTCATCTTGCGGATCACGGAATCCGGATCCACGTTCCCGAGTGACCTCCCCTTGACCAAGGCCACCGCGATCACGAACCCCACCATCTCGTCGCAGGCGAACAGGGCCCGCTCCATGAGGCTTTGCCGCGGTACGCCCGTGTGGTCCCCGTGCGCCAGCACGGCCCGTACCCAGGCCTCCGGGACCCCGCGCCGCCGCAGCTCCTCCGCGGCCACGAAGGGGTGCTCCTCGAGGGAGGGGTGCCGGTCGTAGTCCATGTCGTGCAGCAACCCCACGATCCCCCACGCCTCCTCGTCCTCCCCGAACCTCCGGGCATACGCCCGCATGGCGGCCTCCACCGCCAGCAGGTGCTTGCGCAGGTTCGGACTCTGTACCCACGCGCACACCAGCGCCCAGGCCTCCTCCCGGTTCATGCGTCTTCCCCCGAGAGCACCAGGTCCAGGGGGTAGCTCCCCAGGGCAACCGGCCTCCCCTCCGTATCCAAAGCCCAGGTGTCCTCCAGCCGGACCCCGATGCCCTCCTCGGGATAGTACAGCCCGGGCTCGAGGGTGAACACCATCCCTGGAGCCAGCGCGTCGGAGTTTCCCGGGAAGTCCGCAAGGCGCGGGAGTTCGTGGACCTCGAGCCCCACCCCGTGGCCCAGGGAGTGCACGTAACCCACCTGGGTGGTGGGGTCAGACCCGATGGTGGGGTGCCCTCTTTCCTCGAAGAAGGCGCACGCCCGCTGCTGCAGCGACGAGCAGGAAACCCCGGGCTGCAGGGCCTCCACCACCGCGTGGTAGCAGTCCAGCACGTCCCGGTACACCCGCCACAGCCGCTCCGAAGGCTTGCCCACCACCCAGGTCCGGGTGAGATCGAAGCAGTACCCGCCTCCCGCGGGCCTGGGAAAGATGTCAAGCACGATGGGCTCTCCGGGCCGGAGGAGCCGGGCGTCCTCGCCCCGGGAGTGCGGCAATCCCGCGTCCCGGCCCTGACTGAAGATGGTGCCGGTATCCACCAGTCCCTCCTCCGCGAGCCAGATCCGGATCCGGCGCTTCACCTCCCCGATGGTCACGGCCTCCCCGTCCTCCCCCACGAGGCACTCCCCCCGCGGCCTCAGAGTGCGGAGGAAATCCGCCACCTTCCGCACCACCCGCCCCGTGGCCTCCCCGGTCCGGCGGATGGCCTCGATCTCCTCGGGCTCCTTGGTCATGCGGGCCACGGTCACCAAGGGCCGGTCGTACTCCCCCACCACCTCGATCCCGGGAATCCCCTCCGCGATGGCCCGCAGCAGGAGGTAGGCAGCCCCCCGATCCATCTGCCCGAAAAAGAGCACCCGGCCCCTCACTCCCTCCTCCTCGAACACCCTCCGCAGCAGGGCCACCTGGGCCCGCAGGAGATCCCCGCCCGCCTCCTCGAGCATCTGCTTGAAGTTGTACAGGCCGAGGTTGCGGGTTCTCAACCCCGTCCTCTCCGCCTCCCCCCGCTCCATGGTGCCGTGGCAGAGCACCGGAGGATGCCCCCGGCGGTGGATGTAGAGGGCTCCCGCGTGGATGGGAGCTCCTCGCATCACGTAGAACAGATTCGGATCCTCGCTTCCCCCCATTCCCACCATCGCATCGTAGCCCCGTTCCTCCAGGAGCCGCTCGAGGTCAGAGCGCATGTGCGCCTCCCCTATTTCTCGAGAAATATCTAGGCAGGGCCGCCCAGGAGGAGGTCGCAGAGCCGGGCCAGGTCCTCCTCCGAGTAGAACTCGATCTCCAGGACCCCCTTGCGTCGGCCCCGCCGGACCCTTACCTGGGTTTGGAGCCTCACCCGCAAAGCCTCCAGCACCGCCTCCACGTCGGGGTCCGCCCGGGTGGAGCTTTGGGGCCTGGGGCGCTTGCGGTTCTCCCGGGTGATGCGCTCCTGAAGGGCCCGAACCGATAACCCCTGCTCCAGCGCTGCCCGCCACAGCCGCTCCCGGAGAAGGGGGTCCTCCACAGAGAGGAGGAGCCGGCCGTGGGCCTCCCGGAGTCGGCCCTCCTCGAGGCTACGGAGGATGGGCTCGGGCAGGGCGAGCAGGCGCAGGGCGTTCGCCACCGTGGGCTGGCTCAAGCCTACCGCCTCCGCCACCTGCTGCTGGGTGAGTCCGAACTCCGAGATAAGGCGCTGGAAGGCCCGGGCCCGCTCCACGGGGTTCAGGTCCTCCCGCTGGAGGTTCTCCACCAAGGCTACCTGGAGGGCCTGGGCGTCCGAGAGGGGGCGCACCAGGGCCGGAATTCGCTCCAGGCCTGCCAGGATCGCGGCCCGCCACCGCCGCTCCCCGGCCACGAGCTCGTACTCCCCTCCCACGGGCCGCACGAGGACAGGCTGCAGAACTCCGTGCGCCCGGATGGAGGCCACGAGCTCCTCGAGGGACTCCGGGAGGATCTCCTGACGGGGCTGCACCGAGCTGGGCCGGATCCGTTCCACGGGCAACAGCTCCACGGGTTCCCCGCGCGCCACCCCTCCGGCCCCCGGGATCAGGGCCCCCAGCCCTCTCCCGAGCCCCCTCCTCTGCCGCTCACTCATCCTTACCCTCCCCCCACAGCCGCTCCGCCACCTCCTCTGCCAGGGCCTCATAGGCGGCCGCGCCCCGGGAGTGCGGATCGTACAGGAAGATGGGCTGTCCGTGGCTGGGGGCCTCCGCGAGCCGAACGGTACGCGGGATCACGGTCCGGAACACCTCCTTGCCGAAGAAGGCCCGCACCTCGCGGGCCACCTGCTCGCTGAGATTCGTGCGGGGATCGTACATGGTGAGCACCACCCCTCCCATACGGAGCTGGGGATTCAACGATCTCTGGACGAGCTCCAGGGTACGCAGGAGCAGGGAGAGGCCCTCGAGGGCGTAGTACTCGCACTGGATCGGCAGAAGGGCCAGGTCCGCGGCCACCAGAGCGTTGAGGGTCAGCAGCCCCAGAGACGGAGGGCAATCCACCACCACGAGATCGTAGCGATGCTGCAGGGCCTCCAGGGCCACCCGAAGCCGGCTCTCCCGGTCCTCCTCCGTTGCGAGCTCCACCTCCGCGCCCGCGAGTTCCACGGTGCTGGGGGCCACCTCCAGGCCATCCACTGAGGTGGGGAGGAGTACGGTCCGGAGGGGAAGGCGCCGGAGGAGGACGTCGTACACGGAGGACCGGAGCCCTTCCTTGGGGATGCCGAGGCCGCTTGTGGCGTTGCCCTGCGGGTCCAGGTCCACCAGCAGGATTCTGCGCCCTTTGCGGGCCAGGGCCGCGGAGAGGTTGAGGGCGGTGGTGGACTTTCCCACCCCGCCTTTCTGGTTCACCACCGCGAGCACCACCGCCATTATTTCTCGAGAAATACCACGGCCCGCCGAATTCTTCCCGGAGCCCAGGGGATCGCCCGCTCCACCACGCGCGCCCCCTCGGGGGCTTCCGCCTCCGGCCCTAGGGGGACGAAGATCCGGCCGCCCGGCCGCACGAGGCCCTGCGCGAGCTCCCGGACCAGTAGAGGGGGAGCTACGGCCCGGGCCACCACCATCTCGTATCTGCGGTGATGCTCGGGCATCCGGCTCGCCTCCTCCGCTGGCCGGGCCACCACTTCCGCGTTGGGCACCTGCAGTTCCAGGATCGCCCGCTCCAGGAAGGCGGCCCGCCTCTGTCGAGGCTCGAGGAGGGCCAGCGCGAGATCCGGCCGGGCGATGGCCCACACGAGGCCCGGAAACCCAGCCCCGCTGCCCACATCCGCCACCCGGGATCCGGGCGGGGGATCGGCCATGACGAGGAGGAGCAGGCTATCGAGCAGGTGTCGTTCCATCAATTCCTCCCGGGGCGCGGGAGCCACCAGGTCCACCCGCACATTCCACGCCATCACGAGATCCAGGTGCCGCTCCAGGCGGCGGAGCTGCGCCGCGTCCAACGCCAACCCCAGGGCGGCCGCCCTCTCAGGCGTCATGCGGCGTGGCCCGTGGCCCCCGGACCGGCCGCCTCCCCCGCGGCCGCTTCCGGGGTTCCACCACCACGTGGCGATCCTTCCCCTCCCCCTCGCTGTGGGTGGTCACCTCAGGGTGGGAGGCCAGGGCCGTGTGCACGATCCGCCGCTCCCTGGGATCCATGGGCGGGAGGTGGATCGACCGACCCTCCCGTACCGCCCGTTGGGCGGCCCGCTGCGCCATGGCCACCAGGGAGGACCGGCGGCGCTCCCGGTACCCTGCCGCGTCTACCTCCACGGGCACAGTCCACCCCACCGCGCGGTGCACGAGGAGCGACAGCACCGCCTCAAAGGCCTGCAAGCCCCTTCCATGGCGGCCGATGAGGGCCGCCAGGTCCTCCCCTTCCACCTCCACGGCCACCCTCTGGTCCACCCGCCGCGCGCGCACCGTGCCCTGGAGTCCCATGTGTCGCAAGAGGGTCCTGGCGATCTCCGCGGCCTGATCTGCTTCCGGGGCGGCGGTACCCTTCGGCACCACCCGAACCCTCGCCTCCCTCCCGCCGAGTCCCAGGAACCCCCTGGAGCCCTCATCCAGGACCTCGATCTCCGCCTCCTCCCGGGAAAGCCCGGACATGCGCAGCGCGGCCTCGATGGCCTCCTCCACGGTACGACCCGATCCGATGAACTCCCTCACGCTCCCCTGACCTCCGCTTCCGTGCTTTTCCGCCTCCGACGACCACCCGCCGGAGCCTCCCCCTGCGGCTTTCTGGGAGACCTCGGAAGCCCCACCACGGACACGTACTCGGCCACGTACGCCACCGTGGACACGAACCAGTAGAGGGAGAGCCCCACCGGGAAGTTCAGGCTGAAGTAGCCGATGAGGAACGGCATGAACAGGAACATCCGGGATTGCTGGGGATCCGTCATGGAGACCCGCTGCTGGAAGTAGGTGCTGGCGCCGATGAGCACGGGCACCAAGGCGTAGGCCACCGCCGCAGCGATTCCGTATTTCCAAGGGTCCGCCAGCACGGTAATGGGGTGCACCAGGAGGTCCCACGGTCCGAAGGGGACGGTCTTGAGGGCCTCCCCCGTGCGGGAGATGAAGTGCGCGGGGTCGCTGAGCACCCGATACAGGGCGAACAGCACGGGCATCTGCAGGAGCATGGGCAGGCACCCCCCGAAGGGATTCACCCCGTGGGCCCGGTACAGGTCCATCATCTCCCGGTTGAGCCGCTGGGGATCGTCTCGGTACTTCCGCTGGAGGGCCTGGATGTGGGGCTGGAGTTTCTGCATCTCCTTCATGGAGCGCAGCTGCTTGCGGGTGAGGGGGTGGAGGACCACCTTCACCGCGAGGGTGAGGAGGATGATGGCCCACCCGTAGGAGCCCGTGATCCCGTAGAAGAACTGCAGGGCGTGGTTGAGCTGTGCCACGAGCCATCCGAACACCGTTCTCCTCCTGCCCGGTGCTAGGGCACCGGGTCGTATCCCCCGGGATGGAAGGGGTGGCAGCGGCTCAGGCGGAGCAGGGCGAGCCAGGTTCCCCGAAAGGGGCCGTGGGCCTGAATGGCCTGGGCCGCGTACTCCGAGCACGAAGGCACGAACCGGCACGTGCGGGGCAGGAGCGGGGAGATCAGGCGCTGGTAAACCCGGATCCCGAGGATGAGGATCCTCCCCACTAGCCGCACGAAGCACCCTCCCGGAGCCCGGCCCGCACCAGGGCCCCGCTGGCGTCCAGCAATCCCATCAGCTCCCCGCGCAGCCCCTCCCAGGTGGCCTGAGCTGCCTGGCTGCGGGCCACCACCACCACCTCCTGGTCGGGCCGCAGGGGCAAGAGCCTCAGGATCTCCCGGATCCTGCGCCGGAGCCGGTTGCGCACGACCGCCTTCCCCACCTTGCGCCCCACGGAGATTCCCACCCTCGTAGGCCCGGGCCGTACCCGTCGGTAGACCACCAGGAGGGTCCCTCCGTGCCGCTTCCCTTCCGCGTACACCGCCTGAAACTCCCGGCGGGTCCGGAGGGTGGGCCAGGGGCTCAGCCGCCCACAAGGAGGGGTACTTACGCGGTCAGCTGCTTGCGGCCCTTCTGCCGCCTGCGCCTGAGGACGTTCCGGCCCCCGGGCGTGCGCATCCGGGCCAGGAACCCGTGGGTCCGCTTGCGCTTCCGACGCTTCGGCTGGTACGTCCGCTTCAAGGACACCCTCCTCGTCCTGCATCATGCCTCCCCTCACCCCACACGAGCCTCGCCTAGTATAGCATCCCCGGACTTCCCGGTCTGTGGACAGGTTGTGGACAACCCGGCACTTTTCCACAACTTTTCGGGGCCTGGAATTCCTCTGCCTCCAGGGAGGCCGGTCCCGTCCACGCTCCCACGGCGGTTCGCTCTCGGAAGGCGGGGCGGTGGGGGGATTATCAACAGGTTTTTCACGGACTGTGGATAACTTCTGCCATGCGCGATACCATTACGGTTACGGGCGGGGGTGCCGGGATGCAAGTCCTCGTTTTCGGGTTGGCCTGGCACGGTTTTCAAGGTCTTTTAAGAGCCTTCCCCAACAGGGGAAGAATCCCGGTGGAAAGAGGCGAAAGGGAGGTCGGAGGGGGCCGGGCAGGAGGAATCCGTCCGGGGCCGTGCAATTGATCCCTCTCGCCAGCAGGGTGAACAGATGTCGCTGCGGGAGTTGCTGGATCGGATCATCCGGGAGCAGGAGGGGAGAGCAGAGCTCGAGGGGACTCCGGAGGTGCGGCTCGCCATCTACGATTCCCCTCTCGCGGAGCCCCGGGTGATCTCCCTCTCCAGCGATGACTTCCACGAGCTCGTGGGGAAGCTGGCGGCGGCCACCTACGAGCACGCGCAGCGGCGCGGCAGCCGCATCCCCTTCGTGGTGATCCGAGAGATCGTAGAGAACCTGATCCACGCGCACTTCAAGAACGCGGTGATCACCATCAGCGAGGACGGAAACACCATCCGGATCTCGGACCAGGGGCCGGGAATCCGGGACAAGGAGAAGGCCATGCAGCCCGGGTTCACCACGGCCACGGCCACCATGCGGAAGTACATCCGGGGGGTAGGGAGCGGGCTCCCCATCGCCCGGGAGCAGCTGAGCTTTCTGGGAGGGATGATCTCCATCGAGGACAACCTCAACGGCGGGACCGTGGTGACCCTTCAGATGAATTCCCCGAGGCCGGCTCCTCCGGCCGGGGGGCGGACCGAGCCGCGGCTCACGGAGCGGCAGGGGCGGGTGCTTTTGCTGGTGGCAGAGTTCGGCAGCGCCGGGCCCACCACCGTGGCCCGGGAGCTGGACATCAGCCTGAGCACCGCGTACCGGGAGCTCGCGGCTTTGGAGGAAATGGGCCTCGTACAATCGCACGCTGGCGGCCGGCGCACCCTCACGGAGGAGGGCGTCCGGTACCTCGATAAGGTCTTCAAAGCGGGAGGAGGAGCATGAAGGCGAGGGAGGACCACGCGCGCCATCTCTGGCAGGAAGCCCTCGGACACCTCCAGGAGCGGATCGCCCGGCCGGGCCCCGGCCTGGAGCTGTTCCTCAAGAGCGCCAAGCCCCTGAGCCTGGAGGAGGACGCCCTCCTGCTGGGGGTGCCCAACCTCCTCGCCAAACAGTGGGTGGAGGAGCGCTACCAGCCCTTGCTGGAGGAGGAGCTTTCCCGCTTGGTGGGCCGCCGCGTGGGGATCCGCTTGGTGATCGCGGAGGATGGCCAGGTCGAGGAACCCCGATCTCCCGCCTCCACCATGGCCCGGTTCGAGGGCATGCCCCTCTCTCCCCGCTACACCTTCGAAACCTTTGTGGTGGGGTCCGGAAACCGGTTCGCCCACGCGGCCGCCCTGGCCGTGGCGGAGGCCCCCGCCCGGGCCTACAATCCCCTGTTCATTTACGGGGGCGTGGGGCTCGGCAAGACCCACCTCCTCCAGGCCATCGCCCATCACCTCCTTCGCAGCGGCCGGGAGATCCGGGTGTTCTACTGCACGGGTGAGAAGTTCACCAACGAGGTCATCAGCGCCATCCAGAGCGGCCGTACGGAGAATCTCCGCCGTCGCTACCGGAGTGTGGATGTCCTGCTCATCGACGACATCCAGTTCATCGCTGGCAAACCCAGCACCCAGGAGGAGTTCTTCCACACCTTCAACGCCCTGCACGAGGCGGGCAAGCAGATCATCCTTACCTCGGACCGACCCCCCAAGGACATCCACACCCTGGAGGAGCGGCTCCGGAGCCGGTTCAGCTGGGGACTCATCGCGGACGTGCAGCCGCCCGACTATGAGACCCGCGTGGCCATCCTCCGCAAGAAGGCGGAGCTGGAGCGCATGAGCGTCCCGAATGAAGTGACGGAGTTCATCGCGCAGCACTTCACCTCCAACATCCGGGAGCTGGAAGGCGCCCTCGTGCGCGTGGTGGCCTACGCCACCCTCACCCGGGTGCCCGTCACCCTGCAGCTCGCGCGGGAGGTCCTCCGGGACATCCTCCCGGATGATCGCCCGCAGCCCATCACCATCGAGGCCATCCAGCGGGTGGTGGCGGAGCAGTTCGGCATCCGGTTCGAGGACATGAAGGCGCGGCGGCGTACCAAGGGCGTCGCTTTCCCGCGCCAGCTGGCCATGTACCTCGCCCGGGAGCTCACGGACTCCTCCCTTCCCCGTATCGGAGAGGAGTTCGGGGGCCGGGACCACACCACGGTGCTTCACGCGTGCGAGCGCGTGCGGGAGGAACTCCGGAAGGATCCCTACTTGAGCGCTCAGGTAGACCGCATCGTGCAGCAGCTGCGCAATCCCCCAAAACCTGTGCACAAGCTGTGAACTGCTCCTGCGTTGTCCACAGTCTCCTCTGCGGCAGTTCCCTGCGCTGCCTTCGTCCACGGGCCGTTCATCCCGCCGTCCACAGCCCGAGCTCCCTTTCGGGCGGCGTCGTACAATGGTTTCGGCGCTTTTCCCCCTTCTCCACAGGGGCGACGGCTATGACGGCTAAAAGATTTCGAACTTCAAGCTCAAGCCCGGAGGGACTGGAACGATGAGGGTCTCGTGCGAGCAGGGAGTTCTCGAGCAAGGGGTGCACCTCGTTCAGAGAGCGGTGAGCACTCGCACCACCCTGCCGATCCTCTCCTACCTGCTGTTCGAGGCTACAGACGCGCAGCTGGAGATCTCGGCCACGGATCTGGAGATCGCGATGCGCACCTCAATACCCGCCCACATCGAGCGGCCGGGTAGCGTGGCACTCCCCGCTCGGCTTGTGGGAGAGATCGTGGGGGCTCTGCCCCCCTCGACGGTGGAACTGGAGGTGCCGGAAGGATCCACCACCGCCCGCATCCGTTGCGCTCGGGCAGGGTTCGAGCTGCTGGGACTTCCGGCCTCGGATTTCCCCCGGGGTCCCCAGGAGGAGGCAAGGCCGATCTGCTCACTGGCGGCCCCGCTGCTGCGGACCCTGATCCGATCCACCCTCTTCGCGGCCAGCACGGACGAAACCCGCCCCTTCCTCACAGGGGTGTATGTGGTGACGAGTGGACGCGAGATCCGGGCGGTGGCCACGGATGGGGGGCGATTGAGCCTGCGGAGAGCACAATTGAGCTCACAAGCCGGGGAGATGGCGGTGATCGTGCCCGCCCGGGCCATGCGGGAGCTGGACCGGGCGCTTGGAGGCCTGGAGGAGGAAGTGCAGATCGCCCTTGGGGAGGGACAGGTGGTGGTGACCCTGCCGCACGTGCGCCTCACCTCCCGGCTCATTGCGGGAAACTTCCCCCAATACGAGCAGGTCATCCCCCGGGAGTGGAAGCTGCGGGTGCAGGTGGGGACGGAGGCTCTGCGGGGCGCTGTGCGGCGGGTGGCCATCACCGCGCGGGATTCCGCGAGCGTGGTGCGGTTCCGGGCCGGTATGGGAGTCCTGCGGCTGGAGTCCAACACCCCGGAGGTGGGCTCCGCCTACGAGGAGCTGGAGGTGGCGATGGATGGGGAGCCCATGGAGGTGGCCTTCAACGCCCGCTACCTCCTCGATGCCCTGGCCATCGTGGAGACCGGAGAGGTGGTCCTGGAACTTACGGGCCCACTCGCTCCGGGGGCATTGCGGCCCGCGGGGAGCGAGGAATACGTCTACGTGCTGGCTCCGGTTCGGGTGTACGGGTAGGATGCAGGAGGAGGTGCCGATTCGGACCCCTGCCATCGCCCTCGGGGCATTCCTGAAGTGGGCTCAGGTGGTTCGCAGCGGAGGGGAGGCCAAGCACTGGATTCGGGCCGGACGGGTCCGGGTGAACGGTCAGGTTGAGCGACGGCGGGGGAGGGTACTCCGGCCGGGGGACGTGGTGGAGGTGGAGGGAAGGGTGCTCGTGGTGCGGGCGGGCCGGGATGCTGGTGCGAACCCTCTTTCTCCTTGAGTTCCGGAACTACGACCGCGCCGAGCTGGAGTTCGCACCCGGGCTCAATCTCCTGGTAGGCCCGAACGGCGCGGGGAAAACCAATGTGCTGGAAGCCATCGACCTCGTGGTGACGGGCCGCAGCCACAGGGTCGTGCGGGAGGCGGACGCCATCCGGTTCGGATCGCCCTGGGCCCTGGTGCGGGCCACGTTGGAGCGACGGCATGGGGTCCACACCGTGGAGGTGCGGCTCGAGCGGGCGGGGTTGAAGACCATCCGGGTGCAGGGGAACCGGGTGCACCGGGTGGATCTCCTGGGCCGCGCGGTACGGGTTTTCGCCGGGCCGGAGGATACAGGGGTGGTGCACGGGCCCTCCGTGTACCGGAGACGGTTGCTCGACGGGCTCCTGTGCCAGCTGAGCCCCTCCTACTACCACAACCTGTTGCGGTACACCCGGGTGGTGCAGCAGCGCAACCGCCTCCTCCGGGCCCAGGCACCCCCGCACCTGCTGGAGGTGTGGGACGAGCAGCTGGTGGAGGTGGGATGCGCCATCACGGAACGGCGGGCGGAGCTGGTGAGCCGTCTGGAGCCCATTGTGCGCGAGGTGGGAAGACCGATGGCGGGCGGTGCGCTCCAGGTGGCGTATCGGCCTTCGTGGGAACTGGGGGAGGACCTTCCGGGGAGAGCCCGGGCGGTGCTGTTCCGCCAGCGCCGGGAGGAGTACCGCAGGGGGATGACCCTCTCGGGACCACACCGGGACGAGCTGGAGATCACCCTCGACGGGGTTCCCCTTCGGGCATACGGGTCCAGGGGACAGCAGCGGGCTGCGGTCCTGAGCCTGCGCCTCGCGGAGCGGGAGGTGGTGCGGCAGGAGATGGGAGAGGATCCGGTGATGCTTCTGGACGACGCGGGGGCGGAGCTGGACGCCCGGCGGACCCAGCAGCTCCTGCGGTTGCTCTCAGAGGGCCCGCAGACCATCTTCACCGCCACGGACCGCTCTCACCTCCCCGCCCGGGAGGTGCACGTGCTGGAGCTGGGAGCACGATGAAGGGGCCGGTGCGCCTCGGGGAGCTCCTGCGGGCCTACGCCACGCGGCTAGGGGTGAGGGGTGCTCTGGAAGAAGCGGAGGTCCTGGCCGCGTGGCAGGCGCTGTACGGGTCAGAGCGGGATGTCCGGGCGGAGGCCTTCCGGGCCGGGACCCTGATCCTCGCGGCCCGGAACGCGGCCGCAGCGCAGGAGGCGAGCCTCCAACGGGCGGCCTTCCAGGCGGAGCTGAACCGACAGCTGGGCCGGGCCCTCGTCCGGGCCATCCGGGTGGTTCAGGGAACCAGGGACTGAGGGGGCTGCGCCGTTCCTACGGGAAGGGAGCATGTCATGTACCTGCACCTCGGCGGTGAGCTTGTGGTCCCCTTCCGGGAGATCGTAACCATCCTCGATCTTCGGTGCCTCCGGGCCTCGGAAGCCAACCAAGCCTTCCTGCGGCGGGCCGCGGAGGCAGGCCGGTTCTTCGGAGCCGACCTCAGCCGCGCCCGGGCCCTGGTGGTGACCGTAAGAGGGGTATACGCCAGTTCCGTCTCCCCGAAGACCCTGGCCCGGAGGGCCCAGACGGGCTGGTGGAGGCGGGATTCATAGCCTGAAACCCGCTTGCCAAAAGGCTTTGAGACGTTGACGGCCCCCGAGCTTTCCAGTATCCTTTCATCTGTTAATGTGCTTTTCTCAACCCGAGTACGCGCCGCAGGTCGGAGGCAAGGGAAAATGTCTGAACACACATACGGCGTACACCAGATCGAGGTTCTCGAGGGCTTGGAGGCGGTTCGGCGGCGGCCGGGGATGTACATCGGGAGTACCGGGAGCCGCGGCCTGCATCACCTCCTGTGGGAGGTGGTGGACAACAGCGTGGACGAGGCCCTGGCGGGCCGGTGCACCCGGATCGATGTGGTGCTCCATCAGGACGGGAGCGCTACGGTGGAGGACGATGGGAGCGGGATCCCCGTAGAGGTCCACCCGCAGACCAAGAGGAGCACAGTGGAGACCGTGCTGACCATGCTCCATGCGGGTGCCAAGTTCGGCAGCGGGGCCTACAAGGTTTCCGGCGGGCTGCACGGGGTGGGAGTGTCCGTCGTAAACGCCCTCTCGGAGTGGCTGGAGGTGGAGGTCCGGCGGGGGGGGAAGCGCTGGCGGCAGCGATATGCCCGGGGAAAGCCCACCACGCCGCTGGTAGCGGCGGGGGAGGCGAGGGGCACGGGCACCCGCGTGAGCTTCAAGCCCGATCCCCAGATCTTCGTGGAGACGGAGTTCCAGTACGAGGTGGTGCGGCAGCGCCTGGAGGAGCTCGCCTATCTCAACGCGGGGCTGCTGCTGACCCTCCTGGACGAGCGCACGGGCAAGCGGGAGGAGTTCCGGTACGAGGGCGGAATCGGGGAGCTGGTGCGGTCCCTGAACCGGCACAAGAAGGTCCTCAACGACCCGCCCTTTTACTTCCGGCGGGAGCGGGATCGGGTGGAGGTGGAGGTCGCCATCCAGTACAACGAGGGATACGTGGAGCACGTGCTCTCTTTTGTGAACACCATCCCCACCACGGAGGGCGGCACGCACCTCGCGGGCTTCCGGTCGGCCCTCACCCGGGTCGCGAACGATTACGCCCGGCGGGCCGGGATGCTGAAGGAGGGGGAGGAGTCCCTGGTGGGGGAGGACGTACGGGAGGGGCTGAGCGCGGTGCTCAGCCTCAAGATGCCCGACCCTCAGTTCGAGGGGCAGACCAAGACCAAGCTGGGCAACACCGAGGTCAAGGGAATCGTGGAGTCGCTGCTGGGGGAGGCGTGGGCGGACTACCTCGAGACCCATCCCCTGGAGGCCCGGCGCATCCTGGCGAAGGCCGTCCAGGCCATGCGGGCGCGGGAAGCGGCCCGGCAGGCCCGGGAGCTCGTGCGCCGCAAGAGCGCTCTGGAGGTGAGCACGCTTCCCGGCAAGCTCGCGGACTGCTCGGAGCGGGACCCCCTCCACGCGGAGCTCTTCATCGTGGAGGGCGACTCCGCGGGAGGCTCGGCCAAGCAGGGCCGGGACCGGCGGTTCCAGGCCATCCTCCCCATCCAGGGCAAGATCCTCAACGTGGAGAAAGCACGCCTAGATAAGATGCTGAACCACGAGGAGATCCGGGCCATCATCACGGCTCTCGGGACCGGGATCGGCGCGGAATTCGACCTCAACAGGCGGCGGTACGACAAGGTGATCCTGATGACGGACGCGGACGTCGATGGCGCCCACATCCGTACCCTGCTGCTGACCTTCCTCTACCGGTACATGCGGCCCCTCATCGAGCACGGGAAGGTGTATGTGGCCGTACCGCCCCTGTATCTGGTGCGCAACGCGCGGGAGAAGCGCTATGCGTATTCGGAAGAGGAGTTGGCCGCCATTCTCAAGGCGTGGAAGGGGCCGGTGGAGGTGCAGCGCTATAAGGGGCTGGGGGAGATGAACCCGGAGCAGCTGTGGGAGACCACCATGGATCCCCGCACTCGCACCCTCATCCGGGTGGAGATCGAGGACGCGGAGGAGGCGGATCGCATCTTCAGCACCCTCATGGGGGAGGCGGTGGAACCCCGGCGGCAGTTCATCGTGCGCTACGCCCGGGAAGTGCGGAACCTAGACATCTGATCCCTGGGGGAACGCCATGGCGGTGGACGAGCGAGTCCTGCCCAAACCCGTCGAGCGCGAGATGCAGGAGGCGTACCTGGACTACGCCATGTCCGTCATCGTGTCCCGGGCGCTCCCCGATGTGCGGGACGGCCTCAAGCCCGTGCAGCGCCGAATACTCGTGGCTATGCACGACCTGGGTCTGGCTCCAAACCGTCCCTACCGGAAGTGCGCGAAGATCTGCGGGGACACCTCCGGCAACTACCACCCGCACGGGGAGGGCGTCATCTACCCCACCCTGGTGCGCCTGGCCCAGGACTGGGTGATGCGCTACCCCCTCGTGGACGGCCAGGGCAACTTCGGGAGCATCGACGACGACCCCCCCGCCCAGATGCGCTACACGGAGGCCCGGCTCACGGCCGTGGCGATGGAGATGCTGGCAGACCTCGACAAGGACACCGTGGACTTCGTCCCCAACTTCGACCAGAGCCGCCAGGAACCCACGGTCCTGCCCGCCCGCTTCCCGAACCTCCTGGTGAACGGCGCGAGCGGGATCGCGGTGGGCATGGCCACCAACATCCCCCCGCACAACCTGCGGGAGGTCTGCGATGCGCTGGTGGCCATGCTGGACCGGCCTGACCTTCCCACGGAGGAGCTGCTGAAGATCCTCCGGGGACCGGACTTCCCCACGGGCGGTCTCATCCTGGGCCGGGAGGGGATCCGGGAGGCGTACACCAAGGGCCGGGGCACCATCGTGATGCGGGCCAAGGCCCACATCGAGGAGCTGCGGGGCGGAAGAGCTGCCATCGTGGTCACGGAGCTCCCCTACTTAGTGAACAAGGCCGCCCTCATCAGCCGCATCGCGGAGCTGGTACGGCAGAAGAGGATCCAGGGCATCGGCGATCTCCGGGACGAGTCGGACCGGGAGGGCATCCGGGTGGTCATCGAGCTGCGGCGGGAGGCGAATCCTCAGGTAGTCTTAAACCAGCTCTACAAGCACACCCAGATGCAGACGAACTTCGGGGCCATTCTGTTGGCCCTGGTGAATGGGGTGCCCCGCCAGCTCACCCTCCGGGACCTCCTGTGGCACTACCTGGAGCACCGGCGGACCGTCACCACCCGCCGGGTGCGGTTCGAGCTGGCCCGGGCGGAGGAGCGGGCCCATATCCTGGAGGGGCTCCGGGTGGCCCTCGACCACCTGGACCGGGTGATCGCCCTCATCCGGGCGAGCAGGGACGTCCCCACGGCCCGGGAAGGACTCATGAAGACCTTCGGGCTCAGCCCGGAGCAGGCGGAGGCCATCCTGGAGATGCGGCTGCAGCGGCTCACGGGCCTGGAGCGCGGCAAGGTGGAGGAGGAGTACCGGGAGCTCCTCAAGGCCATTTCCTACTACCAGGACGTGCTGCGGGATCCCCGGAAGGTAGACGCCATCCTGCGGGAGGAGATCCTGGAGCTCAAGGAGAAGTACGGGGATCCCCGACGCACGAAGATCACCACCGCGGAGGAGGCGACCTTCGAGGAGGAGGATCTCGTCCCCGACACGGAGGTGGTGGTCACCCTCACTCGGGATGGGTTCATCAAGCGGGTGCCGTTGGAGACCTACCGGGCCCAGCGCCGGGGCGGCCGGGGGGTGGTGGGCGCCGCGGCCCGGGAAGAGGACTTCGTGGAGCACCTGCTGGTCACCACCAACCACACCTACCTGCTGTTCTTCACCAATCGGGGCAAGGTGTACCGGCTGCGGGCCTTTGACGTGCCGGAATCGGGCCGCACCGCCCGCGGCACAGGACTCATGAACTTGGTGAACTTGGGGCCCGCGGAGCGGGTCACCGCGGTGATCCCCGTGCGGTCCTTCGAGGACGGGGGGTATCTGTTCATGGTGACCAAGCAGGGCCTGGTGAAGAAGACGGGGCTGTTGGAGTTCGTGGGGACCCGCCGGGCGGGCCTCGTGGCCATTACCCTCAAGCCCGGGGATGAGCTGGTGGCCGTGCGGCTCACAGATGGCCGGCGGGAGGTCATCCTAGGAAGCCGGGAAGGGCAGTGCATCCGGTTCCGGGAAGCGGGGGTGCGAGAGATGGGCCGGGCCGCAGCAGGAGTCCTGGGCATCCGGCTGCGGCCGGGGGATGAGGTGGTGGGCGCCGCGGTGGTGGGCGAGAAGCCTGAGGTCCTCACGGTGACGGATCAGGGCTACGCCACCCGCACCCGGGTCGAGGAGTATCGCCTGCAGGCCCGGGGCGGGGCAGGGGTCCGGAACGTGCGGGTGGGGCCCAAGAACGGCCGGGTGGTGGCCATCCGGGGCGTGGGGTCGGACGACGAGCTGCTCTTGGCGTCCGAGCAAGGGCAGATCCTCCGGACGTGGGTGCGGGAAATCCGCACGGTGGGCCGCGGCGCCCAGGGGGTGCGGGTGATGCGGCTTGATCCGGGCGACCGGGTGAGCGCGGTGGCGGTGGTGGAGCCACCGCAGGGATGATTTTTAAAATCCCTGTGGAGGCCAGAAAGGAGTCGGGACGCGGGTTGTAGAAATTTGCCGGCCAGAAACATACCGCAGCGGGAGGAGGGGAGGAGATGAACAAGGAGCAGCTCGTGGAGCGTATCGCGCAGGTGGCCGGCCTCAGCAAGAAGGATGCGAACACCGCTCTGGATGCCGCGCTGGACACCATCAAGACGGCCCTGAGACGCGGGGAGAAGGTCACCCTGGTGGGCTTCGGCACCTTCCAGGTGCGGGAGCGACGGGCCCGGGAGGGCCGCAACCCGCAGACCGGGGAGAAGATCCGGATCCCCGCCCGGAAGGTGCCCGCCTTCACCGCAGGTAAGGAGCTGCGGGCCGCGGTGGCCGGAGCCCGCCGCCGCTGATTCGCGGGGCTACGGGAGCCGAGGACGCCCGGGAGACCCCCGGGCGTTTTTGCCGTTGGGGGGGTCTTCTTGTGCCCCTCCGCTCGGTAAACTGGGGAGGAAGGCGTATGGAGGAGGCCATGGGAGAGGCGCAGAGGCTTGGGGCGTACCTCGACGAGGTCCGGGAGGCGGTGCTCCGGACCGTGGCCCCCCTGAGCGAGGACCAGCTGAACCAAAGGCCGCCGGGCCTGCTGAACACCCCGGGGATCCTCCTGCGGCACCTCGCGGGATCAGAGCGGTACTGGATCCACCGGACCGTGGGCGGGGAGGCCCTCCAGCGCGACCGGGAGGCGGAGTTCGCCCTGGACGTGCCGGTACGCAAGGAAGAGGTATTGGAGGAGATCCGAGGGGTGGCGGAGCGCACCCGCCGGATCCTCCAGGGCCTTGCGGACGCGGCCCTGGAGGAAACCGTGGAGGTCCAGCGGGGAAGCGAGAGGGGTATGGCCACGAAGCGCTACGCCATCCTCCACACGATTTCCCACTACAGCTACCACCTGGGGCAGCTGCGCATCTACATGAGGCTCCTGGCCTCCTGAGGGTTGGTCCCAAGTCCATCCGACGGTCGCCGGGGGAGGGGCGTCACTCCGGGGACGAGGTGCGCGGATGCGTTTGGGAATGGCTTTTCTGTGGATCCTCGCCGCCGTTGCGGAGGGGTACCGCCGGATCGCCGGGGCGCTCCCCGAGCCGTTCCACGTGGTGGGTCCATGGTTCGTGCTCCTCCTGACCGTGGTCCCCCTGGTGGGGGCGGTGCGGGAGTTCCGGGAGGGAGAGCGGAGCGAGGGAATCAAGAGCAGTCTGTGGGCCCTTCTGGGCATCGTGACCCTTCTCTTCGGCCCCGGCTGGCTGCGGTTCGGCGGGTAGGGAACGGCTCAGGCTCTGCCCACCAGGCGATCCGGGAGGAGGACGTGCGGGGAGTCGGTGGAACCCGCCACGAGGAGCTCCGTGATCATCCGGCCCGCGAGGAAGGCGAAGGCGAGCCCCTGCCCGGTGTAGCCGGCCGCCAGCAGGAGACCCGGTTCGCCCGGAACAGGCCCGATCACAGGCAGGTGATCCCTGCTGAGGCCGATGGCTCCACTCCACCGGTGCGTGACGGCGACCCCGCGCGGTACCCCGAGACCCCGCAGGTATGCCTCCAGGGCCTCCTGGATGCGGGGATGCAGCCGGTCCTCCGTCCCCACCTCTTCCTGAGCGTGCAAGCGCCGCAACCCGCCCAGCACCACCGGGCCCGCAGGCGTCTGTCGCCAGTACTCGAGTCCGTCGTTCGCGTAGAACAGGTGGGCAAACAGCCGGCGGGGAAGCGGGGCCGTGGCGAGCACCTGGCCGCGCACCGCCCGGATCCACCGCGCCCACGGGGTCTCCAGCTGCGTCGTATAGGCGTCCAGGGCAAGCACCAGCCGATCCGCCTGAACCGTTCCGGCAGGGGTCACCGCCCGCCAGCCCGTCCCTGCCCGCTCGATCCCCACCACGGGGGTGCCCTCGAAGATCCGGGCCCCGCGGCGCTCCGCGGCCGCTGCGAGCCCGCGGGTGAACCGGACGGGGTGGATGCCGATGTCCCGAGGATTGAACATCCCGCCCACAAATTCGGGATGCCCTCCGAGCCGCGCCCTCACCTCCTCCGCGTCGAGGAGGTGTACCGGGAACCCGTCCTCGGTGAGCAGGGCCGCTTCGCGTTCGAGCTCCTCAAGCTCGTGGAGGTCAGAGGCCAGGGCCACGCTCCCCCGGGGGTCCACTTCCGCCTCGATCCCCTCCTCCGCGCAGACCTGCAGGAGCCGCTCGCGGTTCTCCACGGTGAAGGCCCAGAGCGCCTTGGCCTCGCTCCGGCCGAACCGCGCGATGAGGTCCGCATACCCCGGGGTCGTGCCTTCCTGCACGAACCCGCCGTTGCGGCCCGTGGCCCCGCCCGCCACCACGTCCCGCTCCAGCACCCAGCAGGTCACCCCCGCCCGACTCAGCCAGTAGGCCACGGAGATCCCTGTAATCCCGCCTCCCACCACGGCCACCGGGACCTGCACCTCGCCCCGAAGGGGTGGCCGGGGCGCGTAGGGCACATCCAGCCACAGGGAGACGGTGGAGCCTGCGGCTGAACCGACGGGTCGAAAGGCGAACGCGTCCGGCACACGAGGATTGTACTCCCAAGGGAGGAGTTTCCAACCCTGCCGAGAACCACTTAATTGGGAACGTCTGTACGCTACGCGTCCATGACGGAACACTCTGATCAAGGAGCCTCGATGCGAACCCCGATGGTTTATCACCGCAGAGAGAGCACCGCCCGCCTGTATGTGGGTGACAGTCTCTCCATGCCCGAACTAACAGCTGGGGAGGTCTCTCTCACCGTCACCTCCCCGCCCTACTGGAACGCCATTGATTACCATCGACACGCCTCGGATCCGGAACGGTGGTACCGAACCCGTTCCTATGGCCCCGAGAATTACGAGGATTACCTCAATTGGCTACAGCGTGCCTTCCGGGAGGTCCATCGGGTCACCAAACCCGGTGGGTATCTCTGCGTGGTCATCGGTACCGTACTTTTTCGGGGTCGGCATTACCCGGTTCCGCATGACCTGAGTAGCCGGTTATCTCGAAGCGACTGGGAGTTCGTACAGGACATCATCTGGCACAAGACCACGGCAGGGGTCCGCAGGGCCGGGGTCTTCATCCAGAAACCCTACCCAGGATATTTCCACCCGAACATCATGACCGAGTATATTCTGGTTTTCCGAAAACCTGGCCCTCCGATCTACCGGGGGAGGACGGAGGATGAGCTTACAAAAGCTCGGGTGAAGATCACGGATGTGTTCACCCGGGACGTGGCAAACAACGTCTGGCACATCGCGCCCGTTCCTCCTGGAGTGCTGGATCATCCGTGCCCCTTCCCGGAGGAGATCCCCTACCGCCTCATCCAGCTGTACTCCTACCCCGGGGAAGTCGTGCTGGATCCCTTTCTGGGCTCAGGCTCAACCGCGAAGGTGGCCCTGCACCTCGGTCGAAGTGCGGTGGGCTACGACATCATCCCCGAGTACGTGACCTACGCCTACCGCAGGCTAGCTGAGCCGTTGCGGGTGCGACGCAAGCAGCTCGTGGCGGAGTTCCAGAGAGTGGATCTGAGCGCACAGCCGGCTAAGAGGCACAAACTGGACGGCGCTCAACAACTGTTCCTCGTGCCTGTTATGCCACGAGCATTCGCGAGAACCGGTTCGTGGTGGGAGGGGTGATCGAACACATCGTGGGAGCTGCCTTGCGGGCATGCGGCGTTCCGGTTCGCCATTGCGGGTTCACGAAAGACTGTCTAAGGAAGTGCCTGGCTTGATCTCCAGGCACACGTAAAGCACCCCATGCCCGTCCGGTGGATCCCCGCTCCTGACCTGCACACGCGCCTGGTGGAGTTCGTGGAGGTCCTGGGGTTCCATCACGTCCGGCTCGACCGGGTGGTGTGTGTCCGATCCTACGGGGCAAGGACAGACGCCTGGGCCCGCATCTGGGGGCTTCCCCGCATCTTCCAGGAGGCCCTCGGCATCGGCCCCGCCTACGTCATCGAGTTCCTGGAGCCCGGGTTCGGCCGGCTTCCGCCGGACGCGCAGGACCGGGTGATCCTCCACGAGCTCCTGCACATCCCGCAGACCTTCAGCGGGGGCCTGCGACCCGAGCGATCCCGCCATTTCACGATCAACCGGCGCACCGTGGAACGGTACTACCGCCGCTACCTCCGTCTTACTGGACGAGGCGCCGCCGCAGCAGCACCGCGGGGACAGAAAGGAGCACCAGGGCCGCAAGGGTAAGCCACAGGAGGCTTCCCCAGGCGTCCGCAGGATCCCCGAAGGCGAAGGCCCGGGTGGCGCGGACCGCGTGGTACAGGGGCGCAAACCAGGCCGCCTGCTGCACCCACCTTGGGAGGGCCTCCAGCGGAAAGAAGATCCCGCTGAACATGAACTGAGGGGTGATCCACAGGGAGAAGTAGTACGTGAACAGGTCAATGGAGGGCGTGAGGGCAGTGAAGGCGAGCCCGAGCGCGGAGAACACCAGCCCTGCCACGAAGAACACCGCGGGGAGCAGGAGGGCCCACAGGGACTGCACCGCACCGAACAGGGCCGCCACCGCCAGGAAGGCGCTCCCGTAGATCACGCTGCGGGTCGCCCCCCACAGCACCTCCCCCACCGCCAGATCCTCCGCGGATAGCGGTGTCGTGATGATGGCCTCGTAGGCGCGGTCGTAGGCGAACTGCACGTAGGCGTTGTAGGTGCACTCGAAGGTGGCTCCGTACATGGCTGCGGAGGCCGCAAGCCCCGTGGCCACGAAGGCCACGTAGGGGATGCCGTCCACCTCCCGCAGGTAGCTCCCCAGCCCCACCCCCAGGGCCACCAGGTAGAGCACGGGCTCCAGGAAGTTCTCCGGCAGGGCGGTGAGGAAGATCCGCCGGAAGAGGAGGAGGTTGCGCTGCCAGAAGCGAAACGCGCCGCGCAGGGAAACGTCCATCACTCCCGCAGCCTCCTTCCCGTGAGCCGCAAAAACACATCTTCCAGGGTGGCACGCCGCAGGGTCACGCCCTCGATGGGGAGGTCGAGGCTCCGCATCTGGTGCACCACCCGCTCCCCGTCCCGGGTATGCAGCAGGACCCGGTCCCCTGTCACCTCGTGAGCCTCCGCGAGCGGGCGCAGCCGCTCCACCACCGCGGCCGCGGGGCCGTCCGGCGCGAGCTGGACCTCCACCACCTCTCGCCCCGCGTACCGCTCCACGAGCTCCCGGGGCGGGCCCTCCGCCACGATGCGGCCGCCGTCCACGATGGCCACCCGGTCGCACAGCTGCTCCGCCTCCTCCATGTAGTGGGTGGTGAGGATCTGGGTGATGCCTGCCCGCTTGAGCTGGCGCAGCCGCTCCCACACCGCGTGCCGGGCCTGCGGGTCTAACCCCGTGGTGGGCTCGTCCAGGATCAGCAGGCGCGGTTCGCTGATGAGGGCCCGGGCGATCATCAACCGGCGCTGCATCCCGCCGCTTAAGCGCGGGATGCGCTCGTGGGCGCGGCCAGCAAGCTCCACGAAGTCCAGCAGCTGCTCCGCCCGTCGGGCCGCCTCCGCCCAGCTCAACCCGTAGTACCGGCCGTACACCAGGAGGTTCTCCCGGACCGTGAGGGCCTCGTCCAGGGTGGTGGCCTGGTGGACCACCCCGATCTGCTGCTTGATGCGCCGGGGGTGCCGCTGGACGTCCAGGCTGAAGACCCGCAGCACGCCGTCCGTGGGCCGGACCGCGCAGTAGATCATCTTCATGGTGGTGGTCTTGCCTGCGCCGTTGGGGCCCAGAAACCCGAAGCACTCGCCCGCGCGGACCTCGAAGGAGATGTCGTCCACCGCCCGGACCGTTCCGAACCGCTTGACCAGGTTTTGCGCTTCCACCACGATCATGGACAAGGGATTTCCACCTCCATCGCCAACTTCCTAGGATGGCGCATGCAGGAAGGGATCGTCACCAAGGCCGTGGGCGGCTTTTTCTTCGTGCACCACGGGGGCCACACCTACCGGTGCGTGGCTCGGGGGAAGCTGCGCCGTCGCGTCGCGGAGGGAGAGGTCCCCGGCCGCATTGTGCCGGGGGATCGGGTGCGGTTTGTGCCCCTCTCCGCGGAGGAGGGGATCATCGAGGAGGTGCTGCCGCGGACCCAGCAGCTCACCAAGCCCGCGGCAGCGGATCCCCACCGCCTCCAGGTCATCGCCGCGAACGTGGACCAGGCCTGCGTGGTGTTCGCCAGCCGCCGGCCCGACCCGGACCCCCACGCCATCGACCGTTTCCTGGCCCTGGCGGAAGGCAGCGGCCTGCACCCCTTCCTGTGCTTTAACAAGGTGGACCTGGGCGATCCCGGGGAGCTGGGGACCCTGTACGAGCGCATCGGCTACCCCGTGCTGCGCACGAGTGCCCTCACCGGGGAGGGCCTGGAGATCCTCCGGGAGATCCTGCGTGGACATCTCACGGTCATCGTGGGGCCCAGCGGAGTGGGCAAAAGCAGCCTCCTCAACGCCCTGCTGCGCACCCACCGCCTCCGGGTGGGGGAGGTGAGCCCTCGCACGGGACGGGGGCGGCACACCACCACCGCCGCGGAGCTCGTAGTGGTGGGAGAGGACGCCTTCGTGGTGGACACCCCGGGAGTCCAGGTCCTGGAGTTCGTGCACCTCCGGCCCGCGGAGGTCGGCCGGAGCTTTGTGGAGATCCGGGAGCGGGCGGAGGCGTGCGCCTTCAGGGACTGCCTGCACCGCACGGAGCCGGGTTGCGCGGTCCGGCAAGCGGTAGAGGCCGGGGAGATCCCCCTCACTCGATACGAGAGCTACGTGCGCATGCTCCTGGAGGCGGAGGAGGCGGAGCGGGAGCGATACGCATGACCACCCGGGTGTTCCTGGTGCGTCACGGGCAGACGGAGTGGAATGCCCAACGCCGCTACCAGGGCCGCTCTGACTCCCCCCTCACGCCCCTCGGCCGACACCAGATGCGGCGGCTGGCGGCGGCCCTCGCTCAGGAACCCGTGGCCGCGGTGTACAGCAGCCCCCTCGAGCGGTGCCGGTGGGGCGCGGAGCGCATCGCGGCTCCACACGGGCTAGAGCCCATCCTGGAGCCAGATCTGGTGGAGCTGAACCACGGGATCCTCGACGGCCTCCGGGTGGAGGAGATGGAGGCGGAGGTGGGGGAGCTCGTGCGCCGGTGGTGGCAGAATCCGGCCCGCGTGCGCCTCCCGGGTGGGGAGACCCTGGAGGAGGCCCGGGAACGGGCCATGCGGGCCTTTTGGCGCATCGTGACAGAGCACCCCGGCGAGACCGTGGTGGTGGTTTCGCATGCGGGCATCAACCGCCTGATTCTCCTTACCCTGCTCGGAGCGCCCCTCAGCGCCTACTTCCGCCTCCAGCAGCACAACGGTGCGATCAACCTCATCGAGGCCACCTCGCCGGAGAAAACCCGCATCGTTACCGTCAACGACACCTGCTACCTCCAGCTTCCCTCGGAGGACCCGGCCCTGATCGGACAGGAGTGACCTCACGCCTCCCGCCGCCCGTCCCCGCCCGGAGTGCGCACGGGCGCGGGCGGGCGGTAGGGGACGGGGACATACTCCACAGAGGGTCGGCGCTGCGGAGCCTGCGGGTAGAGGTCCATGAGGGTGTAGATCTCCCGGGGCATGTCCGTGGAGACCCGGAGCCCCAGGGCCCGCACCTCCTCCACGGTGATGGGGTAGTCGTGGGTCCACCGTCCCGAGGACAGCAGCTCGGCCGCCGCCTCCGCCCGCTCGGGCGGGAGCTTGTCCGACAGGAGCTCCCGGACCGTCTCCCGCACCTGCCGAAGGGCCTTCTCCGCGATGTCCGCGAGGATGATGGTCTGGTCCTCCACCTCGTTGAGGGTCTTGGTCTGCAAGACCTTCACGATGCTGGCCGCGGGGAACTGGCCCAGCTGCGGATCCACGGGCCCCAGCACCGCGTGCGGGTCCATCACGATCTCGTCCGCGGCGAGGGCGATCAGGGTACCGCCGGACATGGCATAGTGCGGCACGAACACCGTCACCTTCCCTGGTCGTTCCCGCAGTGCCCGGGCGATCTGCTCCGCGGCCAGCACGAGCCCGCCGGGGGTGTGCAGGATGAGGTCGACGGGCATCTCCGGCGGGGTAAGCCGGATGGCCCGCAGGACCTCCTCGGAGTCCTGGATGTCGATGTACCGCACGATGGGGAAGCCCAATAGACTCATGGTCTCCTGCCGGTGGATGAGGGCGATGACGCGGCTGTTGCGCTTGCGCTCCAGCTCCCGCAGCAGGCGCAGCCGGGCCGCCTCCAGCCACCGGCGTTGGACCAGGGGCTGCAGGGCGGATATGATAAAGAACAGCCAGAGCACGTCGAGGACGCTCATCGCGCTCACCCAACACTCCCTGCGGGGGATTCACGAAGAGGATAGCATGGGCACGCCCGATCCCGAGATCCGTCGGCTGGAGTTCCGGCTCGGTGCCCGGGTGGAGGCCGCGGACGGACCCGCGGGGCAGGTCACCCAGGTGGTGGTGAGCCCGCGGGAGCGGCGGATCACGGCCCTGGTGGTGCGGGATCTTACAGGCCGCGAGGTCCTCGTGCCCGCGGACCGCGTGGCGGACGCCACGGAGGAGGTGGTCCGCCTCACGCTGGGGCTTTCCGACCTCGACCACCTGGAGCCCTACCGGCCCGCGGATCACGCGCCCGCAAGCCTAACCTGGCCCGGCTGGAAGGGATTGCGATCGGGTGGCGCGCTGTTGTGGCTTCCGGGGCCGCTGCGCCGGATGGAAGGAATGGAACGCCGGGTGGAGGCGGAGGCGGAAGCCCGGCCCGGGGAGCCCTCCGTCACCATCCGGCGGGGGCAGCGGGTGCTGTGCCACGACGGCCCTATCGGGCGGGTGGATGTGGTCCTGGTGGACGCGAACACCGGGAAGGTCCGGCACCTGGTGGTCCGCCAGGGGCTGTTGTTCTCCCGGGACGTGGCGGTTCCCGCGGACTGGGTGAGCACCATCACTCCAGGCGCGGTGATCCTCGAGGCCTCCCGGGAGGCGGTGGCGCACCTCCCCGTCTACCGTCCCGACGATGAGCTCGCGCGGGACGTGGAGGAAGCCCTGCACCGCGATGAGCTGCTGCGGGTGCTGGGGCTGCCCATCCGAGTCAAGGTGGAGGACGGGATCGTGTCCCTGTGGGGACACGTGCACAACCGCACCCTCGCGGCCCGCGCCGAGATCCTGGCCCGCTCTGTCCCGGGTGTGCTGGGTGTGGAGAACCGGCTGGTGGTGGACCTCGAACTGCTCCAGCAGGTCTCCGCCGCGTTGGTGGCTAACCCGAAGGTCCGGCCTCTCCCCGTACACGTCCGGGTGCGGGAGGGGATCGTGGAGCTCACAGGCTCTGCGCCCACCCTGGAGGATGCACGGGAAGTGGAGCGCACGGTGGCGGCCCTGCCCGGGGTACGGGCGGTCAGCAACCGCCTGGCGGCTCCCGGGATCCCGGAACGCTGGGCCCGGGTGGTGCAGCCGGAGGTGGGACAACCCGTGTTCGCCACGGACGTGGAGGTGGGCCGGGTGGAGGCGGCGGTGATCGATCCCGCAAGCCGTCGGGTGGAAGCGGTGGTGGTGCACGGCGACTTTCCAGACGCGGGCGCACCTCCTCACCCTGCGGGTCCCCTGCGGGAGCGGAGCGTGGTGATCCCCTTGGAGCAGGTCGAGCGGGTGACCCTCGGTGGGGTCTTCCTCAATGTGCACGCGGGTGCTGTAGCAGAGAACCCGGACCTGGATCCAGCTCGGTACTCTCCTCCGCCCCCGGACTGGACGCCGCCGTTTCCCTATCGCCGTGAGGACGTGCGATTTTGGCCGGAGTGGGACTAGCTTTGTGCCTCCCCGAGCGCCCGCTGCGGATCTCGCTCGAGCTCCCGGAGCCGCTCGAGGAGCACGTCGAAGAGGGCATCGAACGCCACGGGCGTGCGCTTGCGGCGGTGAGGGTTTGCGGCAGTAACGATCTGATGGTAGACGTAGGGGTGCCAGGTGCCCGTCTCCCGCAGGCGAGCCGCCACCGCGCGCACGAGCCGGTCCGCCTCCAGCAGCTTCGCGGCCCGCCGGGTGCGGATCTCGTAGGCGGTGCGCAGGGGCTCCGGCACAAACCCGTCGCACCGCCGCAGGAGCTGCTCGAAGGCGCTGCCCACCAGCTTCTCCTGCTGCTCGTAGGCGATCCCGAGGGTCACGAAGTACGGGTGCTCCAGGGTGTCCACGATCTCCGGGTCGCTCTCAGACTGTTCCGGCCGGGCCTGGAGGTGCTGGCGGTAGATGGCCAGGGCCACGTGGGCCTTCTCCCGGATGTTGGGCTCCTTCTCGATGTTGAGGTTCATCATGCGCTCCGCAAGGGCCTCCGGCACCACGATCACCGGCAGCTCCTCTAGCCCCAGCTCCCGGGCCGCCAGGAACCGGTGCTGGCCGTCGATGATCACGTACTCCCCCTTGCGGCCCGGTTTGGGCACCGCCACCACGGGCACGAGGAACCCCAGCCGCTCGATGGAGGTCATCAGACGCCGCACGAGTCCGGTGCTGGGTTTACGCTGGTGGGCGATGACCTCCAGCCGGTCCACGGGCACCACGGTGAACAGGAGCTCCTGACCCCTGTGGGGGTCCGCAAAGGGAAAGGCCTGTGGGGACGCTACCGAGCCCGATGCCGCCGTCCTCCGTCTGGGCATGGTGCTCCCTCCTCCTCAGGTTCGTGCGGCATGGCGTACCGGCAGAGGTACCCCAGGAGCTCAGGGTCTCCCAGCTCCACCAGCCCCTGGCAGATCTCGTTCAGGGAGAGCCCCACGTGCGGGCAAGAGAACGCAAGGTGATACCACAGGAGCTTGGCTGCAGCACTCAGGCGCCCGAACCGCTCGTCCTGCAGGAGCCGGGGATCCATGGCCGGACGGTGCTGTCGCACGGGCGAACCTCCCCAGTACGCACGCCGGTAGGGACCACGGAGCGACGGGTGCACGGCGAAGAACGAGGAGGAGATTCCGCACCGTTGTTCGCCGAGGGGCGGCTCACCTCTAGCTTCCACGCGGGCCCTGTCCCGTCAACCCGCTCAAGCGTTCGCCTCACGGCACCACCTCGATCCGCCCCTCCCCCTCCGCCAGGACCTCTCCGACCTCCGCAGCCCGCGCGCCCCGCGCGCTCAGAGCCGCCCGCAGGGCCTCCAGCCGATCCGGGCCGACCGCCATCAGCAGCCCACCGCTCGTCTGCGCGTCGCACAGCAGGAGCTGGAGGGTCTCATCGAGTTCGGGATGCCACCAGGTGTACCGGGAGGCTGCGCGCCGGTTGCGGTGCGTGCCACCGGGAAAAACGCCCTCCCGGGCGAGGTCCCAGGCCTCCTCCAGGACGGGAACGCGGGAGGCATACACCCGCACATCCACCCGGGAGGCCGCCGCCAGCTCGCGCAGGTGGCCCACGAGCCCGTAACCGGTGACATCGGTGCACGCGTGCACGCCGACCTCCGTCATGGCCTCCGAGGCGGCCCGGTTGAGCTCCAGCATCACCCGGGTCGCGGCCTCCACCGCCTCCGGACCGGCCCGCTCCCGCTTGATCCCCGTGGTGATCACCCCGATTCCGAGGGGCTTGGTGAGGAGGAGACGGTCTCCGGGTCGGGCACCCGCGTTGGTGATCACCCGCTCCGGGTGGACGAAACCCGTGACCACGTACCCGAACTTGGGTTGCGGGTCATCGAGGGAGTGCCCGCCCGCCACCACCACTCCCGCCTCCCGCATCTTCTCCGTACCCCCCCGGACGATCTCCGCCACCACCTCCTGGGCCAGCCGGCCCTGGGGGTAGGCGAGGAGGTTGAGGGCCAGAAACGGCCGGGCCCCCATGGCGTAAATGTCCGAGAGACTGTTGGCGGCCGCGATGGCCCCGTAGGCATAGGGGTCGTCCACCACCGGCGTGAACACGTCGATGGTGAGGACGATGGCCCGTTGGGCGTCCAGCCAATAGACCGCGGCGTCATCCCGGGCCTCCAGCCCCACCAGGAGGTTGGGGTCTGGGGTCGGCGGGATCCATGCCAGGATCTGAGCGAGGTCCTCCGGACCCAGCTTGGACGCTCAACCCGCGCAGTCCACGAGGCTGGTGAGCCGTACCCTCTCCCGTTCGTTCAAAGGACCCTCCGGGGGACTCTTCCTCAAAGCCTATTATCCCACGAAAGGTCGAAGACGCGCGTTTCTCCCTCTGGTGAGGGGGAATTCCCTCGCGTATAGTGCAGGTAGGGGATGCTGAACGTTCACCAGCTCAAGATCTTCCATACCGTGGCCCGGGCCGGGTCCTTCTCCCGGGCCGCGGAAGCTCTGGGGATCACCCAGCCCTCCGTGAGCATCCAGGTACGGGACCTGGAGCGAGCCCTAGGGGTGGAGCTCTTCGAGCAGATCGGCAAGCGCACCTACCTCACGGAGGCCGGAAAGATCCTGGAGGAGTACGCCTCCCGCATCCTGAGCTTGCTGGAGGAGGCGGAGCAGGCGGTGCGGGAGGTGCAGGGTTCCTCAGGGGGGACCCTCCGGGTGGGCGCGGAGTCTACCGCGGGCACCTACCTGCTTCCCCCGGTCCTCCGGGAGCTCCGGTCGAGATTCCCGGAGGCTTTTATCACCCTGGAGATCCACGAGGCCCGCCGGATCCAGGAGAGGATCCTCCGCAACGAGCTGGACTGCGGCATCGTGGGCCCCAGCCTCCGCCATGAGGCCCTGATCTACGTCCCCTACCGCACGGACGAGTTGGTGCCCGTGGCGGCCCCCGATAGTGCCGTGGCGAGGCGCGGGGAGCTCACCGCCAAAGAGCTGGTACAGGAGCGGCTCATCCTCCGGGAGCGGGGGAGCGGCACCCGGGAGGTGGTGGAGCAGGCTTTCCGCAACCTAGGCCTTCCCATCAGCCCTGTCATGGAGCTGCCTAGCACGGAGGCAGTGATCCGGGCCGCGGCGGCGAACCTGGGGGTGGGCATCGTTTCCCGGATCGCGGCGGAGGGGGCTGTGCGGGCGGGGTGGGTGGTGGTCCTGGAGGTCCCGGACTTCCGGCCCGTGCGTACCCTGTGGGCGGTGCGGCACGGGGAGAAGCGGCTGAACGCTCTGCTGCGCACCTTCTTCGATCTGCTCACGGGCACGCAGGCGCCACAGGTCTCAGAGGGCGATTCCACAAGCGAGGCGGCGGTCTCGTAGATGCCGTTCGAGGTCCTGGAGCACACCGCGGAAGCTGGTCTGCGGGTGGAGGCAGAGACCCTGGAGGGCCTGTTCCGGGACCTGTGCGCGGGTCTGTTTTCCCTCATCACGGACCCCGCGACGGTGCGCCCTGCGCGCGTCTGGGAGGTGGCCTTAGAGGCGCCGGACCGGGTGGCCCTGGCCGTGGAGTGGCTCAACGAGCTCCTCTACCTCAACGCCCGGGATGGCCTGGTGGCCCGTGAGGCCGAGGTCCTGGAGGTATCCGATGGTCGCCTGCGGGCCCGGGTGTACGGAGAACCCTTCGATCCGGGCCGCCACCCCCGGGGCATCGAGGTGAAGGCTGCCACCTATCACCAGGCCCGGGTGGAGCGGGAGGGGGAGCGCTGGGTGGCGGTGGTGTACGTGGACGTGTAGGGCCGGGGAACCACGACTCTGCAGGTTGTGAAACCGCGTCCGGAGAGAGCTGGGCATTTGACGGCTGGGGCAGTTGGCTCTATCGTACCGTAGGGAGGCCCCGAGCTCGGGGCAGTCGGCGAGGACGGAGCCCGCGCCGCGCGTGCCAGGGTCCAGCGAGCCGGGAGGGGTGAGATCCGGCCGGTGTGCGTGGTGCCCTCCAGCTCCGGAGCCGCGGCCGAGGCCGTTGTTGCGGCGAAAGGCCGCCGGGAGCGCCCGATACTGCGGATCGAGGGCCGGCGCGGGTGCGCCGGAAGCAGAGTGGCACCGCGGGATGCTCCTCCCGTCTCTGGCAGGCGTGGAGGATTTTTGATTTTTGGTCGGGAGGATGCCATGGAGGATCTGCTGCTAATCCCGGGGCCCACCCCGGTCCCGCCATCCGTGCGGGAGGCCTCTGCCCGCCCCATGGTGAACCACCGGAGCGCGGCCTTCGCCCGGGTCCTCCGGGAGGTGCTGGAGGGGATGCGGTGGGTGTACCGCACGGGCGCCCCGGTGCTCCCCTACGTCTCCTCCGGGACCGGGATGCTGGAGGCCGCGGTGGTGAACACCCTCTCCCCCGGGGATCCCGTGCTCGCCCTGGTGTGCGGGGCCTTCGGCGAGCGGTTTGCGCGGATCGCGGAGGTCTACGGGGCCCGCGTCATCCGGGTCGAGGTGGAGTGGGGGAATGCGGTTCCGCCGGAGCTGGTGGCAGAGCAGCTGCGCCGCAACCCGGACGTTCGCGCGGTGCTGGTGACCCACAACGAGACCAGTACGGGCATCGCCAACGACCTCGAGGCCATCGCCCGGGCGCGGGGGGACCACCCGGCGCTGCTGCTGGTGGACGCGGTCTCCTCCCTGGGTGCCATGCCCCTGGAGATGGATCTCTGGGGCCTGGACGTGGTGGTGGCCGCCAGCCAGAAGGCCCTCGGCTGCCCCCCTGGGGTGGGCTTCGTGGCCGCGGGCGACCGGGCGTGGGAGGCCCACCGGGCCGCCCGCATGCCCCGCTTCTACTGGGACTTCACCCTGCTTCGGGCCTCCCTGGAGCGGGAGGTCCCGGAGACACCCTTTACCCCTGCCATCTCCATCTTCTACGCCCTCCGGGAGGGACTGCGGTTGCTGCGGGAGGAAGGGCTGGAAGCCAGCTTCGCCCGCCACCGACGACTCGCACGGGCGGTGCGGGCCGGGGTGGAGGCGCTGGGATTGCGGCCCGTGGGGGATGGCACCCATGCCAGCAGCGCGGTCACCGCGGTGTGGGCTCCGGAGGGCACGAGCGTCCGGGCCCTGGTGGACGCCATGTACGAGCGCCACCGCATCGTGCTGGCAGGTGGCCAGGGGAAGCTCAGCGGCAGGATCTTCCGGATCGGACATCTGGGGCACGTGCGGCCGGAGGACGTCCTCCGGTGCATGGAAGCTCTGGAGGATGTGCTCGCCCTCCTCGGCGTGCCGGTTGCGCGCGGGGCGGGCGTGCGGGCCGTGGAGGAGGCCCTGCAGGAGGCGGCGGTCTAGCCGTGGAGGCGCGGCCGAGGATCCTGGTGGCGGATGGCCTCAGCGAGGTAGGCCTCCGCAGGCTGCGGGAGGCTGCGGAGGTGGAGGTGCACCGGAGCCTCGATGAGGCGGCCCTGCGGGAACGCATCCGGGGCGTGGACGCCCTCATCGTGCGCAGCCAGACCCGGGTCACCGCCTCCGTCTTCCAGGCCGCGGACCGGCTGCGGGTGGTGGCGCGGGCCGGTGTGGGCACCGACAACGTGGACGTGGAGGCGGCCACCCGGGCGGGCGTGCTGGTGCTGAACACCCCGGAGGCCAGCGTGCGGGCCACCGCGGAGCACACCCTGGCCCTCCTCCTGGCCCTGTGCCGGAACATCCCGCAGGCCAACGCGGCCCTTCGGGAGGGGGAGTGGGCGCGGGAGCGGTTCGTGGGGACCGAGCTGTACGGGAAAACCCTGGGCATCGTGGGGCTTGGCCGCATCGGGAGCGAGGTGGCCCGGCGTGCCCAGGCCTTCGGCATGCGCGTCATCGCCCACGACCCGTACCTCAGCGACGACCGGGCGGCCCAGCTGGGCGTGACCCTGGTCCCGTTCGAGATCCTCCTGCGGGAGTCCGACTTCATAACCCTTCACGTCCCCCTCAACCCACAGACCCGCGGAATGCTCAACGCAGAGGCATTGCGCAAGGCAAAGCGCGGGGTACGCATCGTGAACTGCGCCCGGGGGGGACTCGTGGACGAGGAGGCGCTTTTGGGCGCCCTCGAGGAGGGGCACGTGGCGGGCGCGGCCCTGGACGTCTTCGAGATGGAACCGCCCCTGGACCTGCGCCTGGTGCGGCACCCCCGGGTGGTGGCGACTCCCCACCTGGGAGCCTCCACCCGGGAGGCGCAAGAGGCCATCGGGTTGGAGGTGGCAGAGCAGGTGCTGGAGGCCCTGGCAGGCCGGCTGCCCCGGGGTGCGGTGAACGTGGCCGCGTATCGCGTGGAGTCGTGGGAGCGCGTCGCCCCGCACCTGGAGCTCGCCCGCATCCTGGGCGGGCTCAGCCGTCAGCTCGCCCGGGGCCGCATCCGTTCCGTGGAGGTGCGGCTGGAGGGGGAGCTGAGCCGTGTGGAGGGGCAGCTGTTAAGCGCCTCCTTCCTCGTGGGGCTGCTCGAAGGGGTGGTGGAGCGTACCGTGAACCTGGTGAACGCCCACGTGGTGGCCTCCGAACGGGGGCTGCGGGTGGTGGAGGTACGGCAGGAACAGGCGGAGGATTTCAGCAGCCTCATGCTGGCCACCACCCACACGGACGAGGGGACCTGGGTGCTGGGTGGAACCCTGTTCGGCCGGCGGGAGCCCCGCATCGTGCGCATCAACGAGCAAACCATCGATCTCGCACCCGCACCCCACATGCTCTTCGTGTGGAACCTGGATCGCCCCGGCATGATCGGCAGGGTGGGCACCATCCTGGGCCGGCACGCGGTGAACATCGCGGGGATGTACCTGGGTCGGGCCGCACCGGGCGGGGTGGCGGTGATGGTGCTCACCACGGACCAGCCCACACCCCCGGAGGCGGTGGAGGAGATCCGGCGGGTGGATGGCATCTACGGCGTCCAGCCCGTGCAGCTGTGAGGAGGCGTCATGATCGACCTCCGAAAACTGCGGGAGGACCCGGAGTTCTTCCGGTGGGCGCTGCGGCACAAGAATCGGGATCCAGGCCTTGTGGACCGGGTGCTGGAGGCGGATCGGGCGTGGCGCGCCTCCCAGCACCGCCTGGACGAGCTGCGGGCCCAGCAGAACCGGCTGAGCGAGGAGGTCCCGCGGCTCAGGGGGGAGGAGAAGCAGCGCCGTATCCAGCAGCTGCGGGAGCTTGCGACCGCCATCCGCGAGACGGAACAGGAGACGCGGGCGAGGCGGGAGGAGCTGGACCGGCTGCTGCTGCAGCTCCCCAATCCGCCTCACCCCTCGGTCCCCGCGGGCACAGACGAGCGCGACAACGTACCGGTCCGGTACTGGGGAGCCAAGCCCCGGTTTGACTTCCCCCCCAAAGACCACATCGAGCTCGGCCTCGGACTCGGGATCCTGGACTTCGAGCGGGCAGCCTCCACGAGCGGCACCCGCTTCTACTTCCTCCGGGGAGAGGGGGTACGGCTGCAGCTCGCCCTCACCCGATTCGCCGTGGATTTCCTCCTGGAGGAGGGATTTGTGCCCGTCTACCCGCCCACCCTCGTGCGGTCCAGGGTGGTGCTGGGCGCTATGGGCGGGGCGGAGCTGGATGAGCAGATGGTCTACCGGGTAGCGCAGGACGACCTGTGCCTCATCGGTACTTCGGAGCACCCGCTCGTGGCCATGCACATGGACGAGGTGCTGGATGCAGGGCAGCTCCCCCTCCGGTACGTGGGGATCTCCACCTGCTATCGCCGGGAGGCGGGCACGTACGGCCGGGAGAGCCGGGGACTCTATCGGGTCCACCAGTTCGACAAGGTGGAGATGGTCTCGTTCGCGCACCCCGACCGGTCCTGGGAGGAGCACGAGTACCTGGTGGGCCTCGAGGAGCGCCTAGTGCAGCGGCTGGGGCTTCCTTACCGGGTGGTCCTCATCTGCGGTGGGGATCTCGGCGATCCCGCGGCGAAGAAGTACGACCTGGAGGTGTGGATGCCGGGCCGCGGGGACTACGGGGAGACCCATTCCTGCAGCAACTGTACGGACTTTCAGGCCCGCAGACTTAACATCCGGTTCCGGGAGGGAGGTCGCACGGATTACGTGCACACCCTCAACGGCACCGCCCTCGCCATGACCCGGGCCCTGCTTGCCGTCCTGGAGAACTACCAGCAGCCGGACGGAAGCGTCCGGGTCCCGGAGGTCCTGGTGCCGTATGTGGGGGTGGAGGCCCTGCACCCCGTACGCTGAAGGCCGTATGGGCGAAGAGACGGGGTTCGAGGCACTCCTGGCCCGAGGGGAGCGGCTCCTGGAGGCAGGGGAGTTTTCGGAGGCGGAGGCGCTCCTGCGGGAGGCGGCGGCACGCGAACCCCGCTCCGCCCGGGCGCACAGCAAGCTGGGCGCGGCGCTCGCGCGACAGGGGCGCTACGAGGAAGCTGTGGCGATCCTGCGCCGTGCCATCGAGCTGGATCCCCGCTACGCACCCGCCTACACCAATCTGGGGGCCGCCTACCACGAGCAGGGACGCCTGGAGGAGGCCCTGCAGGCCTACCGGAAGGCCCTGGAGGTGGACCCCGAGTACTGGATCGCCCACCAGAACCTCGCGGCCCTCTACCGGCGGCTGGGGGACTACGGGGCCTTCGTGCGGCACATGAAGCAAGCCACCCGCCTCATGGCCCGCGCGCAGGCCCAGGAGGGCCGCACAGGCTGCCTCCCCTTGCTGCTCCTGGCCGTGCTGGCCCTCCTGGGCCGACGGGCCATGGGCTAGTCCGCGCCCAGCTCCGCGCGCACCCGGATGAGGTGCAGGAGGTCGCTGCGGGTCACCAGCCCCACCAGCTCCCCCTCCTCATCCACCACCAGGAGCCGTCCCACCCCGTCCTGCAGCATACGGGCCAGGGCCTCGTAGGCGCTGAGCTCCGGCCGCACCGCCTTCGCCTGCGCGATGGGCGTCATGGCCTCCCGCACCTGGACCTCCCGCCACCGCTCCCGGGGCACCCGCCGGAGGTCGTGCAGGGTGAGGATGCCCACCAGCCGGTCCCCGTACACCACCGGGTACCCGCCGTGCTTGTGGGGGAGGAAGTAGTCGTGCACCGCCTCCTCCAGGGTAAGTCCCGCGGGCATCACCCGCACCTCCCGGGTCATGATGTCCGCCACCCGGATCCCGCCCAGGATCCGCCGCAGGACCGCCTGCTGGTAGGAGGCGGAGGCCGCCTGCTCCAGGAACCACCCGATGAGGATGAGCCATAGCCCGTTCAGCACACGGCCCGTGAACACGCCCACCACGCCGAGGAGGAGGAAGGCACCCGCGGTGACCTGCCCCAGGAGGGTGACGATCCTCGTGGCCCGCTCGTACCCATAGAAGGCCCACAGAGCCGCCCGCAGCACCCGCCCGCCGTCCAGAGGAAAAGCGGGGAGCAGGTTGAAGGCCGCGAGCAGGAGATTGGCCCACGCGAGGTAACCCATGAGGGCGGTGGCGGGTACAGGCTCCCCACGGGGAGTGAGGACCCAGAAGACTCCAGCGAGGCCCAGGGAGGTGACCGGACCCGCGATGGCCACCCAGAACTCGTGCCCGGGCCGCTCCGGCTCTCGGGCGATGTGGGCCACCCCGCCGAAGAGGAAGAGGGTGATGCTGCGGGTGGGGATCTGGTAGAGCCGGGCCACGAAGGCGTGTCCGAGTTCGTGCACCAGCACGGAGCTAAACAGCAGCACCGCGCCCACCACGCCCATGGCCCAGTACGTCTCCGGCGGTAGCCCCGGAAGCCGCTCAGGGAAGACCCCCCGGGCCAGGGAGAAGGAGAGGGCCCAGAGGGCCACGAACCAAGTGTAGTGCACCTGAACGGTGATCCCCAGGATCTTCCCGAGCCGAATGGATCCGCCCATCCGGGCCTCCGGCCCTATGGTACGATAGAAAGCCGACACGGGTCCGCCGCGGAGGAATTCTTCCGTCGGAACCCGCGTTCTCTGCCGTAGAACCACGCACAGGAGGGTATGCGCATGGCCGCAAAGCCGGTGGAGGTCACGGAGGCGACCTTCGAGCAGGAAGTGCTGCAGTCGGAGATCCCCGTGGTGGTGGACTTCTGGGCGGTGTGGTGTGGGCCCTGCCGCATGATCGCGCCCATCGTGGAGGAGCTCGCGGCGGAGTACGAGGGCCGCATCAAGTTCGCAAAGGTGGATGTGGACCGCAACCCGAACCTGGCCATCCGGTACAACGTGATGTCCATCCCAACCCTGGGCATCTTCCGGAGCGGGGAGATGGTCGGCCGACTCATCGGTTACATGCCCAAAGCGGAGCTGCGGCGGCGCATCGAGGCCGCGGTGGGAGCCGCGGTGTAGGCGTCTACTGACCCGCGCGGCTGCGGGAGACAAGCTCCTGGACGTGCTCGTGGATGCGGAAGATCACCACGAGCACGTCCAGGAGTACCCGGGTATAGGTCACCGCCACCAGGAACCCAAGGAGGGCCAGCACGAGGCTCACGAGCCCTGCTCCTCCGCCCCGGGCCAGGCCCGCCAGGAGGAAGAACAGGCTCCAGATGCCCGTGAGGATCACGGTGAGGATGTAGAGGACCCGTACGAGTCGGGTGGTGACCAGGGAGGTAAACGAAAAATCGAAGAGGGCCTCGAAGAACCCCCGAGGTTCCGTCTGCATGCCGCGCCTCCTCGACCGAGTTTCGGCCTCACCCTGTCTGAGCGCTCAGCCAGCGCTCCACCTCGATGGCCGCCTGGCATCCGTAGCCCGCGGCCGTCACCGCCTGCCGGTAGGTCCGGTCGTGCACGTCTCCCGCGGCGAACACCCCTTCCACGCTGGTCATCATGCCCCGCTTGAGCACGATGTAGCCCGCCTCATCGAGCTCCAGCTGGCCCCGGAACAGGTCCGTGTTGGGGATGTGGCCGATGGCCACGAAGATCCCCTCCGCCTCCACCACCCGCGTCTCGCCCGTCTGCACGTGGCGCAGCCGGGCACCGGTCACACGTCCCCCGGCTCCCAGGATCTCCTCCACCACGTGGTTCCAGAGAAAGGAGATCTTCGGGTTGTGGAAGGCCCGGTCCTGCAGGATCCTGCTGGCCCGGAGCTCCGCCCGACGGTGCACCACGGTGACGGAGCTCGCCAGGTTCGCCAGGTACAGGGCCTCCTCCATGGCCGTGTCTCCACCGCCCACCACCAGCACGGGCTTGCCGCGGAAGAAATAGCCATCGCAGGTGGCGCAGGTGGAGACCCCGTGGCCCAGGTACTCCTGCTCCGAGGGAAGGCCCAGCATCCGGGGCCGGGCACCCGTGGCCACGATCACCGCCTGCGCTTGGTACGTCTCTCCGTTTCCCACCGTGATGCGAAAGGGCCGCCGGGAGAAGTCCACGGCCACCGCGTCGTCCGAGAGGAACTCCGCGCCCACCCGCTCCGCCTGCTGGTGCATCCGCTGCATGAGCTCCGGACCCAGGATGGGATCCGCGAAGCCCGGGAAGTTCTCCACCTCCGTGGTGAGCATGAGCTGTCCCCCGGGGGTGCTCCCTTCGATCACCAGGGGCTGCAGGTTCGCGCGGGCCGTGTAGATGGCTGCGGTGAGCCCTGCGGGCCCGCTCCCCAGGATGATCACGTTCCGCATGGGGTCCTCCTGGATGGATCTGGTCACCTGCCGGAACGCCGGGCCGGAGCCGACGATTCCCGCTGGCAGGAATTTTGCTTCCTCCGGCGGATTCCTGGCAAGGGATGGCGGCAGAGTTCCGGAGGGACGTGGACTACTACGAGGTGCTGCAGGTGCACCCCCGGGCCCACCCGCTGGTGATCCAGAAGGTGTACCACGTGCTCATGCGGGACCTGCGGCACCACCCGGATCTGGGCGGGGACGTGCGGATGGCCCAGCTCATCAACGAGGCCTACCGGGTGCTCTCCGACCCCGCGCAGCGGGCGGCCTACGACCGGTTCCGGGCAGAAGCAGGGATCCGCACCGAGCTGCCGGGACAGGGGCAGACGGTCACCACCCCTCTGGAGACCCCCGCGGTCCACGCGGAGCTGCTCGGGGAGCTCACAGACGCCCTCCAGGCCCTGGGCGCCTGGCCCCCGCGGAAAACTCCTCCTCCCTTCTGCCGGATCCAGGTGGGGGGGATAGAGGTGGGCTCCCTCATCCAGGGCTACCGGTTCCGGTTCACGGGCCCCATCCGCACAGAGGAACGGGCCTGGGAGGGGCTGGAGCTGCGGAGCTACGCCCAGCCGGAGCGCGGGCTGTGGCTTTTGCTGGTCTGCGCGGAGGGCGTCGTGGGAGGCGGGATGCTCTCCGGCCCCCGACAGGCCGTCTCGGAGGAGAGCCTGCTTGGCACCTTCCTCAACGAGGTCACGGGAGGGGCAGTGGATCCCAAGGAGGTGGCCCGACTCCTCCAGGCGGTGGAGTACCTGGATCAGGGAGACCGCCGCCGCCGCACCCGGGCGTTCGGGCTGTGGCTGGTGGCGGTCACCCGGATCCCAGGCCGCACCACGCTGATCCTGGTGCCTTACCCCCTCTAGCCTTTGCGGCACCGAAGTTGCAAGCCCGGAGACCGGAATCCTCTCGGCCCGGGAGGTGTGCATGCTGCGCGTGTTGCAGTTCGCGGCTTCCAGCATGACCGCGGAGCAGGTACGGGTGGATCTCATCGCCCACAACCTCAGCAACACGCAGAGCTCCGGGTTCCACCGGCTGGTGGTGGCGGTGCGACCCGGACGAGACGCGGCCCTCTACCGCCGGGACACAGGAACCGAGCTCGGCTCCCTCGCCGGAGACCCAGCACCGGCCCAGGCTGCGGTGGATCCGAGGCCCGGGGTCCTGGTGCCCACGGGGGACACCTGGGACCTCGCGGTGGAGAGAGAGGGATTCGTGGTGCTCGAGGGCGGCCGGCTGGCGAGCAGCGGCAGGCTCGGGGTGGATGCGGAGGGCTATCTCACCCTCCGGGGAATCCGGGTGGAGGGGCGGGAAGGCCCCATCCGGGTGGGGAGCGCGACCTTTACGGTGCAGCCCGACGGAACTGTGGTGGTGGAGGGTCAGGCAGTGGGCCGGTTGCGGGTGGTGCGGGCCACCTCCCTCTCCGTGGTGGGCCCGTCGCTGTACCAGGCACCTCCCGGCGCCCTGCAGGATCTTCCCGCGCGTGTACGCACGGGGGTTCAGGAGCAGCCCTCTGTGAATCCCACGGAGGAGCTCGTGCAGCTGCTGGCGGGTCTGCGGGCGTACGAGGCCGCCGCGAAGTGCGCGCAGGTGGCGGACGAGACCATGGGCCGGCTTGCGGAAGTCCTGCGCCTTTAGGGAGGTGATGCCAGATGATCCGGGCGCTGTGGACCGCGGCTACGGGGATGATGGCCAAGCAGGCGGAGATCGACGTGATCGCCCACAATCTCGCGAACGTGAACACCACGGGGTTCAAGAAGGCCCGGGTGGAGTTCCAGGACCTCATGTCCCTGGGCTTCCGGGCCGCGGGGGCCCCGGCGGACAACGCCGCGGTGGTGCCCACCGCGGCTCAGGTGGGGCTGGGAACCCGGGTCTCCGCGGTGCAGCGGCTGTTCGGTCAGGGCGACTTCCAGTACACGGGGAACCCCCTGGACCTCGCCATCGAGGGCGACGGGTTCTTCCAGGTGCGCCTGTCCGACGGCACCCTGGCCTATACCCGGGACGGTACGTTCAAGCTGGACGCGGAGGGGAGGCTGGTCACGAGCGACGGGCTGCTGCTGGAGCCCGGCCTCACCATCCCGCCCGGGGCCTCCAAGATCACCATCAGCGCAAACGGCATCGTCTCCGCGGTGCTGCCCGGGGAATCTGCGCCCGTGGAGCTGGGCCGGATCGAGCTCGCCCGGTTCAGCAACCCCGCGGGGCTGGAGGCGATCGGCCGCAACCTCTTCACCCCCACGCCCGCAAGCGGGGATCCCGTCACCGGGCAGCCCGGTGCGGAGGGCATGGGGACCCTGGCGCAGGGGTTCCTGGAGTCCAGCAACGTGCAGGTGGTGGAGGAGATGGTGCGCATGATCGCGGCGCAGCGGGCGTACGAGGCCATCAGCAAGATGGTGAGTACCGCGGACGAGATGATGGCCCAGGCCAACAACATGCGGAGGTAGGTCCGTGAAGCCCCTTCTGCTTGCTGGCCTCCTCCTCGCCCTTGCGGCATCTCCGGGGACCGTCACGGTGCGGCTACGCAGCAGCGCCCTCGTGGACGACCCGGAGGTGACCCTGGGGGAGATCGCCTCCCTCGCTGGGCCGGAGCGCATGGTGCGGGCCCTGGAGCAGGCGGTGGTGCGGGTGGATCTGCGGCCGGGACAGACCCTGCGCCTCTCTGCGCGGGAGGTCCTGGAGACGCTTGTGCAGGCGGGATTCGATGCGGGCCGCATCCGTCTGGTGGGAGCGCAGGAGGTGCTGGTGCGGCGTACGGATCGCTCGGCCGCGGTGCGCCGGGGGAGCTCGGTGCGGGTGGTGGCCGCGGTGGGAGCGATCCGGGTGAGCGCGCCCGGCGTGGCCCTGGAGAGCGGGGATCCCGGGCAGGCGATCCGGGTCCGGGTGATCCCCACGCGGAGGGAGGTGGTGGCCCGTGTGGTGCAGCCGGAGCTGGTGGCGGTGGTGTTCTAGGCTCGCGATTTTGACCCTCGTGGCGTCCGCCGCGGTGCCTGCGGCGGCCCGCTCCCTCTGGCCGCAGAACGGCCCGTCCCTCTTTACGGACCAGCGGGCCGGGGCGGTGGGGGATCTCGTGACCGTGGTGGTGGTGGAGGGCATCTCCGCTCAGACCCAGAGCCGCACCAGTTCCGCCCGGTCCGTCTCCCTGGACCTGGGTGGTGGAAGCGGGGCCTTGAGCCTCTTCCCCGCGGCTGGATTCGAATCCGGCCAGGACGCCAGCACCAGCCGGGCGGTGGGCAGCAACGTGGGCGTGCAGGCCCGCATCACCCTGCGGGTGGTGGAGGTGCTGCCACAGGGGGTGCTGCGGCTCGCGGGCGAGCGGGAGCTTTTGCTGCGGGACGAGCCGTACCGGCTGCGGATCACCGGGTTCGTGCGGCGGATGGACATCCAGGGTGACAACACCGTCACCTCCGACCGCCTCTCGGACGTGCGCATCGTGCTGGAAGGGCCGCGGCGCCCCTTCACGGGCAACAACCCCCTTCAGTGGGTCCTCGATGGGTTCGGGGCGCTACTGCGGTTCCTGTTCAGCTGGCTGGAGTAGGAGGGAGATCGTGCGGCGCGTTTGGGTTTTGCTGTGCGTGCTCCTGGCGGCAGCCCTGGGCGCTCCGGGAGCAGGGCAGGAACCGGAGGTGCGCATCAAGGACATCGCGCGGCTGAGCGGGGTGCGTTCTAACCAGCTCTTCGGCTACGGGCTGGTGGTGGGGCTCGCGGGCACCGGGGACAGCAGCGGGGCGTTTTTCACCGTGCAGTCCGTGGCCAACATGCTGAATCGGCTCGGCATCGTGGTTCCCCCTTCCCGGTTGCGGGTGCGGAACGTGGCCGCGGTCATGGCCACCGCGGAGCTCCCGCCCTTCGCCCGAGAGGGCGACCGCCTGGACGTCACCCTCTCCTCCCTCGGAGATGCCCGCAGCCTCGTGGGCGGGGTGCTGCTGCAGACCCCCCTGCAGGCCGCGGACGGGAACGTGTACGCGGTGGCCCAGGGGCCGGTGGCCGTGGGCGGTGCGGGCGAGAGCGCGGGCGGGAGCAAAGCCCAAATCAACCACCTCACCGTGGGGCGGGTGCCGGGAGGGGCCGTGGTGGAGCGCACGGTTCCCACCTCCGTGGCCGAGAACCATGTGGTGAGCGTGGTGCTCCTACAGCCGGACTTCTCCACCGCGGTGCGGGTGGCGGAGGCCATCAACCGGGGGCTGGGACGGAACCTGGCCACCGCGGTGGACGCGGCCCGGGTGGACGTGAACGTGCCGCAGGACTACCCTGGCGGGCTCGCAGCCTTCCTGGCCCGGGTGGAATCCTTCCGGGTGAAGCCGGATATAAGCGCTCGGGTGGTGGTCAACGAGCGCACGGGCACCGTGGTGATCGGCGGCGCGGTGCGCCTGTTGCCCGTGGTGATCGCCCACGGCAACCTGCGCATCGAGGTGCGCAGCGAGCCCCAGGTGTCTCAGCCCCCACCCCTTTCCCGGGGCGAGACCCGGGTGGTGCCACGGACTCAAATCACCGTGACCCCGGAGCCCGGGGCTCTGGTCCCCATCCCCGGCACCAACTCCGTCCAGGACCTGGCAAGGGCCCTCAACGCCCTCGGCGTGGGTCCCCGGGATCTCATCGCCATCCTGCAGGCCCTGAAAGCCGCGGGGGCACTGCAGGGGGAGCTGGTGATCCAGTGATCCGGGTCGAGGCCACACGCGCGGGAGCGGAATCCGCGGAGCTCCTGCGGCTGCGGCGGGTTACGCAGGAGTTCGAGGCGGTGCTCCTCACCCAGATGCTGCGCACCATGCGTCGGGCCGCGGAAAGCCTCGGTTCACACGCGTCCTTCGCGGGCCGGAGCACCTGGCAGGAGCTGCTGGACGAGTCCTTCGCCCTTGCGGTTGCCCGCTCGGGCGGGCTGGGTCTTGCCCGGGTCCTGGAGGAGGCGTTGGGGAGACGGTGATGCCCGTGGTAAACTGCCCCCGCTGTGGCCGGCTGGCGGCCCTCTTGCTGCGGGGGCAGTGTCCCGCCTGCATCGAGGAGGAACACGCGCAGCTGCGACGCCTACGGGCCTACCTCAACGCGCACGGCCCGCTCCCCGCGGAGGAGATCGCCCAGCAGACCGGGATCCCCCTCGACCGGGTCCTCCGGTGGCTGCGGGAGGGGAGGCTCATGGTGGCGGAGGCGGAGGTGCGCTGCCGTCGGTGCGGCCGGCGGATCCCGTTCGGGCTGCTCTGCGCAGGCTGCCGCGCGGAGTTCCTCACGGCCCTCCGCGAGCTACGCCAGGCCCTGGAGCGGCTGCGACAGACCGCACCGCCCCCGCGACGGCGGAGGATCCGGGGGGAGAGGGTCCCCGAGCGGTTCGACCTGTGGTGAGCTCAAGGACGGCGCGGAGGTGCCGATAACGGAGTTAGCGAGGATGCGCGCGCGGAGGAGAGCGTGGAGATCCATCCGGTAGGTCCGCCGGGAGTCCCCTCCGGAGGAAAGCCGAAGGGTACGGGTCCGCGGGAGGCCGCCCGGGAGCCCCAGGACCGGCTGGAGGTGAGCGGGGATCCGGGCCGGACCGTGGAGGGGCGCAAGGTGCGGCTGGAGGCCCTGCGGGAGGCTGTCCTCCAAGGCCGCTACCACCTCCCGCTGGACACCATCGCCCGGGCCCTCCTCCGCGCCGCGATCGAGGGCCGCCATGAACGATCCGTTTGAGACCGTGGTGGGGCTACTGGACGAGGAGATCGAGGCCCACCGGAGGTTGCTGGACCTCGCGCGGGCGGAGCAGCGGGCCCTGGTGCGGGGGGACGCGGAGGCGGTGGAGAAGCTCGTGGCGGAGCAGGAGCGGCTGAGCGCGGAGATCCGGGCCCTGGAGCGGGCCCGGATGCAGCTGCTGGAGCTCGTGGCGGATCGGGAAGGACGGTCCGTGCGGGAGCTCACCCTCACCGAGCTCGCCCGCCTCAGCCGGCCGGAGGTGGCCCGCCGGTTCGAGCACCAGCGAACGGTGCTGGCGCAGCTATTGCGGGAGCTTGCGGACGTGAACAAGGCGAACGCGCTCCTCATCTCCTCCCACCTGCAGTACGTGCGGACCGTGCTCTCCCTGCTCACGGGTGCGCACGACGGCCCCACAAGCCTGCGGGTGGACCAGGTGGTCTAGGAGGAATCCGTGTCGTCCTTCGTTGCCCTGGAGGTGCTGCGCCGGGCCCTCGCAGCCCAGCAGCGGGCCATGGACACCGCCGGCCACAACATCGCCAACGTCAATACCCCCGGATTCACACGCCAGGAAGCGGTTCTCGCAAGCCAGCCGCCGCCAGGCGGCCTCTCCCGGTTCGGGACCCCGCTCCTGGTAGGGGGCGGAGTGCGGGTGGCGGCCCTCCGACAGGCCCGGGATGTGTTTGTGGACCGGCAGCTGCGGCAGGCCCGTCAGAGCTCCGCGGAGTGGAAGGCCCGGGCGGACTTCTGGTCCCAGGTGGAGGCTGTTTTCCCGGAGCCCTCCGATAGCGGCCTGGGGGAGCTGCTGGCAAGGTTCTGGAACGCCTGGCAGGAGGTGAGCCTCAACCCGGAGTCCCTGGCCGCCCGGGTGTCTCTGGTGCAGCAGGCTCAGGTGCTGGCGGATGCCCTGCGGCAGTCCGCGCAGCGGCTGGAGGAGCTGCGCCAGCACCTGGACGCCGTAGCTACGGGCCACGTCCACCGCATCAACCAGCTCGGCCGGGAGCTCGCGAACCTCAACACCCAGATCAGCCGGCTGGAGCTCTCCGGACAAGCTGCCCTGGACCTGCGGGACCACCGGGAGCGGCTGCTCGCGGAGCTCGAGGAGCTCGCGGACGTCATCTACACGGAGACGGAGACCGGGGAGCTGCTGGTGTACCTGCAGGGTCGGGAGCTCGTGGGGCCGGGAGGCCGGACCACGGAGATCCGGATCCAGGACCCCCTTCCCGGGGAGGTGCACGGGTTCGAGTGGCCGGACGGGGAGGCGCTTGCGGTCCGTCGCGGAGCGCTTGCCGCGGTGTTGCAGGCGAGGGACGGGCACATCGGGGCGCTCCGGGAGCGGCTGGATACCCTCACCCGGAACCTCTTCGAACGGGTGAACTCCCTGCACCGGGCTGGCTACAACCTCCATGGCGAGATGGACCGCCCCTTCTTCCACGACCCTGCCGAGGAGGTCCCGCCGGGCCCTCCCGTCGACGCCCGCACCCTCCGGGTGCATGGCGACATCCTCGCGGACCCTCGCAAAATCGCGGCCGCCAGCAGCTGGGCCGGAGACGGCGAACCCGGAAACGGACTGGTGGCCCTGCAAATCGCGCAGCTGCGGGGCAGCGAGGACCTCGACGGGCTCTACCGGATGCTGGTGACGGAGGTGGGCGTGCGGGCCCAGGAAGCGGACCGCCAGGTGGCCTACCGGGGCCTCCTCACGGACCAGCTGCGACTGCGGCGAGAGGCCACCAGCGGCGTATCCCTGGACGAGGAGATGACCAACATGCTGCGTTACCAGCACGCGTACGAGGCCGCGGCCCGTATGGTGCGGACCGTGGACGAGATGATCCGGACCCTGCTCGGGATGGTGGGCGGCTGATGCGGGTTACGCTCGGAAGTCTCACCCTGAACTTTTTGCGCAACCTGAACGCGGACCTGGAGCGGCTTCTGAAGCTGCAGGAACAGCTGGCCACCGGTAAGCGCATGCACCGCCCCTCAGACGACCCCCCCAACCTCCCGCCCGTGCTGTCCATGCGGGACGCCCTCAACGCGGTGCAGCAGTACGCCCGCAACCTCCAGGACACCAGGACCCTGCTGGATGCAGGCCAGCGATCCCTCCAGGACGCGGCTCAGATCCTCCACCGGCTGCGGGAGCTGGCGGTGCAGGGTGCGAACGGGACGCTGTCCACCTCCGACACGCAGGCCCTGGCGAGAGAGGTCAAGGAGCTGCACGATGAGCTCGTGACCTTGGGCAACACGCAGGTGGCGGGGAAGTACATCTTCGGCGGCACCCGATCCACCACCGCACCCTTCACGTCCGACGGCACCTATCTGGGGAACAGCAATCGGGTTGTGCGCGAGGTGGACCGAGGGATCACCCTGGAGGCCACCATCCCCGGAGACCTCCCCTTCTCGCAGGCCCTCTCCGCAGCTCAGGCCCTGCAGGAGGCCCTGGAAGCCGGGGACCACGACGCGGTGCGCGCCACGTTCCCGGATCTGGATGCAGCCCTGGATCGACTGCTCGCAGCCCTGGCGGAGCTGGGCGCCCGGGCGAACCGGGTGGAGGTCGTGCAGTCGCGTCTGGGGGAGCTCGAGGTGGGACTGCGGGAACTGGTGAGCGTGCGGGAGGACGTGGACATCGCGGAGGTGGTGGTGCGGCTGCAGGCGGAGGAGAACGTGTACCGGGCGGCCCTGGCCGCAGGCGCGCGCCTCATCCAGCCGTCCCTGGTGGACTTCCTGAGGTAGACCGTGGAGGTCCGGACCCGCCACTGGGGGGTGCAGGAGGTCGCGGAGGACCGAGTGATCCGCTTCCCGGAGGGGATCCCGGGCTTTGCGCACTGCCGGCGGTTCGTGCTCCTGGGGGAGGAGGGGAGTGCATTTCTGTGGCTGCAGGCGGTGGACGATCCGGAGGTGGCCCTGCCCGTAACCGACCCCTTCCGCCTCTTCCCCGGCTACGAGGTTCCGCTCGAGGAGGAGGACGTGGAGATCCTCGCGGTCTCGGACCCCCGGGAGGTGGCGGTGCTGGTGGTGGTCACGGTGCGCGCAGGCCCTCCGGGGGCCACCGCGAACCTCGCGGCGCCCATCCTCGTGAACACCGCCGCCCGACTCGGCCGCCAGAAGATCCTGACACACGCTCCGTACTCGGTGCGGGAGCCCATTCTCTCCGCCTGAGGCGCGCGGTGCTCGTGCTCACCCGGAAGCTGAACGAGGCCATCCGCATCGGCGCGGAGGTGGAGGTGCGCGTGCTGGGCATCGAGGGGAATCAGGTGCGTCTGGGGATCCTCGCACCCCGCTCGATCCCCGTGCACCGGGAGGAGGTGTACCGGGAGATCCTGCGCGAAAACCAGGAGGCCGCCCGGGCCGCCCCGCGGGATCTCCCGGTGACCGTGGATCCCGTGGCCTCCGACCCTTAAGGTTTCCCCTCACCCGCCGATACCCGTGGGTGGAAACGTCTCAGGGAGGAAAGGCGGGTGGGAATGAAGGGAGAGCGCTGACGGAAAACCCCGAGGGCGGCGCCGGCCCGCCTGCAGAAAGCCGGCGAATCCACACGGGCAAGGAGGCCCGGAAAACACAGTTCAAGGAGGAACGAAGCCATGGGACTGAGGATCAACCAGAACATCGCGGCCCTGAACGCCCACCGCAACCTGGTGGCCACCGACAACGCCCTGAGCAAGTCGCTGGAGCGCCTTTCGAGCGGCTTCCGCATCAACCGCGCCGCGGACGACGCGGCGGGGCTCGCGATTTCGGAGAAGATGCGGGCGCAGGTGCGCGGCTACACGCAGGCCATCCGCAACGCCCAGGACGGGATCTCCCTGGTGCAGACCGCGGAGGGCGCGCTGAACGAGGTTCACTCCATCCTCCAGCGGATCCGGGAGTTGGTGCTCCAGGCGGGCAACGAGACCCTGTCTGCCGAGGATCGAGATGCGATCCAGAGCGAGATCGATCAGCTTGTAGAGGAGGTCGACCGCATCGCCAACTCGACCAACTTCAACGGAGTTCTCCTGCTGGACGGCGGTGCGGGC